>ONQD01000046.1:38136-41131 GCA_900319865.1 uncultured Bacteroidales bacterium | reverse complement strand
TGAGTGGATGATGCTGTAAAACCATTCCCCATTAAGCTTCTCTTTTATCTCCATGAGACACGATGTCTGACTGTATGTGGAGGGCAGCTCCGCTGTCGCCACTATCATCTTGCGGAAACCGGAGAGTTCTGGATTAGGGTGATACACCGTGAGTTTATTCAGCCTTTCCACTTTATCGAATATCTTGTATTTCATTTCCCACTGCGACCCCACACTGTCCTTCATACCGATTTTGGCCAGAAATCCTTGAGGTATATTCACAGGCACAATCATTCCATACACAGGGTCGTATATCGGCTCTCCGTAGGGCCAATACAACTCCCCGCACGCATAGATTGTATCGTCATAAATGCAGATGTCATGTATGCTGTAGTCAGTCGGGACTCCTATGTTGAACATAGCGTGCTGAAACCCTGAAACAGTTGATATAGATGGGAAAGATGTATTTCTGCGAAACAATGTATAGTAGTGTTTGTTGTGCTCTGTTATATCCCGGTGATGGATTAGTATAGTGTTTGATTTGAATTTACGCACTATCACCTCATCCCCTTTGTATTCTGGAAATTGATGGACTACACCCTGTGCCATTAATTCAATTGGTCCAATCGGTTGTGCTGTCATGGCAAATGGTATTGCCAGCAACATCATTATCAGTATTTTTTTCATAGTATTTTGGTTTTTACATTGTTAATCAATATTTTTTTGTTTTTTTACGTTCGGTTTATTTACCGTCTGCCGCTGAAGGCACCCTCATTTTCCTGCCCCGCACAGCGGCGCAACTCTTTCCTGTGCGGGGCTTTGTTTTCTCTTTTTCATATTGTTTTATTGTTTAAGTGCGACAGGGTAATCCCTTCCGCTGGTTGTTACAATTATTTGGTTGCGATACAAAGGTAAATACCCGTTTTTTCATCATAAATAATAATGGTTTCGTAACCAGCCTTGTTCATTTGTTCACACCAATCTTTGGCATCTTGTTCGTTTGTGGTGGAATGGGTGACCTGCTCCTTGGAGGCAACAGAAACACGGACTACATCATTTCTCCAAAACCGAACCTCATGCCCTTCCTTTGCCAAGGCAAACATCTGGTCATAAAACGCTGCCCACTCATCCTCATTTCTCGGGTTTGCTGAGTGTCGTTTTCCGTCCACAATATATGTGGCCGTCTGTTGCTCCGCCATAGAACGGACATTTTCAATTGTTTCTTCCTTTGTACACCCTTCAGCAGTGAAAGCAAGTACTATAGCCAATGCAATAATCTTGATAATTTTTTTCATAATACATTATTTTAGTTGATAATTTATTTATTTTGTTTCACATCAAATACTACCCGAAGTGTTACTTAGCTTGTTATTCTTCATCATGTCATTATAAATCCGGTCCGTTACCCCATGATATTCCAACTGGTTGTTTGCTTGGAAAATGCATATCTCATGTCTGTCGAAACGGGCCACAACAACCATGGGTTCAAAATCGGCGCTGTCGGCATTTGTCAGCTTTGTTTCGGGGAAATCCCCCCGCAGTCTCACGTATGGAATCCTGAACTGGACAAAGTGTATCGTTTCTCTCAAGTCCAACAACTCCTGGCTCACATGGAAATCGCCCAGCAGATTATACCACGATGCCGAGTCGGTGGCGCGGATCAGGGTCACATCCACCGCCACACTGTCGTTTACCGGGTAGTCCTTCAGAAAAGAGACGTCCAAGCCATCCCTTCCCGCATACCTTCGGTACGCTTCGCTGCATTCCGACGCTGGCAACGGACGCTCACAACTCTTCCAACAAACCACTCCACCGGTCCCACACAGCAGCATCAACAGCAGTATCCACCACTTGTGCTGTAAAAAAACTGTATCCTTCATACCTTACTATTATTTATGGTTCCTAATATAGTCTCCACTCTGAGCCCAGCTTCGGCCACCGTCAGTTGATTGGTCCTGGCGTTGGAATATCGTTGGGGCAAGACCGTAGACAACACCAGCATCCCCATCAGCGTTACCGCTACAAACGCCACAGTATAATGCCGTCTCGTCTTTCGTCCGTTTTCCGCCGCCCACTCGTCAAAACCCTCGAGCATCCCGGCAGCAAGCTGGCTTTTCCCCTCGGCAACGGTGCGTATCAGGTCATACCTCTCACCTTGCCACTGCTGTTTTTCTTGATTCTGTTTCATTTTCATATTTCCTCCTTGTCTATTAGTTCCTTTATCAATTTCAGTTTATTTATTATCCTTTTCATCCGCCCATTCAGCGTACTGGTTTTCAGTCCGAGAAACCCGGCCATCTCATTCCGTCGGTAGCCCATCAGTTCCAGCCCTATCAAATACTGGTCCTCGGCATCGAGGTGTTCCAACATCTCCTTCAACATCTCCGCATCCGCGTCCGCCTCCTCCGTCAGGCTCTCCTCCAGCATCTGGTCTATCTCCTGCATCGTCGGCCTCCTTCTCCGGTGTAAGTTATGCAGCACGCTGTGCGTAACCAGCATCAGCCATGCATACTGCTCCTCCGGCCGGGCTTCGACCCGCAGGCGGTCAAACCGCAACCACAACACGAGGCACACCTCCTGCACCAAATCCTTGCTTTTGGCCACATCGCCATTGGCATAGTTGAAACACACTCGCCACACCGCTTCACGGTATTTCAACACAAAGTGCGTGTAGGCTTCATATAGTTCTTCCGTCTGCATATTCAAATAATCTTCGTTTCATTTAAAAAATCATTTTCGTGTTTTTTCTTGCATATATAATATTCACTTTTTTGCCAAAAAAACGACCAAACCCTCATTTTTAACAAAGTTTAATATTTTCCAAAATCGCAATACTTTGTACATCAAATAAGTACAAATTTGCCCTTCAAAAAATCCATTAACATTTGTTAACACTATTTACCCACTATTTCAACGCAAAAAAATGCACTTGAAGCAATTTTTCTTTCCCATAATAGAGGACTTTTGTCCGCCACCGCGAGTCCCCTCTTTTAGAGGGGTACGGCGAAGCCGGGGG
>ONQD01000046.1:0-38122 GCA_900319865.1 uncultured Bacteroidales bacterium | reverse complement strand
CTTCTAGAAATTCTCTTTTGAGAGCGCGTCCCTCCGGGACGCTGTTTCTATGTTGCTTATTATCCCCACACTACGTGCGGGGTTATTGAGAGTGTGCCTTCGAGACAATTAATAGAAGTCCCCTTATAAGCGGAATCCACATTCGTGCTGGCTCCGCCAGCGGTATACATACCCTGCCACTGCCGTGGCACCCCTTTCGAAAGGGGACGCTGCCGCCGTGCCCCTTGCATCCACATTCATCATTCTCAGCACACACCCGGCCCTTTTCGGGCTAATTCTTTTCCAATTCGCACCCCAATGGCATCAACAACGCAATGATTTCGGCGGCGGGCATCAACGTCAGCGGCGGATTGAGTGCGGTGGTGAAAGAGTGCTTGGCCAGCACATTGCCCCTCTGCTGCAGCTTGTTGACACAAATGCCATTCTGAACCACCTGCCAATAAGGATCGCGAGTCCGGCCAAAGGAGTCCACCCCCCGGCCTCCCGAAGTGGTTATCAGCGGTTCGCACCTGTAACTCCCCTTCCTCACCCTCCGGCCTCTCGTCACCACATCGTATGGCACATCATATCGCAACGTGCCGTACATCATCGCTATCCAAAACGCCAACACCTTCTTGTCCGAATAAAACATCAGCGGCCGAGCCAGTCCGGGGTCCCGTCCCTTCCGGCGCTTCACGCCGAAAAAGCTCTTATAATCCTCTATATCGCCCGCTTGCAGATGCCCTAATTCCGACATACCCTCAAGCATCACGCCCCAAGCATCGGCATCTTTGCCCGCACCGAACGGTGTAAGACTAAAACGCTCAATCGGCCTCCTCACCCCCGGTTCCGTCCCGCTGGTCCGCCCCTGCGTAGCAGGGGTCGCCATTACGTCATGCCGAGGTACTTTCTCCTCCGCCAGCAGCGAACGCCCCTCTTCCAGCATCTGCTTCACCTCCTTGGCATGCAACAGCAATTGCCGCGCAAACTGGATGTTATAGCACTGCCCCAACACCTTTCCCGCCAGTTCCAATTGCTGAGTCATGCTGATTCGGTTTTCCGAACAAAAATGTTTAAATTCCTCAATATCTGACATTCCGACAATATTGGCACACACGTCCCTTTCCTGCTTTTCCTGCCTGTTTTCAGCATCCGCAGCGGTGTCCACAATACTATATCCAACGTCGGATTTCATTAATATTCAGTATATTGAGCCAGTGATTGAAATAAGTTGGTTTATATTGTTTTCTGCAAAGATACATAATTTTTCTCAAACATAACATAAAAATTACATCCTCATGACATTAACCATACCTCCAACACCCGTTCGCCCCGCCTCCACCCCACCTTGCCCTTACGTCATTCAACTTCCGCCAACCATAACCAAAAAGCACGCTACTTTTGCATCCGAAATCAATCACAAAACATATAGCAATATGACACACACCCCATCCAACGTCCCTCCAAATCCCGCCCCGCTGCCCCTCGTCTCCGCTTCCTCTTCACACTTTAGCAACGTCATGTTAAGCTTGTCTAAAGCAGGGGAGTTGAAAAAACGTTCCGAAGGGGTGGGTTACGGGTGGAAGGGTAGCGAAGACGGAAGGGACGAACGAGGAGCCGTGAATACAGCTGGAGACAATATGTCGGGAGCGGAAAAGAAATGGGACGGTTGGCGCAATTTGAGAATCGGCACCGGAATATGCAATGTATTTTTGCAACCGGAAAAAGAACATTATGGACAGAAAACAATAAAAAAACAATAAATTATGGCAACATTAGACTCGAGAATCTTAGCGTTAAAAGGCATGATAGACGACCTAAGCATCTATCAGCGCAAAGGAAAAACAGTGGTTCGGTACCGCTACAATGTGCGCAAAAAGCGCAAACCCACACCGGAACAGATGCGGACCCGGCTGGCATGGGCCAACGTGTACGCGCTGTGGCGTGCATTTCCCGAAGGGCGGAAACCCCTGTTTCAAGGCCGGCGGCCGGGCACTACCGACCAGAACATGTTTGTGTCGCACAACATGCACAACGAAGCGGTATACCTTACACGCCCGCAATTGCAGAGCGGCGGAAGTGTGGTGACAACGCTGGCGGTGTCGGACGGCACGCTGCGCCCCATAAAGCTGAGACTGGCCGACGGACGGGTGACAACCAATATCAAAACAGGCGGTTGGGAGCCCACGGATGGCAGCACCGTTGGCGAGATGGCTGCGGCAATACTGGAACACAACGAAGCATTCCAACCCTGCGACATATTGCGGCACTATGTGGCCAAACAGTATTGGGATGTAGTCAACCAGATGCCCCGCACCCGTGTGGAATGCACCGATTTGGCGCTTGACCCGCACGACGAACGGCTGCTGGCCGATGCCGTAGGGAATTGCTGCGGGTTTGGCGTAGCCGACGGGCACATCGCCGCCACCAGCGAGGTGGAAGGAGGCATGGCGTGGGTACACATGAGCAAAAAGGAAGAAACAACCCTGGTGTCGCCCCAACGCCTGCTTTGCACCAACGCCTATATGGCACAATATGGGAGCGAAGAGGCATTTGAGGCTGCATGCCTGTCGTATGGGGTGAAAAGAAATGACATTGACAACAACTAAAAGTTCAAGAAAATGATAGTCATAATAGAAAGACGGATGATGAGCCTGTTGATCAAGAAAGACGACGGGATGTTGACCCGGCAAGTGTTTGCCGAGATGGACGACAAGCGGGCATTGGGGCTGATAAGAGAATACGGCTACCGGCAGGAACAAGTGTACGGAATTGTGCACGAGACCATTGCCCTTCGCCACGAAGTGGACGACCAACTGGTGGAAGAGGTGTTGCAACGTATGCCCTACCGCGAATGCCACAGCGCGGAAGCGATGCTGTGGGCAGTGCGGTGCATAGTGCCACAAGCCACGAGGATAGTGACACGGCACCGCGGAAACACCATTGGAGACACAAAGGAACTTCTAAAAAATCTCTTTTGAGAGCGCGTCCCTCCGGGACGCTGTTTCTATGTTGATTATTATCCCCACACTACGTGCGGGGTTATTGAGAGTGTGCCTATTCGAGGCAATTAATAGAAGTCCCCATAATAACAACTTTAAAACCCAAACAATAGCATGGAAAAACAATTTATTATACGGCCCTATGGCAAACGGGAACTGGCAATGGCCTACACCCGAGGCACCATGTCGGCACACGCCTCGCTGAACTGGCTGAACAACGAAATAGCATTATACCCGGGACTGCTGGAACAGTTGCAGGCGTTGGGATACCGGAGCGGGCAGAGAATCATCACCATAGCCCAACTGCGTGCCATAGTGGGTGCCATTGGTGAACCCTGAAGAGACCCGGTTGCCGCAACGGGAAAGGCGAAGGGGGTCAGCAGACCACATGGATGTTACGCACAATGGCCCGATAGTATTGCTTGAGGTTTTCGGGCAAGAGGGCATAGGGCGTGATGTCCTTGTCGACAAAGAGCATGCACTTGGAGTATTTGGACTGGATGGTGGCCTCCTCACGCTCGGAGTTGTCGGCGGACTGGAGGGCGGAATTGAGCCGGGCGCGCTGGTCGGCGGGCATGGCGGAATAGCCAGCCAAGAGGCAGGCCATATTGCGGCGGGCGTGGTCCACGGCGGCAAAACTCTCGACCACGGCATCGTCGGACAGGTGGTCGGCCAGCGTGGTGCGTGAGAGGCCAAAACTACGAATAAACGTATTGGTGGCATTGGCGGCGAGGAGAGCCGCTGTTTTTTCGGCCGAGGAGAGCTGCCGCCACAACTCGTTGAGAAGGGCTTCGTCGGCGGGCATGGAGGTGAACACCTTGCCGCTGTTCTCCTTCTGATAGAGATAGTTTATGCGCTTGGCGGCGGCAATGCGGAGGGAGTGCAGCGGGTCGAAACCCTTTGCGCTGAAGCCGAACGGGACAACGTTGTGGAAACGCAGCACCTCGTTCTGGACAGTCTGCACCAAGGACGAGTCGTCGGGCTGGTAGACATAGACCACCGGAGTGAGAGGCGAGGAATTGTTGCTGTCGGGAAGCGGATAGAGCTGACGGGGCAGACGGTAGGCCTCGGCAAGGTTGCGGGCGGAGTCGCCGCCACAAAGGGCAACAGAGAGCACCTGACGGCTGTCGGCAGCACAGTCGGAGAGCATGTCGCGAATCCACTCGGACGAGATGTTGCCTTTGACAAACTGCCACTCCACATCGACAAAATCGCCCAGAGAGCGTTGGGGCACCCCTTGGAGCCAGGCACCGGGCTGCTCGATATAGCGGACATGCGAGAGGTCGAAGATGCCGGGATAGGAGGCTTTGAAGCAATCCATCAACTCGTTGGCGCGGGGGTCGACAAAGGTGATGCGGGTGCGGATGGGACGGGGTGCGGACTCGTCGAAATTGGGGAAGTGGCACAACTGGGCAGCGGTGGCGGCGAAGGCATAGCCCATGGGGGTCATGCCGACAACCACAAGATGCACAAAACGGTCGCTGCCGACGGTGACAAGACCGCGGTCGAGGGTAAGGGTGTCGTTGTGGTAGATGTCGCCCACCAAGAGTTGCTGGGCGAGCGATTCGTAAGAATTGATGATGGTGGTTTCGAGGCTGTTGTGCGCCTCCTGCTGAAGGGAGTGGAAGAGGAAGGTGGAAGTGGAGGAACGGAGCATGAGATAGCACTGGGCCAGCTGGTTGCACTGGGCGCGGAGCTGACGCACCTGCTGCCAACAACTGACATTGAGAGAGTCGTGAGCGGGCTCATCGTCCTCGCCAAGAATGAAGATGTGGGAGGCGGAGTCGACCTGACAGGTGCGGAGCGTGTCGGCACAGGTGCGGCTGCCCCGATAGAGCGTGACAGGAGACTGAACGCCGAGGGACTGGAGGCGGGTGCGGAGCAATTGGAGCAGCGAAGGGCAGTCGGAATCGGCCAGAACGACCACGGGGAGCATTTTGAGAGCATCGTGAGCGGCAATGGCCCGGAGCAAGGGCAGGAGTTCACGGCTGCCGCCCAGAATGAGGATATGCTGTTTGAAGCTATAGCGGGTAAAGCCATCACTACCACAGATGATGGGGCTGCGGCTGAAGAGTTTGGCCAATTGCCACAAGAAGTGCTTCCAGATACGAATCATGTTGGGTTGAAATTGAAATTGTTGGTGTGAAAAACTGGCTCCGGGAGAAGTTTTGACAGAAACCGCACCCGGAGCCGGGAGTATTAGAGACGGAGGCCCACAGAGGCGAAGAAGAAGTCGGAATCGGGACGGAACTGCATACGGTTCATGCCTTTGCGATAGCCCACATCAACCAGGAGGAAGCCCAGGAGGTCGAGACCCACACCGGCAGAGAGGCTGTAGCGGGGCAGGGTGGACTGGAAAGTGCCATCGCTAATGACAAAGTCGAACACCGGAGCGATGTAGGCACGGGCGGCAAAGAGATCGGCGGGTTCCCAGCGGCAGCCTATGTGGAAAGGCACTTGAAGGATGCTGGCATTGCGATTTTTGAAGGCATAGGCCATCTGTGAGAAGAACCCGGTCTGGACAGCGGCCTCTTCCCAATTGGTGGAGAGGCCGTAGAGTACCTCGGGTTGAACGTAAATGAAACGCCAGACAGGGATGCGGAGGGCAACACCGATGGAGCTATGGCGGAAGACCCCTGGAGCTTTGGCGAAGGCTATATCGCCACGGATATCCTCAACGAAATTGACGTTGTGGTGGGAATAGTCAAATTGGATAGAAAACCAAGCCTTCTGTTTGTGGTAGCGCTTGATGTACTTGACCTCTTCCTGGCCGAAAGCCTGAGAGAAAAGGGAAACAAGGATGAGTAGGAGGAGTGTGTGTTTTACGTTCATGACAAGTGTTTTTAATGTCTCGTGGCGCGCCGACCGGGGGAAGGAGGGCCGGGAGCGGTTGATTGACAGATTTAAGTATTATTATTCGTTGTACATAGGGATTTCTAAAAGGCGGGAGACTTCGAGGAAATAGAAAGTGGCTGTCATCTGGGTGTAGTTGAGCACTTGCGGGAGGACGGCATCGGGGTGCTGGGCGATGAGTTCGGCTTTGCGGGTCTCGATTTGTTCGGCAATAGGGAGTTGCTTGTTGAGTCGGATTTGGAGTGCCTGGGTGACGGACTTGAGATGGAGGGGGACGATATCGGAGTAGTATTGAAGCAGAATCTTGTTGCGCTCCTTACCCTGAGCGGAGGCGAGGGCGGAGGCATATTTCTTAAAGACAGATTTACATTCGGAATCGGCGGAGGAGTAGAGATTATCAATCTCTTTGCCCACGGCATCCCACTGGTCGATAAGTGGCTGGAGAGGTTCGAAAACGGAGGTGAGGGCCTGGGCCTCGCGGGTGGTGGCCTGAGAGGCGGCGGCAGGATTGTAGTGGGCCTGGATGTAGGCTTGCTGCTGGTCGTCGGGGAGGGTGGAAAGATATTCGAGCTGCTCGCGTGTGAGGCCGGTGGAGAGTTCGGCCGAGCGATAGGCGGAATTGACGATGGCGGCACTGTCGAGGTTGCTATAAGCGAGTGCCGACACCTGGGAGGAGAGGTTTAACACTTTGGCCTGAAAAGAAGTGACCGGACTGATTACGAGTTTGAAAGCCTGTTCGTTGAGTTCGGCCTCCTTGTAGGATACCAACTGCTTGGCGGTGGGCAGTTCGGGCATTTGGGACATGAGCGACGCCACAGTGGCCTGTGGTTCCGAAGGAGATTGGGACTGAACAGAATCGAGGGATTGATTGACCGACTCGGTGGCAGCATCGACTGCCTTGTCGACCATCTTGGAGGTTACTTTTTGTGCGGCACGTTTGGCAGCACGGTTAAGAACATCGCCCAGTTGAGCCTGGGATGCAAAAGTGACGCCAATAAGGCAGGCGGCAAATAAAAATAATTTTTTCCTCATAGCAATAATATTTAATAGGGTGATATAGTGTTAACGCATGAGCACCCATTTTATTGTATGAGGGAGGAAAAAAGGGTCAGCCTTTGGAAGGCAAGGGTTTTTGGCTTACACCACGGAGCATGGTTTTGCCAGGTTTGAAGACAGGGAGACGGCGTTCGGGATGTATGCTGTAGGTATCCTGGTTGATATTGTAGACACGTTTGGCTGCATAGCGCCTGACATAGAAAGAGCCGAAACCACGGAGATAGATGTTATGCCCTTGAGCCATGTTGGACTTGATAGCATTCATAAATTCATCGACAATTATTTTAACAGCAGGACTCTGGATGCCGGTCTTGGCATGAATTTTTCGTACAATACTCGCTTTAGTCATAGATTTTTGCAGCAATAGTTGATAAAAGGGTTAAAATAAGAGATTTTTAAACAAATAAATGATATTTAATGGCAAGAACGAATTAGTGTTGAAAACCGCGAGACACCCGTCAGACCGAAATGTGTGTGAAAAGGAAACAACGGCAGGCCTACTCGCGGTAAGTAGTAATTTAGTTGAGAACTGACCAACCAATATTAGCGTATCTATTCCTTTCGACTGCATTTATGGCAACTTTAGTTCATTGTTTTTGTAGTACAAAGATACTAAAAAAATGAATACGTGGCAACCGAAACAATTATATTATAGAAAAAAATTATTAACAAACGGGTGGAGGCGGACGATAGAGAGCCTATCGAGGGCAAGTTAGAAAGTGATAAAAAAAAGGCGACAATTGCGGAAAACGGCATAGATAAAAGTTTGCAGGGGGATTGATCAGGATGGGAACAGAAACGGAACAGAAACGGAACAGAAACGGAATGGCCAAGGAACAGGTCCGGAAAAGAAGCAATAAAGGTGGGAAAGTCATTAGTGTCTGATAAACGTGCTGAAAGCAAGTAATCTTATAATCCCCACACGGCACTTCGCTTCGTGTGGGGTGGGGACAGAGAACTTAATTCTACGTGCCGTAGGCTCGCTACTTTGTTGATAGTTATGTTGTAGCGTATCTACGACACGCATGGGATGGGCATTATTTCCCTACACTGCACACCAATGGTGTTTAGTGTGGGGTTAATAGAATTGTGTGCCTATGGCACACTCAAGCCTTCGGAAACCAATACATGACATATAATGTTGATATTATATTACTTACTAATGATTTGATTTCTTTTGTCCGACACCAATGAAAAAAAGTGTATATTTGCATACCCAAAAACTGGAACAAGACACTAAAAATAATTAATAGAATATTAACTAACAACAAAATACACAAAAATGGACAAACTAAGTTATGCGCTGGGAATGAACATAGGCCAGCAACTGAACGGAATGGGAATGAACGGGAAACTGGTGGTGGAAGACTATTGCAACGCGATAGCCGATGTGCTGAGCGGTAGAGAGCCGAAGATGAGCTACGAAGAGGCCCACGGACTGCTTTCGGCTTTTTTTGACCAGCTGGAGAAAGAACAACGGGCCGCTGAAGCCGAAAAAGGCAAGGCCGCCAAGCTGGAAGGAGAAAAATTTCTGGCAGAAAATGCCAAACGCAAAGAGGTCACGGTGACCGCCAGCGGACTGCAATACGAAGTGCTGAACGAAGGACAAGGCCGCCGACCGAAAGCCACAGACGTGGTGAGATGCCACTACCATGGAACCTTGATTGACGGCACAGTTTTCGACAGTTCGTACCAACGCAACCAACCGGCCGACTTCGGGCTGAACCAAGTGATAGCCGGATGGACGGAAGGCGTGCAGCTGATGAAAGAGGGTGCAAAATACCGTTTCTATATCCCCTACAATCTGGCATACGGCGAACATGGTGCAGGCGGAAGCATTCCACCCTATGCAGCACTGGTGTTCGATGTTGAGCTGATTAAGGTGCTTTGAGCCCCAATCGGTCATTGGGGGTTATCATGTCCGCCAAACACAAATGGAACGGCCGAAAGGTGCTTTTTGTGACAGCGGAACTGGCCTAAGAAAACAAAAAAAGCTCCGGGAAGAGGTCCCGGAGCTTTCTTTATTGGAGCCTAACCCAAAGGGAGGGCAGGGCTGTTGTGGAGACAGGGCAATTGCATTCGAGGCCCTGTCGAGAGAATACATGATTATTTGCAGCGTTCGATGAACTCCTTGGAGGAGACTTTCTCGACCTCGGGGTTGACCTTTTCCTTGAAGAGGGCGAAAGTCTTCTCGGCATAGAGCTTGTCGACAATCTGCTGGACGTTCTGGCGGTCCTGGGCAATGGTGCGGGCAGCCTGATCGAGACGCTCCTCTACCTGCTTCTCGTCCTCACCCTCGCTGGGAGTATCCCTGCGGCGAAGAATATTCTTCACCTCGTCGACCACCTCGTTTTGAGTGGGCTCGATGGGCTGAATCTTGTTAAGAGCGCCATCGAGGAATTCCCATTTGAGAGAAGGAAGATAGGTTTCGGCCCACTGTTCTTCGAGTTTTTCGGCGGTGAGTTTCTTATCGTCGCTGCGCGAAAGAATCCAGCGTTTGAGGAAAGCCTCGGGCATAGGAGCCGTGAAATTGTCGAGAAGCTGTTTGCGGACCTGGTTGACGAAGAGGATTTGGCACTGTTCGTCGTTGGCCTTTTCGAGTTCGGCGGAGAGAGCCTTACGGAACTTGTCGACATCCTTGATACCCTGACCGGGGAATACCTTTTCGAAGAGTTCCTCGTTGAGTTCGGCAGGGGTGATATGGGAGCTGCCACTGAGGGTGAAAGCAATGTCTGCTTTGAACTTCTTAGCTGCAGCGGAATCGAGACGGAACACCTTCTCGACCTGAGAGGGAGTGAAAGCTTTGGCAACATTGAAGACCACCTTCTCGTCGGCTTTCTTGCCCACAATCATAGCGGTGATTTCGGGGTCTTTGATATCGGAGAGGGGGAATGAGCAGAAGACATTGACACCGCCTTCTTTCTCCTCGCCCTCTTTGGTGAGCTCTACTGCCTTGCCGTAGACGTGGTCGCCTTCACCAACGGTTTTGGGGGATTCGAATTTGCCATAACGATCGGTGATGTCCTTAACCTGAGCATCAATATCCTTGGCAGCAACCTTGATAGAGCAAAGTTTTGCATCGACTTTGTCCCACTCAATATTGATTTCGGGAGCCAAAGCGGCATCGAAATAGAAAGTGAAATCGGTTTCTTTGGCAAAGTCGTGGGTACCGGTCTTCTCATCGTTGGACAAGGGGAAACCAACGATATCGAGTTTTTCGTCTTCGATATATTTGAGGAGAGACTCACTCAGGAGATCCTGCACTGCATCGGCAACACATGCGGGCTTGTACATACGTTGAATCAAACCAAAAGGTGCGTTCCCCTTGCGGAAGCCGGGGACAGTAGCTTTGTGCTGGTAGTCTTTCAACTGCTTGGTAACCTTGTCTGCATAGTCACTCTCGACCACATCAATCTTGATTAGAAGGTCCAAATCTCCTAAATTTTCTCTGGAAATGTTCATCTTTTTTATATAATTAATTGATAATACGTATGTTTGTTATTTCAAATGAAAATGCAAAGATACAAATAATTTCTGATATATATAATATTTTTATTACAAAAAAGGGGAAAGAGTATCCAAAACCGGATGCGAAACAACGATGCAGAGAAAGTGGGCAATGGGCAAAAATGAAAAAAGCCCCCCACGACAGAATCATCGGGGGGGGCTGTAACAGAAAGTGTTTAACTACTTGGCCGGAGTGAAATTGCCATAGAATCCGACTCCGAGATTGTAGAGTTGTGAGGGCAGATAGCCTTCTTTGCCGGTGGAGTCGCAAGCAACACGGGTAATAATATGGCTACGCCGGGAGCCAAACACACCCACACCGCCTTGGATATTGGTGTAGGGCTGGTATTCCTGTCCGCCAAGAGATGAGCTGTTGAGCGAAGTAATATATGCGTTGAGGTCCTCGTTGCAGGCATAAATGAGGATGTCGACATAATTGACATTGAAGAGAGAGTCGGTGTTATCGGAAAGAGCATTTTTAATGATGGAGAGGAAACGGGTCTGTGAGGGGTTGGAAGTGGTGAGTTCCGGATAGTTGTACTCGTTTCTGATGTTATCGCCAGAGGGGATGTCGACAGAGAGAGTGTCTGTGCCTTTGCGGTAGAAGAAACGCACCAGGGGTTGATAGAGCCTGCCGCGAGGCAAGGTTTGCCATCTGATTTTTCCATGGTTGCTGGTGACAAAACCATAGCATTTGGGGTAGCCATTAGGTTCGATGAGGACTTCCTCGATGGTGTCGCGTTGACGAATAGTGGGGCGGATGAAGCCCACCATGGTGGTATAAGCCTGGGCAATAGTATCGCCGGTAGAGGTTTTCACCACCACCAACTGGAAGACACAGTCGGTATCTTTGACCAATCTTTTGCCAGGCACACAATAGTATACCGGTTGTCCCCCTGAAGGGAAATCGCCTTCGGGCTTACCCTCACGGATAGTGTAGGAGAGTTTCCAGCGGTCGACCAACTGATTGGAAGGCGTGTATGAGAAGTAGGGACCCGAGATGCCTTTCCAGGCAAGAAGATAGACCTCGATGTCGTCCTTTCCATAATAGTTGGAATCGGAGATTTGGGAATAATCATAAATATTGCCTTCGCTAAGATAGGCGTGCTGGACACGAGCCCAAACAGTATCTTCCTGAGGGTCGAGAACGCAATAGACCACAGGCACATCGCGCCAAGGGGCATTGGGGCTGAATTCGACCTTGCAAGCGGAAAGACAAAGGGCAAGGATGGCTAAAACGGGAATGATTTTTTTCATTGGATTCTGCGATTAATTAATATACTGATTACCTCGGCCGCGATGTGGCATCCGAAAAGAGGAGGGAGGTAGGAGATGGTGCCAAGAGTGGTGAGATGATTGGTAGAAGGGTCTTGAATCATGGCATCGGGAGAGACTTTCTCGGTGGAGAAAACCACACGAATACCCTCGTGGACACCCAGACGGTGAAGCCGTTTGCGTACCATGGCGGCCAACGGGCATGTGTTACTTTTGGAGATGTCGGTGACTTTGATTTGTGAAGGGTCCTTTTTTCCGCCACTTCCCATGCTGCTTACCACCGGCAGGCCAAGTTGATGTGAATGATAGAGAAGAAACACTTTGGGAGCAAGGGTGTCGATGCAATCAACCACACAATCGTAAGGAGCAGCATTGAGGAGCTCAATAAGACGGTCGTCCCGGATAAACTCCTGTACAGCATTTACCTGACACAAGGGATTGATATCATGGAAACGAGCTCTGAACAGCTCGGCTTTGGGCTTTCCGATAGTGGAATGAAGAGCGATAATCTGGCGGTTGATGTTGCTTTCGGCCACTACGTCGCCATCGACAAGGGTGAGGGTTCCTATACCGGCACGACACAACTGTTCGGCTGCATAGCCCCCTACCCCACCGAGACCGACCACGAGAACATGGGCGGACTTGAGGGCATTGAGGGAACTGCATCCAAGTAGCAGCTCGGTGCGGCTATAGAAAGCGTCACTCATTTGGTAAGAACCTCCTCTATTTCGATTTCGTCAATCATCATCCATGGATTCAAGCCCTTGGCCCTGTGCCAATCGGGGATACGTTTGATGGGTTTAGCAATGATGCGTACAAACCGTATATTGTCTTGGTTGACAGGAACCTTGATTACTTGAAGCTGAGTAGTGTTCATCGAGGGGTCGGAGGCATTGAAAGTGATAAGAGCCGGTATGGGTTCACTATAGTTATTGCCATCGGAAGACACCGAAACAGACACCTCGGCAGGTGCGAATACCCAAGCGTCGGGCACATGGGCAAAACGCAAGAGGACATTGCTTAAATTGATGTTGGTGCCCAGCTCCAAGTCCACTTTTATGTCGTGGCCTGAGAAGCCGAGCCAACCATGGGAAAGGTCGTTGACATCACCAAATTCGCCATCGAAAAGTGCACGTGAAGCATTTTTATTGTAAGGAGTGTTGGGCTTATGACCGAAAGTGCAAGAAACAATATAATCGAATATGAACTGCTGGGAAGCAACGAACGAGGGGGCTTCACCTTTCTTAAAAGCACGGGCACGGACCATGACACTCTTTTGTATTGTGAATGGCTTAGTGTAGAGAGGAGACTTCTCGTTGGGGACAGAGCCGTCGAGAGTATAATGAATTTGCGCTTTGGGGGTGAGGCAATGTATCGACACCTGCATGGGGCCGTCAAAACGATCGCGGTTCTTCGTTATAACAGGCATTTCGATAATACCCGACACGACCCGGGGATAAGTGATGCGGCGAAAATCCTGTGCATTGTATTCCATACAATCAAAGGGACGGAGATGAAGAACAAACTGATAGTGCCGGTCTTTGACAAGCATAGACTCGTCCAGATTCATCCCACCTTTGGCACCACCGACTCCGGTGATGCGGTAGTCGACATGGAGAGTGTCGCTCGTTATGGAAAAATGGCAAAATGTGTCGATGATATCAGCATATAAACCCACCTCTGCATTTCGTACCGCAAGCCAACGAGTTTCAGTGTGGTTGCCCCAATGTTGGTTGTCATTAGACCGATAAGAAGCAGATTTGACAGGCACAGACTGTTGAGAGATGCGGCCTGCCGAGCAACGGTCAGGATAGCTCTCAATATTTCTACCAAACCACTCTAATGTGTCTAAGGTCGGTGACAATGGCACTTCTACTCCTACGCGGGCAACCGTCTTTACCATCTCGGACAATGTAATATCATTACTCAATAAGACATCGCCAGAATGGAGCACAAGATAGGTTTGGCGAACATCCAACAGATTGTCGTCTTTATCATTACCATAACGGAACAGGACATCGATGCCAATTGTGTATTGGTCTATTTTGCGAATATTTGTGGCCACCACCTCGCCCTGCAGGCGATCAAGACCATTGCGCTGCCATTGGCGGAAACCATTGGGATCGTCTAAATCATTGAGTGATGGGCGGCGCATGAAACTGAGACGGAGAGGTTGATTAAATAGCGTGCTGCCACGATAAGACATGCCGGTAATGGTACCCAAACTATCATTGAACAGCAAAGAGAAATCATTATTGTAAATCTTCACGATATGGGCAGTATCGCGGTCTATCTGAATGGGCTGACGATTGGCCTCGGACAATGCCTGCTTGGGCATATTGTCCGAAGGCAGTTGGAATTGGATGGAATAAAGAATAGTGTTCTTGGGGATGGAATTAGTATTATTACGCTGACGAAGAGTAAATTGGATAAATAGTTCCTCCCCAGCATAAAGAGTCAACTTTGGGATTTTAAGTTTGAAATCCTTGGTCTCTCCTGGTTTGAGAGACATGGTTATGTCGCCAGAGACGATGTTGGACTTAAGGTTGGTACAAATAACATAGTCCATACGATAGTCCGATAAAGAGCGGAAGTCACAAAGGTTGGATATGTCAAACTCAGCGGCATCAACACTTGTTGAAGTGAGTCGGACATCGAAAGGGCGATATAGTTGTTTCAGCTCTGGTAAATAAGGTTTTTGGGCCAATTCCGACCACGATACACAATCAATGAAACCTCCCTGCAAAACCGTATGGTCGAGGACCATTTGCCATAAGGGCTGCATACCACCAAAACTATTGCCATCTGTATTTCCATAAGATAGCATAACCAAGGAACGCGTTTGTTGTTTGGCAAGGTGCTGCCGCAGCAAATCCATATTGGCATTCAATGGTACTATTAAATCTGTGTTCTCTGCATACTGGGCTCCGGAATAAATAACGGGACGGAATTCATCAAGCTGTTTCAACGCCCTGTATGCCGACATCATGCAAACGCCATTGTCTGGGCTCTGGCCCAGCGACCAAGCCACAATAGATGTATGATTCTTATATTGCTCATACAGAGAGCGCACATGACTTACAAAAAGATCGGAGTACTCATTGTCGGTCGCTACAACCTGGCCCATACTGGAACGAGGACACAAATTGGCTTCGCAAAACACATAAAAGCCCAGCTCGTCGCAAAGCTCATAAAACTTGGCATCCTCGGGGCCATGTCCACGAGTTCTGATGGCATTTATATTGTTGCATTTCATTTGCGCCATCTGACTGCGAAGCATTTTCACATCCCCAGCCGACAAAGGAGAAGGTAAGTCGTTTAGGATTATACCCTTTATTGTAATGGCTTTCCCGTTCACGGTAAGTCCATTACCATTTGTTATTGTACGGAACCCAAAGCGTGTGCCAACCACATCCTGTAGATTCTTGCCTTCATCGTACAGGCGAATTACCGCTGTGTAGAGGCGAGGCGTCTCGGCACTCCATGGCAATACATCGGCTAAAGTTCCGCTAATTGTTGTATTGATTTCATTGCGCTGATCGAAGAAGCACCATTTGCCAACTTTGTCCACTTGGTGGCCCTTCGTATCCCATAGCTCTATTTCAAGGTAACTCTTACCCTTTTTCTTATAATTGAATAAGTTGGCATCAAGAGAATAGCTGCCTGTTGAACTCTGAGGGTCGTAACCTGTGACAAGAGTGAAATCCTGTACATTCAAATTGGGTTTGATGAGTATGGAGCAATCGCCTGTCAACCCTTTATCTCCACATTCTAAAAGGGAGCCTTCATCATCACCGACAAATCGGAGACTCAAACGATTATCCTTGCCAAAACGCAAAAGGTCCGTGATGTCGAATTCGGTTATTGCTCTACCATCATGGCTCACTCCGACCATTTTGTCTCCCACAAAAAGACCATATCCCGGGGATGCCATAAAACGGAAAAACACACGGAAAGCCTTCCAATCTCTCGGAAATTCAAACTCTTGGGAATAAGATGTACCATTATCCCCTCGTTCCTCTTCCCAATCGCCCATCAGAGACACGTAGTAGGGCGATTCGTCATAACGTAAATGCTCTATGGCGTTCTCATCGTCATAGGTTATCACGTTGGTCCGTGGGGCCATACGGAGTTCCTCAATGCCCTCGGGCTGCTGTGCGTATGAAATAACACAGCACAGCAGCATCACAACGGGCAGAAAAATTCTCTTCATACTTAGAAATTAAAGCCGACACCTGCTTTGAGGTTGTGCAGCAACAAAGGACCGTTATTGGCCAAAAGGCCTTCGAATTTACGTTCCACGCTGCCCATGAAGATACCTTGATAACCCACAAAGGCACTCACAGCAAAAGTGCGTGTAATAGCATAGCGGGCACCAACATTCACTCCCCATATGGCACCTCCAGTTTTTATCTTGATGGCATTCTCTCCACCACTGGATGAACCCAGGGGAATAGAATAACCAACGGATACAGAAGTATAGGGCGTGAGCTGGCTACGGAGATAATGACTACGTAATTCTATAAATACAGGCAATTGATTGAAAGCCCCTGTCGGGTCTTTCAAAAACTCAACACCCAATCCGACACCCGATTCTTTCCGGATTTGCCAACCGCCAATGGCATATACGCCATGGAAAGTCGCCTTATCCTCAAAACGGGTCTTGTTGATGTTGGTCGAGAAGTCGTAGCCTGCAACACCGTACCAACGGTGCCATTTAAACTCAACATGGCGTTGAGCCTGTGCTGTCATCATTGCAAATACTGCAACAGCCAGCAGAATGACTTTTTTCATAGTATTGAATAATTTGAGGTATTACTACTTCATTTCTTTCAGTTCGGGAGAGATAATCAAAGTAGCCTCGGTGGCTGCCTGGACCTGCTCAACCGTGAACTCGGGGTTGATTTCGGTGAGAACGATTGCACTTCTTCAAAATCTTGGGGTTGCCCTTGGCAGTATGTTCCATGGCCAGAATAACTTTCTTGGCACCTACCAGCAAGTCCATAGCACCGCCCATTCCAGGAGTCTTTTTTCCAGGAATCATCCAGTTAGCCAAGTCGCCTTCTTCGTCCACCTGCATGGCACCGAGAACCGACACATTGACATGACCACCACGGATAATACCGAAAGAAGTGGCGCTGTCGAAAGTGCTGGCCCCATCGGTATAGGTGATAAATCCACCACCGGCATTGATCAGCCAAGGATCCTCTTTACCCTCCTCGGGAGTGGGACCCATACCAATCATACCATTCTCAGACTGAAGAATGACGTGCACACCTTCGGGAAGATAGTTGGGAATAAGGGTCGGAAGGCCAATACCGAGATTGACTACATCACCGTCTTTCAGCTCTTTGGCTGCACGACGGGCGATAAAGGGTTTAATTTCGCTTTTTTCCATAGTTATTATTATTTATAAGTTGTACATTATTCTTTTGAACGATAAAAGGCTATAAACCAAAGGTCTTCACTCCGCGTTTCACCATTTCTTCGGCAATATAGGATGCCTCGTCGTCGGCAAAAGTATTCATGCCGAAACCAGCATCGTAGCCCAACTCTTTGGCCAACTCGTGGCTGATACGGGGACCACCGCAAATAAGGATAATCTTGTCGCGCAAGCCTTCGGCTTCCAGCATCTCAACCAGTTCTGTTAGGTTCTTGATATGGACATCTTTCTGCGTGACTGTCTGGCTAACGATTAATGCATCTGCATGGAGCTCAATGCCTTTGGCAATAAATTCCTCATTAGGCACCTGGCTACCCAAATTATATGCGTCTATCATGTCATAACGTTCCAAACCATAGTGACCGGCATAACCTTTCATATTCATGATGGCGTCTATGCCCACAGTATGGGCATCCGTGCCGGTGCTGGCACCCACAATAACGATTTTTCGTCCAATATGCTCACGGATATACTCATCGCACTCGTGCATATCCATCTTGCTGGATTCCACCTTGGGAACATGTATTGTTGAATAATCTACCGTATGTGTGCAGCTACCATAGCAGTTGAAAAATGTGAATCCTTCGGTCAGCTCCTTGCTGTAAACCACCAACGGGTTTTCAAAACCCATTTTCTTCATCAGCTGCTTTGCGGCTTCTATAGCCTCATCGCCTGCAGGCACTGGCAGTGTGAAACTCAACTGGGTTTTTCCGTCATTCATTGTGTCGCCATAAGGCTTTATTTTGGTAAGGTCTAAGGTTTTGTCGTAATCCTTAGCCTCCATCGAATACAATCCTTCACTCATTGTTGTGTGTTTTTGGGGTTTTACTTCTTACCTTTCATTATTTCGACAAACGGATTGAAATAGTTATCCGCCTTCAGCGTAACGCCATCCAAGCCCTTACCGCCGTTCTTCGGACGTTTCACATCGGCAAATATACCCTTTTCCAGTGCGGTGAACAGGCCTTCACTCTCCATGGCCTCCAGCAGTTTGGTGGCATCGTCCAGAACCTTCTTGGCACGGTTACGCACAATTCCATTCTCCTTGAACTCTACCTCTTCTCCTATATCCTTCATATTATTGAAGATATATTTGGCATTCTCAATACTGAGGTAGCGGTCGCTCATAAACGGAGTGTGGATAGCCTCTGTGGGCATACCCAGAAGCTGCAATCCCTGATGGGTCCATTGTCCGATAATGTTGAACAATGCATCCTGTATATGTCCACGGAAAATATTACCTGTCATAAACTTGGTAGGAGGCATATATTTCAACGGAGCCTTGGGGAATATTTCACGCAACATCTGAGCCTGTGCTAGCTCATAAAGGAATCCATTCTCAAGCATCGGGTCCATCTCAAATGCATGGCCCAAACCCTGCTGTTCTTCGGGCAATCCGGCCAACAGGGCCAACTGCTCATTGATGAAGTCTGATGCCAGCACTGTGTGGGCTTCTTCAAATGCATCGGCGGTGGTCAGGTAGTTGTCCTCACCGGTATTGATAATCACACCGGCAAATCCGTTGATAATACGACTGAAATACTGGTCTATCAATGTTCTCTGCATATTGATGTCACGGAACAGGATTCCGTACAATGCATCATTCAGCATCACGTCCAATCCTTCCAATGCACCCATGGCTGCAATTTCTGGCATACACAAACCCGAGCAATAGTTACACAGCCGGATATAACGTCCCACCTCTTCGCCTACTTCATCCAGAGCCTTACGCATAATGCGGAAGTTCTCCTGCGTGGCAAAGGTACCGCCGAATCCCTCGGTGGTGGCACCGTATGGAACATAGTCCAGCAAACTCTGACCGGTGGTGCGGATAACGGCGATAATATCGGCACCTTGACGGGCACCTGCCTGTGCCTGAACAACGTCTTCATATATGTTACCAGTTGCAACAATGATATAAAGATAGGGTTTACTTCCCTCACCGATAGTTTCGATATAATGCTCACGGCGTTTGCGACGCGAACGGATTCGTTCTATATTGGCGTCAATAAAAGGCCGCAATGCAGCTTTGATGTCATCGGCCTTATGCACCGCCATCTGGGTAATATCCATACTCCCTTGGCTTATCGCCTCGGCAATCTCCTGAGGTGTCTTGCCTGTTTCCAGCACGGCGTTGCCAATAAAAAAGCAAACACCCTGCCCGAGCAGACCTTTACTCTTCAGTTCATCTACCACAACATTCGGTAGCGGCACCTCATTACTGTCTATACCATCAATGCCCAACAAACGGCAAATGGTACGTTCCACAGCAACCGTTGTGTAGTTGCCGACAAAATCCTGCACCTGATTGGCAATTTTCCTTGCCACACCCCGTGCATGCTCTACTTTTTCAAAATCGAGACCAACTTTACTTTCTCGCATAATAATATTATTTATTTCACTAATCAATTACTGTCCAACAACTAACAACACCCACTACCCCACTCTTACGCAGGTGTAAGTGCATAATTTCAGACATGCAAAGTTAATATTTTTTTTGCATTCTGAAAGTTTTTTCTTCACAAAAAGTTTTTAACCATCTTTAATAGGTGCAAAACATAACAATTGTTTCACCTTTAGCGATGCATTTTTCAGCTCTTATTACAACGGGAATAACCCATCCAACATAGAGTCTCTGCAGTATATGTCAGGCATCTTTCGCCCGTCAGTTTTTTAGCAGCCTCATCCCACTTGTTTCGCGGTGTCTACTGTCTGTTGGGCAGTATCCGGTTTCTTGTTTTTTGTGGTGGATTCCTTCTTCGATACTTTTTTGGGCATTCTGATATCATTCAAACCACGCTTTTTGTGAAAACGGTTCAAATCCACATCACCTGCTATTCCCGGTATCCTCCCCTTATTGCTATGCTGCCACAACGTATATCTCACCGCGGGTGTCCCCCGGTAATTGGCTATAAAAATATGATATGCCCGATATCGCTTACCTTGAAAATGCTCCTGATACACCTGCTCGCTGGTATATATCATCGGCTTTACCCCATACTCCCGCTCCATCAACTCCAACAGTTTGTTCACCCTGGCCATATCAAGCCTTCCGCTATGGTGTCCTTCTATGTCCAACACCGGTATCAAATCCTGCTTTTTCTTCGAAACCACCGCCTTGAAATTGGCGAACTGCTGATAGGCTGTCGTTTTGCTGCTATACACGTGATAGCTCCCTACCAGCACTTTATGCTTCCGTGCCGAATCCACATTGGCTTTATAGTATGCATCTCTTATTGTTGTACCCTCTGTGGCTCGCACATACACAAACTTCACCTTCTTGCTTTTCGACACTTTTGCCCAGTCTATTTCGCCCTGGAATTTCGACACATCAATGCCATGCGTTTGTGCCTGCAAACAGCCTACAAGCACAAACACAAGCATTATTCCTGCCAACAGCACATGTGGTCTAAAGTGCGATTTCATCGCCTGCGGCATTGAAGAATTTGTAATTCAGTAGTCCGTACGACTCCGAAGACTTGATTTTAATAATAATTCGGTATTTGCGCATCCACTGCAGTCTGATACTGGGGAAACCCTTGGTCAAATATGCATACACGTATGGATGAGCCACAATAGTGAGTTTCTTCTCGTTTTGTGAGGATGTAAGGTATCTCAGGTTCGACTCTATTTCGTCCACCACCACAAGGCTGGACTTTATAGTACCCGTCCCGTCACAGAATGGGCATTTCTCCTGCACATTCACCTCCACAGCCGGGCGCACACGTTGACGTGTTATCTGCATCAATCCGAACTTGCTAAGCGGCAGAATAGTATGCCGGGCCTTATCCCGCGACATCTCTTCGCACATCACCTCATACAGTTTCTTCCGGTTGTCGGCCTTCTGCATGTCGACAAAATCTATAATTACGATGCCGCCCATATCGCGAAGCCTCAACTGACGTGCTATCTCTTTCGCCGATTCTATATTTACTTGCAATGCAGTGTCTTCTTGTCCACCACCAGCTTTAATATGGTTTCCGCTGTTTACGTCAATCACATGCATTGCCTCCGTATGCTCTATATAGAGATAAACCCCGGACCTGATGGTCACTATCCGACCGAACGCCCTGCGTATATCTCGCGACACTCCGAACTGGTCAAATATCGGTGTCTCCATCTTATAGTGGTGCACTATGTCCACTTTCTCTGGAGCAATAGTCCCAATATATTGACGCACTTCGTTGTAAATATTCTCGTTATCAATATAGATATTGTTGAAGTCATCTGTGAGCACATCGCGCAGCAAAGCCGAAGTGGTGCTCAGTTCCGACACTATCTTTTCAGGCCCGGTAACATGTTTCAGCCGTTCTGTCAGATGGTTCCATTGCGACATCAACTGGCGCAGATCTGCATCCAATTCTGCCACGCCCTTCCCTTCAGCAATCGTCCTCACAATCACCCCGAAATTATCGGGCTTTATACTCTGCATCAGGCGTCTCAGTCGCCCCCGTTCCTCTCCTCCTTTAATTTTCTGCGATATGGATATTCTGGTCACAAAAGGGGTCAACACCAAATAACGCCCCGCGAACGATATGTCACCAGTCAGTTTGGGTCCCTTCGTCGATATCGGTTCTTTAGTCACCTGTCCCAACACCAATTGTCCAACCTTCAATATATTTGAAAGATTTCCGGTCTTCTCCAGTATGGGTTCCAACTTGAAGTTGCTCAATGTGCTGACAGAGTTGTCTCCATTCATGGCAAGCTTCATATATTTCATCACAGAGCCGTAGTTAGGACCCAAATCCAAATAATGCACAAAACCGTCTTTGTCCTCCCCAACATTGATAAATGCAGCGTTGAGGCCGGGCATTATTTTGCGCACCTTCCCCACAAATATATCACCCACCTGTATCGTGTTCCCTGGCTTGTCTTTATGCAGTTCCACCAGTTGCTTGTCCTCTACCAAGGCAAGCTGTATCTCTTCCGATGATGCTGATATTATTAATTCTTTCTCCATTAGTATTTATAAAAAACAAATTACACAAACCGGTGGATTCCCACCGTTGTGTAATTTGTTTTAGTTGTTAGATTTTTTTTAAAGACAGGAAGAAGAACTATACTTACTTCTTCTTATGCCTATTCTTGCGCAGACGTTTTTTACGCTTGTGAGTAGACATCTTGTGTCTTTTGTGTTTCTTTCCGTTAGGCATATTATATCAGTTTATTAATGTGTTTACTTATTTTACGCTTTTCTTTACATCATTCACAAAAGTCTTGGCAGGCTTGAACGAAGGAATGTTGTGTGCGGGAATAATGATGGTAGTGTTCTTCGAGATGTTACGACCAGTCTTCTCTGCACGCTTCTTGATGATGAAGCTGCCAAAACCACGGAGATACACATTCTCTCCTTCGGCGAGCGACTCTTTCACAACACTCATGAATTCCTCAACGGTAGCCTGGATAGCGACTTTCTCAATACCGGTTTTCTGTGCAATTTGTGCAACAATTTCAGCCTTTGTCATATTGTGTTATTTTTTTTAATTATTACTCTAAAAAAGTCCGTTCCTCATGCGTGAAACAGGCTGCAAAATTACCAAAAAAAATCGAAATGAAGAACATTTTTTTCTTCCTTTTCTTTTTTAAAACTTAATATTCTTCAAACCGCATTGATTTTCAGTAATATACAAATGGCGTTTTTTTTATTTTTTTCTTCTTAATAATCTGAATTGTAACGTCTATTGCTTGGCTTTTTCGCTTTCTTTTTGTCGTTTTCCAACAAAATAAACAGTGAACAACAACCCCGATCCAACCATGCACATCAATGCTGTACCCCAGGGTATCAGAATGTGTTCTGAGGGATTTACCGACAGCTCTCCCACATTGTACAGGTAGTACAGAACCACAAACACTGCATTATTGGCAAAATGGGCACAAATATTGACCAGTATTGAACCCGACCGAACAAAAAGATAACCCAATATCACCCCCAGCATAAACCGGGGCACCAATCCATATATATCTCCATGGGCAAGTGAAAAGACTATGGCGGCAACTATCACTGCCACATGCTTGTTGCCAAACCACTTGTCCATTATCTGCTGCAATGCCCCTCTAAAGAACATTTCCTCGCATACTGCTGGCACCAACGCCACCACCACCAGCTGGAGCAACAAATTCCATACTCCGGTAGTCGAAAGCATCTGCTCTATCAACTGCTGCGAACGTTCTGTCATCTCTCTCATCCTGCCATCCATAGCACCCAAATCCCAACTCTCGTTCCATAAACTTATATAGTCCACAACCGGCAACAAGAGCAACACTATCACTATCGCCACAAAACCCAGCACCCATTTTTTTACACCCATATCAAAATGGTAATATCCGCATACATTACCACTATACAGCACAGCAAACAGCAACGCCGGCAGCAAAAAGGTAAACAATTGCGACACTCCCTGCATCGTCAGCATCAGCTGGGGCGAAGTCGTATCACCAATCGGCACCAACATCTGTATGCCGGTAGCGATAATAAAACCAATAATGAACAGGAAAAATAATCCAACTAATTGGGCAAAGGGCTTTGCTTCCTTGAAAAAAAGTGATATTTTAGCCACTATTATGCTTATTTGTGACCCCGGCGGGATTCAAACCCACGACTTTCGGAACCGGAATCCGACGTTCTATTCAGCTGAACTACGGGGCCTCGTGTTAAAAAACAGTCTTAATAACTTTCTTTTGCTTGAATTATTGTGTGCAAAAGATATTTTTTTTGCCATTTATTTTTCTTCTGTGAGCAATCGTCTATTGTTCAGGGTAGTGAAGATTGGAATAAGTGATTTTTTCCAATACTTCGTGGAGATATTTTGCCGACTCCCACTTGGCCATGGGTAGGTCGTGCAACAGAT
The DNA here is from genome assembly GCA_900319865.1 of uncultured Bacteroidales bacterium. Classification (GTDB taxonomy): domain Bacteria; phylum Bacteroidota; class Bacteroidia; order Bacteroidales; family P3; genus Colimorpha. Next base: position 14,159 of record ONQD01000046.1, on the reverse strand, counting down.
AGTTGCCGCAGTCTTTCGGGGCAGCACCCGGCACTTCGCCCTCGAAGTCGGCCACAAACCGGAAAGTCTCTTTCATTAACTCCACTATATCCTCCGACTGCAAGTCGCCACGCATAAGCAGATAGTTACCCGTCAGGCAGCCCATGGGACCCCAATAGATAATACGGTCCGCCCACTGGGGTTGATTACGGAGATAGGTGGCAGCAAGGTGCTCTATCGTGTGGATAGCTCCTTGGCCGAGCACAGGCTCACGGTTGGGCTCTTTCATACGGATATCGAATGTGGTGACCACCTCGCCTCCAACCTGGTCTTTGCGCGACACGTATATGCCGCGGAGCAGGTGGATATGATCAATTGTAAAACTGGGTATTGTCTTCATTTCTAATTAATATTCTTTATATCGTTCATATTTCCAAACAAAGTCGCTGTCGGCTAAGAACAACGTGTCGTTTCGGTATTCTATTTGTCCTCTAAAATAGACTGACGTATCCTGCATCATGGTGATTGTGTCGTCCTCAATGGAGTATGTACACCACAGTGAGGGGTCTACCCAAAACACCGAATCGTTTTCCATGAAACACAGTATGCTATTGCCTGTTTCGGGATTTATTCCCCAGCATCCTTGCAAGGAATCATAGGGGAGATCCATCCGACGGGTTGTAGCCGATTCCTGCATCTGCTCGTCCATATTGCTCACCACCCTTTGCCCACAACCAGCACACAAGAGCGCTCCAAGAATCAGCACGCAGCATTTCATAATCGTATTCAGAGTTGTGTCGGCAGGCTGCAGAGGTACTGTTTCATGAAAAGGAAAGAGCGCTCGCCCATAGAGGCAAGAAACTCATCCCATTGTTGCTGGTGGTTGTCCGTATTGCCGGGAGTGTCGCTGATAACCCTTATACTCATAAACGGAATGCCATAAATATGGCACGACTGTGCAATAGCGGCAGACTCCATCTCGCAGGCCAGCCCGTCGGGAAAACGGCTCTTGATACGCGACAATGCCTCCCAGTCAGTAATGAACTGGTCACCCGTGCAAATCAAGCCCCGCTTCACTTGCATCGTCTCCCTGTCCGCAATCCCTTCTACACACTGCAGCAGCACAGGATGGGCATCAAATCGCTCCGGCATGCCCTGCACCTGACCGTAAGCATTGCCCATACCGCACCATACGTCATGGTAAACAGTCTGGCTACCAACCACCACATCCATCACGCCAAGACTGTTGTCAATGCCGCCGGCCAATCCTGTGCTCAAGATGCAGTCGGGATGGTGTTCCTGCACCAATCGCGCTGTTCCTATCGCCGCATTGACTTTTCCTATTCCGCATTGCCACAGAACAACATCGTTCCCGCCGATGCGCCCCTGGGGTTTGCCCCCAAGCACATCGAGCATCCTGCGGTACTCAACATCCATTGCTATTATTATCCCTATTTTCATGTTCCTTATAAAGTATACTATTTTACTGAGGCTGTGCTGGCACAACAGCCACCTACAAGCCCTGAACAATTTGCAAAGATAATATTTTTTTTCTTAATAATCACTCATCACAAAATTTTTTCAGTCATCGTCCGTTATTCATTTATAGTATTGCCTATGAAACGTCGTTTTCTCATATTGCTATCAGCGCTCTTCGCCATTGCCTCCATTGGCCTCATCATCATCCAGATTCACCAAACCCGCGAATCTGCCAAGATGAGCGACAACCTATTTAACATCAGTGTCAACAACGCCATCGACAAAGTCTTCAATCAACTGGACCAAATGAAAGTCGAGGACTATGTCTCCCAAAAGGAACGATACCTCCTGCTTCGCTACCGCCGCATCGACGAAATGAACGAGAAAATGCAGGACATCATCCGCAACAACACCCAACTCTTCTACAACGAGAAACGCGTCCAATTCGGCGTTTCCACCCAGGACAGTGTTTTCCCCCTCCCCAACGCCCACATCCAGCCTGCCGAAGAAAACATCATCAGCCAGTACAACACCCTCCTCAACGCCCGCAACCGTCTGCAAAGCACCCTCGAGGCTTCCAACCCCCAATCCGCCTACCCAACCATCTACAGCTCCATCGACCCCTCCAAACTCAACTTCCCCCTCCTCGACTCCCTCATCCGCGAAGAACTCATTATCAACGGTGTCGACCTCTCCCCCTCCATCGGTGTGATTAAAGCCGACTCCGACACCCTGCTCTACTGCAGCCAGCAAGCCGACTCCGACGAACTGCGCAATTCCGCTTTCAAATACACTTTCCACCCCAACGGAATCACCTCCAGCGAAAGCCTCTTTGTCGTCCTCGCCTTCCCCTCCTCACCCATCATCCTCAGTTCCGACACCAACCGCTACACCATCATCAGCATCTTGATGATTCTCCTCATCGCCACACTCTTCGTCTTCACCATCCGCACTATCTTCTCCCAACACAGACTGGACGAGATGAAAACCGACTTCATCAACAACATGACCCACGAAATCAAAACCCCCATCGCCACCATCGGCCTTGCCTGCGAAATGCTCAAGGACGACTCCGTCACCAGCGATTCCTCCACCCGCCGCAACTTCGTCAATATCATCAGCGACGAAAACCGCCGCATGCGCGTTCTTATCGAAACCCTCCTCCAAAGCGCCAAAATGTCAGGCAAGAAATTCTCCATCTCGCCCAAACAAATCGACCTCAACAACATCGTCCGCGACTCCATCCAGAGTTTCGAACTCACTATCGAAAACCGCAAGGGCACCCTCACCTCCGACCTCCAACCCATCGACGGCATGCTCTATGCCGACGAACTGCACATTTCCAACATGATTCACAATCTTATCGACAACGCCATCAAATACTCCCTCGACGCCCCTCTAATTCACATTTCCACCCATACCGACAACGGTTTCGCCGTCATCCAGGTCACCGACCACGGCATCGGCATAGCCAAGGAAGACCAAAAACATATTTTCGAGAAATTCTACCGCGTCTCCACCGGCAACGTACATAACGTGAAAGGATTCGGCATCGGACTCAACTATGTCTCACAAGTTGTTGCTCTCCACAATGGCAAGATATCCCTTGCCAGCGAGCCCGGTCAAGGCTCCACCTTCACTATCTCTCTCCCCCTGTCCTGATGGCTCCTTCCCCGATGCGCAACCACTTATGGGGACTTCACGGTACAAGCCGAAGGCGCAGTGCCGTGACATTCAGACATCTGAGAACTGCGTCCCAAAGGGACGCGACATATATACAGAATTTATAGAACCCACCTTATAGTCCAACCCACACCGGCCAGTACCGAAAGTACGCTATCCTAATAACCCCACACTTGCAGTGTGTAGTTAATAGGATAACGTGCCGTTGACACGTTTTATCGGACACCAATAATCATTCAATAATCAGTGTAAAATCTTCCCGACTGTCTTAACTATACCGACAGCACCCGCTCTATACGCTCCATCACCTCCTGCGGCTCGATAGTCTGCATGCAAGGGTAATTGCCTTTTTTGCAAGGCTTATTGCCATATTTGGAACAGGGGCGGCAGTCCATATCCTTCTGCACCGCCCAGTCGGGGTTCTGTCTCCATCCATAAAAGCCGCGGCAGGGATGTGTGGCACCCCAAATACTCACCACCGGCACTCCCTTGCACGAAGCAAAATGCATATTGGCCGAGTCCATACTCACCATCACATCCAACGCCCCGATACGTTCCAATTCCTCCTCGAAAGAGAATCGGCCCGCCAGCGAATCCACCCCCTCATATCTCCCGGCCCACTGCTCCAACACTCCGGCCTCGTCCCTGCTGCCGAAAAGAGCCACTCTGTAGCCCTTCTGCGAAAGCATCTCCACCAACCGCTCCATCTTGTCCAGAGGCCATATCTTGCCCTGATGCTGGGCAAACGGGGCCACACCTACTATCCGTTTCCCTTCACCTCCCACACGGGGCTGCCAATAATCCTGTGCCGAAACACTCCCCTTCAGCCCGCAACGGTCAAAAACCCTGTCATACCTCTGCCACGAAGGCACACCTTTTGACGTATGTTTATGTATGTAATGGACCCTCACCCCATGCAGCCTGAAAAACCAGTCCATTCCTATCACCCTCAGCACATGGTGCATATCGGCCACCATGTCAGGCTTATAGGCCGAAAGGCTTCTGTACAGCTGCCTAGGCTTCTGCCTACGCTCTGTAGGAATATACTGCACATTGTCCATTCCGCGGAACAATGGTTCGATGCGTGGCGGTCCGGCCACCAGAAACAGCACATCCGGGTTTGCAGCCGCACGCTGGCGCAACACCGGCTCGAGTATCGCCGCATCGCCCAACGCCGACAGCCTAACCACCAGCAACCGCATCCTATATTCCCTACGGCTCACTTCTTGTTGTAAAGCATAGGATTCAGCGACGGGTCGTTGTACATCTTCATCTGTCGGTACAACTTCATCCGTTTCCGGCCCGTGGCCAGCTCGTGCAACAGGTCGTCTATTGCCTGCATCAAATCCGCCTTCTGTTCGAGCAGCGTATTATATTTGTTCAAACAACGCTCATGATGCGCCGCATCCACATCCGTACGCGCCACCTCGATGCCGAAATGGTAAATCTTCAGCGCCAGTATCGACAGGCGGTCAATGGCCCATGCGGGAGTCTCGGTGTTGATTTTGGCATCGGGCGAAACCTCTACTTGCGCAAACTGCTGCATATAGTAATCGTCTATGCGTTCCACCATGTCCGTCCTTCGCTGGTTGGACCGGTCTATCCATCGTTTCAGCCTCAAAGCCTCCACGGGGTCCACATCGTCAGGACGGATAAGGTCTTCCAAATGCCACTGCACTGTGTCAATATAGCTTTTCTCCCACAGCACGTGCTCAAACAAACCCTCGCTATAGGGATTGTGCGAAGGCTCGTTAACGGAATCTATTTTATGATATTCAACAATTTGCCTTTCAAAAAGAGCGAATATTTCAGAAATGTTCATGGTGCAAAGATACGCATTTTTTTTGAATGGGATACCAAAGGGCTGTGCTGTCAAGCGGAATTGGTTAGCCGAACACTATTTACACAATCTGATTTGTAGACAGGGCAAACACATACCAACTTTTTTCTGCTGCCTGCCTCTCCAAATAGCCTTTCTCCTTCATGCGACCTATAATTTTTTCAAGTGCTGAGATATTGATTCCGATGTTGGCTGCCATTTCGGCATAGGTGATGTATGGGTTGGCCTGCATCAACGACAGTACCTTGCTGCCCGACTCACTGCGGAACTTGATTCGCTCGCCATCGTACCACCAAGTGTCTTTGCCAAAACTGTCTATTATATCTATATCGCACTGGATTTCGTTCCTGACGGTATTCTTAAAGTACTGCATAAAATGGGCAATTTGGATCTTTGTGGCTCGTGCACCCTTTATTGGTTCTATGCCTACTGCCATGTCGCTTTTATGCAATGCCTCAAGGTACTGGGACTTGTTACGATTGCGGATGACTATCATCGGCCAGCCGTGCCGTGCCAGTATGTAGTTCACCAGCAGACGGGCAATACGGCCATTGCCATCCTCGAAGGGGTGTATGCGAATGTAGCGGTAATGGAAGAGGGCCGCCAACTCCACAGGCGAGAGTTTACCCTCTTGCTCGGCTCTGTTGTACCAGTCCACCAAGTCGGACATAAGGGCTGGGGTCTCCTCAGGCGAGGCATATTCAAAACGGTCGCCATAGCGGGTAATGACACTGTTGGGACGGGTTTTATACTGCCCTGCATGGATGGTATAACTGGTTGTCAAACCGCCCGGAAGGTTTCGGTAGACGGTGTAGTCTTCGCGCAATATCACTTTGTGAAGTTGCCGTATAAAGTTCTGGGTCATGGGCATAGACTTATCTTGCACCGCTTCTTTCACCATTTCCACACCCACTTGACTTGCCTTCATATCGGCATAATCCTTCACCTCACTTCCCCCAGTTACCCGGCCGAACAAAAGCAGCAATTCAGTCTGACCATAGGTCAAAGTGTTGCCCTCTATATGGTTGCTGTTGAAGTTGTACTCAATGGTAAACTTCTTGTTCAGCAGTCTTTCCAGCTCGCCAGTTAGCGGATGTTTCGCCATCCATACTGAATATGTTTCTTCCAGCGTCATAATTCTGTTGTTTCTATGATTACCTCAATTCCTTTAAACGATGATTTGCAAAATAACGCCAAATAGGGATATGTATTGCAATCAATCCGTTAATTCTTCTTAAATAAAGAAACTAACTTTAGTTAAATACCACTTAAAAAGGTAGCATCATACCACCTTACAAGATGTATTTAACACATATCAACCAAAGCACTCTTCACTTGCCTATGAGGAATTGTTCTATTAGGTAAAGGTGTAAAGTAAGACCTCTCGACAGTTTTTTCTTTATCAGATTGTAAAAAAAGTGTATCTTTGCACTTGTAGACATCGAGCGTAAGATGCCTACAAGCAACTGACATACAAACAAAACACACACAACATGAAAAAGAAACTACTATCTATCATTCTCCTGCTACTCGCAGGACTACAATTTGCGCAAGCCCAGACCTACGATTTCAGTGCCGTGACACCATCCGGCCAGACGCTCTTCTACACAATCGACACGGTGACCAACACCACCGTATCTGTGGTAGGGTTTGATAACACACAACCTTTGGGGAACCTTACCATTCCCAGCACTGTCACCTACGGCGGAAATACCTATTCCGTCACCTCGATTGGAATAATGGCTTTTTTGGGATGCAAAGGCCTCACCTCAGTGGCAATACCCAATTCCGTCACTTCGATTGGACGTGCTGCTTTTCAAGAATGCGAAGACCTCACGTCAGTTACCATGCCAAATTCCATCACATCAATTGAACTTAGCACTTTCGCAGGTTGTTCAAGCCTTACCTCTGTGACGATACCTAATTCCGTCACCTCAATAGAAAGGGGAGCCTTCAGTTTTTGCACAAGCCTTACGTCACTTACAATTCCCAGTTCTGTCACCACGATTGGCGATCGAGCTTTCTATTTAGTGAAGCATATCGAATACCATGGCACCGCAACTGGCGGGCCTTGGGGCGCAATTTCAATGAATGGCTATCAGGACAATGATTTTATTTATTCCGACAGTACGGAGACAACGCTGTTGGCATACATTGGGCATGACACAGTTGTGACTGTAGCGAACACCGTTGACACTATTGGCCCTGGCGCATTCTATAGCTGTTCGTGGCTTACCTCCGTGTCGTTACCCAATTCGGTCACTTCTATTGGAGCGTCAGCATTCTCTGAATGCAAAAACCTCACCTCGATGACGATACCCAATTCGGTCACTTCTATTGGAGCGTCAGCATTCTATGAATGCAAAAACCTCATCTCGATGACGATACCCAATTCGGTCACCACGATTGAGCCAGCATTGTTTTATGGATGCGAAGGCCTCACCTCTGTGACGATACCCAATACTGTCACAAAGATTGGTTCTCATGCATTCACTAATTGCACAGGAATTGCCTCCTTGACGATACCGAACTCTGTCGATACGATTGAACTATTAGCATTCGGTGGAGATATAACAGAAAATGGTGTACGACATGTGACATATTATGGAAGTGCCTTAGACACAACTGGATATGATGAAGGAACACCGATTCTGGAAACTTGGGGAGCCCAATCAATAAATGGCTACATTGAAAACGGAATAGTTTATACAGACAGCACAAAAACCGCCATTCAGGTTTATATTGGAGATGCCTACAGGATAGGGGCTGATTCAGTAACCATTCCCAATACTGTCACCGATATTTATTCTCCTGGCTTTTCTGATTGCAGAGGTCCTCTCTCGGTAAATTTACCCAATTCCCTCACCTGGATTGCATTTTACGCTTTTGCAAGATGCACAGGCCTCACTTCCATAATCATTCCCGATTCCGTCACTTTTATTGGAATGGGGGCCTTTGCCGGGTGTACAAATCTCCAGGAGGTGAAATTGCCCAATGCTCCTGCCTTGATAGTTAATCACGCATTTAGAGGATGCACCAGTCTCACTTCGCTGACAATACCTAATTTGATTAGGGAAATTGGCAGTGGGGCTTTTAGTGCTTGTACTGGCCTTACCAGCCTTTACTATGAGGCAGATAGCTGCCTTTTATCCAGTGCATTTTATTATGACACGAACATTACCCAATTGGTGATAGGAGAGAATGTGCGTTGGATACCGGCAGATGCTTTTTCACGTTTCGGAACGCGTATTCTTTATCAAGATGGCGTACCGACAGGTTCTGAGCCTATTATTATTTCGCCCAACATCATCTCGAAAAGCAGGGTGGCACCTGCATTGGGCTCAAATGTGTTTGCAGGCATAGCCGACACTGTGCCCGTTTATATCCCCTGCGGCAGCATGGAATCGTACGATTCAAGCTGGAGTTACTTCTCCAACTTCATAGAGGTGGTGATGGACACCCTGACTGTGGAGACCGAGAATTCGGAAATGGGCGTGGTCGAGGTGCTGGAAGAGCCCTCCTGCGCCAATGGCAGCACGGCAACAATTGCAGCCAATGCCAACCCTGGCTATCATTTCACGGCATGGAGCGACGGCAACACAGATAATCCCCGCCAGCTTGTGGTCACACAGGACACCATCATAACCGCCCATTTCGAGGAGAACGTGGGCATCGACTCTCCCCTACTCCACCCGACACATTACTCGCAAGAGGGCAACCGCCTTGTGGTCAACGGTGCCGAGGGGCAGCACGTGCGCGTATTCGACATCATGGGCAAACTTATCTCCTCTCAGCCCAATGTGCCTGAACCCTTCTCCGTCTACCTGCCCGCCGCCGGAGTTTACCTCATTCAGATAGGAAGCAGCACCCCGCAGAAAATTGTGGTCCACTAGCCCTCCGAAATAGCAAGGCTTCTTAAGGGGACTTCTATTAACCTCGAAGAGGCACACTCTCAATAACCCCGCACGTAGTGTGGGGATAATAATCAACATAGAAACAGCGTCCCGGAGGGACGCGCTCTCAAAAGAGAATTATTAGAAGTTCCTTTAATAACAATCAACCCCACACAACCAAGTGCGGGGTTGATTCTTTTTTAGTGTGGGGTTGTTTCTGTTTGATGTCACTGTGGCAACAATATCCCCTCTAGCTTCGCTATATATTCACCCCTTTGTCACCTCTTAGTAAGATTATGTTAACCTTACTGCACAAAATAACATTATTTAGGGCTAGGAAGATTGTGGAAGGTAAAAAAAGCAGCCGGCCACATGGACCGGCTGCAAAAAGAAAGATATGAAAAGTTAAGTATTTATTTGCCGAAAACTTGCTTGGCCTCGTCCATTTTGGCGGGAACATCAACACCGAAGGGGCAACGCGACATGCAGCTGCCGCAATGGGTACACTCGGAAGCGTGATGCGAAAGGGCTTCGTATTGCTGTTTAAGCTCGGGGGTGAGGCCTTGGGTCTGTGCCTTATCGAGCAGTTCGTTGACGCGGGCGATGGGGATGCCCTGTGGGCAGGGGGAGCAGTGGTTGCAATAGGTGCAGTCGCCGCCCTTGGCTGCCTGTGCAGGCTGCAGGACGGTAGTGTAGTCTTTCTCGGCCTCGGTGGCATGAAGGTAGTGGAGGTCGGCCAAGAGCTCGTCGGTGTTGTCGATGCCGAGGATGCAGGTGGCGATGCAGGGCTTGGCAAGGCAGTAGGCTATACACTGCTCGGGGGTGAAGGCGACGCCGAGGGGCGAAGTTTTCTGGTCGAGCAGGCGGCCACCACCGCCGAAGGCTTTCATGACGGTGACCGCGATATGGTGGGTGGCGCAATAGTCGTAGAACTCAACACGCACGGGGTCGATGCCGGCCTGGAGGTTGTCCATGGCACCCTCGTCCCAAGGGGTGGCACCACCACGGAGGCGGTCGAAAGCGGGGTTGAGCGAGAACATGATGACTTCAATCCAGCCGCTGCGTGCAGCCATGAGCGCCACTTCGGCGTTGTGGCTGCTGACACCAATGTGCTTGATTTTGCCTTCTTTCTTGAGTTGGAAAACATAGTCGAGGTAGGGGCTGCCTTCCAGTTCGTTCCACTCCTCGGGGCTATCGGTGATGTGAATCATGCCCACTTCGATGTGGTCGGTGCCCAGACGCTGGAGGAGGTCTTCGAAACCCTGCTTGGTTTCCTCGAGGTCGCGGGTGCGGGTGTGCTGCCCGTCCTTGAAAATGGTGCCGATATGGGCCTGGATAATCATGCGGTCGCGGCGGCCTTTGAGGGCTGCACCGATGTTGGAGCGGGTTTTGGGGTTGGCATCGTAGATGTCGATGTAGTTGATGCCGCTATCCAATGCCATGTCCATCAAGGCAATGGAGCCAGCCGAATCGAGTTTTTCGAATCCACCACAGCCTATGCTGATTTCACTTACCGAAAGGCCTGTGTTGCCCAATGGGCGGTAGGTCATGGAGTTTTGCGGGGTGTGCTGGCAAGCCATCTGCACGAGTGCGAACGCCAAAAGGGAAAGGGATAGAAGTTTTTTCATTATATTGCAGCTATTGTGTCGTTACTGAATATTGTTTTATCTAATCATTTGTGATAGTATATTATAAAAAAAGCAGGGCAGCGGATTGGTAGGCACTGCCCTGCATGCTGTTACGAAGTCCGGCAGAAGGGCACGGATTCGGTATTATTCGGCAGAGGCTTTGGGTGTCTTCCAGTTGAGGAAGAACTGAACACCGGCCATCTGATAGACTTGCCAGTGGCCCCAATTGCCCATACCGCTATAGTCGGTGTCCCACTTGAGGTTGAGGGCGAAGTTGGCGGAGATGAAGGATGCCAGACGGTAGTCGAGTTTGAGCTCGAAGTCGAGGTCGGTCTCGAAGGCACGTTTCTTCAACCAGTTGTATTTTGACAATTGTTCGAAAGTCTCTTTTCCGCGAAGGGTGTATCGGGAATCCTCCTCCATGTTGCCCCACGCCATGTTCTTGGGTTTGGCATAGTCGTAGAAGAGTTCGATACGGGCATAGAGGTCGAGATTCTTCAGAATGTCCTTTTTCAGATACTGGGCCTTGACATACGAACCAAGGGCGAAGTGGGCATGAGTGAAGGTTTCAGGTTTGTCGGCATTGAAATCTTTGCTCTGCAAAACACCGAAGTTGCGGCCTTCGGCAATGAAGTCGTCATTGTAGACAAAGGTGGTCTTGCCGGTCAGGAAAGAGAGGGATATCGACCAGTCGGTTTTCTTGAGCTCGAAGGAGAGAGCAGTGGTGAGGTAGGCCGGGGCAAAGAAGTTGGAAACAATAGTTGAACACTGTTCTGTGCCGATGCCTGTGTACTCGTAGCCAGCGCCGAACTGGGTTTTGAGGTTGGCGGAGAAGCTGGCGCCCCATCCTTTGTAGGCATTCCAGGAGATGGATGAGGAGAGGTCGATTTTATCGTTGCTCTTGCGGCGGGTTTCGAAAAGGCCACCTTCAGTGGAGTTGTCGAGGTCCTGCCATGCATAGCCGTAGGCGAGGTCGGCGATATTGTCCCAAACGAACTTGGGGTGAGTGTACTTGTAGTTGCCGAAGAATGTAGCAGTTACATCGATTTGAGAGTTACCGGTTTTGGCCCAGTTGTTGAAGAAGTATTCACTGGCTTTGAGGGCGGGGGTTGATGATGTGGTCCACTTGCCCTGGAACAGGTTGGACGATGATTCATCTTGAGCCGAGGCTACGGAAGCAACCAGCAAGAGGGTTGCACAGAGAATAAAAATACGTTTCATATAGCTTGTTATATTATTGTTTATTCAACTTGAAAAAAGGATTAAATTATTTTGCAAAGATACGCTTTTTTTTCCATATATAGCAAAATGAGAATAATCTTGGGCGAAAAAAGTGTTGCAGTCGGGGCTTGGGGTGGGCAGAATTATTATTTCGCGGAGGGGGAGGCGACGGGAGTGCAAACGCCTTTGTGGAACGAGTAGACTGTGCTGTCGGAACGGTTGGAGACTGAGTAGGCGACAATTTCGGAGACGCCGTCACCGTCCACGTCGCGAAGGTTCATGCGGTCGAACGGCAGGCAATACATGTTCCAGGGGCCGTCGGGCATGCCGCTATAGTAGGGCGAGAGGACATACCAGGTTTCGGCACCGTAGGTGGAAGAAATGTCGAAGAGACGAAGGATGTAGGAGGTGTCGTCTTTGTAGAGACAGACAGTGTCGAAAAGGATGTCGCCATTGTCCGAAAGGATGAAGTCCTTGTTGCTTATGCCCATAAGTGCATCGATGGAGCCGTCTTCGTAGAGTAGGGAAAGCGTGATGAGGTTGCTGTCGGCGGTGTTTCTACTCAGACGAAGTGTCGAGGAGTCGGACAGGCGGAAAGTTTTCACCTCGTGAGATGTGAATTGGGATGATTTATCAGAAGTTGGATGGCCGCAGGAGACCAGCACAGCCAAAAGAATGGAAAATAGTATAAACTTTTGCATATCAAATGTTGATTTCAGTCTGATGTACTTTTTAGTATAATAACGCGGAACCCTGCTTTTATATTGCAGGGGAAGAGATTATTTTACGTTGGGGATGTATGGGAGGAGAAGAGATTGTAGAAAAGAGTGCAGATGTATGCAACGCCCGCCGACAAGGATATGACTACAAGCCCGGAGATCAGCATGGAGGCGTTGTGAGCAAAAAAACGGAGCAGCGGCGATGTCCAAAAAGGAGCCGTAAGATGCAGAGACAACGGATGGAAGAAGAAAAAGACAGTCATGGCAATGCCGACAGGGATACCGGAGAGGAAAGCGACGACAAAGGAGCGGCGCAGGCGACGACGTTCGTGCTGACAGTAGCTTCGGACCTGCTCAACGGTGTCAAGCTTGCGGGTCAATTGCTGCATGAACTCCCCGCTGTCGCTGAGTTGGGGGTGATAATTGTTGAAGAGTTCTTTGATGTATGGGTCGTTTTTCATTGCTTTATGAGTTTACGTAATTGTTCGCGTCCGCGGGAGAGCTGCTTCCTTATGGCGAAAGGGGTAGAGCCCATGATGCGTGATATTTCGAGAACTGAATAGCCATTGATGTAATAAAGCAGGATGGCCGAACGGGTTTTGACAGGGAGAGCGTTGATGGCTTGATAGAGGTCTTCGTAGGCAAAAGCCGTGTCGGAAGGGATGCCGCCGGGAAGAGTGTCGTCGAGCGGATAGAGAAGTGGTTGGGACTGACGTTGATGGTCAAGGAATGTGTGGTAGCCAATCTTGAAGAGCCAAGTGGAGAATTTGAAATGCTCAACATAGCTGTCCGAAGCCAGATAGGCCTTGATGAGAGTTTCCTGCGCGATGTCGTCGGCCTCCATGCGGTTGCCACCACAAAGGCCAAGCAAGAACCTTCGGAGAGGCTCCTGCTCGGCGGTGACATGTTCGATAAACCGTTCGCGTGTCATTACTCAAATTTAGTCTTTTAGCATCCTTTCTTCCTTTTCTATTTCAGTGCGGAGCACACGGCGGGCAATAAAATAATAGGCCAACAATCCTGCACCGACAGCAAAGAAAGCAAAACCAAAGACCAATAGCGCAGCGACGTCTTCGAAATAATCCTTATCGTAAATGATTAAAACGGCAATAATGATGCCAATACCCAACAGGGAGCAAATTATTCCCCATAACAATTTGTTGAGCAAACGCATTTTGAGACTGCGTTTGGGACTATTGAGTGCTCTTAATAATTCATCTGGCACAGTACCATCGCATTTTTCCAAGGCGGTTTGAATAATGGTACTTCTCTTTTCTAATTCGTTGTTTTTTCTGCGGAATTCAAGGACAACAGCCACTATCCCCAAAGCGATAAATGCCAAAGTGGGAAGTGTGGATTCCAGTGACCAAATCAATTGGTCTAATACATCTTCTGTCATGATACTATTTGTTTAAGAATTATACATTTGTTTGCTTTTTTGAACCAGTTCAGCTATTAAACGTAAAATGGTATCAAAATGTGACATGAAAAAGATGTTTTTTAGAAAAAAAGATTCTAAGAAGAAAAGCATCCAGTAATAAAAACTATCAAATCTATCCCCTCTATCAAATCTATCAAATCTATCGGACCAGTCAAAAACAAAAAAAGGGAGCCCCGAATGAGACTCCCTCTGTAAAAGATTGGCGGCGGCCTACTTTCCCACAAACCAGTGCAGTATCATCGGCGATGAAGGGCTTAACTTCTCTGTTCGGAATGG
>ONQD01000063.1 GCA_900319865.1 uncultured Bacteroidales bacterium | reverse complement strand
TTCCCAGAATTCCGCCCAGTGCTCAAGAAGGCAGGCCTCATGAAGCGCGATCCTCGCGAAAAGGAACGCAAGCACTACGGTCTCCGCAGCGCTCGCAAACGCGAACAGTTCTCCAAGCGTTAATCGCTTGCAAGAGCAAAAAAAATACCACCTCTTTCGGGGTGGTATTTTTGTAGGTTAAATTAGTTTTCTTCAACCGTTACGACGACGTACTTTACATCTTCAGCGGACATCTTTTCATACTTTGAGCTTGAAACGTAGTCAAAGATAGTGTATTCGCCAGATGCGCCAGCGTCGAGAGTCTTCGTGTAGAAAGTATCGCTGTCGATTAGCTTATCGTCAGCATCACGAGCCTCAATCTTGAAGTAGAACTTGATGCTGGTGTCGCTAGTATTCTTAACGGTGACCTTAAGTTCGCTATCATCCCAGTAACGACCCTTGATGATATTAAACTTACCGAATTCGATATCATAATCGTCTTCGATAGCCTGTTTGAGCTTTTCTTCGCACTTGCTGATCTCAGCTTTAGCTTTCTTGAGGTTCTCAGCAGCCTTCTCGAACTTCTCAGAAAGTTCGCGGGTCTTGCCTGAACCAAATTCTTCAACAGCGCGCTCGCCATCAAAGATAGTCAAATCATTGATATTATCGAAGATTTCGCGATCAACATCGTAATCCTTGATACATTCGGTGAGCAGTGAGATGAAATTTTTCCATCCCATGATGCCAATGTTCTCGACACGTATGTCGGGCCGAGTGTTTTCAACCGACTGGAGGTACCACAAGGGGAAGGTGTCGTTGTCGCCGTAGCAGAACAGGACCGTACCGTCGGGATGGGTATCGCATGAGTTGAGAATATTCTTGCCCGAGTCGTAGGCTATGTATCGGTGGCTGCGGTCGTGGTCGTCCCAGTTTTGGCAAGCCATTAGCAGCGGAATGCCCAGAAGGAGGGTGGCGAGCACCAAACCCAGGCGGGGCACGCGGTGGCTGCGGGCGAAAAGACGGTTTACACTGCGCGTAATCCATTCGGCCCCGAAGCCTATGGCCATACAGAAAGCATAGAAACTGAGGATATAGGCATAGTCGCGTTCACGGGGTTCGTAGGTGGGGTGATTCAGGTATACTGAAAGGATTATGCCTCCCATCAGGAAAAGAGACATGATGGTCCAAAACGGCTTCCGGTTGTCGGTCAATACCACCGCTCCTGCCAGTCCCAGCAGCAGGGGTAAGAGGTAGTAGATGTTGTGCCCTTTATTGGGAAGGCTGTCGGGAGGACGCTTGGAGGTGCCAACCAGCAGTCGGTCGAGGGGAGGGAGCCCGGTGAGAAATTGCCCGTTCTGGGGCGACCCATAGCCTTGACGGTCGTTGTAGCGGCCCGAGAAATTCCACATCAGGTATCGCAGATACATGTATGTGAACTGGTAGGAGAAGTAGTAGCTCATGTTGCCCACCCAAGTGGTGTCTCCGCCGCTCCACGAGGCGGCATATTGCGCGTCGTTCTTGTGGTGACGCCACATGCGCGGATAGAGTGGAGCTTTCTCGTATTGCTCACGGGTGAAATACTGCTTGAATTGCTCGGCGGTGGCCGGCCCCATCTCGTTGATAGGTGTGTTGGCGGCGGCCCGTATGGGGATAATGCTGTAGGGTGAGAGGCCTATGATGAAGAAGAATACAAGCAGCAGTGGGAATTGGGGTTTCAGCAATGGAAACGCAGTCTGGAAGAAAGGAACGTCCGAAGTCTTCTTTACATCCCTCAATTTGAACAGCATCAGAATAAGCAATGTGGGGGTAGTGAGAAGGGTGAGCAGATGCACGCAGATACCCATACCCAGAAGCAGGGATATCAACAAAAGCCACCGGAACGAGTGGCGGTAGTCGGTGGAGTGGTACCAGCGCAACATGGCCCAAAGGGTGACCGAGGCAATGAGCATTGCGAGGCTGTACACTTCGCTCTCAACTGCCGAAAACCAAGCTGTGTCGCAAAACAGGTAGCACAGCGCCCCAACCGCGGCGGGCAAATGTAGCGAATAAGAGGTGCCTGGGGTGTCGGGAGTGCGCTTTTTGCGTGTGCGGAAAAGCAGCAGTATGGACCAATAGAGGAACATGACCGTCAGTCCTCCCGCCACAGCCGAGAGGGCGTTGCAGCATCGTGCCACAGCCGTGACATCGTTGCCCGCCATCCAGCTGAATGCATGGGCCAGCAGCTGATAGAGTGGCGCTCCGGGCGGATGCCCCACCTGCAACCTGTGGGAAACGGCAATAAATTCACCGCTATCCCAAAAACTCACGGTGGGTTCCAGGGTCAGCAGGTAAACCAGTGTGCCGCCAATGGCAAGCAGCCACCCTATTACCAGTTCACTACGGATTTGTTGAAGATGTCTTCGCATAACTCGGTCACTATTTCGCCAACCAGACTTTGCTCAACAGATGAGAAATCGCGGGCAGCGCTGTAGTCCTTGAATCGGGAAAAACTCTGCTCGAAATCGGTCTTGGAGTCATATCGGTTGGTGAAGCTAACCTTGATAGTGACGGTGAGCCTGTTGGTTGCCACGTTGTCATCGCTGCTTATGGACGAGGGGCGTGTGCTGTAGTCTGTTATCTCGCCCGAGATTTGCAGGTCGCCGTCCTCGTCTATCACGTTGAGACTTGTCTGTGACGAGAACATCTGCTGCAACTCTTCATAGAGCTTCTGGCTGAGCTGCGGGTTGACCGTCGAGGCGAAGTTGGGGAATGGCTCGATTGAAATAGTTTTGGCTTGAGCAGGTATGGATGCACCCGTGAAAGAATAGCCGCCCGAACATCCCGACAGCATCAGCACAAGTGGCAACAGAAATATCGCCACGGGAACAATTGTTTTATATGCTGCTTTCCTTTTCATGCTTGCTACCTTTTAAGCGTGCGGGCGGTTGGGGCGCAAAAGGGTGTGTTTTCAATTGATAATGGAAAAAGCTTTGCACTTCTTCCGGTTATTGTTCCGCAAAAGTAATATCAGACATTCTGCGAGTCATAGTCGATGTGCTGCTCGTCTTGCAGCAACCACAACATGTAGGACGACTGTTGCTCCATGTATTCCAATATGGAGATGCGGTGTGTGAGGTCGTTGATTTTGGCAATTTCTGCCACAATCTCGTCAATTTTCATTTTCAGATTGTTGTCCATAGTAATGCTTTTTTTTCAAACTGCAAAGATACAAACTTTTTTTCTATTTTGAGGTGAATAATGCACAATTCTCAATTTTTTTCGTATCTTTGCACCCGATTATGACTAGGTTGGAATACTGGATTAACTCGCAAACGCAGTATCGCATACACTCGCCTTTCGTGTTTGAGATGTATCGCAAGGTGCTCTTCGCCAGATTGGACAAGGAGTTGCGCACCCGTATGCTGAGCCTCATGCCCGACGAGATGAGGCTTCACTACCAGCAGGCTGACTGGAGGGAACGGAAGTATCACGAGATGGTCTACAAGTTGAAGGACCACTATGGTATGCAAACCGTGTGTTATGATGCCGACGAGACCGTGTTGCGCGGGGGTGAGCCCGAGTTCGGTACGTTGAAAGTGGTGTGCCGTCCGCATCGTTGCCGTGCCCGCGAGTTGCGTTGGCAGGCACAGCAGGGCAACAGCAAGTACAACGTCTCCATCGACCTCTTCGATGTGGGTCTGCTCATGCGCCAGGACAAACTGCACAACCAGCATTTCCTGCTAAGATAATTTTGAAAGTATAGTACAGTTATGAATAGAAAGTTATTGTATCTGATGTTATGTTGCCTGGCCCTCGCGGCCTGTCACCAAGGCAACGAAACTCCCAAGCCCCAAGCCTATCTGCGCATCGACCTCCCGCCCCATGCCTACACCCTCTGCGACACTGCGGCCTTGCCCTTCACATTCGAGCGCAGCAATCTGTCGCAAATCGAGTGGAAGAAAAACCAGCCTACCGACAAGTGGTTCACCATCACCTACCCCAAGTACAAAGGCTATGTGTTTATGACCTACAAGCAAATGCGTGGCGTGCAGGACCTCCGGGCGCAGATCGACACATCATATAAGTTTGTCGAGGGGCACTTCTCCTACTCGTCGGGCATCGACGAAAATAAGTTTGTGGACCGTCCCAACCACCTTTCGGGCACAACCTATCATCTCAAAGGACAGAACGTGGCCAGTACCTACCAGTTCTGGGTCACCGACAGCGTGCGGCACTTTCTCCGCGGCGCGCTCTATATAGACTGCACGCCAAACAACGACTCGCTGGCCCCCGTGCTCAATTATATTCAGGACGACATCAATCACATGATAGAATCGATACGATGGAGATAAAGCGTGTCCTTTGGCTGATGTTCCTGATGCTTGTCCCCTTCGCCGTTTGGTCCCAGGGGTTCACCGAACGGGAAGTGGTGATTGCTGTGTCTCCGTCCAATGGCGATACAATGCATCTGGCTGGCACACTTACTCTGCCTTCCGGCACCGAAGGTAAAGTCCCAGCCGTGATTCTCATCACCGGCTCGGGCGCCCAAAACCGCGACGAGGAACTGCTGGGGCACCGCCCTTTCAAGGTGATAGCCGAATATCTGTCGTCGCGTGGCTACGCCGTGCTGCGGTGTGATGATAGGGGAGTGGGCGGCTCAACAGGCGATATTGTGCACGCCACTACGCTCGACTTTGCCTCCGATGTGGAGCATCAACTTAAGTATTTGCAGTCGCCCCAATCAAATCTTGGCATCGACCCACAACGCATCTTCCTCTTCGGCCACAGTGAGGGGGCAACGGTAGCGGCCATAGTGGCTGCCCGGAATGCCGGTGGTCCCAACCCCTTGGCCGGTGTGGCAATGCTGGGCGGCGCCGCAGTGGATGGCCGCACATTGCTGCTGCAGCAGAACGAGGCGTTGTTCCGTTTGCAAGGAGTGGCCGACAGCCTTGTTGGGCGACGTCTGGCATGTATGCGCGAATTGTTCAACGTTTGCGACACCCTCACTTTGGCCCAATGCACCGACACCGTGAAGACGCTGAACCTTGCATTTCGGCCCCTGTTCAGGAAACACAGCGAGGGGCTTACCCGTGAGCAAAAGCAGCAAATAGGGCTGACCAACACCGAGTGCTACGGATGGGCACTCACGGTGGCTACTGCGTGGATGCGTACTTTCCTGGTGCTGAACCCTGCCGAATACATCGCTCGGATGCGCTGCCCGCTCTTGGCAATAGGCGGTGAGAAGGATTGCCAAGTGCCGTCGGAGGCTAACCTGTCTGCCATAAAGCGTGTGTGTGAGAAAAACAGGGTGAAATGCAGCATCGTGCAGTTGAAGGACATCAACCACCTGGGGCAAGTGTGCCAAACCGGTTCGGTGGACGAATACGCCACCCTCGGACAAGCTCCCGACCACACGGTGTTGGAATCCCTCGTGAGTTGGCTCGACTCCGTCTGCAACCAACCCAACCGCCCGCGGCAATAATCCTTTGCTTTTCCTTTCCCCACCCCGCATCGATGCTGTTACTTGTCTGTAGCTTCGGTGTAGGTTCGCTTCTGTTTCAGTGCTTTATCGCTACAGCAACGCTATTTCGACGCTATAAAAGCGTTGAAATACCGTTGAAGTAACGTTGAAATAGCGAACCTTCACCGAACCTTCAGCGAACCTACAGCGAGGTGTGTTGGGCTGGAATTTCCTTACGGTTTTTTGTTGGTAATACCGATTTGCCAGCCGTTGTGGATGGTGTTTTGTTGATGCTTCATTTTCAGTTGTTTGCTTGGTGTTGCAGAAAATAAATTTGTCTATATCATTTATTTTCTTTATCTTTGCAAAAATTAAAAGTAAAGTATTAATATTTAAAATATTGGATATGTCGAAGTTACTCCTTTTAGGCGATGAGGCAATTGCCCAAGCCTTTATCGATGCTGGCGGCAGTGCCATCAACAGCTATCCCGGCACCCCCTCCACTCAGATTACCGAA
>ONQD01000045.1 GCA_900319865.1 uncultured Bacteroidales bacterium | reverse complement strand
GCGGTGCTGGACGTGAGCGGCCTTGCCTCGGGCACATATATTGCGGCCATCTATCTGCCTCACGGCGTGTTGACCAAGAAACTGGTGGTAGAGGCAACGTCCACCAGACAGTAAATAAATCTGAGAGATGAACAATGAGGATGCCGGCTCGCCCTGTCGGCATCCTTTTATTATTTGCGGTAGTTCGTGTTGGGACAGGATAAACCCCGATGACCGATTAGGGATAAGTCGATTTTGTGGTCTGGATTTTGAGATGTCGAGGAATGTTTGTATCTTTGCATTTCGGATTGCGGCGACGTAACGCTGCAACTTAATTGTGTTATAAAGATGAAAAATAGACTGTATATTGTTGACGCTTTTACCGATAAGCCCTTTGGCGGAAACACTGCGGGAGTGGTGTTGTTGGAGCCCGACTCCCAATTTCCGGGCGATGAGTTGATGCAACATGTTGCCGCAGAGTTGCGCTATTCGGAAACGGCATTTGTGTTGCCGACGGGGGACGATAGTTTCTCTCTCCGTTATTTCACTCCGGAAGGCGAGGTGGACCTTTGCGGACATGCCACTATTGCCACCTTTGGCGTGCTGTGCCAGGAAGGAATGGTTGCTAAGGGGAGTGTGTGCAGATGTCGCACACTTGCCGGCGACCTGACCGTGAAAGTGGGCGAGCGTGTGTTGATGCAGATGGCCGAACCCAGAAGGGTGGATGTAATCAATAGCCAGACGGATGTGGAGCAACTGTGCAGCATTATGGGCAGCAATATGCCCGATTTGCCCATTGAGATAATCTCGACGGGTTTGCCCGACATTATCTTCCCTGTGGCGACGTTGGACGAACTGAACAGGCTTGCCCCCGATATGGAAGCTTTGCGCGAGTTCAGCCGCAAATGGGGCGTGGTGGGGGTTCATGCCTTTGTGCTCAGCAGGGGTCTGGATGATGGCAGTACGGCACATGTACGCAATTTCGCTCCACTCTATGGGGTGAACGAGGAGTCGGCAACCGGAACGGCCAATGCCGCCCTGACACATTATCTGCTAATTCACGGGTTTGTGGGCAGGCCGAGCGAGTGTAAATTTGTGCAGGGTGAAGTCATGAATCATCCCAGTGTGGTGACTACCGTGATAGACGTGGGAGGGGAGATATATGTTGGCGGAAGCAGCCGGATAGTGGCCCGGGGCGAATTGCTTGTTTAGGCGGGAATGATTTGCTCCACAAAGAACAGGCAGACGCCCGCAACGCTGATGATGGCTCCAATCACCTCGCGTAGGGTCACCTTTTGGTGGAAAAGCCAAGCCGCGGGAGCTATTATCAGAATGGGGGTGAGGGCGAAGAGCGTTTGGGCTATGCCGGTGGAGGTGTATTGAGTGGCCAGCAGCGAGGCACTGACACCGATGAATGGGCCGAAGATGGTGGCCCCGAACACGCACCACATGGCTTTACGGTCGTGGACTGCATGCTTGAGTTTGGCTATACCGTCTTTGGAGAAGAGAACCAACAACAGGAAGAACCCCACTAACCCAATGGATGCCCTAATCATGGTGGCGGCAAAGGGGATGCTGATATAGAGGGGCATGGGAAGAATGGCCCCGTCGGGGACAGCGCTGTCGGGGATGTTCATGGCGGCCAGAGCCGCGTCGTAATGATCAAGTCCTATTTTGCTTAGCACCAGTCCTCCGCCTTGGCAAATGCCTGCCATAGCGGCATAGAAAACGCCGCGGGGCGGCAGATTAAGTTTCAGCGAGACTCCTTGGGATTTGTTCTTTTCCTTATCGTTGATGGCATTGTCGTCGCGTTTGGACAGAATGGATAGCGCTATGCCGGTGAGCGTTACACACATGCCCACAATGGCCAAGGAACTCATCCGTTCGCCCAACAGAATGCGGCCCATGATGGCAGCCGTGGGTGCGGAGAGGGTCATAAACAGTTGCCCGAAACGGGAGCCGATGTATATGTAGCCCTGCATCAGGCAGTAGTCGCCTATAACGTAACCCACAACGCCCGATAGCAGCAGCCACAGCCAGGTGCTTTGGTCGGCATAGCGGGGATAAGGCACCCCCATTACCAGCCATAAAGTAATGACCAGGAGGGTGAGCGACATGGTCATGCGCACCACATTGAGTGGCAACGAGCCCATCCGTTTGGAGGCCACTTCGGCAAAGAGAGCCGTGATGGTCCATGAGACGGCCACAAAGAGTGATATAATCTCGCCTACAAACATGCCCTAAGTAACGTGAAGCCAAATTATTTATTGTATGTCTTTTGGCAATATATTCTGTGAAAACTTTCGGGACGGGGAGAGAATGTAAAAAACAACTATTGGATATAAACGGGGCAATAATAACGACACTTTGCCGTTAAGGAAACAAAGTGGAGGGTTGGATGCATTGTGCTGGGAATATGTCCTGTGCGATAATAGTTGTTGATTATGGAAACAGAATTTCTACTACTGATTGCCTCGGTGCTTTTCTTTGTCAGTATCTTGGTCAGCAAGGCGGGAAACTGGCTGGGGGTACCTGTGCTTTTGTTGTTTTTGGCGGTCGGCATGTTGTTTGGCACCGACGGGCTGCGGCTGCTGGACTTCAACAATATCCAGGCGGCGAAGATGATAGGAACGCTATCACTTTGCGCTATTCTGTTCTCGGGCGGTTTGGATACCAAATATAAGGAGATAAAGCCTATGCTGGCTCCCGGAGTGGTGCTGGCCACAGTGGGTGTGTTGATTACGGCTGTCACAACAGGATTAATATTGTATCTGTTAATGGGCAATCGCGGCGGGGTGACCGGAACGGTGGTAGGATGTATGTTGCTGGCATCGACTATGAGCAGCACCGATTCGGCATCGGTATTTTCGATATTGCGTAGCAAAGGTTTGAACCTGAAACACAATCTCCGTCCAACACTGGAGATGGAAAGCGGCTCGAACGACCCGATGGCGTATGTGATGACGATTACGTTTATTTCGCTCGTGTTGCAGGGCGGAAGCCCCAATTACTGGTCTGCTATCGGGGTATTGATTACTCAGCTTATAATAGGCACGGTGGCTGGATTGGTGTTGGGTCAGTGTATGGTGGGCCTTATCAACCGCATCAATATCGACAATGTCTCTTTCTACCCTATCCTGGTGCTGACTGGATGCTCCTTTGTGTTTTCGGTAACCCACTATCTTCACGGAAACAGCTATCTGGCGGTTTATTTGGCGGGACTGATTGTGGGTAACTCGAAGTTTGTACACAAACGGTCCACACGTAGTTTTTTCGAGGGTATATCATGGTTGTGCCAACTCACGATGTTCCTGACGCTGGGACTGCTGGTCAATCCGTCTGAATTGAAGAGTGTGTTGGTGCCGGGTTTGATTATCAGTGTGGTAATGATATTTGTGACTCGACCCCTCAGTGTGTTTGTCTCTTTGGCGTTTTTCAGGCAGTATGGGTTCAAGGACAAAGTGTTTGTGTCGTGGGTTGGATTGCGGGGAGCGGTGCCTATTATCTTGGCCATACTGTGCAAAGCCTCGGGCATACCCGACAGCGATACGATATTCAATATAGTGTTTCTGTGTACGCTTGTCAGCCTAATAGTGCAGGGGACAAGCCTCTCGCCGATGGCGCGTTGGTTAGGCGTTTCGGAGCCGCCCGACGAGAAGCCAAAGATAGACAACTTCGATATAGAGTTTCCCGAAGAGATAAAGTCGGCCGCATCCGAGATAGAGATAACCCGCATCATGCTCTCGGGCGGGTCGCGGCTGATGGATTTGGGTATGCCGGAGAAGACATTGGTAATAATGGTGAAACGGGGCGACAATTATTTTGTGCCCACGGGGGTGACGCAGCTGCATGTAGGCGACAAGTTGATGATACTGACCGACAACCAGGAGGCGCTGGATGCAACGTTGAAGCACCTGAACACGAAGAGGAGCAAGACCCGAAGAAGAAGATAGTTATGCTTGGCTATGGTGGATGCCGTAGCCGAATAGTGCAAAATCGGCCAGAAGCGGATCGTCGGGGAATATCTCGGCCACGGTCTTGGTCAGCTGGATGGCGGATGAAAGTGTTGCCGAACGCGAAGTCATGAGTCCGATACGCAGGGCTTGGGTTAGCACGTGGGTGTCGAGAGGCATGATGAGAGTCCGTTTGTCTATAATGTTGCTCCAAAGCCCTAAATCAACAGGCGAATGGTCACGCACCATCCAGCGTAGAAACATGCAGAGACGTTTGCAGGCGGAATGGGTGTCCTTGGGTACCACAACGCTGATGCCGTTTTGGCTGAAATAGGAGCAGATGGCGGCCAAAGCATCGATACCCGTGTGTGCGTTGCGTTCTATATATTGGCCCATGGAGCCATGCTGGAGGAGCAGATGCCGGTAGGCCTCAAGGAATTGGTTCATGCGTTCCACGGTGAAGAGCCTGTAGAAGCATTGTGGGGAGGAGGTAGGAAGGTCTCGGGCAAAACTGCCGGAACGAATCCAATAGTCCACATCGCACTGCGAACGGTCCAACAGCCACTGGATTTTGGGCATAAATTGAGTTCGGCTGCCAAAGCTGAGGATGGATGCCAATAAGGCCATGGCCTCCTGGTTCTGTTGCCCTTGCACTTGGTGCATGAACCATGAGGGATCCCCGTCGAGGAAGTCGGCGGTCTCGTATTCAGCTGCATAGGCTATCAGGAGTTGTCGTGTGCGGTGAGCAATCATAATGCAAAGATACACTTTTTTTGTCAAAGATACGGTGTTGGTGTTGGCGGGGATACAATAAATGTCGAAGGTTGACGTTATAATGCAATAATAATCAATAACGATACTATCATGAGAGACATTTTTCCCGTAAACGGATTATTTGAAATGATGCAGCTGCCTTATGGGGCTGACGATTTGGGTGTAATTAGTGGTAATACTCTGGGTTTCCATCACGGCAAACATTTGAAAGCCTATGTGGACAACCTGAACAAACTGTTGCCTGGCAGCGGGTTGGAGAACAAGCCTTTGAGCGAGGTGATTTGCAACTCCAAGGGCGGACTTTTCAACAATGCCGGACAGGTGCTGAACCATGTAATGTACTTTGAGCAGTTTGGCCACCAGAATCATGAGCCTGTAGGCCGTGTGGCGGAAATGATTGCAAAAGATTTCGGCTCGTTTGACAACTTCAAGAAAGAGTTTGAACAGAAGGGCGCCACCCTGTTTGGCTCTGGCTGGGTGTGGCTGTCGGCCAATGCTGAAGGACATTTGGTGATTACTCAGGAGGGCAATGCCAATAACCCCGTGATGAATGGATTGGTGCCGCTGCTGACCTTCGACGTGTGGGAGCATGCGTATTATTTGGACTACCAGAACCGTCGAGCCGACTACCTCAGTGCCCTGTGGCAAATAGTGGACTGGAAGGTGGTTGAAAGCCGGCTTTGAAGGTAAAACCGGCTTGCAAAGTGTGAGTTGACAAGGTGGCGGCGTTTGTTTTAAAGCCACCTTTTTGTCAGTTCTGAGTTGTGCTGTTCAGCATGGCTTCTACTTCGTCTTTGTGTTCAAAGAGTGTGCAACCGCCCGTGTGTTCCCAGCCGAGGGCGCGTGCGTCGCGTATGCGGCGGAATAGGGGGGAGGAGAGGGCAGCGCGGAGGCCGATTTGTGTAACGTTGCTGTCGGAATAGGGCGAGAAGGGGCAGGGCTCGGCAGCGCCGTCGGGGCCGATGTGGAAGAAACCACGTCCGGCAGCAAGGCAACCGCCAAGGGCTTTCTCGTCGCCCGGGAAGGAAAGCATGATGATGCCGTCCACCTCATTGCGCAGCAGCTGCAACCGTTGCTCCATGTCGGCGATATGCTCGTCGGTGAAGGCAAGGTGGGCAGTGGTTTCGTCGATGGGCACATATTCTACATAGAAGATTAGTTTGCACCCCTTGTCGCGCAGCTTGCGCACGTATTCCAGGTTGGTCACATCGTGGTAGTTCTCGGTGGTTACCGTGATGCTTGCACCGTAGAAGAGTTTTTCTTCCTTCATTTTCTGCATGGATTGTTCCACCATACGGTACACTCCCTCTCCCCGCCGGGTGTCGGTTTGCAAGGCGTCGCCTTCAAGGCTGAACACAGGTATCATATTCATGTGTTGCTTGAAGAAATCCAAATACGAGGCTCCCAGCATGGTGCCGTTTGTGAATATGGGGAATATTATCTCCTCAACTTGTGCTATCTGCTCCAGCAGGTCGCGCCGGGTGAGGGGTTCGCCCCCTGCAAGGAGAGCGAAGTTCACACCCATTCCGGCGGCTTCGGCAAAGATGGAACGCCACTGCGTGGGGGTGAGGGTCTGGCGTCGGGGCTGGTTGTCGGGTGCGGCGATGCCGTTTTTCCGTGCATAGCAACCTTTGCACTGCAGGTTGCATGTGGTGGCGATGCTGGCAATGAGGAACGGGGGCACCACTGTTCCGTCCTCTTCCAATAGTTTGGCGCGGCGATGCGACGAGGCGGAGAATTGCTTTTGCATGCGGTGTATAAAACGGGCTTCGCGGGGGTTGGACAGCACATTGAGGTAGGCTTTGGCCATAATGTCGGCAATGCTGTCGGTCATGTATTTTGCAAGGTCCATTTGTGTTGCTTGTGGGCTTTGGGGTGATGTTTTTACTTCAGGCCTTCTATCAAGGTGTCGATTGTGGTGACCAAGTTTGACAACTGGTCGGAATCCAGCATGTCGCCATGCCAGTTTTCGGACATGCAGGCTGGAATGTCTTTTGCTTTCTGCTCCAAGTGTTTTCCCTTCGGGGTAAGATTCACTAATGTTTGACGGCCGTCGGCGATGCCGCGAGTTCGCACTACCAGACCCTCGCGCTCCATGCGTTGCAGCATGGGCGTGAGGGTGTTGGTGTCGAGCATCAAACGTTGGCCTATTTCGCCTACGGTCTGTCGGTCATTCTCCCACAGCACCATCATCACCAGATACTGCGGATAGGTAAGTCCCAGCGGGTCGAGCAGAGGACGGTAGGCCTGTGTGATGAGGCGCGAAAGGGTGTAGACCCTGAAGCAAAGCTGATTCTTAAGTCTCAGTTCTTCGTGCATTATAGCATTGCCTCAATGGCTTTTTCAATATCCTTGGGTTCGGTGGTGGGGGCGAAACGCTCGATGCGTGTTCCGTCGCGCGAGACAAGGAATTTGGTGAAGTTCCATTTAATGTCGCTGTCCTTTTCCACCGATTTGCTTATCTTGGAGAACAAGGCTGTAGCGGCCTTTGCTTTCAGTCCTTTGACTTCCTCTTTTGGGGCCTGCTCTTTGAGGTAGGTGTACAGAGGATGTTCTTCTTTGCCGTTTACGTCAATTTTCTTCATCATCTGGAAGGTGACTCCGTAGTTGACGCGGCAGAATTCGGTAATCTCGCTGTCGGTACCGGGATCTTGGTTGGCAAATTGGTTGCAGGGGAACCCCAGCATCACCAATCCGCGCTCGCGGTATTCCTCGTTGAGTTCCTCCAATCCGTCGAATTGGGGCGTAAAGCCGCATTTGCTGGCCGTGTTGATAATCATCAGCACTTTGCCTTTAAAGTCGGCGAAATCTATTTCTTTGCCGTTGCTGGCAATGGCTTTGTAATCGTATATTGTTGCCATGTTTGAATTGTTTTGTGCAGAGCAGTTTAGGCCGCCGGGGCAAGTCCTAAAAGTTGTGCCGGTTGTTTTCTTTTCCTTATTACATTTGGCGCATGAGCCAGTTCTGGAGGCCGATTTTCCCGATGAGGTCTAATTGCTCCTCGCTCCAGTAGAGGTCTTCCTCCTCGTCGGCAAGGTAGGCCTTGGTGATGTCGTAGGTGGTGGGGTCGCAGCTGAGTGTAGGCATGATTTTGTAGAGTGATTCCACGCCTTCGCGCTGGATGCGGAGGTCTTCTTCGATGTAGGCCTTTGCGTCCTCAATCAGTTTGCACTCTTTGTTGAGTTTCACCTCAGGCACGCAGCCCAAGTCCAGCATACGGTTGGTATATTTCTCTACCCATTCCATTTCTTCGGTGTAATGGTCGAGATATTTCTGACCGAGTTTCTCGAAGCCCTGCGATTTGAAGAGCAGACCCTGCATTTTGTGCACAAATGCACCTTCTGTAAGTTGGTTCACAATCATCTGTGAAACATGTAATGTGGCTTTAAAATCTATGATGTAAATATTTTAAATTGTTATTGAATTATATCGTTCACGATGCAAAGATACAATCAATTTTTGAGTGTTTGAACATTAGATGTGATTTTTATGATACTTTAACACTATATCGTGTGCGATATAATCTATGGTATCTTGGTTAAACCCTAATGACCGCTTTGGGTTAAACAGCCTCAAATAATATGATACACTATGAGGCTTGGCTATTTTTCTTCAATAGGCATGTTACGTCTCCCTGACTTGTCCCAACCTTCGCTCTAGGAAGCGAACCCAGAGCGAAGGTAGAGCGAACCTCAAGCGAAGGCATAAATTCTGAAAAATGGCCGATGCAGGAATAACTGTAGCACTGTAGCACTGTAGCACTGAAACGCGCTACAGTGCTACAGTTGCTACAGTTCAAAATATCCTCACAGAATCAGGAAAAGACAATCCGTATCTTTGCAACCGGGAAACACCATGCAGTTGTCAACCTTTTCAGGAATACTGTCAACAATGTCAGGAAATTGTGAACCTCTCTAGTACAACGAGTGACAACCGCTTCAGGAAAAAGCAAAAAACTGTCAACCAAAATCAGGAATAGACAGATTGGTCGCTACTCAAGGAGCTTATTCGCAAGTTCGGATGGCAGAGCGAGACGCGGGAGCAGTTGCTGGAGCGATTCTGTGGCTCCAGTCCGCAGCAGCCGACCCTCAGCGATGAGGAAATCCAAGCAGAAGTAAACGCAGTGCGCTACGGGAAATGAGAATCATCCTCGATACCAATGTCTGGATTTCATACGAATAACCGAATAATTACACTTTCAGAATTATAATGTAAGGGGATTTCTATTAAAAGTCCCCAATGGGGACGACAGAACACAGACTGGGGTGTCAACCCCTGTAAGAATGTTAGTGAAAGCGAACCCTGAAGGGGTGACACACTGTATGATGCAGACTATCTGTCTACCCTTCAGGGCTTTGTTTTATCGTCCATAAGTACGGGGGCTTGTGCCCCCGCCTATCTTTTTCAGTCCTTCGGACTTTTAAACACAAATCGGACATTAGGGTTTATGGCAGATTAGTATTTGCTAGGAGCAAAATGGAATCACCGATAACCTCTAACTCCAAGGGGTTGCAGCAAAGCCAGATACGCAAAGGAGTAGAGGTCACTCACCAGCATTGGGAGAACCACTCAAAGGACTATCCCCAAGAAATGTTTTGCCAAATAAGAAAAGATTTGTATCTTTGCAGCGTGAAATTACGAAAAAGTTCGTTACGAAAAAATGCGTAGTATGGAAAACCCTTTCAAATTCGTCACCATCGTGGAGGAGGAGTTCTTCACCGACAGAGTGAATGAGGTGGCTTACATCACCCAGTTTGTGCGAAGTGCAAACCATCTAATCCTCATCAGCCCTCGTCGTTTCGGGAAAAGTAGTGTAGTGGCGAAAGCTTTGAAGCAAAGCAAACGGAAGCACATTACCGTAAACCTCCAGCAGGTCACGTCTGTCTCTGACCTATCGGCCAAGCTGTTGAGGGAGTTTTTTAAAGTCCATCCGTTGGAACGCGTACGGCACCTGATAACCCACTTCCGTGTTATTCCTACCTTATCCACCAATCCCATTACGGGCTCAATGGATGTGTCGTTTCAACCGGGTGTAGAAGGCACTGTGTTGCTGGAGGATGTACTCAAATAGTATGTTATATTACAAAGTATTTCAGGTCAATTAAATTGATTGCTCTCCTCTATATCTGACGATTACATTGAACAAATGACCAGCATTCAAGAATACATTCAAGACGTTGTTAAGTATTATGGGAAGGAAGCATTATATGTGCTTCTACTAAGAGGGAAATTGCCAGGGAATAAGATGGTTTGGCTTGAATCAAGACATAATTATTTAGGTTCCCTTCATTTTTTTTATTCTGATTCCTCTTCTCCTTATATTGACTTAGGTTACCATACTATTGATTTTCGGGATAGAGTAAAAGATAAATCAACTATAGAATTCCTTTCAAAATATCACCCAGTTGAATTATTGATCATGGATCCTTTCTCCCACAAAAATAGTATTAATTGGAATTGGGGTGGTAATTTTTGGAAAAAGAGCGAAAGTTCAGAGGAAGATGAATTATTCCATATTGGTGACGGATTGTTTTTTAACTTTGGTTTCAAAGAAGATACCTCCATTATTACTTTTTTTGCTTATGGCACATACAATGGAAATTTCAAACTTAGTAAAGGAGACACTATCTCATTGTTATTTGATAATGGTAAAATATTGGATTTTCAATCGAAAACAAAACCTACCGCCACAAAAATTATTGAAAATTGGGATGGAATTAAACTTAATTATACTGAAACCCACTATTCTACACCCCTGTATTGGGAAGACATTGAAATATTTAGTAAATATAATCTAAAATCTTTTAGAGTACATTTCGCAAAAGAGGAGAAAAAGCCCATAGATGGAAAGTTCGACGAAAGTCGACTGGGCGAATATACTCAAGATGTTTTACACTACTATGTGGAAGAATATTTAGAAGCCATTAAGCGTGTTTTACCCCAGTATGTGTTTCCCACTAAAAACATACAATATGCTCAGCAAGAATACAAATTTCCGGGATGTTATGTTTACCTTATGCGTGATACCACTAATGGCTATCACAAGATTGGAATTTCAAACAAACCAGAGTTCCGAGAAAGAACATTACAAAGCGAGAAGCCTTCAATTGAACTATTAGCATCAAAAAAATATCCCACTCGCAAAATTGCCGAAGCGATAGAATCTGCCTTGCATACTGCCTATAGCCAGCAACGTATTCGCGGCGAATGGTTCAATTTAGAAGATGCAGATGTCGCTGCAATAATCGAAACATTAAAATAAGAATTAGATGGAACAAATATCACCAAAATATATGTTAACTCTGATAAAAAAAATTATTACAGAGTTGAATAAACAATATACTTCTACGGACATTCGCACATATTTAGAAAGGTGGATTGTTGAGTACGATTCTTTTAATCAAAATTTTGGAATCCATCTAAATAATGATGGTGAATTAGACTTAGATAGCACTATTAAAAACATTGATGACGAGACCCTTCTTAAAATTGCAATAGATTTAGAAATAGATACCCCCGACTTTATTCCAAGCATCCCTTTTTTTAAGAATGAGATAAAGTCATCATTTAAAACAGCAGGTAAAACATTTGATCTTGCTTGCAAAAAAGTAGCAAGTGAACCAGATACTGCTATCTCTCTTTCAAATGCTGCACTTGAAAGCATAATCAAAGAGATTCTTAAAGATGAACGACTAAAAGACAATTCTTATAACGACAATGATACCCTCTATGACCTCACAAAGAAGTGCTTAAAGAAATTTCAAGCATACCCTTCAAATAATATTCCTAATGAGATAAGACAGGTGGGAAGCGGCTTACTTAGTTGCTGTCAAGCAATTGAAAGAATTCGTAGTGACAAAACCTTAGTAGCACATGGTAAAACAGATGGCGATTTTGTCATTGATGACTCTACATCTGCTTTTTTTATTGTAAATGCAGTTACTACAATTGGCTTGTTCTTATTAAAACAATACCAAAAATACTATCCAATCAAAGAAAAAGACTCCGAAATGGACTTGCCATTTTAATTGACACGTATCTAGTAAAGGACTGATAACTAAATTCTAATACGAAAGCCTCCTGCAATTCCTATATTAAAAAATATACGAAAACCAGAATAATTACGTTATCCTATAGTAAATAAACAAAATATGGTATACCTACGAATTAAAAACATCGGACCGCTAACAGACACGGGTGTCATCCCAATAACCAATATCATGTTGATTATTGGTGAGCAGAGTACGGGCAAGAGTACGTTTATGAAGATCTTGAGCTTCTGTAGATGGATAGAGAAGAACGTCATGCTCGGCAAATATGAAGAAATCGTCAAGAAAGGTGAGTTTATTAGACAACTTAAGGAGTTTCATAAGCTAAGCGAAGAGTATTTCAAAGTCGGGGAGCCCTATGTGGAATATCATAGCGATATTGTAAGTATTATACATAAAGGGATTGGCACTAAGACACAGGTGTCCAAAACAGAGAAGGACAAACGTCATAATACTAAAATAAGCTACATTCCTGCTGAAAGGAATTTGTTGTCTGTCATACCGAATTTGGACAATAAATATAAGGCTTCTTCTTACGACTCTATGTTCAATTGTGCTATGGAATTTTCAGAAGCCAATTCCGTATTTACCAAAAAGAATCCTTTGAAGCTTGCCTTTGCCGATGACATGGAGTATTATCATGATGGATTTAACGATTATGTCAAATTGCAGAAATCTAACACGGCATTACTATTAGAACATACTTCAAGCGGAATACAATCCACCGTTCCGGTTTCAGTGCTTGTGCATTATCTATGCTATATTACTGGGGAACCATCTCGTCGTACACCAAGTATGGTAAAAGAAGATAGCAAACAGGGGTTCAATCAAGAGAATGCATCAAACCGATTAAACTATTATAATTACCCACAACTTTATATTGAGGAACCCGAGCAGCACCTATACCCCACATCTCAGGCGAGGTTATTACGCGACATCATTTCGCAGTTCACATTTGCCATGAATAAAACTGGGTATCCTGGCTATGTGGTTATGACTTCTCATAGCCCATATATCCTGACGCAACTGAACGTCCTACTGAAAGCTAGAAAAGCTTTTCTTGAAGACAAAAAAGAAACTCTGAAGTATATCCCTCAAGAATGCATTCTTCCGTTGAAATACTACTCTTCCTATTTTGTCACACAGGATGGAAGAATGGAAAACATGATGGATAATGAGACTAAATTAATAAAGGGCGAATATCTTGATGCAGTTTCTGAAATCACCGAAACCGAACTAAACCAACTAAACAATATCATCTATGACTAAGAAAGCTACATTAGATAATGTAATCAGCGCAAAGTTGAAAGATTACGAAGCCGAAACGCCGCTTGGTGAACGTATGAGAGTCTCAACTTCGGAAAAAGGTAAGACATACAGAGTGAAATTTGTCAAAGTCAAGCCAAGTGCAGTTTATACAATTGATGGCAACATCATAACAAAAGGTAATAAATGCGACAAATTGGTTCTGATTCAATCGGATGTACCTCAAAACAAGTGGATAGAGATATTTGTTGAACTCAAAGGGAAAGATGTTGTCCATGCGGTAGAACAACTGAAAGCCACTATTGAAAATCCCATCTTCCAACATAGAACTGTTGATCAACGATGGGCACGGATTGTTGCACATAGTTTTCCTCGCAATACAGGAGATTCCCGCATTGAGCGGGCAAGGGACGATTTCAATAAAAGAAATATTGATTTCAAACGAGGTACAATGATTTTGGAAGATGTCGTCTAACAATTACATCGACAATAAGGCATAGAAAAGTGAGAGTTGGTAGGTCGTGACGACTTTGAAACCAGAAAGAGTTCGAGGCTTGTTGTCATAGAAACAATAGGCTCCAAGTGCGGGCACAAGGTTCTTGATGAAGTTGGAGATGGAGCGGTGACGCGAGTGAACAAGCGACTCGGTCTTCTTCAGCGTGTCGTTGATGCACTCGATGACATAGCGTTTACGCAGCATTATCTCGTCCCACAGAAATACAAACCGAATTGCAAAGTGGCACAGGCCTCGT
Source organism: uncultured Bacteroidales bacterium (assembly GCA_900319865.1). Taxonomy (GTDB): domain Bacteria; phylum Bacteroidota; class Bacteroidia; order Bacteroidales; family P3; genus Colimorpha. The sequence goes on along the minus strand of ONQD01000045.1, from coordinate 2,922 downwards.
AAACTGTCGTATCACATGGTACACGCACTAAACTGAAAACGACTAATCCTCGAAGAGCCACTTCGGTTGTTCGCTGAAAAACTGAAGTGGCACTTCCTTTTTTCTGCATATCCATTGGGGTCATATCAGGCATAATCCGCCCGACGGATAAGCCGACCTTGCCGAGAGACCGAAGAAGGGTCGAAGAGCCATCACACTCTCTTTAGGTGGGTTTATTCGTTTTGTGTCGCGTCCCTGATGGGAAGCGGACGTGTCCGTGATATGATGCACTGTGCCTGCCACTTGTACTGTCGCGGAAATGAAAAGATTGCGTTGGTGTGCTATGGTTTAAGGCAACCGATGGGTACTACCCATACACCATCTTTTGGACGACGGTAGCAGTAATCGCCCACGGCTGTAAGGACCATCATGAATGAGGGCTGGGGCATTTTGTCAAGGTTTATCTTCCCAGCCAACGTCGTTAGTGTGGCTGCTCCTTTGTCTATCTGTTCGTTGCCACCCAACTTAATTTCGATTAGCCCATAGGTTCCATTGCGGCGGTGCAACACTGCATCGCACTCCAACCCGCTGGCATTGCGGAAGTGGAACACATTGCCGTCAAGCGCATCGGCATACACCCTTAAATCACGTATGGCCATCGATTCGAAAAACATTCCCATGGCTTTTAAGTCGTTCATTAAATCGTGAGGCCCAACAGACAGAGCTCCTGCTGCGATGCTGGGGTCTATGAAATAGCGTGTGTCTGACGATTGGATTGCCGCCTTGCTGCGCAGATTTGGATTCCAGGCTGGCATATCTTCTATTACGAACATCTTTTTCAGTGCATCGACATAGTCGGATACTGTTTCGTAAGAGATGGAGGCATTGTCATTCTCTTTGATGTCTTCACTAAGTTTCTTCAAACTTACAGCCTGTCCTTGATTCCGAGCGTATGAGCGAAGCAGGTGCCGTGTTCTGTCGCTATTGCGCCGGGTGTTGTCCACACGCAATATGTCTACCTTGTAGATGGCCTCAAAGTAGTCTCTTGCCTGTTCCAATGCTATGTCGCCAGTGAGGAATGTGGCTTGTGGCCATCCACCACGGCATATCAGAAATGCTATCTGTTCCAATCCCATGCTGTTAGTCTGTGGTTCAATTGATACGCCATCAAAAAGATCACTTAAACTTACCACGCCTGTTGATTCACCAGATTCCCATAGGCTCATAGGTCGCATGCTGATACGTCCGATACGACCGGTGCCGCTATGATGTATGGCATTCTGGTCAGCAGGCACACTACTGCCTGTCAGAATAAACTGACCGAATTGCTGACGGCGGTCGACTTCCGAGCGAACCATGTCCCAAAGTGATGGTAACGATTGCCATTCGTCCAAAAGACGGGGTGTTCCGCCACTGAGCAATCTTGCAGGATTTACTTGCAACAATAGGCGGGCGTTGTCCAGCACTGAACTGTCACCTAAATCAAGCATACTGGAAGCTATTTGCTTTGCCGTAGTGGTCTTGCCACACCACTTGGGACCATCAATCAGTATGGCACCTTTCCCTTGCAGTTTTCGTTCAAGTAGCACATCTGCAATGCGTTTCTTGTATCTCTCCATAAATATCACTCATTAATTCTGACTGCAAAGATACTAAAAACAAATTACTTTACAACAAAACTCCGCAACTTTTTGACGATTTATTCCGCAACTTTTTGATGGTTTATTCCGCAACTTTTCGTATTAAGGCGGTGAGACCCACTTTTGGATAAGTGAAAAATAATACAAAATTCACTTTTGCATAAGTGAAAAAGATGTTAGAAATAGTGTTTCCAAACATTGATTTTGAATAAAAATTAGTGTTTGCAAACATTATTTTTTGCCGTTAAAACAATATTTCCAGACATTGTGCATTATTGCTGCCAAATGAAGTGGGTTTATTTTATCCGTTTTGTGTCGCGTCCCTGTCGGGACGGGACATAATATCAGTATGACAGCTGGTAGGGCGTCCCGACAGGGACGCGATTTGCATAACACGGTACAAGCCTATGGCGCAGTGCCGTGATAGCGGCATGACAGACTATAGGGCGTCCCGACAGGGACGCGACACAATAAAGGCACACAACAAGCGTTATCAGAGCATGAGTTATGTCAGCACATTGTATCATATCGTTCTGCGTACACACTGCAGCGAGTTGGCTATTGCCGAAGAGCATGAGAATGAACTGTATGCATATATGAATGGCATCATCAATAGCTATAACGGCAAACTGTACCGCATCGGCGGGATGCCCGACCATGTGCATCTGCTGGTATCCTTGCCAGCCACATTGGCTCTGGCCTCTTTTGTGAAAGAACTGAAAGTGTCATCCAGTAAATGGATGAAAGCCAACCCACACTTTCCAAAGTTCACTGGGTGGTCGCAGGAGTATGCGGGATTCACCTATAGTATTCACGACAGAGACAAGATCATCAATTATATTAAGGGACAGAAGGAGCATCACAAGAAGATGACTTTTGCTGAGGAGTATAGACGGTTTATCGAGGCCAATGAGGTGGCTATAGACAATCGGTTCTTCATGAAGGATGCATAGTCGCGTCCCTGTCGGGACGCTGGCTCTCAGACAGTCTTGTCACGGCACTGCGAGGACTTCGTCCTCTTGTACCGTGTTATGCAAGGTCTCGTCCCTGACGGGACGAATCGTCTTTTTTCTACTATTTTGCTGAGTGCCTATTATAATTACTTTTTTGGAATCTATTCCGAAAAAGTTATGACTTTTTCGGAATAGATTCCAAAAAAGTTGTATCTTTGCAGGGTAAAAAGTAATGGATTATGATTGAGCGTTTGCTATATAAAACAATTGAGAACAAGCTGTTTGCAGGTAAGGTTATCATCCTTACTGGGGCACGTCAGGTGGGGAAAACCACTCTTTTGAAACAATTA
>ONQD01000015.1 GCA_900319865.1 uncultured Bacteroidales bacterium | reverse complement strand
TGTAGCCAAGGTTGTCGCCAGAGAAGTCTACGGTTACCAGAGGGGTAGCATCCTTGGTGAAGATGGAACTCTGATACATGTTCGAGACATTAGAGGTCTCGGATTTGGCCATGTAGACATTCTTGTTCGGTGTGGCGGTTTGTGCAAACACAAACGTTGCGCACAGCGCGAAAGAAAGAACCATTAATGTTTTTTTCATTGTTTGTTGTAATTTTAGATGAATAATTGAATTTTCATTTATACTATCAAAACACTCATTTACATATTCTTTCGACTATGTGAAGAGGGCCTTGGGTGTTTCATAATTACGTTGCAAATATATACTATTTTTTTGACATGGAGATTTTTTTTTGCATTTTTATGTTTTTTTTCCATTTGGGACAGGTGTGGAGAAAGTGGGTTGTGCATGGGTTTGGGAACAGGGTGAGGTCGGGAGGAAAGGAGTGGGGAAGGCGGAGGGTGGGTATAGATGGGAGGAGGGTGGGGTGAGGGGTCGGGAACAGAGCAAAGCCAGAGCGAACCCACACCGAACCTACAGCGAGGGGACGGTGGCGGGAGGGAGGAGAGGCCGGAACGGGTGGAAAGGGGTCGAAAGAAGGGGGCGGAGTGGATGTGGAACAAATTAATTTTGCAGCCGCACAATAAAAAAGATGAATGGTAGTTATAAGAGGAATAATAAGGAGAGAGCAATGAGAAGAATGAAAAAACTCGGTATATTTATAATAGGAACAATATTGTTATTAGTTGCAGTGTCGTGTGCTGGACGGAAGCACGCGGCGACCGCCGACACACGCTATCAGCGCAAACCCATAGTGGAGGTGACCGAAAGGGAGCTGGCGCTGGATTCGGCACAGATAAACGCCACTGTGCAGCAGTTGCTGGGCAATAGCGAGAAGGCGATAGAGTTATACCAGTCGCTTTTGAAAAAGGATGCAGGGTATGCGCCGGCGCACTACGAGTTGGGGAGAGTGTTTATGAGTTTGGGCTGGCTTGACAGCGCCTTGGTGCACACACTACAGGCCTGCAAGCTGAACCCGAGGAGCATCTGGTATCAGAAGCAGTTGGCACAGGTGTATATGATGCAGCGCGACGACAAGAACCTTACCGCCACATGGGAGAGCATAGTGCGCGCCCACCCCGACGAGCTGGACAACTACTACAGTCTTTCGAATGCCTACCTGATGGCGGACAATGCGAACGGGGCCATCGAGGTGCTGGACCGTGTGGAGAAGCGATTCGGTATAATAGAAGAGGTGTCGCTACAAAAGCAGAAGCTGTGGAGCGCCATCAACAAACCTGAACGGGCACGCAAGGAGTTGGAGAAGCTGGCCGAGGCAATGCCCAGCGAGCCCCGATACAACGCCATACTGGCCGAGAGCTATATGAACGAGAAGAACTACTCGAAGGCCCTGCAATATTACCACCGCATTGAGGAGACCAATCCGGGCGACGAGAATATAAATATATCGCTTGCGTCGTGTTATCTGGCCATGGGTGATATGGTGGGCACTTATCGCTATTTGAGACGTGGGCTGATGAACGGGAATATTGACTGCCAGCATCGGTTGATGTATCTTACGGAGTTTCTGCGTAACAAGAATTTCTTTGCGGCATACAGCCGAAAGGGTTTCATGCTGGCCGACACGCTGGCCGCCCAATGCCAACCCGACGACGGGCACTGCATGATATACGGTCAGATGCTTGCGGCACAGGAGCGATATGCCGAAGCTGCCGAGCAGTTCTTGAAACACCTGGGCCACGACAAGAGCCAGTATGCGGTGTGGGAGGCGCTGCTGGTGTGCGAGGGGACGCTGCCCGACCGGAAAGGGGAGCTGATGGAACATGCCTTGCAGGCGGCAGAGCTGTTTCCGCTGCACCTGCGTCCCTATTTGATTTTGGCGCAGGGGTATTATGACGAAGGCAACTGCGAACGGGCACGTTATTATATGGACCGTTGCTTGATGATAGCACCCAACGAGGCGGCAGTGAAACGCCTTGACCAACAAATAAAACAGAAATGCCAATGAGAAGAAGACTGATGACATACGCCTTGATGCTGACAGCAATGGCGGCAATGGTGGCCGGATGCCGCAGCCACCGCGAGACGGCACGCACTGCGGTGCCCGACGAGGGGAGCGAGGAAGTGGTGGTTCCCCCTATTCAGAGCGTACCATACTATACTTCGAAATTCACCTGCACCGCCCAAGGGATGACCGCCAACGGGCAATTGCGGATGCAGCCGGACAGCATAGTGTGGCTGAGCGCAGCCAAAGTGGTGGAGCTGGGACGCGCCTGCTTTACGCCCGACTCGGTGATAGTATACATCAAGATGATGGGGCGTTGTTTCCGGGGCAGTTATATGGATGTGTACCGGCGGTTCCACTACCGCACCACTTTCGACCAAGTGGTGGAGATGGTGCGTGCCGAGGATGCGACGGAACAGATAGAGGAGCTGGCCAAACGGTTCGGGGCGGAAATCAGCTTGCAGATGGAACCTTGGCAACAGGTGGACAAACTTACGTTCCCGATGGCAATACCATCGCGGGTAAGCCCCCTATAGGATAACGGACATAAACAACAACCAAATACCATGAAAAAGATATTGATATTGCTTACCTGCATCGTGTGGATGCCCATGCTGAAAGCGCAGGTGGCCGCCGACAGCACGAATGCAGATACTGCCCGGGCGGCAGAGATAATAGACCGATATATAAAGATAATTGATTTCGACCGCATAATAGGCGACAGCATGCTGTATGTGGAGTCGTGGGTGGTGGAACGTGACAATCCCAACGACACGATGTTTATATACCGCTGGTATATGAGCGGCCACCGGTTGAGGATAGAGATGTGGCAGAAAGGGAAAATGGAGGATGCCTATGTGACGGACGGGAAAAACATATTCCATAGATTCAGCAAGAGCTACAGGGACTGGAAGATAATGTCGCAGATAAGTTTCTATGACATGGTGACGGCCCTAGACGTGAGGGGTGCGCTGTATGACTGGCGAGCCAAGGGTTCGGAGGCGAAATATATGGGAGAATATGAGTATCAAGGGAAACCGGTGGACCGGGTGTTTGTGGCGACACCCGAGTTGTTTGACCGCAACTACTTTTTTGAGAAAGAGACGGGGTTGCTGTTTCTTCTGACCGAAGAGGACCACATATTTGGAGATGCGAAGAAGGCCGTGAACGCGGAAAAGCTGGATTGGAGGGGATGGAGCGAGTTTGTGCCGCTGAGAGGGTGCTATCTGCCCAGTGTGGAGTCGTATCAGCAGAATGGGCAGGTGGTGATAATACATCACTCCTATCGCCTGGAAGCCGCCAACACGAAACTGTTTACAGAAAACTTCCGCAAGAAATGAGCATTTTCGACAATCCGGACGAGTACTACATGCAGCAGGCTTTGCGTGAAGCCCGTGAGGCCTATGATGAGGACGAGATACCTGTGGGGGCGGTGATAGTGAGCAACGAGCGCATCATAGCCCGTGCCCACAACAACACAGAGCGGTTGCACGATGTGACGGCACATGCCGAGATGCTGGCTTTTACAGCCGCTACCAACATGCTGGATGCGAAATACCTGACCGACTGTACGCTGTATGTAACGCTGGAGCCGTGCGCAATGTGTGCTGGAGCTGCGGGATGGACACAGATAGGACGCATCGTTTACGGGGCATCGGACCCCAAGCGCGGATTTGAGCGGCTGGGGCACGCGATGCTGCACCCCAAGACCAAAGTGATTGGCGGGGTGATGAAAGATGAATGCGAGGAGCTGTTGAAGATGTTTTTTAAACAGAAAAGAGGATGACTGAGGGAGCAACTCCCCGTTGGAGTACGATGAGAACAATAATTAAAAGGAAACAATATAAAAAAGATTTTATGAAACCTACATTATTAGTACTTGCTGCCGGCATGGGCAGCCGCTACGGTGGATTGAAACAAATGGACGGCGTTGGACCGAACGGCGAAATCATTATGGACTACTCTATCACCGACGCCATACGCGCAGGATTTGGCAAAGTGGTGTTTGTGATACGTCATAGTTTCGAACAGGAATTCAAAGCCAAGATAAATGCCGAACACTTTGGCAACCGTATTGAGGTGGAATATGTGTTCCAGGAACTTGACTACCTGCCGGAAGGTTTCAAAGTGCCTGAAGGACGTGAAAAACCGTGGGGTACGAACCACGCTATCCTTATGGCAAAGGATGTGATACACGAGCCGTTTGCCATTATCAATGCCGACGATTTCTATGGTCGCGATGCCTTCCAAGTGATGGCAGACCACCTGCGCACACTCGACGGCACCAAAGGGAAATACTGCATGGTGGGCTACCGCCTGGAGAACACCCTGAGCGAGAACGGAACGGTGAGTCGCGGTGTCTGTGAGACAGATGCCAACGGGCTGCTCGTCGGGATGACCGAGCGTACCTCCATCGGCCGGACCGCCAACGGAATTGAATACAAGGATGCCGACGGCTCGATGCACCCGCTGCCCGCCGACGCTACCGTCAGCATGAACCTCTTTGGCTTCACGCCCGACTATTTCGGCAAGAGCGAAGAGTTGTTTGTGGAGTTCTTGAAGGAGCACGGCAACGAGCTGAAGAGCGAATACTATATCCCCTTCGCCGTCAATACCTTCATCCACAGCGGCTACGCTACGATGACTGTTCTGAAGACCACCGCACAGTGGTTCGGCGTCACCTACAAGGAAGACCGCCCGATGGTGGTGGAACGCCTGAAGAAACTGCATGACCAGGGAGTTTATTGATTTCGTAAACGCCCATCTTAAGGACGATACCTCGCGGCTTTTGCTATCGGCTGCGAGGTATCCGTCTATAGATATGGGGGCTGCGGTGCAGCAGATAGAAGGTCTGCGCACCGCGGTGGAGAAATGGCCCTCACTGCTGAAGTGCAGAGAATTTGAGTATCCCCCAAGGCTGAACCGCGAACAGAGTTCGTCGGAATGGACCGCAAGGCACAAGGCGAAAGTGGCTGAAGAACTATGCAGGGGGAAAGAACTCATAGCCATCGCCGACCTGACGGGCGGGATGGGGATTGACAGTATCGCCTTTGCCCAAATGCAGCAAGGGAACGGAGGGATGGAAACGGAAGTTGCGTACGTGGAGCGCAACGCTGACTTGTGCCGCCTGATGGAGCGCAACGCCAAATCGTTGGGGTTGGACAACATTAAAGTGCACGAAGGGAACAGTATAGAATGGCTTGCTTTAGAAAAGCGGATGTACGACATCATATACATAGATCCCGCACGGCGCAGCGCTCAAGGCAGGAAAGTGTCGGCATTCGAGGACTGTGAACCCAACATACTGGAGCACTTTCAACTACTGAGGTCGAAAGGCCAGTGGGTGATGGTGAAAGCATCGCCGATGATAGACCTGAAGATGGCCTTAGGGCAACTGGGAGAAGTGGCTGCGGTATACATAGTGTCGGTGAAAGGCGAATGCAAGGAGGTTGTGTTTGTGTGTGGGGCGCATGAGGGTGAAACCATGATACACTGCATAATGAAAGGGGGAGACGGATGCGACGAATGGAGTTTCACCCCGAGCGAGGAGGCCAATGCCCAGCCACAATACTGCACCACTATTGGGCAATATCTGTATGAACCCGACGCTGCATTGATGAAATGTGGGGCGTTCAACCTGATAGGCCAACGGATGGGGATAAAGAAACTGGCAAGAAACACGCACCTATATACCTCAGACCACTGCTGCCAACCATTTTGGGGACGGACATTCTATGTATTGAGAGAATTGAAGGTGAGCCGTAAAGAAGTGACCAAAATCATACCTGAAGGGAAGGCACACGTAGTGACTCGCAACTATCCCGTAGAAGCCGCAGCCCTGCAACGTCAACTGGGGTTGCAGGAAGGGGGAGAGTTGTATGTGGTAGCCACAACGGTGGGTGGACGGAAAACGGCATTTCTTTGTTGCTGGCCGACACAAATTGAAAGCTTTTTAGACAGAAAGTAGAAAAAATATTTTGTCGGTTGAAAAAATGTTCGTAACTTTGCAATCTCCAAAAATGGTGCAAAATGCTTGATTTACCCGTTCAAAGCATTCTGCATCAGGTTGATGAACAGAAAGCCCCAATATCCGTCAAAGGGCAAAAAGCGACTCAATCGGAGGAGATATTAACAAAAAAAACAATAGAAAACATCATCGTTAAACATAGTATGAATACATTAAGTTACAAAACAATCTCCGCCAACAAAAACACCGTCCAGAAGGAATGGGTGCTTGTTGATGCCGAGAACCAGACCGTAGGCCGTTTGGCCACCCGCGTAGCCAACATACTGCGTGGCAAGACCAAACCGTGCTTCACACCGCATGTTGATTGCGGCGACAACGTGATCATCATCAATGCCGAGAAGATAGTTTTCACCGGCAAGAAGATGACCGACAAGATTTACCAACGCTATACCGGATATCCGGGAGGCCAACGCGAGACCACCCCTGCCAAGGTGCTTGCCAGCCATCCGGAGCGTGTGTTGGAGCACGCCATCCGTGGAATGCTTCCTAAGAACCGTCTTGGAGACGCTCTGTACCGCAACCTTTATATCTATGCCGGTCCTGAGCACCCCCACCAGGGTCAGAACCCCAAAGCAATCAATATTAACGACGTAAGATAATAAAGAGAAATGGAAGTAATCAACACAATAGGTAGAAGAAAATGCTCGGTAGCTCGTATCTACATGACTCCCGGCACGGGCAAGATTGTTGTGAACAACAGAGATTATAAAGAGTATTTCCCCACAGGTCCGCTGCAGTACATAGTAAACCAGCCCATGCAGGTTGCCAATGCAGAAGGCAAGTGGGACATCAAAGCTAACCTTGACGGCGGTGGAATCACCGGACAGGCTCAGGCACTGCGCATGGCAATAGCCCGTGCACTTTGCGAGAACAACATCGAGGACCGTCCTGCCCTGAAGAAGGAAGGATTCCTGATGCGTGACCCCCGTATGGTTGAGCGTAAGAAACCCGGTCAGCCCAAAGCCCGTAAGCGCTTCCAGTTCAGCAAGCGTTAACAGTGCGAACAGATGGAGGGGTTATGGCTCCTGCATCGTAGGGCATGAAAGCATAAAAATAAAGTTTAGAATCCAAATTGCAGGGAGACTCCGTCGGGTTGCCAGTCCGGCTGCCTAAGGCAAAAGCCGGAAAACCCGGCACACAGAAAGGACTACCCGGCAATTGGTGAAATCAAGGAAAGTAAACAAAAAAGAAAAATGACAGAATTAAAATTCGAAGAATTGCTTGAAGCTGGCTGTCACTTTGGCCACCTCAAGAGAAAATGGAATCCCAAAATGGCTCCCTATATTTTCAAGGAGCACAACGGTATTCACGTAATAGATTTGCAGAAGACCATCGTCAAGGCTGACGAGGCAGCTGCAGCTCTGAAACAGATAGCCAAGAGCGGCAAGAAGGTTTTGTTTGTCGCTACCAAGAAACAGGCCAAAGACATCGTCTCTGAGATGGCCAAGAGTGTTGACATGCCTTTCGTGACCGAGCGTTGGCCCGGCGGTATGCTCACCAACTTCTCCACCATCCGTAAGGCCGTGAAGAAAATGAACAGCTTGGACCAGCTGATGCACGACAAGGATTTCAACAACATCAGCAAGCGTGAGCGTTTGCAGGTGCAGCGTGAGCGTGCCAAATTGGACAAGAACCTTGGTAGTATTGCCGACCTGACCCGTCTGCCCAGTGCCTTGTTTGTCATCGACATCAACAAGGAGCACATTGCCGTGGCCGAGGCACGCCGTCTGAACATCCCGACCTTTGCATTGGTTGACACCAACTGCAACCCCGACCTTATTGACTTCCCGATTCCCGCTAACGATGATGCATCCAAGTCGATAGCTGCCATTCTGAAACACATGACAGAGGCTATCCAGGATGGTCTGAACGAGCGTATGCTCGATAAAGACGCCCAAAATAACACAGAGGAAGAGGGTGAGGAGAGAACCGAAGAGGCTCCCGTCGAGAAGAAGACCCGTCCGCGTCGTCCCCGCACCGAAGCCCCCAAGGCTGCAAAGGCAGAAGAGCCCAAAGCTGAATAAAAAAGAGATTTGTTGGGGTACTCCGGTACCCCAACTATTAACAAACAACAAGGAACAAATATTATGGCAAATATAACAGCAAAACAGGTTAATGAGCTGCGCCAGTTGACCGGCGTTGGCATGATGGACTGCAAAAAAGCCCTCGTTGAATGCGATGGTGATTTCGAAAAAGCTATCGACTTTCTGCGTCAGAAGGGTCAGAAAATGGCCGCCAAACGTGCCGACCGCGACGCTAACGAAGGTTGCGTACTTGCAAAGAGCAACGGCAACTACGGTGCCGTTATCATGCTGAGCTGCGAGACCGATTTCGTCGCTACCAACGCTGACTTCATCGCTTTCACCACCAGCATTCTCGACAACGCCATGGCCAAACACCTCACCAGCAAGGAGCAGGTGCTTGACATGGAGCTGGAAGGCCGCAAAGTGAGCGATTGCATTACCGACCAGATTGCCAAAATCGGTGAGAAGATAGAGCTGGCACACTTCGAGACCATCGAGGCTCCCGCCGTCTATGCTTACATCCACCCGGGTAACCGTATGGCCTCCGTCATCGGTATGTCCAAGCCTGGCTACGACGAGGTTGGTCACAACATCGCCATGCAGGTTGTCGCTATGCGTCCTTTGGCTCTCGATGCCAACAGCATCCCCCAGGAGACCAAAGACAAAGAGCTTGCTGTCGCCGCCGAGAAGACCCGCGAGGAACTGATTGGCAAGGCTGTTGACGCCGCCCTGAAAAAGGCTGGCATCAACCCCGCACACGTCGACAGCGAGGAACACATGGCTTCCAACTGCGCCAAAGGATGGATCACCGAGGAGCAGGTAGAAATGGCCAAGAAAATCAAAGAGGAAGAGGGGGCCAAGAAAGCTGCCACTCTCAACGAGAAACAAATCGAGCAGATTGCTATGGGCCGTCTGAACAAGTTCTTCAAAGAAAACACCTTGGTAGAACAGGAATACATCATGGAGAGCAAGATGACTGTCCGCCAGTTCATCGAAAGCACCGACAAGGAGCTTGCCTGCACTGGTTTCAAACGTCTCGAACTTGGTGCCTAATAACACCTATCGAATATAGAAGACGGCCGCGAAGAAATTCGGGGCCGTTTTTTTATTATACAAAAGAGTCCGACAAAGAAAATGGATGAAACCTGAAAAGCACCTTTAGTACAGACGAATGTTCAAAAATTATAGTCCAATCAACAAAAAAATAAGTTATTTGGCGAAAAAGTTGTACCTTTGCACTCCCAATTATGGCAAAGAAACAAAAATACTACGTTGTGTGGCAAGGCAATGAGCCGGGCATATACGAAAACTGGGCCGACTGTCAAAAACAAGTGGCGGGCGTTTCGGACGCAAAATACAAGTCGTTTGAAACACTTGAGGAGGCGCAACAGGCCTTCGCCCGCCCCTATGATGAGGTGAAAGGGAAAAAAACAGTTCGGGAAAGTATGGTGGGAGTAGATGAAAACGGAATGACCATAGTGAGGAAAGGAGAGGTAGAAGGTCCTGTGCTGGACAGCCTGGCTGTAGATGCAGCCTGCAGCGGAAATCCGGGCGTGATGGAGTATCAAGGGGTTTATGTGGCCACCAGGTCAAGATTATTCCACTTCAAAGCTCCTGTCGGCACGAACAACATAGGCGAATTTTTGGCCATAGTGCATGGCTTGGCTTACCTAAAAAAGCACCATCTGAAACAGATCATCTATTCCGATTCGGTAAACGCCATCAATTGGGTGCGACATAAGGAATGCCGCACCAAGTTGGCTCTGACACCACAAACGGTGGAATTGTGGAACATGATTCGACGTGCAGAGGCCTGGCTACAAAACAACACATACACCACCGAGATACGCAAATGGGACACCGACCATTGGGGTGAGATTCCCGCTGATTTTGGAAGGAAATAACAAGAATACAATAACTCAACAAACAAACAATATGGATTTTCAAACCATACTTCATTCCATTCTTACCGTCGTCATCGTTGTGGCTCAAATTGCCACAGTATATCTTGCCGCAAGAGGCAATCGCTGGACGTGGATACTCGGCATTGTGACCGGACTTATCCTATGCTATAATTTCCTCTCCGACCGTTTATACATGAGTCTGGCATTTCAAGTCTACAGCATTGCAGCATCGATAGGAGGTGTCTTCATCTGGAAAAAGAAAGAGGAGGACAACAAACGAACCATCTGTTGGGGCAATCCTTTATGGCCATTGCTGGTGGTAGTCGGGCTCACTGCTGCCGTTTACTATTTCGATGCCCAGGTGCTGAAATCCAACCTTCCCGTACTCGACTGCGCTATCACATCCTTGCAAGCCGTAGCCACCTTCCTTATGGTGCGCAAGGACATCAACGCATGGATATGTTACCTGATTTGCGATGCCATATACATACCCCTTGGCATAATCGGCGGCAACTATCAATGGCTGTTTATCAGTGGTATTTTCCTCATCACATCTACTTTCGGCTTCATCACCTTTATCAAGGCATATCGTAAAATAAAACAAGAAAAAGCCCAGGCAGAAAGAACTGGAATTAGCTGATACACACCCATGAACACCACCCACATGCGTTTCCCTTCCAACCGTGTACGCGACATAGAGCGTTTTTTCCACACGGATTTGCGCGATTGCTATCCCGACGGGGAAATTGGCATGTTTGTGGGAATCCTGTTCGAAGAATACCTTGGTTGGGATAAGGCTCATTTTCTTCTGAACAGAGATTCCACCATCAACCAATCCGACTTGCTGAAAATGCATTGGGCACTGGAAGACCTCAAGCGTTTCCGCCCGATACAACACATAATCGGTCATACTGCATTCTGTGGATTACGCATCGATGTATCACCCGATGTGCTTATTCCCCGCCCCGAAACCGAGGAGATTGTATCTCAAGTGGTGGAGATAATCTCTCACCAGCCTCAAACTACCTTTCCTTTAAAAATTATTGACCTATGCACAGGAAGCGGATGCATCGCCATTGCATTAAAACACCTCCTTCCTCAAAGCCAAGTCACCGCCATAGACCTATCCCACCCGGCACTGGGAATGGCTCGAAAAAACGCCACTTCCAATCATACCGAGATAGAGTTCCTTCCAATCGATGTTCTCTCCGAGGAATCTATGGACTCACTCTCTGGCTCATTCGACCTTATCATCAGCAACCCGCCCTATGTAAGGCAATCTGAGCGTTGCCAAATGTCAGCCAACGTCACCGAATACGAACCTTCCTGTGCCCTGTTTGTGCCCGACGAAGACCCTCTGGTCTTCTACCGTCACATAGGTCATTGGGCCATTCATCATCTTGCCCCGAACGGAATTCTGGCATTAGAGATAAACGAATTTCTCTCCCTCCAAACATGTCATCTGCTTAACACCATCGGCTTCACTTCCCGCCTACTTCAAGACTTCCGGGGCAAAGACCGTTGTATCATAGCACAACATAACATAATCACACCATTATCATGAAAACCGTTGGAAACATCATCTGGGTACTCTTTGGAGGGCTGGAACTGGCGTTAGGCTACTTCACCTCGGGCCTGGCCCTTTGTATCACCATTATCGGAATCCCCTTCGGACTACAAATCTTCAAACTGGGGGTCTTAGCCCTTTGGCCTTTCGGCCACAATGTCCGCAAAACCGGGCAAAACTCCGGCTGCCTCAACACATTCATGAATGTACTTTGGTTCTTTATAGGCGGACTCTGGCTCGCTCTTTCCCATTTATTATTGGGCGTGCTGTTCTATATCACCATTATCGGTATCCCCTTTGGCCGACAGCATTTCAAATTGGCCGGCATAGCCTTCACGCCATTTGGAAGGGAAATCGACTGATATTCTTAGAAACTCTCGCGCAAGTGGGAGTCCATCACAATGGTTACTGGACCATCGTTCACCAGAGCCACCTGCATATTGGCTCCGAACACTCCTGTTTTCACCTCCTTGCCAAACATCTCCGTCAATCGGGCAATGAACTTCTCGTACATGGGCACTGCGAAATCGGGTTTCGAGGCACGGATGTAACTGGGTCGGTTGCCCTTACGCGTGCTGGCCATCAGCGTGAACTGGCTCACCAACAATATGCCACCCCCTGCCACTTCGGTGATGGGAATGTTCATCACCCCGTTGGCATCATCAAAAATACGCAATGAGACTATCTTTTTGCACAACCAGTCTATATCTTCATCCCTGTCGGCATCTTCTATGCCAAGCAATATCAACATCCCCTCCCCTATTGCGCTCTTCAATTCTCCAGCAATAGTAACAGAGGCCTCTTTGCAACGTTGCAACACTACACGCATCTGCTTTTTGTGTATTAATAATTAAACATTACGCTCTCTATCTCCTCACTCCACCACCGTCAGTTTGGCATACTGAAGCATCATGGTCTTCTGTCCCAGATTTTCGAAGAATATTACGGCCTTCCGGTCTGTGCCGCTACCTTCCACCGACAATACTTTGCCAATACCGAATTTGGCATGACTCACCTTCATGCCTACCTGTATTGCCATTATTTCTGCCGGATTATTGGGCACCGTAGGCCCCTTGGGGCTCGACACCGGTTTCAGCCGCCTGGGAGCTTGGGGCTGCACTGATTCTTTCCGTTTAAATCCCTTCTCGGCCTCGGGCGACCACTTCACTCCTTTCACCGACTGGAATGCCTTGGGCAGCTCACCCACTTTGGGGAAAGCACTTTTCTTCTGCGGTATCTCAATATACCTTCTGTCGATTTCTTCCACAAAACGGCTCAGCTCCTGACATGATGGACTGCCATACTGATACCGCGTCAAAGCATACGACAGCGTTAGCTGCTTCTCCGCCCGCGTCACTGCCACATAAAACAGCCGGCGCTCCTCTTCCAATTCCTGCCGCGACGATATGGACATGGCCGAGGGGAACAAATTCTCCTCCATGCCCACCACATATACGTATGGAAACTCCAATCCCTTGGCAGCATGGATGGTCATCATCTGCACCTTGTCGGCATCCTTATCCTCACCCTTATCCTCCGATGTGAGCAACAACACCTGTTGGAGAAACTGATCCAGTGTTCGGAGGCCCGACAGTTCTACTTCCGTCTCACCCTCCTCTTCTGCAAACTGATCCTCTTTCTCGCAAAACTCATTCACACCGTTCAACAGCTCCTCGATATTCTCTATTCGGTTGGGGTTATCCGGGTCATCGTCATTACGCAGCAAAGTGACAATCCCCGACCCATAAACTATCTGTTTCGCCAAATCGTAGGCACTGGTGTTGGGTAGCAGCGATGTGAATCGCTTTATCATCATTACAAACTCATTCACCTTCTGCAACACTCCGCTGTTCAGCCCCAATCCAAACCTCGGCAGGTTCTCCAGCACAGTCCATACGGCTATATCGTTGTCTGCAGCGGCCACCCTTACCTTGTCCATCGTGGTCTGCCCTATTCCTCTTGCCGGATAGTTGATAATGCGCAGCAACGACTCGTCGTCGTAGTTGTTCACCACCAGGCGCATATAGGCCAGCACATCCTTAATCTCCTTTCGGCCATAGAACGATAGTCCCTGATATATCCTATATGGCACCTCCGCCCTCCGCAAAGCCTCTTCCATAGCACGCGACTGCACATTAGTGCGGTACAATATGGCAAACGACTTATAGTCCAAATCGTCGCTCAGCCGTGCCTGCTGTATCGAGTCGGCCACCAGCCGCCCCTCTTCCCGTTCGTCTGCCGCTCGCAGCAGCGTGATACGTCCACCCTCGGCATTGTCTGTCCAAATCTCTTTCTCTATCTGTTCCACATTGTTGGCTATAATCGAATTGGCAGCATTCACTATCATCTTTGTCGAACGGTAGTTCTGCTCCAGCTTGAAGAGGTGCAGATTGGGATAGTCATGGCGGAAGTTAAATATATTCTGGATGTTGGCACCGCGGAAGGCATAGATACTTTGAGCATCATCGCCCACCACGCATATATTCTGGAAACGGGCAGCCAGCTTCTTTACAATCAGGTACTGCGAGTAGTTTGTGTCCTGATACTCGTCCACCATGATATATCTGAAACGGTTCTGATATTTCAGCAACACATCGGGGAAATCGCGCAAAAGGATATTCATATTAAAGAGCAAGTCGTCAAAATCCATTGCCATAGCATTGCGCAGCCTGTGATTGTACAACCTGTATATCTCGCCTATCATGGGACGGCGGGCATCCTTGTCTGTCTGTTGTATCTCAGCGTTGTTGGCATAATCCTCGGGCGAAAGCAGGTTGCTCTTGGCCATCGATATGCGGCTCAGCACAAACCCCGGGCTGTAGGTCTTGGGATCCAGATTCTGTGCCTTAACTATCTGTTTGATTGCCGATTTGCTGTCGTCGTTGTCGTATATGGTAAAGGTGTTGATATATCCCAGTTTGGTGGCCTCCGAGCGCAATATCCTTGCAAACACGGAATGGAACGTACCCATCCACAAGTTGCGGGCCTCGCTCCCAACCAGTTTCATAATTCTCTCTTTCATCTCGGCGGCGGCCTTGTTGGTGAAAGTGAGGGCCAAAATACTAAAAGGGTCCACCCCAAGTTCCATCAGGTGGGCTATTCTATAGGTCAAGGTACGCGTCTTGCCACTTCCGGCCCCGGCTATTATCATCACCGGTCCCTCGGTGCACTCAGCGGCCTCCCGTTGGTGTTCGTTCAGTTGTTCAAGCAGTTTGCTCATATCAATATACAGAAAAAGCGTTGCAAAGATACTATTTTTTCTCGAAATAAACAATCCTTATTTTTCCAGCCTCTCAGCCTACAGTGTCTCTATGGTCACAGCTCTCAGTTTCGCCAGTGCGTCATATAGTCTGACACTCTGTGATTGGCGTACCGACAATTCCAATCTGCAATCAAGGTTGTAGTCTTGGTTCATCGGAGTAAGACCGAACTCTTTCACTATCCGCATCACGTCGTTCATCAGCACATACTCAAATTGCAGACGGTACCGCACATCGATGGTCTTCTCCACTATCTCAGCATGCTCTATCGCGTCGCGGGCCGCCGTCTTGTATGCGTTGGCCAGTCCCGAGGCACCCAATAGCACCCCGCCAAAGTAGCGCACCACCACAATGAGCGTGTCGGTCAGGTCGGCCGAGAGCAACTGCCCATGTATAGGACGGCCACCAGTGCCCGAGGGTTCTCCGTCGTCGTTTACCCTGTAAACGTCCTTCGTGGGTCCCAAGATATAGGCATAACAATGGTGCCGGGCATCGAAGTACTCTTTACGCAGTGCCTCCAAGTGCTGCTTCACCTCGTCGGTGCTGCGCACAGGGAAAGCAAAGGCAAGGAACTTGCTGCCCTTCTCCTTGTAAAGCCCCTCAGCAGGGCCTTTAATGGTACGATAGGTGTCGTCGAACATCGTGGCTGTCAAAAACTACTTTATTATTAAGCTCTAAGGCTTTCGCCCATAGCTATAGAATGCAATGCAAAGATAAACAAAAAAAACGACATAGCAGGCAAAAACTATCGCCACCGCACCAATAAAATAAACATCCACCAAAAAAAAACATGCTATATCGAAAAAAATATGTATTTTTGCAACCGCTTACAAGAGAAAAGTAAGCTGTTTTGCAAGAAAAGCATTGCGATATTGTCCTTTATCTGGAATTCGCCAAAATTCATACGGGAGGATTGAGCATTTTTGCTTTCGCTTGTTGTGTATGCAATTGGCTCTCACGCCAACGGCATATCCTCAGGCGTGAGATATGTTCTTTAAACCCCGTTCCCGTAAAGGTGTTTGGCGATACCTCAGATAAGACGGACATGAGCACATAAGTCTCATGCCTTTTTTTATGCTGCCTGTTGGAGACTTGGGGCAGAACAAATTATTATTTGCCTATGTACAAAAAATACAAGCTCAACTATGACCCTCCAAAAGTGAAATCCGTCACTTTTAGAGTGGAGAATGGGATGCAACAGTCTTTCACCATCCGGTCGGAAATGCTATTAGAACCCTTCGGCAGTGATTCGTGGGACAATCCGTCCTCCGCTTCATCCACCAGCCCCTTCGGCGATGGCGACTGGACAGGAGGCTCATCCTTCTCCAACAACAGCTTCGGTTCCGGCTCTTGGGACAATTAACACAAGTAGTAAAAACAAAAAACAAGAATCAAATGAAACAACGATATTTCTATCTCACCATCTTTGCTACCCTGATGGCAACCTTTGTCACCGGCTGCAAAAAAGAAGAAGGCACCGTCACCTTGGGTGCCGTGATACAAAATCCCGCCGACAACAAGGTCTATATCGACGACCACACCCCCTGCTGGCACAACGGCGATGAAGTCTATATCAACACTACTGCTTATCCCATCATGGCGGCAACTGGAGCCACTGCTCGTATCGAGAACGTGGTCTCCTCTAATGCCTATCGCGCCATCTTCCCCGCCAGCATCGTGCCTGATGGAACCGACATTAGCAATAGCAGCTCTATTCCTGTCACCCTGCCCGCCACGCAGCAATACCAGCTGGTGGGTAGCCACCAATTGGTGGACGTGCCGATGGGTGCATACATCACTACTGGCAGCACCTTGCAGTTTTACAACCTCTGTTCCATCGTGCGCGTAATTGTCAGCAACTCATTGAATCAAGAACTTCCACTGCGCAACATTAAAATGCAGGCCCAAACGGCCAAACTCAGCGGTGCCGGCACCGCCACGGTCACCGGACAGACCTCCGACTGCATCACCCTATCCTCTAACGCGCAGAACAACGTAAACCTGGCTTTCACCAACGACTGCCCTGCCACTGTCGAGGCACGTGGCACCAGCACCTTCGACATCGTGATGCCAGCCTTCTCTACCAACAATATCACCATCTCATTGTATACCACCGACGGCTATATGTTCTCCCTGCCCAAAGAGGACGTATCATTGGATCAAAACACCATCACCACTGTGACGCTAAATGTAACAAGTCTGACCGAAGACTCTCCAGCCGAGCTGGTGGATGGCCCAACATTTAGAAATGCCATTCCTGTTAATGCCGCATCCGTTGTGTTTGAATACAACAGCAGTGTCACCTCCGGCACCCTACTCTCCACCAACAACTCTCCCGTACCCATCTATGGTAATTTGGATGGAGGTGTGTGGCGGGTCACAACAAGTGCCAGCAAAATAAATGCCAACCCCAATAGTTCGAGAATGTTTAGTATCCCTGGCGAAGAGCCTTTATTATCTATTATCGATTTTGGAACCGGGTTTAACACCGAAAATGTGACGGATATGTCTTCGATGTTTGATAACTGCTTAAGCCTAACAGTCCTTGACCTCTCTAACTTCAACACCGAGAATGTGACGGATATGTCTTTAATGTTTTCAAACTGCCAAAGTCTGACAAGCCTTGACCTCTCCAGCTTCAACACCGAGAATGTGACGAATATGAGCAATATGTTTTCGGGCTGTTCCAGCCTGACAAGCCTCAACCTCTCCAATTTCAACACTGCAAATGTGACGGATATGAGCGCTATGTTCAGTGACATTGGCCTGACAAGCCTCAACCTCTCCAACTTCAACACCGAGAATGTGACAGATATGAGCGGGATGTTTAGTTATTGCCTGAGACTGACAAGCCTCAACCTTTCCTACTTCAACACCGAGAATGTGACGAATATGAACGGTATGTTTGAGAATTGTTGGAGACTGACAAGCCTCAACCTTTCCTACTTCAACACCGAGAATGTGACGGATATGAGCTGGATGTTTGCTTTTTGCGAAAACTTAACAAGTATTAATCTCTCCAGCTTCAATACCGAGAATGTGACAAATATGAGCGCGATGTTTAGTGGCTGTAGCAGCTTGACAAGCCTCAACCTCTCCAACTTCAACACCGAAAATGTGACGGATATGGGCGGTATGTTTGGGAATTGCCTGAGCCTGACAAACCTCAACCTCTCCAACTTCAACACCGAGAATGTGACAGATATGAGCAATATGTTTGATGGATGTTCCAGCCTAACAAGCCTCAACCTATCTAGTTTCTATACTACCAACGTGGATAATATGCAGGCGATGTTCAAGAATTGCAGTAACCTAACAAGTCTCAATCTTGAACACTTTGATATGAGCCACTTGACAAGAAGTCCTCGCTATTATCCGACCCTTTCAGGCAAATACAACATGTGCCTCAATTTATCAGCCACATCTCATTCATGCACTATTACATGTCCCTTGGTTGTCCAGACCGAAATTGAAACTGGCACCAATCTGCCCACCAGCGGAGTCACCTTCACTTGGGTGCGACCGTAGGACTTCCCGTGTGTCAGTGGCATATCATTCTCCAACCCCACACTATACGCCTTCGGCAGATAGCGTGGGGTTAATAGGATGATGTGCTTTCAGCACATTTCTACCCGTACAGGTTACAAACCCCGAAAAAAACATACCCAAACACTTGTGATGTCAGCAATCGTGCCAAAGGCACGAAATCCTATTAACCCCACACTAAGCGACCGAAGGAAGCGCAGTGTGGGGTATCTTATACCCCCCTCTCGCGTATCGAGAATACGCTACTATTCCATTAATTCAGTGTACTTTGTTCAATTATGCAAATTGCATTATGCAATTTGCATAATGCAATTTGCATAATGTCGAAAATTATTCGTATCTTTGCAGCCGGAAACTAAAGATTACATCGATGATTATGGAAGAGAATCCTTTTGTAGTATCTGGACGTATCCGTCCTGAGTATTTCTGCGACCGCAAGGCTGAGTCGGAACGGATGATTAAACTGCTGACCAACGGAAACGATGTGGTGCTGAAGTCTGACCGACGCATGGGCAAGACGGGCCTAATCCAGTATTGTTTTGACCAGCCTGTGCTGCACGATAATTACTACACTTTTTTCGTGGATATCCTTCACACCACCTGCCTGCAAGAGTTGGTGCATGAGCTGGGACGGACAGTGTATGAACAGACGGTGCCCCGCGGTAAAAAGATGGTCCAGAGCTTTGTGAAAGCCTTACGCAGCATTGCAGGTAATATGGGGTTTGACGCTAACACAGGGCTTCCAACATTCAGTGTGGGTCTTGGTGACATCGAACGGCCTGAATATACGCTTGAAGAGATCTTCGGCTATCTGCAGCAGGCGGATAAGCCGTGTATCGTTGCCATCGACGAGTTCCAACAAGTGGCGAAATATCCAGAGAAGAACATCGAGGCTCTGCTCAGAGGCCATATTCAACGGATAGACAATTGCCGTTTTGTGTTCGCTGGTAGCGAGCGACACATGCTGGAGCAGATGTTCAACAGCAGAATCCACCCATTCTATAAGAGTGCTGACAACATAAACCTGGGGGCAATAGACAGGGATGTCTATGTCGAATTCATGTGTCAGAAGTTCCAAGAGAAGGGGAGGTTACTGGATGCAGAGGTCGCCAAAGATGTGTATGAAATGTATGAGGGTCATACATATTACGTGCAAAAGACAATGAACGAAGCCTTTGCCAACACTCCGAAAGGAGGCACATGCTTTCAAAAAACTCTGGAGACTGCCATCAGCGATATTCTTGCAGGCAACGACTATTATTACAGAGAACAACTATCACGAATGACAATCAAGCAGAAGATGTTGTTGTATGCCATCGCAGAGGAAGGTGTTGCCAAACAAATAACGTCAGCCGACTTTATCAAACGCCATAAACTGCCTTCTGCCAGTTCGGTACAGTCGGCAATCAAGAGGCTCCTCTCGGAGGACTACGTCGTTGAGGATGCAAAGCAATTCCGTGTCAACGACAGGTTCTTCAGTTTGTGGATTCGGAGGCTGTTGGCATAGCACCGGAAAAGGTGTAATTTACTGGCCACCTCTCTAGACAAAAACAAAAACTGCGCACTCGAGTGCGCAGTTTTTTGTATTTTCTGCTCAGTGGAGTGAGCAGTTCTAACACCTGCGGAGGTACTCCGTTTAAAACTCTGCGGTCTTGGGTGTGCGGGGGAAGGGGATGACGTCGCGGATGTTGGCCATTCCGGTAACGAAAAGCATCAAGCGCTCAAAGCCGAGGCCAAAGCCGGCGTGCGGGCAAGTGCCATAGCGGCGGGTATCGAGATACCACCACATATCCTTCATTGGAATGTTACGCTCGTTGATAGAGGCCAGCAGCTTGTCGTAACTCTCTTCACGAACCGAGCCACCGATAATCTCGCCAATCTGCGGGAAAAGCACATCGGTGCCCTGCACGGTCTTGCCGTCGTCGTTCTGCTTCATATAGAAAGCCTTAATCTCCTTGGGATAGTCAATCATGATAACCGGTTTCTTGAAGTGCTCTTCCACCAGGTAGCGCTCATGCTCGCTGGCCAGGTCGACACCCCAATACACCGGGAACTCAAACTTATGGCCTTTCTTCACAGCCTCTTCCAATATGCGGATACCCTCGGTATAGGGCAGGCGCACAAAGTCGGTATTCACCACTCCCTGCAGGCGCTCAATAAGTCCCTTGTCTATCATGTTGTTGAGGAACTGGAGATCGTCCTTGCAGTGTTCCAATGCCCAGCTGACGCAATATTTGATAAACTCCTCTTCGAGAGCCGTGAGGTCGTCAATGTCATAGAAAGCCATCTCCGGCTCAATCATCCAGAACTCGGCCAAGTGGCGCGGAGTGTTGCTGTTCTCGGCGCGGAAGGTGGGACCGAAAGTATAAATCTTTCCCAAAGCCGTGGCGCCCAGCTCGCCTTCCAGCTGTCCGCTAACGGTGAGGGCAGTCTGTTTGCCGAAAAAGTCCTGCTCGTAGTCAATGCTGCCATCCTCCTTGCGCGGCGGGTTCTTCATGTCGAGCGTGGTCACCTGGAACATCTCGCCGGCCCCTTCGCAGTCGGAAGCGGTAATCAGCGGTGTGTGGAAATAGAAGAAACCTCTCTCGTGGAAGAAAGTGTGTATGGCGTAGGCCATATTGTGGCGGATACGGCATATAGCCCCGAACGTATTGGTGCGGGGACGCAGATGACCTATCTCACGCAGAAACTCCATCGAATGGCCCTTCTTCTGCAAGGGATAGCTCTCCGGGTCGGCTTCGCCATAAAGCACAATATTTTCGGCCTGCACCTCAACGGCCTGTCCGGCTCCCTGCGACTTCACCAGTTTGCCGTCCACACTGATGCATGCCCCCGTGGTGATGCGGCGCAGCAATTCCTCGTCGAATTTTGCCAGATCCACAACAATCTGGATATTATTAATGGTCGAACCGTCGTTCAGTGCAATGAAAGCCACATTCTTGTTTCCGCGTTTGGTACGCACCCAGCCTTTCACATTGACAGTGCTGTCTATCAACTGTTCTACACTGCCGTCAAACAAATGTACAATTTCAATACGTTTCATATAGTTATACTTTTTATATTTTCTCTTCGTTCAACTTGGCCACCGTCTCGTGGTAGCCCTTCATCTTGGCCAACTCCACATCCGATGCATATTTCAATATATTGTCCTCCTTACTGCGTGAACACACCATGAGGGTCTTGCCGTCGCTGGCCACAATGTAGCCGTCCAGTCCCTGAAGCACCACTGTCTGGTCGGCAGGCACATGCACCAACGTGTTGCGCACATCGTAGGCAAACACCTGTCCCGAAACTATGCCGTTGTTGTTTATGTCCACCAGACAGTTGTCGAACAGCGAATCCCATGTCTCCACATCCGACCATCCGAAAGAAGCCTGCAGCACATACACATTCTCGGCATGTTCCATAATGCCGAAATCAACCGATATGGCCACGCTCTGCGAATACACCCGGTCCACCTCGGCAGCCGGTGTCTCGGCCTTCAACTCAAAGAAACTGTTCTCTATATAGGGCAAATGGTCCTTGAAAGCCTTGCGCAGTGTGGGCAGCCGCCACACAAAGAGTCCCGAATTCCAGAAGAACTCTCCCGTCTTGATAAACTCTTTGGCCATCTCCAGCGGGGGTTTCTCGGTGAAAGTAATCACCTTGTGCAAATCGGGCACCTCCGGAAGCGCCGACTCCTCGGCAAACTGTATATAGCCGTATTTCACATTGGGGTTGGTGGGTGGCACCCCGATAGTGACAATATAGTCGTTCTTGGCCGTGATAGCCAGCGCCTGCTCCATGTCGTGCTCAAACTTGGCCCGGCCGAATACCGCGTGGTCCGACGGGGTCACTATCACGTTGGCGTTGGGATTCATCTCGCCAATCACCGATGCGGCGTAGGCTATGCAGGGGGCCGTGTTGCGTCGGGTGGGCTCACTCAGCACCTGATAGGGCAGCAAACCCTTTATCTGTTCCCTCACCCTTTCGGCATAGGCTTTGGCCGTAACTATAATGATATTCTCACGGGGGCAGATACGCTCATACCGCTCGAATGTGGTCTGCAACATTGACTGGCCGTTGCCCAGTATGTCTATAAACTGCTTCGGGTTATCGTCCCTGCAGATAGGCCAGAAACGGCTTCCATAGCCTCCGGCCATAATGATGCAATATGTGTTTTTGTCCAAATCTCTAACTATTATTTCTTCTTTTTTAAATTGTTTTTTCAAACGCTCACCTCGCCCTTGATATGCGGATGGGGGTCATAGCCCTCCAATACAAAATCCTCATAGTCGAAGCCGAAGATGTCCCGTTTCTCAGGATTGATACGCATGGTGGGTAGCGGTCTCGGGTTGCGTGTGAGCTGAAGGCGGCACTGCTCTATGTGGTTTTTGTAGATATGTGCGTCGCCCAGCGTGTGCACAAAGTCGCCATACTTCAATCCGCACGTCTGCGCTATCATCATGGTAAACAATGCATACGATGCAATATTGAATGGCACCCCCAGAAATATGTCGGCCGACCGCTGATAGAGCTGGCAGCTCAATCGTCCCTCCGACACATAGAACTGGAACAATATGTGGCAAGGAGGCAGATGCATCTGCTCCAACTCGCCCACATTCCACGCCGACACCAGCAGGCGTCGCGAGTCAGGGTTGCTTTTTATCTCGTTTATCAGATTGCTTATCTGGTCCACATGGCGGCCGTCGGCACATCCCCACGAACGCCACTGGTGTCCGTATATGGGACCCAGCTCTCCGTCTGGCCCAGCCCATTCGTCCCAAATGCTCACCTTGTGGTCGTGCAGGTACTTCACATTCGTTTCGCCACGCAGAAACCACAGCAACTCGTATATTATAGAACGCAAATGCAGCTTTTTGGTGGTGAGCAACGGGAAGCCGTCGTCAAGGTGGAACCGCATCTGATAGCCAAACACACTGATTGTGCCCGTCCCTGTGCGGTCCTCTTTCTCTACTCCGTTATCCAGCACATGCTGCAATAAATCCAAATATTGTTTCATTACATGTTTCTTCCTTACATACAAATCATTGCGTCAGCCTCCCACTACCGTATCCCCGCTCCAGCCTCCGCAACTCTTCTTTTCATAACGAAAAAAGAACAATAATATTTTATTTCACTGAAAAAAGTATCTCGCGCAGCTTCTCGGCACCGGGCAAGTGTCTTTATCCTTTAAAATAGAGACTCGTTTTCGCCGCACAGGCTCCGCCACAAGCCACATATCTTCAACTACTTGCTTTGCCTAAACAGCCAGTCGCGTACGGCAGCCAGTTTATACCCATAATCGAACGAGGCCATGTGTTCCATCGCCCGTCCGCTCTCCGGCAGCACACTGCCCGTCTCCCATTTTATGAAGTTGATATGTCCGCCGCGCCCTATCAGTTCTTCGGCCAGCCGTTCCTGCTCGGCCACAGGCAGTTTGGCGCTCCATGTGGCCGAATCCACCTTGGCTCCCGCCTTGCTCAGCACCTCTGCCAACCCGCACATCCCGCCATAGGCCTTCTTGTCGCCGCCGGCCACAATATAGAAAAACCGCTTGTTGCCGAAATCTTTCATTTTCGAGGTGTCCCACTGGCTGCTCACAAAAAGCGATGCCGCAAAAAGTTCGGGGTGTACTATATTGAAATAGAACGACATCATGCCGCCCATCGACTGTCCTGTGGTGTACAATCGCTTCTCGTCAACACCATATTCCTCCACCACTGCCTTGAGCAGTCTCAGGGTCATCTCCACCTCGTCGGTGGTGCTCCAATCGTCCTGCACCGCCCAATCGCTATATTGCGGCACCAGCACAAACGAGGGATGCACCCGCTGGTCCCGCTCCGAGGCAAACACCAAGGCACCATAACCCTGGGTGAGCGGTGCCGTAACCTCCTTGCCAGCCGTGCTTGCATCTGCCATAAAGAGCACCAACGGCAACGCCGTCTTCCCGTCATAGCAGTCGGGAACAAACAGGTTGTACTCCATCTGTTTGCCGGTCACAGGGTCTTCAAACACAAGTTGCTTGAACTTCGCCACAGTCTCGTTCTTCAGTGCCACAAACGCGCTGTCGGCCTCCTTGTCCATCCCCATTCCGCCCTCATGTCGCGAGTTTCCCTTGTTCCCTTTCGGGCCCTGACCACAAGCTGCCAGGCACATCATGCCCACAGCCATCAATACCATCAATTTCTTCATTCTATTGTGCTTTATATTTAAAAAATATTCTCCATCCATAGCCCATATCCTTCATAGCGCACCCATTGCGTCCAACCAATGGCCGGATACCCTAATTCGTGGCATTCTCATCCTTCACCTGCTCGAATATACCCAGATAATTGTTATACCGTTCCGCGCTCACAGTTCCCTCTTCCACAGCCTCCTTCACCGCGCAGCGGGGTTCGTGGCGGTGGGTGCAGTTGGCAAAATAGCACCCGTGCAGCACCTCGCGCATCTCGGGGAAAAAGTGCGACAACTCTTCCGGTTTGAAATCCACCATTCCGAACTCCTTTATGCCCGGGGTGTCAATGATATGCGCTGTCCGGGTAGCGCCGTCGGCTCCAGTCACATCCACCACATACATCTCGGCAAACGTAGTGGTATGCTTGCCCTTCATGCTCCAGTCGCTCACCTCGCCCACCCTCAGCTCCAACTGCGGCACCAAGGCATTCAGCAAGGCCGACTTGCCCACTCCCGAGTGCCCACTGAACAGCACCGTCCGCCCGCCAATCAACTGCCTCACCTCCTCCAATCCTTCGCCCTCCAACGCGCTGACCGCATATACTTTATATCCAGCCTGCTCGTAAATGGACTTCAACTCGTTGTGCATCTCCCTCAAACCCTCGTCATAGAGGTCCACCTTGTTGAACACTATGCAGGCCGGTATGTGGTAGGCCTCGGCGGTGACCAGCAAGCGGTCTATAAAGCCCGTCGACGTACGCGGAAACGCCAATGTGGCCACAACGCACAAACAGTCGATATTGGCGGCAATGACATGGGTTTGCTTGCTCAGTTTGGTAGCCCGGCGCACAATATAGTTGCGGCGGTCCTGCACCTCCGAAATCACCCCCGTACCGTCCTCCTGCATAGCATATTCCACCCAGTCGCCCACAGCCACGGGATTGGTCTGCTTATTACCGCGCAAACGGTAATTGCCTCGCAACCGGCAGTCCACCAGCATGTCTCTGTCATTCTCTTTCGGCAGCACCTTATACCAGCTGCCCGTAGTGCGCAATACAAGTCCTTGCATACTCAACATCTTTTTTTATTCAAACACCCACAGCCTTCCGCCCCACTCCATCCAGTTCCAAACCACAATTCCATCCAGCCTCACCACAAAATTGCCAACTCTTTTCCGTCCGAATGTCGTCTCAAAACCAACCACACCTTTCACCCAATCTCCAACCATCCATCATCCTGAATGCAACCGCCTTCCATCTTTGACATAACTGCTTTTCATCTGAAATCCAGTCGCATATCATTCAAAATGCACCTGTACTATATCCCCAAAACAAACTGCATGTTATCTAAGGGTTCAACCGTCGGTATTATTTTGCAAAAATACACATTTTTTTCCATTCAACCACAATCCGCCCCCATTTCCATCCCCTACACTTCCCCATCCGTTCGCCCTGCCTTCGCCCTGCCTTCACCCTTACTTCGCTCTGCCCTCGCCCCGCTTCCGCCCATCTCCCGAAGGCAATCCCGTCCTCCTCCCAACCCCCTCCCTTCCACCCGCCTCCCAGCTCCGATAACCATTCACCCCTTCCCCAGCTCTTATTAAGTTCCTATTAACCTACTGGGTGGAAACAAACACGGCATAGGGTGACTTGGGAGTTGATTGATAAGGGAGGTGGGTGGAACGAAGACACTTGTTAACAATAAGCTGCAGGGGGGGCAATAGGGACCCGAAAGGGGCATAATTGCAATATGTCAAAAATTATTAGTATCTTTGCAATTTATTTATATATATGAGAAAATCATTATTCTATACTATAGCATTGCT
Source organism: uncultured Bacteroidales bacterium (assembly GCA_900319865.1). GTDB lineage: Bacteria > Bacteroidota > Bacteroidia > Bacteroidales > P3 > Colimorpha. The sequence continues at coordinate 30,106 of ONQD01000015.1, read as the reverse complement.
AATCTGCATATTTGCAGTGGAAGCAAATAATGTTTGTGCTCAGTCGGAATGGAATGATGTTCGTGTGTACAGCGTCAACAAAGTGCCACCCCACACCAACATTATACCCTATGCCGACGAGGAAGATATTGCCTATCTCAAATACTACGAGTCGCCGTACTACCGCAGCCTCAACGGGACATGGAAATTCAAGGCGGTGGAGAACCCGCAGCTATGCCCCCAGAACTTTTTTCAGAACGGATATGATGTGAACGGATGGGACGACATACAGGTGCCCGGCAACATTGAGCTGCAAGGGTTCGGCATTCCCGTATACACCAACATGAACAACGAGTTCCCGTCCAATCCGCCTTACGTGCCCGAAGATTTCAATCCCACGGGGTGCTACGTGCACGACTTCCAAGTGCCCGAAAGTTGGCGGAGCCGACGCATATTCATCAAGTTCGGGGCGGTGCGCTCGGCCATGTACCTATATGTAAACGGCGAGAAGGTGGGATACTCGGAGGACTCGAAAACACCCGCCGAATGGGATATCACCAAGTATGTACACCCCGGGCAGAACCGGTTGGCGGTAGAGGTGATACGGTTCAGCGACGGCAGTTATCTGGAATGCCAGGATATGTGGCGCATGAGCGGCATCACACGCGACGTGTGCCTCTACTCCACTCCGCGAACCTATGTGAAGGACTATAAACTGGTGGCCAGCATTGACGAACGGAGCGGGAAGGGAAAAATGGAGCTGACTATTGACCTTTCGGGCCCACTGACCAACCGTACCAATGTGGAGATAGAGCTGCAGGACGCAGAGGGGAACAAGGTGATGCAATGCCAAAAGACGCTGGAGTCGAAGGTGTGGTATGTGCTTTTTACCGAGAATGAGCTGACGTTGCCACAGGTGCATCCCTGGACAGCCGAAACGCCTTATCTCTATACCCTCATTATGCGGCTGCGGGGCACCGGCGCGGTGCTGACCGAGACCCTAGGGTGCAAGGTGGGATTCCGCAATGTGGCCATACGCGAAGTGGAATACCGCACCGAGGACACTGTGATGAGCACCCAGCAACTGTGCGTGAACGGTACTCCCATCACCATCAAGGGAGTGAACCGCCATGAGCATAGCCCCTACACCGGACAGTATGTGACCCGGGCCGAGATGGAATACGACATCATGTTGATGAAACACATGAACATCAACGCCGTGCGCACCAGCCACTATCCCAACGACGAATACTGGTATGAGCTGTGCGACCGGTATGGCCTGTATGTGTGGGACGAGGCGAATATCGAATCGCATGCCCAGGGTTATGGCGAAGGCAGTTTGGCCAAGAAGGCAGAATGGTGCAACCCCATGCAGTACAGAGTGAACAATATGCTTCACCGCGACCGCAACTACGCGTCGGTGATAGCATGGTCGCTGGGCAACGAATGCGGCAACGGTATAGCCACCGAACGCACCTACCGTTTCCTGAAACGGAATGACAGCACACGCCCGGTGACATACGAGAGAGCCGAAAACGACTGGAACACCGATATAGTGGAGGTGATGTATCCGAGTGTGGACTACCTTTCGGACTATTGCCGCGAATGGCGCAAGGTGGGAGACAGTTTTGAGCGCACCGACAGGAAGAGTACGCCCGTCCCGGCCGAAGAGGACTTGCAGGACAACCGCCGACGCCCATATATCATGGCCGAGTATTGCCACGCGATGGGCAACAGCATGGGCGGACTGAAGGACTATTGGGATACAATAAACAAATATCCGCAACTGCAAGGGGGATTTGTGTGGGACTGGGTGGACCAGAGTTTTGTGCAGAAAAGGATGACGGTGGACACCGCCACGGGCGACACCTCGACCCTGACGTGGTACGCAGTGGGCGGCGACTTGGGGAGCCTGCCCGGCGTGAAGGACGACGATGCTTTTTGCGCCAACGGTGTGGTGAGCAGCTTGCGCACACCCCACGCCCATGCCACAGAGCTGCAAAAGGTGTATCAGAACCTGAACGTGACCCAGCATGTATCGGCCACGGGCGAAGAATACTACGTGTTGCACAACAACTTCAATTTCAGGGATGCCAACGACTTTATATGCCAATACAAGGTATTCTCCACACTTCGCGACAGCATTTACAGCGATGCTATCTACCCGCAGCTGGCCGCCGGAGAGAGTTGCAGGCTGCAGTTTGACCTGCCGGAGTTGACCCCACTGCCGGGCGAACGGTTCTTTATCCGGTTCAATTTCAGAGGCGACAATTACGAAGTGGATGACCCCTACGACCCCGATATGATGTGGATATTGTCGGAAAACAGCTATGACGAATTTGAGATGAAGGGGATAGAGTCACCGACCGACTCGATAGAGATGCCCGAGCTGGATGACCACGAGTTTTTCTGCGGACACAACAAGAGACTGAATCAGGTGGCTATGGGACGGGAGGATGTGTTTTCCGTACTGATAGATGCCAACAACGGATATATAACAAGTTACAAATATAAAGGGGCCGAACTGCTACGCCGACCGATACGATGGAATTTCTGGCGCCCACCTACGCTGAACGACAGGGTAGACCCCTATGGAGCCCGAGCCTGGGAAGGACTGGACCACCTGCAGGCGGAGCTGATAAGCTGCAATGTGACCAATGTGGGCGAGCCCGACCGGATGGGTGAGGCCGACCTGCTGATGGAGCTGACCAGCGCGGAGGGGAGCACGATGACCCTGCGCGAGATAGTAGAGGTGGATGCGGAAGGACGTATGCAGATGAGTTTTATGCTGCAGCCTCGTGGCAATTTTCGCACCTTGCCGCGACTGGGCATAGAGCTGGGCATAGACAGCACTTGCAGCGAAGTGCAATGGTGGGGCAATTTCTACGAGACATATCCCGACCGCTGCCAGTCGCAATGGAAAGGATTCAACAAGGCACGGCCCGAAGAGGTGTGCGGCGAGATGCATGTGGTGCCTCAGGAAAGCGGCAACCGCACCGCCTACTGGACATCGTTTACCCTGGGAGACAGGAAACTGAGTTTCTGTACAGCCGAAGAGAAACAGATAAACTTCGGTATGAGACAATATGACGACAGCACCGTTGCCTCGGCACACAGGATAAAAGATTTGAACAAAGCCGACCACTACATTGTGAATATCGACGCCCGACAGGCCGGCCTGGGAACAGCCACATGCGGGCCGGGAGTGAGAGAGCGACACAAAATAAGCGGTGACAGTGTGCAGCGGTTCCGGCTGGTGGCAGTACCATCGATGGCATCGGACAGTGTGAACCTGTGGAAGTACTGCGGATATTATTTCGACACCCCACCCGAATTGCGGCAGAGTGTGCCGGACAAGCAGTTGAACATGGTGAAGACGGTATCGGTGAAGACATACGGCGACACACTGGAGCCCGCCAACCGCCCAAGCGAACAATATGACAACGGTTTCCCCGATGTGTTGCACGACGGCAGGCTTGGCATTGCCGGAAACTATGACGAGAGCTGGATTGGTTTCTACGGCCGCGACAGTGTGGACATCACCATCGAGCTGAACGAGCCTGCTGACTTGGACCAAGTGTCGATAGGCCTATGCCACAGTGCCAACGACTGGGTGCTGCAACCGGAACGCGTTGAGGTGCAATGGTCGAGAAACGGCACAAAATACTCGGAATGGCAACCCATGACCGCTATAAGACCCATTGCCAATGAACAGAAAGAAAGCCGCCGGCTGCTGATGAAACGGAATTACGAGAAAGCAAGCGGTATCTTCCACCCAGCAGAGGCGGGAGATGTGCGCTATGTAAGAATAAGGCTACACTGCAAACCCTCGTTGCCCCAATGGCACAGCCACAAGGGATACCCAGCGTGGCTAATGATAGACGAAATAACAGTAAAATAGATTAATAACACAAAAAACAATAATCAAAAGAAAAGATGACCCTCCTACTGATATTCCTTTTGGGCGCGATGTCCATATCGTTCATCTGTTCGATATTGGAAGCCACGCTCATGTCCACGCCGCTGTCGTATGTCAACATGCGAGAGGACGAGGGCTATAAACCCGCCACCCGATTCAAGCGATACAAGACCGACAATGCACGCCCCATAGCGGCCATACTGTCGCTGAACACCATTGCCAACACCATAGGTGCTGCCGGAGTGGGTGCACAGGCCACCGAAGTGTTCGGAAGCCGGTGGTTCGGACTGGTGTCCGCCATCACCACAATCTTGATACTGGTATTCTCGGAGATAATCCCCAAAACCATCGGTACACGTCACTGGAAAAAACTGATGGGGTTCACTACTCGTGCCCTGCGGCTGATAATCATTCTGCTGTTCCCGATTGTATGGCTGGTGGAGAAACTATCAAAGACCATAGGGGACGATGATGACGAGGAGGCAGCCGTGAGCCGCGAAGAGGTGGCCGCCATGGCCGATATGGCTGAAGACGAAGAGGTTATTGACGAAGACGAGAATAAGATTATCCAAAACGTTATCAAGCTGGACGATGTGAAGGCTGAGGATGTGATGACCCCCACCACCGTTGCCGCCATAGCACCGGAACAGATGACCCTCAAGGAGTTCTATCGCGACAAGACGTACAGCCATTTCTCGCGTATACCCGTATACAGCGACAGCGACGAGTATATCACAGGATACGTGCTGCGAAGTGAGGCACTGGAGCTCCTCACCGAGGACAAGTTCAATATGACCCTTGGGGAAATAAAGAGGGACATTGTGATGTATAAGGAGGAGATGCCCGTGTCCGAAATATGGGACTCCATGCTCCGCAACAAGCGCCATATTGCCTGCGTCATTGATGAGTACGGCAGCTTCCAAGGCATTATCACCCTCGAGGACATAATAGAGACCATTGTGGGACTGGAGATTATGGATGAACGCGACGATGTGGCCGACCTGCGGCAGCTGGCCCTCGACCGCTGGCACCAGCGACAGTCGCGCTTTAAGGTTATAGACCTCCCGGACGAGCAGGAGAACGAAAATACCCCAACCGACTAAACACAGACAAACCATGAAAAAGAGACTTACCGCCTGGTTGCTCCTCGTGACGGCAATGGCAAGCCTTTCGGCCCAGACCCAACCGGTAAAGGTGGCAAAAAACGCAAACCATTTTGTATACGCAACCTACGATTACGGCGAGAAGATTGACACACAATACACACAGATTGAAATACACGGCAGTTGGCAATACCTTGTTATGTCTGGTGAGCGTCTGCCCGACGAATACCGCCCTGGCGGTTGGAGCAAAGGCCCGTACATACAGGGCTACTCGGTAGAGGATATTTTCGTCGACGAAGCCTCCGACTCTATCTCCTACCTCACCACTATATTCGATGGCGACAAAAGGGAACATTACCGCACCGTGGCACCCTACAGCCGCAAGGACATCCAGTTCGATACCGACCAAGTGGGCGACCTCACCCGCTACACCTGCTCCATCAACAGCAACAAACTGGAATTTTACGTGCAGCCCTTCAAAACCATTTGGCACGGGGGGGCTAAAACACGGAGCAAAGAAGCCCGCAGTCTTTCGCCTGTACCCTACTATGGACGATTCCCCGGTCTGCTGGTCAGCTTTTGGCGCAACGGCCAGTGCCACATGCAACTGGTACGCACAGAGAAGGTTCATAGCAGCAAATTCTATTTGGATATGCGTGTTCCTTTGGTTTCCGGCCGTGAACTATCCAATATAAAGCGTCAGAAGATGGTCATCACTACCCGCGTGTTCGACAGTGTGCAACTCTGCTGGTGCGGCAAGAACGACCATATTGACGGCAACTACCGCGAGAATACACCATTCGACAGTGTATTACATTACGCCGGAGGCACCCTTGCGCTCAAGCGAGTCAAATTGCCGGAGCTGCCCAGCCACTACCAGACTTTCATCGAACTGCACCAACGCAGCAATGGCGATGCCTACGACCGCACGGGGTCGGTATTTGTCATCCCAGGAGCACACATTAATCTAAAGCCCAACTTCTTTGACGGCATCAATAACCACCCTGACAGCCTTCCCCTTTTTGTGGGTCGCGACGGTGAGCACTACCAGGGCATTCTCCCTGGCATTAGCAAGATGCACCAATACCTTATCTCATCCTCGGTCTACGAGCCCCCTGTGGAGCTGATGCGCTTCTTTACTCCATTCGGTGTGGGGAAGTTCAACGACCGGGTAAAAATTGACGGCCTCGACTGGGAGGATGAGACATACTACAAACAAGAAGTGACCGACCTGGCCCAACTGCTGCAGGGCGAAGTGTGGATTGGCGTATGGATTGGAAACTATGACAAGGGCGGACACACCGTTACCCTCGACATCAAGTCCTACCCAGGTGCCCCGACTGCCGAAATCGACAGCGCCCACCGCACACGAATCAGCCCCCTATTCAACACCTGCAATGTGCTGGAGATGGCCGGACAGAACTATGGTAAACTGTTTGCTACCGACAGCCTAAAAGTCCGTTTCAGTATTACTGACACCACACGCCGTATCCGACTGCGCTACATCGCCACAGGCCACGGAGGCTGGGACGGCGGTGACGAGTTCAACCCCAAGACCCACATCTTACTTATCGATGGCAAACCCGCATTCACTTTCACCCCATGGCGCAGCGACTGCGGACGCTACCGCGAGTGGAACCCCGTGAGTGGAAATTTCTGGAACGGCATGTCCAGCAGCGACTTCTCTCGCAGCGGCTGGTGTCCTGGCACCGCCACCCAACCTGTATACTTCGACCTCATCGACTACTTCCGTCGCCAAAGGCTCAATCCCACCGGCAGCCACACCCTCACCGTGGCCATTCCCCAAGGTGAGCCACAGGCTGGCAGCTTCAGCCACTGGTGTGTGAGCGGAGTAATTGTTGAAGACTGACATAGTGCTACAAAAGACGCTTAAGTATAGCGGAACTCCACGAAAGGGGTTCCGCTTTTTTCATTTCAAGCAAACGGATAGTTTAATTATGCCTACACGAGTAAAGCTCCCCACGGGAGACAGGGAATAACCGTAAACATAACGCAGCTGATGGAAATAAAAAAATCCCCCCAGCAATTGCGCCGGAAGGATGGAATCATGAAACTTGTACTCCGACCGGGAATCGAACCCGGATCTACTCTTTAGGAGAGAGTTATTCTATCCATTGAACTATCAGAGCAACAACCTTGAGGATCACAGATGTGTGAGTCCAAAAGGGTATATTAAAGTTTGCGCTTTATCTCGATAATCTCGTATGCCTCGACAATATCGCCTACCTTGATATCGTTGAATCCTTCGATATTCAAGCCGCAATCCTGACCACTAACAACCTCCTTCACATCATCCTTGAATCGTTTCAGTGATGCAAGTTTACCGGTATAGACAACAATACCGTCGCGGATGATACGGACATTATGGTTGCGTCCAATCTTGCCATCGAGGCACATACATCCAGCAATAGTACCCACCTTGCTGATCTTGAAAGTTTCCCGAATCTCGAGATTGGCAACAATCTTTTCCTGAGTCTCGGGAGAAAGCATACCTTCGATAGCATCCTTCAATTCGTTGATAGCATCATAAATAATACTATACAGGCGGATATCGATATGGTCGGTTTCGGCCATCTTGCGTGCACCAACCGAAGGACGGACCTGGAAACCTATAATAATAGCATCGGAAGATTCTGCCAACATAACATCGGTCTCTGTAATCTGACCCACAGCCTTGTGAATCACATTCACCTGCACCTCGTCGGTGGACAATTTGAGCAGCGAGTCGGACAATGCCTCAACGGAACCGTCCACATCACCTTTAACAATGATATTGAGTTCTTTGAAATTGCCCAATGCAATGCGGCGACCAATCTCGTCGAGCGTAAGGTGGGTCTGGGTGCGCAATCCCTGTTCGCGCTGCAACTGTGTACGTTTTGCAGCAATATCCTTTGCCTCCTTCTCGTTCTCTGTAACGTTGAAAGTGTCACCTGCCTGGCATGCACCAGTCAAACCCAACAGCAGCACTGGCTGCGAAGGACCTGCCGACATAACCTCTTGGTTACGCTCATTGTACATGGCTCTCACTCGGCCGCTCACTGCACCTGCTACAATGGGATCACCCTTACGGATAGTGCCATTCTCTACAAGCAGCTTTGCCACATAGCCGCGCCCCTTGTCGAGAGAACTCTCCAACACGGTTCCCTTGGCACGTTTCTTCGGATTGCCTTTTAGCTCCATGATATCCGCCTGCAGGATAACCTTTTCGAGCAATTCCTCCACATTGATACCCTTCTTGGCGGAAATATCTTGGCTTTGGTATTTACCACCCCACTCTTCCACCAGGAGGTTCATGTTAGCCAATTCCGTCTTGATGCGGTCGGGGTCGGCACCTGGCTTATCAATCTTGTTAATGGCAAATACGATAGGCACACCCGCTGCCTGGGCATGGTTGATAGCCTCAACTGTTTGGGGCATAATCTTGTCATCGGCAGCAATAACAATAATGGCGATGTCGGTCACTTTGGCACCGCGGGCACGCATAGCCGTGAATGCCTCGTGGCCGGGGGTGTCGAGGAAGGTAATCTTCCTGCCCTCGGCAGTGGTCACCTCATAAGCACCGATGTGCTGGGTAATACCACCCGCCTCACCGGCAATAACATTAGTTTTGCGGATATAGTCAAGCAACGAGGTTTTACCGTGGTCCACATGACCCATGACGGTAATAATGGGGTTGCGGGGAACCAAATCCTCGGGACGGTCTTCCTCTTCTATCTTGTTCAACTCATCAAGTACATCGGCACTGGCAAAATTAATCTCGAAACCAAACTCATCGGCAATCAATTTGATGGTTTCAGCATCGAGGCGCTGATTGATACTCACAAAAATACCCACCTGCATGCATGTGCTGATAATTTGGGTAACCGGAACATTCATCATGGTAGCCAACTCGTTTGCGGTGACAAACTCTGTCACCTGCAATATCTTCTGGCTCTCCATCTCGTTCAGCTGCTCCTCCTCGATGCGTTGATGCACCTTCTGGCGTTTCTCGCGATTGTGTTTAGAAGTCTTTGATTTGCCTAGAGGGCTGAGACGGGCCAAAGTGTCACGAATCTGCTTTTCAATCTCCTGGTCGTCAATCTCAACCTTGGCCGCTTTCTTCTCTTTCTTCTTTTTCTTTTCCTGACGCTCGGCCTTCTCGCTCTTAGTGTCAGTAGCCGGAGCGGGCTTGGCCTTTTTGTTGTTCTTGTTATTGGACAATGCAGTGCTGGCAACATCGGTCTGACCGGTGGTGTCGCTCACTTTTACGCCTTTATTCTTGATACGTTTCCGTTTCTTCTTCTCGGCCGATGAGGGCTTTGCTTTCTCAAACTGGCTTAAATCCACGGTGCCAACCAGCTTGGGACCTTCCAGTTTTGTATACTTTGTCTCAATAAATTCGGGTTCCTGCTTTGTAGGTTCATTCTTCACGGGCTCTAGAGTAGTAACCTCCGGAATATCCTCTTGAGACTCCTCTACGGGTGCAGCCTTCACGGACTGCTGCGGAGTGGATGCCGGCTTGCTCTCAGCAGAAGGCTGGCTCTTACCCGCACCCTTGCCCTTCTTCTTTTTATCGGGGCGGGTCTTGGTATTGATAGAATCCAAATCAATCTTCGTCACGATTCGGATATCACCCATTTTGGTGGGCACAACGATTGGTTCAGCCTCTGGTTCGCTCTCCTTCTCCTGAGGTTCCTCACCTGTTTCCTCAACGGGTTCCGGCTCTGTAGGTTCTGCCTCAGGTTCGGGTGCCAATTCGGGCTGGGGCGATTCCACTTCCTCTTCGGGTTCAGCGGGCTCGGGCTGTTCTGGTTCTGTGTGCTCAGGCTCCTGTGCAGTCTCCTGCTCATCGTTCTGTCTGTTCTCCTCAGGTACATCAGGCTCGTCGGGAGTGTTGGCAGTATCAACGGACTGTTTGCCACCCTTGGTGTCGACAGATGAAGAGGTATAGTTCTTTATGATAACCTCTTCGTTCTCATCATTCTTATCATCCATACCGACCTCAATGGTCACATTGTTACCGCTGGGCGTAATCTCGATACGGTCAGCCTGTTCCTTCACGGCTCTCTCGGCCTGGAACGCGGCTGCCACCAGCTCGTACTGGTCAGCAGTAAGGCGCGTGTTCGGGTTAGTCTCAACCACGTGGCCCTTCCTTGCCAAGAACTCCACCAATGTCGAGATTCCCACATTCAACTCTGTCGCCGCCTTCTTTAGTCTAATTCCTTTGTGTTCTTCTGCCATATTTCACTCCTTTTATTTAGTTAAAACTCTGTTTCTTTTTTGCCACCTAACAATGTGGCCTCTTAGCGGCCCTCTGGTGGCCGACATCCGGGCTACGGATGCTATTCCTTCTCCTCTTCTTCGAACTCCGAGCGCAGCACATTGATTACATAGTCCACAGTCTCCTCTTCCAAATCGGTGCGCGCAAGCAAATCCTCCTTGCTCAATGCCAATACACTCTTGGCAGTGTCACAACCAATGTTAATCAGCACATCGATTACCCACTGGTCAATCTCGTCCGAGAAATCTCTCAAATCCACATCGTCGGTGTCCTCGTCGCCGGTACGGTACACGTCAATATCATATCCCACCAGTTTACTGGCAAGCTTGATATTGCAACCGCCCTTACCGATTGCCAACGACACCTGGTCGGGATCCATATACACATCCACCTTCTTAGTCTCCTCGTCAATCTTCAGCGACGATATCTTGGCCGGTGCCAATGCACGCTGAATCATAATATCCAAACGGGGAGTATAATTCAACACATCGATATTCTCGTTGCGAAGCTCTCTCACAATACCATGGATACGCGCACCCTTGATACCCACGCACGAACCCACCGGGTCGATGCGGTCGTCATACGACTCCACAGCAATCTTAGCCCTCTCACCGGGTATACGCACAATGTTACGTATCGTTATCAAACCGTCGTATATCTCGGGCACCTCGGCCTCAAGCAGACGCTCCAGGAAGATGGGCGATGTACGCGAAAGCACAATCACAGGATTGTTGTTTCTCATCTCCACCTTCAGCACCACGGCTCTCACCGTGTCGCCCTTGCGGAACCGGTCGCTCGGTATCTGCTCTGCCTTCGGCAGCACCAATTCTATCTTCTCTTCGTCAAGAATCAGAATCTCCTTGTTCCACGGCTGGTACACCTCACCCACAATCACCTCACCCACTTTCTCCTTATACTTCTGGAATATCAGCGACTTCTCATAATCCTGAATCTTGCTCACCAGGTTCTGCCGGATAGCAAGAATCTCTCTACGTCCGAAATCCGACATATAGATTGGCTCGGAAAGCTCCTCTCCCACCTCAAAATCCGACTCTATCTTGATGGCATCGCTATACGCTATTTCCGTATTCTCGTCCTGTACCTTTCCGTCCTCAACAATAGTGCGGTTGCGGAATATCTCCAAGTCTCCTTTGTCGATATTCACAATAATATCGAAGTTATCCTCCGTGCCGTAGCGTTTGGCCAAAGCGGCATGGAACACCTCTTCCAGAATGTGCATCAACGTCTCGCGGTCAATGTTCTTAAATTCTTTGAATTCCGAAAAGGAATCAATCAGGTCTAGCGTCTTAGTTTGACTCTTCATTTAACTATATGTTGATAATGTTACTATTCTTGACTTTCCTCCATGTTCACGTCACCCTCAAGGGTCAGATCTTCACCACCACCTTGGCCGTCTTCACATCCTCGTATGCAAACGACACCTCACGCGCACTCTCTTTCTTCTTCCCTTTTATTTTGATGACAAAATGCTGGTCGTCGGCTTCCATCAATGTCCCCTCCACCTGCTCTCCGTCAAAGGGAGTCACATTCAGTTCCCTACCCACATGACGCCGGTACTGGCGGGGCATCTTCAACGGCGAATCAGCACCTGCCGAACTCACATTCAACTCGAAATCCTCCTCGTCTCGGTCCAACTGCGACTCTATCGCACGGCTCACCTCTATGCAATCATCAATATTGATGCCATTATCACCGTCAATATCCACAAAAATGCGGTTATCGGGGGTGATTTTCATGTTTATGAGGTACTTGTCACTTCCCTCCAGCACATCCTTTACGATGTCTAACACCTTGAATTTATCTATCATAAGCAATAAAAAAGGGAACTCTCGTCCCCACATTTTGTCGCTGCAAAGATACACATTTTTTTTTAAATAGCAAGAAAAAACAACCTCTTTCTCACTTTTTTCCTTCCAACTTTTGCACTTTCCCCTGCCTCCACATCGCTCACCACAGTTCCGACTTCGCCGTGCTGCTACCGATTTGGGCTGAAGGGTCCACCCTTACTGCAGGAGTTTCTATTTCTCACCCCAAAGGGTCACTACTTGCAATGCTGGTAGCCAACAAGAAGGATGAGAGCCGAAAGGCCGAGACCGTAATAAATTGGGTCGCCAGGAAGGGAAAGGAACTTCGCCAAAAGCATGACTGCAGTACCCGTTATCATGGCGGGAACCACACGGCGGGGATTGATACGGCCCGGCAGGAAAAGGGCAAAACTAAGCGGGAAAAGCAGCGCCACGGCACGCAAGCCTAGCGAGAGGAAACCAAGGTCGTTGATGAAAGTGCCTTTGAACGACAACGACACCACCACTGCCAAACCAAGCAACCCCACAATGGAAAGGCGTGTTTGCATTAACGGGTGGCGCACCGACTGCGGAACCAGCGCCCCTATGGCATCCAAGCCCAACTTGGCAGCACGGCGGCGGTGGCGCAAAGCTCGCAGATTGGAATACACATCGCGCACCAGGATAGTGGCCGCACCAAGGGTAAGGCCACTGGCACAACCCATAATATTGACAAGCATGGCACCCAAGGCAATGCCCCCTATCCATGCCGGCAAGTGGTTCAGCACAAAATCGGGAAACGCCTGCAGCGAACTGTCTAAAACTCCTATACCCTCAGGCAATGAGCCGCCGGCAGCCTGCAAGGCGGCCAATTCGGATGCAGTGACATAATGACCCCGCATGTACATACCCACCATCACACAGGCAGCGCCGATAATGGGGATAAGGCAGGCACAATACACTCCGCCCCGACGGGCCTTGCGGGTAGTGGCGGCCGACCATATCCCTTGGGCATAGGTCTGGGTGGTGATTACGCCAAGCATGAGCGAAAGGCAGCCGCCAATATCTTTTAGCGGTCCGCGGGCCACGATGTTGCCATAGCGGCGGTGTATGCTTTCGGCGTCGGTGATGCCGTTAAGGTCGGCCACCACGGGGTCTGCATAAATGGCCTCGATGCTGGACATAATGCCTCGGAATCCGTGCCCCAGGTGCAACACCATAGCTCCGGCGGCAAGCGAGGTGACATAGAGCAACAGCAACTTGATGATACCACCGGCACCGGCACTGCGGATACCGCCAAAAAGTACAAAAAACATGATGAGCACCGCACTGATAACGGCAGACCACGTGAGGGGGATACGGAAAAGACTGGTGACCATTGCCGAGGAGGAAAGCACCTGCGACATAATGCTGATAAATATGCCGATAAGGAATAGTATGGAACCCACTGTTTCGGCACGCCGGCCATACTGGCGGGACACAATTTCGAGCAATGTGGTGCAGCCGCTGTTGCGAAGTGGGCGGGCATATACAAGTGCCAACACCAATGCTCCCAGTGCGGCCCCAATGGTGAACCACCAAGCAGAGATGCCGAAACTGAAAGCCAACTGAGCGGTGCCTATGGTGGATTGTCCACCCACCAGGGTACCGAGAATGGCGCCACACACCATCCACGAGCCCGAGCGACCTCCCGTAGTGAAACTCTTGGCGTCTTTCACCTTGCGACCGGAAAAAACGCTGACGGTCAAAAGCAGTCCAACCGTCAGCAAGATGCCTATAATGTGTACCGTTGTCATCATACTTCTTACAGAAAAAGCGGCTGCAAAGGTACGTATTTTTTATGACATACAAGAAAACTACCGCACAATAATCTCGTCGGTGAACAGCCACGGGGCATTGCCTGTGGCGCGATGCCATGCAGGGATGGTGGGCAGCGGGATGGCCTGCACCCTCACGTATCGGGCGCGGCGGCTGAAACGACGGGTGGCAAAGGTGCGTATTTCGGGCACCGCCAGTCGCTGCGGGTCATCGGGCTGGAGTGAGTCTATCAGCTGCCAGTGTTTTGCGTCGTTAGAGATATAATAGTTGATGGTGCGCGGAAAGAAAATCCACGAAAGAGGGTAGTAGAAGAAATCCAACTTGATTTCATGGAGCCGCTGGCGACGGCCCAGGTCGATAACAGCGTCAATGGTGTCGCCCTGGAATCCCAACCAGGAGTGTTTGTAGTTGAGTATTCCCGCACAGCCATCGGTGAGACTCTGAGGCCCTGAAGCGGAGTACTGACCATCGGGCTGAGTTCGAAGCACCACAGGACAGTGTCGCGCCAAGTTGGGCTGGGTGATTTTTGACAAATAGTTATCAATGTCGGCGCGGTACTCTTGGAGGGTATAGCCCATTTCGTGAAGGATATTGAGGCCCAAGCGTTTGCCATCGGTCACAAAACGGTCGGCCCTTGACATGAATGTGCTGTCCATGGGCAGAATGCCCGACATAGTGAGTTCGAGCACAGCATAGTCGATGGAGAGTTCAAGGAAACGGATGCGGTCGCGCACTACCTGGTCGTTGAAGAGTCCGCAGGTGTAGTGGTAAATGTTGTTGGAATAGGTGTAGTGGCTCAGGCTGTCGTATGCGGCTGCTATGAGCGACTGATATTTTTCTATTTGGGACGGGGCAAGATAGCCCTGCGCGGCATCTACAGGATATCCATAAATATCCAGCCATTGCCCTGAGGCGATGAGCGAGCGGTGCATTTCGTGATAAAGTTCCTCCATCGGCTGTGCCGCCATACCATAATAATGCAGGCAGAAGTCGTGCAGCAGCGAGTCGGGGTCGGCGTTGACATCCCACAACAGCTTCGCCAACATATACTCGCGCAGCTCCATCCACGAGGTCACGTTGTTGGCACCCGTACCCTGTTCAAACATAAGGCGCACACCGTGGTCGTGGAAATACTTAAGATTGGGCTGCAGGACGTGTAAATTCGGGAAGGGATTCCACATGTTGCGGAACTGTACCACATAATCCCACATATAGATATTGTCGGTCAAAGCGGCCCACTCCTCCATGTCTTTGCGGAACGAGGCCTCCGCACGGGCTGTGGCTATAGGCTCCTGACGGCCGCACTCTATCGAGCAGAACATAATGTTCACATTGCTGTCGGGCTTTTCCACATGGCCATCCACCGGCTGCGGAGCACGGCGGGTGAACTGATAGCCAAGGGTGGAGATGGTCTTGTCCGGAAAACGACGCGCCACCTGATTGATGAAATGGATGAGTGTCCCGGATGGACCTCCATAGAGCGAGTCCATGTGGCGGCAGTGTCGGCACTGGCATACGTTGTAGTTGTCGTTGTTCGAGACAGACCATATCTGTGCGTCGGGTTGTTGTTCCATCATCTTGGCAAGGTTGGCGCAAAGGGTGTCGAGCACTTCGGGATTGGAGAGACACAACTGCCCGTCGCGCACCCGTCGGCCTCCTATCTCTGAAAACCACTCGGGGTGGCGTTCAAAGTATTGGGCTGGAGAAATGAGCTTTTGGAATGTATGGACATACATGCCGTCGGCCCAGCGGAGAGGACCGGAAAAACGGCTGTCCCAAATGTATTGTCCCGAATCGCCGACACGGATGCGGTGGTGCAGGGCGTGCCAGTCGGCATAGTCCTGGCTGTGGTGGGGGGTGTAGTACCATATCTCGCGATAGGCGTATGAGGGGTTGTTCACCTCATCGACAATGGGGAGTCCGGGCTTGATATCTGGTGCCACATCGGCAATCTGCTGGTGTGTCATGCGGTAGCCCTTCAACTCCAGCAGGCGTGCCGCCCCATAATAGACTGCCTTGCCCCGCAAACCATAAATAACCGCCACCCTTCCGTCACTCTTTAATATGAAACCGTCATCGCGTATTTCGTCCTTGCGGGTAAGGCACTTGTCGACCAGTCGGGTCTTGCCTACAAAGATAGTGGGCCACAGATTGCCATAACCGGGATTGAATAAAGAATAGAGCGAGTCGGAACGGGCAGGCTCAGGGATGATGACATAGTCCCTAAAGTATCGGTGCAGCAGACGTGCTGTTAGGAGCTCGACGGAGTCGGCATTGTGCGGAACAACAATCTGCCCCTGTATGTCGATGCGTTCAGGGTCATCAGTGTATTGGACAAATCCGTGATTCTCCGGCCAGCTTTGTGCCAACAACGGACTGGCCGCCAAAAGCATCAAGCAGACAATAATACTGCGTAAAGTGGTTCCCATTATTGTGTTATTTCGTTAGATAATGCAATTGCAAAGTTACGCATTTTTTAGCAGTTGACAAAAAAACTACCACACCAAAATTCTTCTATCATCCTGCATAGAAACGTAATACATACGGTTGCAACGATACACATATCTCCAACATCCACAAAGAAAAATATACTATTCAAGAAAAAAAACGTATTTTTGCAAAGTATTTCTCTTCTATATTTATGAAATGGACAACAAGAAGCACATATTGCGCCACTTTATGTTAGTAGCAACAATGGTTGTGGCTTCCTGCTGCGTGCGGGTCCACGCCCAGTCTACCATAATACACGGTTATGAGTTCACCACCGGAGTGGACTCCTCACTATGGTATGATATGAACACCCACGCCAACACTCCTTGGATATTAGCTTCCAGAACCGACATCTCTATCCCATTTCCTTTCTTCATGTGGGACCGTAACCACACGAATCTTTCCATCTATATGGACGGTACCGTGTCATTTCCTCCTTTATTTCTTTCCTCCGGGAATCCAAGACCATACAGCTATTTCCCCGATGTAGTCGACTTGTTAGGGCAAAATATCAACGGTATATTCGGCAACAAGTGTCATTACACCCGCCGACCCTATCAACCTATCCCTCCCGTTATACACTTTAGAACCGCCGATTACACCGAGCCTTCAGGCCATCGGGTATTTGTGGTACAGACTACCGGATACAACAATAACCTGACGGCAGCAAACTTGTGTCAGGTGCAACTGCGCGAGGCGGACAACTCCATCACTCTGATTTATGGCGAGGACACTCACCCAGGCAACCCACCCACCAGCATAGGCCTGATGTTCGACACCGCCCACCTGGCCATCATCAATCCCGACAGCCACACTGTTTCCTTCCTCCCTCCCGCAGTTGTGTCTGGCTCCTGGCCCGGACAGTACCGCTACTATCGTTTCACCCCCACCGAACACTTCTGCCCTATCCCCTACGACGTAACCTCCGAACTAGTGTGGAACAACGATAACGACATCCGTGTGCTCTGGGGCGGAAGCCCGTTCTACAACACCTTCCGCGTAGAGTATGGCCCCACCGGCTTTGCCGAAGGCACCGGCACCAGCCTCCTGGTGAACGGCAACTCGGCTGTGATACACGATATACACACCACCGCCGAAACCGAAGCACGCGTTTACACCCAATGCACTCACGGCGAAAGCGAATACGCCAACACCACCTTCACCACCTGTCCCGTCCCTTTCAACCTCTCAATCGGATACTCTAGCATATCCAACAACAACATGTTATTGACTTGGGACCACATGCCCCGCCATCATGGCTATAGAGTAGAATACGGGCCAGCAGGCTTCGCCGAAGGCACCGGCACCTCGCTCACAGTGAATGCCCCTCCCGTCGAACTCCAGGATGTGACCGGAAACGAAGATTTCGAAGCACGGGTATATGCCCTCTGCACCTACGGCGAAAGCGACTATGCAAGCATCCCGTTCCACCCCTCATGCAACCCTCCCGGATACCGCATGCTACACTACGACTACCTCTCCTGCATCCAGTCTGTAAAATGCTGCACCGGCACCTTCTATTCACCCGCCAACAGCCATTCCCCGCAACACCTCGTCGACTCCGGCAGCAGTTCGTCCTTATCCCGACACACCATACATTACGACACCTCCGAGCGCGACCCCCGCACCGACGGACAACTGCGCACCGTGCCCGAAGGCTTCTGCTCGTCGGTTCGATTGGGCAACTGGTTAGGTGGAGCCGAGCAGGAAGCCATATTCTACACCCTCGACATCGACACCAACGAATACGACCTGCTCATACTGCGTTACGCCATAGTGGAGCAAAACCCCAACCACTTAGAACGTGACCAACCCCGTTTCATATTCAACATCACCGACACCTCCGGCGAATTCATCAGCAACTGCTATTTTGGCAACTTCGTTTCGGGCGATTTATCAGGTTGGAACACTTTACCCACCTCTTCGATGATACTATGGCACGACTGGGATGTGGTGGGAGTGGACCTCGCACCGCTGCACGGCCGCACCATCCTCGTATCCCTTTCAAACTACGACTGCTCACTCGGCGGCCACTTCGGCTATGGCTATTTCACCCTGCAAACCGGCACCAAGCGCATCCTTGCCCAAAGTTGCGGCAACAGAACAGAAAACACCTTCAGCGCCCCCGAAGGCTTCTCCTACCGTTGGTACAACATGGAAGACACCGCCACCACCCTCTCCACCTCCCGCTCGCTCCATGTCACCCAGGAAGGCCTGTACGGCTGCCAAGTCTCATACCAACTCTCCGACCAAGTGTGCAGTTTCAACCTCTCCACCTATGCCGGCGGACGCTACCCCTTGGCGGCATTCTCCATGCAGCCATTGGACTCCTGTGGCTATACCACCCGCTTTGTCAACCAAAGCTGCATCGCTCGCGACGAGGCCCGCACCCAGCTCACCTCTTTCCCCTGTGACGAATACTTCTGGGTGGTGGACGACAGCATCACCTACACCTCGACCGACATCACCCACCAATTCGAAGAGGGCACCCACACCGTAACCCTCTATGCCATCCTGGCCGGAGGCGCCTGCACCGACTCTGTAAGCGAAACTTTCACCGTGTCGATGCAACACGACACCGTGCATGCCTCCATCTGCCAAGGCAGCAGCTACAACTTTTTTGGACGCGAACTGACCGACTCAGGCGAATACCACCATATAGCCAATTGTCTTCAAACCGTGCTATACCTGCAAACCAAACCCGTATACAACATCTCAATCCAAGACACTCTGCTGCTGGGCGAACATTATTTGTTCAACGGCACCATCCTGCGCCAACCAGGAGTATACACATCCCACCTCACCGCCCTTAACGGCTGCGACAGCACCGTTACACTCCACCTCAACTGCATCAACATTTTGGACACAACCATTTGCTCCTCCGACCTGCCTTTGGTCTGGCATCGCCATATCTTCACCACTTCTTCAGCCGATACCTTGCATCTCTTCAGCACCTCAGTGAACAACGGGATAAGTTATTCTTTGGACAGCATGGTGGTGCTGCGTGTCCGGGTGCTGCAACCACCGGAGCTAAGCCTACAGCCAATAATGATTTGCAGCGAACCAGGCGGATACTTGATGCATTTGCCGGACACTCTGTGCTACCGCTGGACAGCCACCCCTGCCGACAGCAGTCTGCCAACCGGATGGGTGACAGGCAACCAGCTTGCGGACCCACTGTTGTTGTCGCCTGGCGACACTACAACCTACTACCTCACCACCAACATCTGCAACTCCATTCCCTGCCCTCGATACGACACCCTCATGCTGACACCCGTGGCAATTGTTGATGCCCGTCTGGAGGTCACACCCCAATTGTTGAACGCGGAAAACATGACCCTTACCGCCATCGACCTCACACCCCAACCGCACCAAAGGCAGTGGTATTTCAATTCTGCATTATCCACCGAAACGGATAGTATTGTCCATTACTATGCCACCACAACCGACGACAGCGTGCGGGTGATGCTGATGGTGAACACCGACGACTGCGCCGACAGTGCCACAGCCTCGGTAGCGATTAAGGTTCAGACCATCTGGTTCCCCAACGTATTCACTCCCGACCAGCCCACAAACAACATCTTCAAAGGCTATGGAATCAAGGTGAAGGATTATGAATTAGCCATCTATACCCGATGGGGACAACGTATCTTCTACACCACCGACATCAACGAGGGATGGAACGGCACCTATCACGGAATCGAAAGCCCCGTCTCGGCATACACATATATCTGCAACTATACCACCCTGGACGGCGAACACCTCACGCTGTGTGGCACTGTGACGCTGTTACGGTAACAGGTCTGCCCCGATGCAGTGATGCACATTAGTTTGCTTCTTTTGCCTGCAGAAGACGGGCATTGAACAAGAAAGGCTTCCGGGGCTTGCCGCAATGCAGCGTGCCCCGGAAGCCTTTTTTCTCGCGATTGACAATGGATTACTACCGTGTGGGGAAAACTGCCCGGATTGACAGTCCTTCGTAACGTAGCACGGTTCTTACGCTTGAATAATCAGCCGAGTCGAATTCGAAGCACTGGGCACTGTACGTAGAATTAATGACTGCATAGACTTCATCGCTCGAATTGGATAAACTCATGTCGATTTTTCCTAGAGCATTGGTCCAGTAGCAACCCAGCTCCTCAAAAGACTCCAACCAGCCGTCACGACAATAACCCGCTGCGGGCAGGAATAGGCTGTTGCCATTCGGGCCGGTGAGAAGCAAACCTTTCACACCAACAAATCCTTCGCCGTCTTGGACAACCCACTGTTTGGTGGTGTTGCTGAACAATTCTTTCCACTCCTCGGGTGTAGGGATGCGTGCACCTTTATCCAAGCCAACAGTGGCCGCATCGTCTTCGGGCTGAAGGGTTGTGAGATTGTCGGCCAAGCCGTCTTTGCCATATTCTGAATTGGTACAGTATTTTAGCAGCTTGCCAAAATCGGTGGGTCCACAGGCATACACAGAAGGCACTTCGGGTTTGCGGTCGCCTTCGGTGAAACCATAGGTCATCCAGGTGAATCTACCTCCCCTATATGCTGTATCACCCCAGGCATACAGATAGTTGGCCTCTCCGGCAGAGGTGCCGCCCATATTGTTTTTGGCCCACAGCAGGCCGCTGGGCAGACCCAAATCCACCCATGCGTCGGGGTTTTCGGGTGTCTTGGAAGACTCGGCTTTGTCTTTTAACATTTTTAATGCCCCTAAACCGAGCAGAGCCAATACGAGAATAACCAGTAGAACTCTGCCAATGAATGTTAACACTTTTTTCATAACGTCTGAGTATTAAATTAATAATAAAACAATTGAATAGCTGACCGTATGCAAATATACGTGTATTTTGTCATTCAACAGAAAAAATTTCCATTTTTGAAGATATACTCGGGAACAATGTCGATTGTGCCGTTGCACCATTCAAGTGTGTCTGAGATATGGCATTGTCTCAAAGTAGCTTTTTTCTTCCAGCGGTGCGAAGACAGGGTAACGGCTGATATGATTATAATTGTGCTTTTAGCACAATAAAAATACAAATACGTCGTTTTAAACTTGTGATTTTTGCAGAAAATCCAAACCAACACTTTGGATTTTCAATAAAAATCCAAAGTACAAAAAACGTTATTAAATTAAATATCAGCATATAATGTATAATAGGTACTTAGACATAGATTTTGGTGATAATTGCAGTGTTTTTTTGTTTGGAGCACGACAGACAGGAAAGTCAACATACCTCAGAACACGATTCCCTGAGGCAATGTATATCGACTTGCTGGATACCAACTTAAGCGCTTGCTCTATAGCCAATTGGCAGGGAATACCGAAAAGCCGCTGGTAATCATCGATGAGATTGCCGAGGTGCCCGAACTGCTCAATGAGGTGCACCGACTGATTTCGGAATATGGATTCCAGTTCATTCTGTGCGGAAGCAGTGCCCGAAAGCTGAAACGCAAGTCATACAATACCCTTGGTGGCAGGGCCTATCCCTGTTACTTCTATCCTCTTGTGAGTTGCGAGATACCAGATTTCGACATAGACAGGGCTGTGAGGGGCGGGATGCTGCCCACTCATTACCTTTCGGACAACCCGTCCATTCGGCTGGCGGCATACGTGGACGTGTATCTGAAAGAAGAGATAAAGGCCGAGGCCCTAGTACGTAACCTGAGCACCTTCCAACGGTTCATAGAAGTCGCAGCCCTCTCTGACGGCGAAATGCTCAACTATAACAACGTGGCTTCGGACTGCGGGGTTAGCGCAACCACAGTGAAAGAGTATTTCTCTATACTGGAGGATAGCCTGATAGGGTATTTTATACCCGCCTATCGGCACGAAAAGAAACGCCGACTGGTCCAAGCCCCGCGATTCTACTATTTTGACGTGGGCATTGCCAACCATTTGCTGCACCGAAAAGACCTGCAAAGGGGTACGGTTGAGTATGGGCATGCCTTTGAGCATTTCGTCATGCAAGAACTGAAAGCCTACATTGGGTACACCCACAACGAGCAGGAACTCTCGTATTGGCGCACCTATTCAGGAATAGAGGTTGACGCTGTTATTGGCGATGCAAAGATTGCCATTGAGATAAAATCGTCCGAGGAGGTGCTGCCCAAGCACCTGAAAGGGTTGAAAGCTTTTGGGGAGGAACACCCCGACTGCCGACTAATAATAGTCTCGCTCGACCCAATAAATCGGAAGATTGGGAATATTGAAATGATATATATCTACGATTTTTTGAGACTACTATGGGACGGAAAGCTGTTCTAAAATAAAAGAGGATGCCTTGCGAGGCATCCTCTTTTTTGTATATTGGTGTTGTAAAACTTACTTCGCGTCGCGGCCGGCACGGATAGCCTTGATGTTGGTCTCTACTACGGCGTCGCCCTTGCGGCCGAAGATGGCCTTGATGGCTTTCTCCAGTTCGTCGAACTCAATCTCAAGGTAAGGAGCGGCGGCACCCAGAAGCACCATGTTGCCGCGGGCGTTCAGCTCCTTGGCAATAGCGTTGGCGTTGAAGCTGACGCATTTCTTCAGCTTGGCCAGCTCAGCGTTCACCTTCTCAATGTCGGGATAGTTATTGATATTGATGAAGGGGTCGCTGTTGGTGATAACCACACCGTCGGGAGCCAGGAAAGGCAGATAGCGCAGAGCCTCCATAGGCTCGGAGCTGAGGATAATATCGGCCTTGCCCTCGGGGATAACATCGGCAAAGATGGGGTCGCTGCTGATGCGGAGGTGGCTGAACACCGAGCCGCCGCGCTGCGACATACCGTGGATTTCGCTCTGCTTGACATTCATGCCCAGGTTGAGGGCTGCGTCGCTGATGATTTTGGCTACGGAGACGATACCATCGCCACCTACGCCACAAAGTATGATGTCTTTCTTCATTGTTGTGTTCTTTTTTTTGTGTCCGGCTTGTCGGACCTGTCGGACTGGTCAGACTAGTCGGACAAGTCGGACTTATTCTGACAATTTATTTTTTGGCTGCAATTCTCTTTTTGTTCTCAACGATGCAAACACGCTGCGGGATGATGACGCTCACACCATCGTAGGCAATCTCCTCTTCCAGAATCTTGACAAACTCGTCGTGGTTCTTGGGCAGGGGAACGATATGGCGGATGTGGTCGGGATCAACACCGAGACCCTTGCAGATGTTGAACAGCTTCATGTTGGCGCTGGAAGGCTGGCCACCGGTCATAGCGGTGATGTCGTTGTCGAGAATCATCACAATGACGTTGGCCTTCTCGTTGACGCAATCCAGCAGGCCGGTCATGCCGCTGTGGCCGAAAGTACCGTCGCCGATAACAGCCACCGAGGGGAAGATGCCCATTTCGGCAGCACCCTTGGCCATAGTGATAGAAGCACCCATGCAGACGGTGGTGTTCAATGCACCCATGTTGAAACCGAGGGTGTAGCAACCAATGTCGCCAAACACGCGGCCGTGCTCGTATTTCTTCATCACGTCTATAAGAGCCTGATAGCTGTCGATGTGGGGGCAACCCTGACAGAGAGCGGGAGGACGGTTGGTAACCACCTCGGGCACTGCGGGGCCATTGGGCACATTCATGCCAAGAGCCTTGGCAACCTTCTCGGCATTGAGCTCGCCGTCGCGGCGAATCACCTCGTCGAGGCGTCCATGGATAGGTTTGCCTTTGCCCAGACAGCCCTTAATCTGCTCTTCCACGAAAGGCTGGCCGTCTTCGAGCACCAAAATCTCGTCGCACTCGTCATACAGCTTGCCGAGCATGGCGGTGGGCAGGGGGTACTGGGTAATCTTCACCACGGGATAGGGGCACTTGCCGCCGGGGAAGTTCTCCTGCAGGTAGTTGTAGGCAATGCCGGTGGTAACGATACCGCGGCTCTTGTCGGTGCCTGGGATATATTGGTTGTAGCCGCTCTTCTCGGAGGACTCTTCGAACTTGGGCTGCTTGTCAATCAGGTCGCGGTACAGCACTTTGGCATTGGCAGGCAGCAATACGAATGTCTTGGGGTCGGTGGGATAGCTGATGGGGTTCTGGGGCAGCGGCTCGCGGCGCTCAACGCCGGCGCGGCTGTGGGCCAGACGGGTGGGGATGCGCATGAGGATGGGGGTGCCCATCTTCTCGCTCAGCTCATAGCCAAAGAAAACCATATCGTAGGCTTCCTGCTGGTTGCTGGGCTCCAACATGGGGATCATGGCCCAGTGACCAAAGAAACGGCTGTCCTGCTCGTCCTGCGAGGAGAACATGCTGGGGTCGTCGGCCACTACGATGATGACGCCCTTGGTGCCGATAATAGAGGCATTCATAAAGGGGTCGCCGCAGACATTCAGACCCACGTGCTTCATGCAGGTCATGGCGCGTTTGCCGGCGTAGGCAACGCCGATTGAGGCCTCGAGGGCGGTCTTCTCGTTGGCGCACCAGTTGGCGCGGATGCCTTTCTGGGCAGCCTCTTTGGACTTAATCACATATTCGGTAATCTGCGTGGAGGGGGTGCCAGGGTAGCTGTTGATGGCACTGCCGCCAGCATCGATAAAGGCTTGGGCAATTGCCTCGTCGCCTAAAAGGAGTAACTTCGACATATCCAATATTTTAATTATTAATGTATTACTTTTTGAATTTGCAAAGATAGGGAAAATAATTGATATAGACAAATTTATTTTCCACCCCAACATACAAACACCTGATTCAAAGCCACTAACGCACCATCCCCCGAAACAAGGAGAAGTCCCTGCCTTCATGGCAAGGACTTCCCAAGTGTTGGGGGCGACGACCGCCCGCAAAAGGATTCAATATTTTACTATCTTAATTCTCGTTCCTCACAAGACGTACCGATAGTATCAAGGACGGCCAGCCAATATAGCCTGTGGCGACTAAACCGATATTGAAGGTCGCAAAGCGCAGTCCTATGCCATCATTATCGGTATACTCATAATCTTGGGGATGATCATTACCCTCGGCAGATATATACGACCAATAAGGGCCGACTTCGCCTATTTGCAATGCACCCTGGCCAGAGGCGGGCAGGAATACGGCACCGCTAGCCTCCATCTGGGCCCACTGGGAAACATCGTATTCGTTAT
Organism: uncultured Bacteroidales bacterium; assembly: GCA_900319865.1. Taxonomy (GTDB): domain Bacteria; phylum Bacteroidota; class Bacteroidia; order Bacteroidales; family P3; genus Colimorpha. The sequence continues at coordinate 4,661 of ONQD01000015.1, read as the reverse complement.
CAGCCCAATCGCTCAGAGTAGTATTGAGCGAGGTTATGCCGTTAGGCATTGCCGTCCAGTTGTCGGGCAAAAGCACCAATCCGTGCACCCCGTCTACTGTGGCAATGCCACGTTTGGCTGAAGCGTTTGGACGGTTATCAAAGATATAGTCCCACTCAACAACAGAGAGTGTACGCCATGTATTGGCCGCGCCTCCTCCCGAGATGGTGTTCACACCCCAGTCTACAAAATGACTGAAATCTTGAGACATGGGGTTGTTGCCCGGACACCAATGAAAGTAGTCAATCCAACCAGCATATGATGATTGATAATAAAAAAGAGTATTATCGCATTTCACACCATTTTCGTAGACATTACCTTGGGTGTCATCTCCCACAAAGTCGTACTGATGTTCAGCAAAGCGCCATGTTCCGGTTATGGGCTTATACTGCAGGTTGCCCTTCGAGAAATGAACTGTGCTCGTTACATTGTTTTCGTTCACAACGGTGAACAATCCCGGCAGCACTCCTTCGGGATAGGGGGAACCGAACACCAGATTGTCGCCGCCCAGGGTGAGGGTGCTGTACTTGCTGCGCTCAATCACCACATTGCTCGTGGCGGGTCCTTTGGTGCACACCGTGCCGTCGGAAGCCGTAATCTCCAACGTCAGCCCGCTGTATGTACCGGCCGGCAGGTAGATGTAGAAGTCGTGTGCTGTGTTGATGCTCTGGTTGCACACCAGCGTGGTGGTGTTGCTCCCTGTCCCGGAGATGGGGGCAGAAGCCAGGGTGGCAGCGTTGGTGAGCATATCATTCACCTCGTAATCCCCGTTAATCGGGCTGCCCATAGTCAGCTTAATGGAAGTGACCGTCACACCAGTCTTCTGCAGGTTCACCTTCAGCACACCGCAGAGGTTGCGGAACTGCAGGTTTTTGCTGCCGTTGGCATAGGCGTGCATCGGGAACCCCCGCAGCGAGCCGTCCTCGCTCTCCTGCGTGGCGGGCAGCCTCACCGTATTCCGGTTCAAATTGTTGTCGGCAGGATAATAGGCTATATAACTACCCTCATCGGTGAAGTTTTCGTCGGTAGTGGCAAACGTTGCATTGGTGGCGGGGTCGAGCGGCGTGGCGGTAAAAACCGCGTTGGTGCCGGAGTGAATCATTATCTGGTCACCCTCCACCCACTGCAGGGCGGTGCCGCTCAGCACAGTCTTGGCGTTACGCACGTCGCCGCAGTCCTCCATCGTGGCAGTGAAAGTCGCTACCACCTGCGATTCCTTCTTGCATGAGGTCAAACTTACCAGTCCGGCTAACAAAGCCACGGACAAAAAGGATACAACATGTCTCTTCATCTTCTTGACAGTATTAATGGTTCGAAACTTAGCTGAACAAGGCGTTGTCGTAGTTGTTGGCGCTGCCTGCAACACCTTCCATGTTACTGCTGCGCATCTGTTCTTCGCTCATGCTTGTCTGAAAGCCCATTTCGACACGGGTTTCAATCAGTTCTACCATTGGAGTGTCGTACTCCTGTTTTCTTTTTTCAACCATAACCATAATAATTACATTTTAAATATTAATGAATTAAAACATGTCTACACAATACAGGCTCATCCCTCTGGCACTAGGCGAGGCACAAAAAATGAGCATAGCTGATGAAGGAGAAGAAAAACAATCCCGCACTGCTGCGTAGGATTAAAGACTAGTAAAACACTAAAACGCAATCGCTTATACCTCATACTATCTTCCATATAAGATACTGCAAAAATAATGAATTTTCCCAATATGGAAAAAACTTTTTCCAAAAGTTCCACAAACTCTCATCAAACCATTAACAAAAAACGATACATCAACGATACATCAACGATATTTCAACGATACAATATCGTCGAACTATCGTTATACTATCGTTATAGTATCGAAGAAAAAATGGAGTTAGGGGTGCGGAATGGAAAAAAAGGGAGGAGGGTTAATGGGTGGTGGGGTGGGGTTAGTTGCTGAGGGAGTCGAGCCAGTTGACAAGGGTCTCCAACACCATGTCGTCGGGGGCTTGGCCGAGGGTGGCGTATTCGTCCACAGAGCCTGTTTCGCACATTTGCCCCAGATGGTTGATGTTCTTCAACTGCACAATGCTGCATTTCACCCTGTTTTTCTTACACACACGCTTTATTGCAGACAGGTTAGCCTCTGCCAGCACCTGGCAGTCCTTCTCGCCTCCTATTGCCAAGAGTGGACATCGCATTTTGGCGATATAGTCGGCAGGATTTAATGTCAGGAAGGTCGTCAGCCACGGTGTTGCCATCGATACTGCCCAGCCATAGCATTCCGTATTCGTCAGACCACACTGCTGCTTCTGCTCCTTGGTGAGGCCGGCGGCATGCTGTTTGAACAGCGGACGGAACGCCATGTTCAACGTCTTGACAGTATCCATTCCTTCCCCCAGAAACAGCGTGTCGTCTACTGCAAACAAATCTCTCATGCACGCCAGCCGCCTTTCGATAAGGCTGTCTGCCACACCCCGCAGACGGAATAGTGCCTCGTTTTGTTGGAGCAGTATTGTTTTGCCGTCGGCACCTGCGCCGCCCAGCATCGCCACCCCGGCCACCTCGGCACGTCGCGCCGCCACAATGGCAGCCACCGTGGCGCCCTCGCTGTGTCCGAAAAGGAAAATACGTTGAGGGTTGAAAAGTTCCGGTTTCTTCAATAGGTAATCCAACTGGAACTCCACATCCTTTGCAAAGTCGAGCGTTGTGGCATGGACCATATCGCCTGTCGATTCCCCAACACCCCTGTCATCGCACCGCAACACAGCGTAGCCACGAGCCGACAGGTATTCGGCAATCACCTTGAAGGGCTTGTGTCCCATCAGCTCTTCGTCGCGGTTTTGGGCTCCCGAACCTGTGATGAGAATGACGGCAGGCACCTGGCCCTCCACTCCGTAGGGCAAGGTTAATGTTCCTGCAATCCGCATCGTGTCGTGTGTTGTCACATCCACGATATTGAACGAAAAGTCCTGTTCGGTGAAGGTCTGCGCCTGCAGTCCTCCCGCAGCCAGCAGCCATGCCAGCGCCATGAGCCAACGCTTTATCTCCATCGGATGGTCTCTATCAGGTGATTGATGTCCTCCTGCAGGTAATCCAGCACCGGGGCAAGCGAGTCGTTGTTCGGCGTGCAGTCGATATAGAGGGCTCCACCGAGGAAATGCCTGTTGCTGTCCGTCACCCAAAACTGGTAGGTGCTGGCCACGTTCTGCCCCTTGAGGTGATAGGTGGTGCCCGACAGATTGTGCTGGCGGTCAACAAACCTGTTCTCGTCAATCCCCGAGGAGAAGGAGAAATGCGCTTCGACAAACTTGTAGGAGGTATCCACCCTTGCCCGCAGCTCCTGAGGTCCATTCATTGCCTTGTAGGTCAAGAACACATAACCCTTGTATTTGGGGTAGGTGATGGTGAACCATTTGTCGCGCGGCATATTCTTCTTCCACTCCACTGAGGCCAGATTACTCATCTCGAAAGTGAAGGGCAGTGCCGCCGTGTCGCACACAGCGTACTTGTGTGGCGGCATATCGATGCGCAGGTAAGCCTGCGGTTTGGGGGTCTCGCCGTTGTCGCCGCAGGCCGTCAGCATCGCTGCAGCTCCGGCAATCGTCAGTATCCAATATAGGACTCTTCTATTCATAGCTTAATAATTAGTTATCTCAATATAAACCGTTGCGGCCGCATGTGGGGGCACCACATCAGCAGGCCCACGTCGTACATATCAATGCTCACGTTATACTTTGCGTTGCCCTGTTGGGCGCTCCACCGCAACTCGCGGGGGTGATGCCTATGCGGACGGCACACCACTTTCACCGTGTCCATCACCTGGACCCCCGTGGCAGGGTCGACACCCGCTTCCAGCACCGCCTCGTCTTCGTCGTAGCTCACCACCTTCATCGCGTAATGGTCACGCATCTTGTAGACCAACTCGTGATACTTTCGGTCGCACCTTGGGGCAAGCCTCACCATCTCCGCCGCTTCAGCAGAAAGCCCTTCGCACATACGGTTTTGCAACTCCTTCCCCACCCCCGCGAAAAGTACCTTCCTGTACATCTCAAACACCATCGGGGAGTGCACACGGTATTGCGTGTCAGCCATTATCCAGTACTCCAATCTTGTCATATCAGGATGCAAAGATACGATTTTTTAAAAAAAATTTGTATCTTTGCAATGAAAAAAAAGACACTACTTATGGATAACAACTTGAAAAAGAAGATAGACGACATCGTAGCCGAAATCTCTGCCATCACCGACCTCACCCACAAAGTCTCCATCCTCGAGTACATGGAGCAGCAATCCTCCTACATGCTTTGGCAATTGCAGGACGAAATCCACATCGACTACGACTCGCAGAACGTCTAAACCCTCCCGACCGTGAAAAAGATTCTCATCCCACTCCTCTTCGCGGTCACGCTGCTGACCTTGGGCGGCTGCACTGGTGGCTATTCCTTCACAGGTGCCTCCATCCCAGCCGAGGCCAAGACTATCTCCATCACCCAGTTCCCCAACTACGCCACCACTGTCAACCCGCAGTTGAGCCAGAAACTCTACGACGGCCTCCAGCAGATGTTCTCGTCCCAGACCAGCCTCAACGTCACCTCCGACGACGGCGACCTCCAAATCACGGGCGAGATTACCGACTACAGCA
>ONQD01000043.1 GCA_900319865.1 uncultured Bacteroidales bacterium | reverse complement strand
TCCATTGAGCAGGGGGGCTTGTCCTGAAACATGAAAGCGTCTTTATTATAACAATCAAACTATTATCTGCTACACATTATTGTTTAGCGGACAGTAATAGAATATAATATATTTTTTCCACATCTCAGCGTCTAAAATCGTCAAAACACTTCCAGGGAAAACATGTGCGGTATTATCACAAAAGAAAACAAATACCATGAAAAAGATGCTTATAACTTTTTAAACAGACTCCATGGTAGTAAACTAGGGGGCTGGAGAACATAGGAGAAAGATTTGAGATAGGCTGACGAAGTATAAGAATGTGTCTATTGTGGAGACTACTGGTTCAGTTGGGGCTTTAGGCTGAAGAGCAGTGACTTCTAGTCGAATCATTGTATTTTTTTGTGTATATGGTTTTGCATCTTCTTGTGAAAAGGTACGATTTTATCCAAACGGCTTATACTCAATGGGTCTGGATTGCAAATCCAACGGCACGGCATGGAACATCCGCTGGATCGGGCATATAAGCACGAGTCTGAACATCCGTCCAGTCGGGGAATATAAGTTTTTCATCAATATCAATTCACAATAACTTCCCAGAATCTACCTTTGTCTGGCCCGACACAACGAAGATATTTGTCTCGGTCACCTTTGGCACTATTGTCTTCAATTCCCATGCCCTATAGTTCAAAAAGTCGAACCTGATAAACTTTGCCGCAATGAGGACATTGAATGATATCTGGCAGTTGTGTCGTCACACTGTTTTGGTGACAGTAGGGGCATTCTACTGAGTATTTTCCACACTTCTGGCATTGTCGGATGGTCTTTCTCCTGGCAATCTTGCGGCCTTTACTGAGACAGTTTATTATTTGAAACAAATGTACTGAAGCCTCGATTCCTTGTCCCGGAACAAATCTAATTCTCGGACGGAGTCTTTCAAACGTACACTCACATTCTATTGTTTTTTTCATTTTTTTATCTTTGAAGAAATACTAATTTGAATTCCTAATATTGCAGTAACACCCAAAGTAATATTCCATTGTCCTTTGCTTTGGCCGACACCTACACCCAATACATTGGTTCTCTTTGAAGCCTCATCAAAATAATCTCCACCTTCGTAAGTTTGTCCAGCCAAAGTAAACAATCCCAACGACACGCCTCTTGTTCCTCTTGCATTATTTTCTTCACAATGATAGGTGTCAACCTTTCCTTTACCCCAATCCCAATCTATTCCAACCAAATCAATAGAACTAATGTTAATACCAAGGTTTACACAACCTACATCAACTCCACATTGTCCTCCTATAGAGAATGACCCATTAAAGGACCATTCTTTCTCGGCTTTAAATGTTGCATATAAAAACAAATCGAATTTAGAGTCAACACATTTATCTGGTTTATATGCCCATACTCCTTTGGATGAGGGTCTTTCATAATTATCTTTACCATAATCATATACAAGAAATGCATAATTAGGATGTTTTTCATCTCCTTTATTGTATATTTCCCCCACATGTGATTCTCCAAACATATCTACAGCATTCGCCCTAACTTTTGCAGCAGCTGATTCTGTGGGAGGGTCCAACAGTTTCACAGGATTCCAAGCGCAATAGGCATAAGGAGAAATGCCGGGATACTTGTCCGCCATTGGGTCGACGCTCAGCCACATGGTCATCAACTCATGATCCATGTACCTTGCGCCGAAATATGTATATGAGTAGACAGAGCAATATGGTATTCCGCTCCTCGGCTCGTCGCCTCGCTCGCTGGCGAAAGGACCGCGGGACCTTTCTTTCTCCTTGTCGCGTTGCTCACGGTATTTTACTTTACTCAACGGTGTTCGCCACCCCTTACGGGGGTCATTGCCGGTGAAAGTGAATCGCTCATTGTAGTCGCTCGTGCACTGGTTGATGTACGGCTCTCCACAGGGGAGTTTCTTCATGTTCGATGGATTATATAGCGTTGCCAAGACCATTTTTCAGACCTCTTTTATTATCTCCCAATGGCCACCTTTGTCAGGCCCTACACGGCAAAGGACACCTTGTTCTCGGAGCTTCTTGATGTTTCTGTGGATATTGCGCCTGTCTATTCCAATGATAGCAGCCATTTCGTGAGTTGTAATTTGAGGATTTCCTTCAATTAGTTCCAGTATTTTCTGTGATGTTTTCTGTGGCGTTTTCTGTGGCGTTTTCTGTGGCGTTTTCTGTGACGTTTTCTGTGGCGTCTCTGTGGCGTCAGTCTGGGATATTGTTTGTGGATTGCCTTGATTGTTTCTTTGGAAACTGACGCGAATTCCTCCGTCGGCCTCCTCAATGGTGGGCATCGGGAGTCCAGCTGCCTTAAAGCCTTCAAAGATTTTCTCGTATCCTCGCCCCCAGCTCTCAATGAAACCAGCCTTGAAGAAAGCGTTTGCAATGTTTCTGTTCCTTGGACGAGATGAATGTTTCTTCAACAGGGTATCTGGAGTATATCCAATTGGCAATCCCCCCTCATTCCATATCTCAACATAGTCATCCCATACACGCATTTGGATTGGTGCGCCGGTATAATCTTTATGCGCTATGGCATTGTACAATATTTCACGCAGTGCCTCCTCCGGAACCTCCAAAGGCTCACGACGTTTCATGCCTTCATAGTGTATGGGAGATGTCAGGTATTTGGCTTTCAACACTTGCACTACACGGTCGGTCATCTGGATTATGTTTCCTTCAATCACATCTTGAATGATGAGGTCAGCCACATTACGTCTGAAACGTCCGATCTTGAATTCCACACAGGTAAAGTACCGACGAGGATTCTTGGCAAACAGCAAAAGGGCGGCATTTTTCAGTTTGCCATCCTCTGTTATTAAGCCAAGATTCTCCAGTACTCTCTGCGTCGATGAGTTAGACTCACTTTTGTCAATGCGATCTGCAGCAATGCCGTTGTCGAGAAAATACTTTATGGCTTTGCGGTCCAAATCTTTAATTGTAGCATGCTCGTTAGGTATATCGTCCCAAGAACGCCCCATCCTCTTCAAAACAAATTGTTGCAAAGCCGAGCCATTCAATTCCTGCATTGTGCTGCCACTACGACAATAATATTTACCTCTAAAACTGATAGGAACATTGCTGGGCTCAATGCCTATGCTGATATAATCGAGGTCATCCTTGTGGTGCAGGTACACATCGGCCACGATGCCCATATAGTTGACCACCTTATTGGGAATGTCTTCGAGAAGTTTCTTGGCATCTTTTATGCCGACAACATTTCCGTTGTCATCGATGCCGATATAGATGGTGCCCCCTTGGGCGTTGGCAAATCCGCATATCCATTTCAGGTAGTCGTCCTTCCAGAACAGCTTGTATTCTACATTTTGAGATTCCATACTTCAATAACGACTATCGCCACAATTTATTGCGGCACCAACAAAAAGCCCATAGCTTATAGATTACAAATCTGGATAATCAGTTAAGCCGGATTTGCAGTCCAGCCCAACGAGAATAACTAGGGGATAATGAACATCAGTCGTGACGAGTGCTAGTGCCTCAAAACAAATCTTGCCTTTACTCTCTTTTCCCTTAAAAGTGCATGAGATTCGAAAAATGTATTAATGAAGATTCTAGAGACCTTTGGCATATTCTGCTGAATTTCATTTATTTCACCCGGGACTTCTTTTTCAACAATCAAGTTTGCAATTTTGAAATAAACACAATAATAATATGACGACCAATCGAATGTAGACAGATAATCCCGCGCCTCGTTGTTTGCGTCAGCAAACATCTCAAACGATATCCCCCACACTTTTATCGGATCATATAGAATCCAATGGGTCTTTCTGGATGAATCGTATTTTTCTAATGTTGAAGCGAACCAATTTCCATTTTGCTTGTATACAAACAAAGCCAATTCGTGAATGTCATATTGTGTTTTTGCTGTGTTATGAATACGGCAAACAAAGATTGTATCTGGATTGCTTAAGCAATTAAGTACTTCGGTATAAGGGTATTCATTTGTCAGTGACCTCTGAGCATTAACAGAGTATCCCATTGAAATGAATAAGATTAATATTAGCAGTAATTCCTTTTTCATTACATTATGGTGGGTTCTATTTATTCACTTTTTGGTCATCCAAACAGACAGAACCCATTAATCTGCCAGACAACCGTTGTTTAACAATTGGTTTACGAGTGCAAAGATACGACTATTTTTTCATTTGACAATAAATTATTTATCATATTTTTGATGGGGGGTAATCATTTGATATTTTGTCTATTGAGTCGCAATTAAATTAGGTTGGTATTTCTTAAGGGGACTTCTATTAATCACCTCCGAGAGGTGAGACTATTAATAACGTTGCGGAGGTCGAGAGCAGAGCCGAACTTGTTCGGGCTATGCCGAGATGTAGCAACGTCTCGAAGAAACACGGTACAAGCCGAAGGCGCAGTGCCGTGACATTCAGGTATATGAGAACTGCGTCCCAAAGGGACGCGACATATATTCAGAATTTATAGAACCCACCTATTGTGTAATAGTCTATTTGAATCATATCTAATGACCGATTTGGGATAAACAAGATTTTCACTGTAAACACTGAATCTACTTGTATGATGGAATAAAAAAAGAGGTTCGTCAGAACCTCTTTTGTGGAGTATATCGGAGTCGAACCGATGACCTTTTGACTGCCAGTCAAACGCTCTAGCCACCTGAGCTAATACCCCATCGTTTTCGTTTAATTCGGCTGCAAAGATACAACCTTTTTTTGAACCCACCAAATTTTTTTTACTTTTGGCTGGTTATCAATATGATATTTTTGCATTCCCCATCTCTAAAGGCTAAAAATCATACTCTTTTTACTCCAAAATGGGAGTCAAAAATGATTGTTTTTTCTTCTATTGCTGCAAAGTCTTGGTTATCATTGTTTTTTTATATATTTTTAGGGTCGAGTCGCATTGCCCGTCAGTAGGTGTGGAATAGTGTTTTTGTTGGTTTTTCGTGCCGTTCCCGTCGCTTGTCCACGCCCGCCCAGTCAGGCTCCCTCTGTCCCTCCCTGCCGCACCCTTCTCCCCGCTTCATCTTCCCGGCCTGCCCTCCCCCTGCTGCGCTGCACCGCAGCAGGGGGCGACGGCCTTTCTTCGTGACTTGGATGTTTGCCTGTTCCGTGTGGATCAGCGTGAAAGGGCATAGCACACATGGGCGTGGGTAATGAGGTTCATTCCATTCTTCTTTTTGATAACTAGCTCGTCCAACACAATGCGTACTGCGCCGTCCGCTGAGGTGTATTCAAGCAGCAATGCTTTGTTCTTCTCTAGTTTGTCCTGGTCCAGATTGCTTTGAAGGGTATATCCTATTTTGCCCAATTGGGTGGTCAGGAATGTGTCGGCCGGCACTTCCCCTCCGGGGTAGGGTATCCCCTTGTCCAGTCTGCAATGCTGGTCCACTATCATCTGCTCGAAGCCTTCGATGGATATGTCTTTGTGTTCCATGTCGTTGTATATGGAATAGCTCATGTCGTTATCAAAAGTCTCGTCTGGATACCAGCCATTGTCTGGATTGTAGGCGGAGGCATATTGTGCCGTGGAGTCTGAGAGGTGATCCAGATAGTCCGCCGAGTTGATGCCGAGCCGTGTGGGCAGAATGACCGTATCCTTGAGGTCGTTTTCAATATACTTCATGGCTTGATAGGCGTTGCGGTGTTGCACTCTGTATTGCGAGTCGGCGGCATCGGGACGGAACGCCTCCATGTCTATTTTGCCCGAAGGTCTGAGTATCTGTGCCTCCGATGCGTTGGTGCGCACAAGGTGCAGCTGATGGCATACGGATATGTTTCGGGCCGAAAGTGGACCGCCGTAGGCCAGTATCAGCACCCCCGCCACTGCCATAATGGTGCCCCAATACCAGGGCCTGCTCCGCAACCAGGGCCGCAGTATGCAATAGAGCGTCGCCATCAATCCCGCCAGCACCAGGTAGCACCGCGAGGGGGTCATGCCGTATTGCCCCACTCTGTATCCCACGGCCACCCAGAAAAGCACCACCAGCGGTAACGCCAACATCCCGAACCACCTGAAGTACCATCCTAGCGGCTGCTTGGGCAGCAGGGGTCTCACTATGTCTATAGCCACACCTGCGGTCACCAGCGACAGCACCATGCTCGCCACCGAGTTCTGAGGCAGCTCCCAGTTTATGAGTATCGTGAGGCCATAAATGCATAGTATGACGTGGTATATTATCATCGCCGGGGTAAGTATGTAGTTCACCACTGTTTGTGTCACCTTGTTCACTTCCTCCTCATCCCTCTGCGCTTCAAACCCTATAAAGGTCAACGGTGCCACAAGTATGAAAGATACATATAGTGAGATATCCAGTGCCCAGTCTCCCCAAAGCCCTTTGATGTTAAAGAGTTCTTGGGTGGAATAGATGATAATCCACATAAGTGTAAGGAACAGCAGGCTGATGCCCACCGATAGCAGCAACGACCGCAACAAGCTGTAGAACCGTTGTGTGTACCGCAGGTCGGAGCGCCCTCCCTGTGCCAGCAGGTATATGGCTGGGAGTATTACGTATACCTCCGGCTTTACATTCCATTCTTCTGGAAGCAGGCAGGCAAGCAGATACAGGGGCAGCACTGCCCAGTAGGCTGCCGTCACCCACCTCCGTCGGCCTCGGTGGTAGGCAAGGCACAGCGCCGCCACCGTGGCAATGGGGGCATAGACTGCCGCGTGAATCCATCCCCCCGAGCAATCGAACTCGCTGCCTATGGCCGCGGCGGTAGCATGTATCAGCACTAGCAACTCTACGGGGTGTATGGTGAGCGCCGTCCGCATCAGGTCGGCAATCCGTGTCAGGAACTTAGGCTTTTTCATACTCATGTTTATTGTTGGGTGAAACTTCCGTTTTTGTCTTGTTTATGCTGGATGGCAATCCGTTACTCATTGCCTTTTTGATACCAGTTTATCTTGTGCGACGCATACATGGCCACCGCCAGGATTACGAAGATGCCCAAACTGCCCACCAGCAGAGCATAGCTCTCCAGTTGCATTATGATGTAAATAAAGGTGTAGAGCATCAGCAACAGCCCTCCAATTATGAGTGCCGCGCGGTTGTTGTGCAGCAGTGCCCGCATAAATACGGTGATTAGCGTGATGGTCATCGCCGAGGCTATGAGGTACGAAAGCAGGAAGGTGAGATGTTCGGAGAACGACAGCAGCAGGGTGTAGAACAGCATCAGCGCGATGCCCACCAGGGCGTACTGCACCGGGTGTACGGGCGTCTGACGGCGTATCTCTACAAAGAATACCACCGCAAAGGTGAGCAGTATGATCAGGTAGGCGTATTTTATGCTGCGGGTGGTCTGCTGATACTGCATCACCGGCACCTTGAGGTCCACCCCAAACGATTGTGCATCCTTCAACTCGCTGTTGCTGCTCAGCACTTGGGCAAAGTCGCGGTTCAGTGCCAGCACCTTCCAGTCGGCTGTGAAACCCTCTTTTGTCACTTCACGCTGCGACGGCAGGTAGCGTCCTGTGAAACTGGGTGTAGTGCAGTCCGAGCTGAGGTGCAGCGACGTGGTGCGCCCCATCGGCAGGAAGTACAGGTAGTCCGACCCCTTGATGGGCACTGTGAGCCTGAATGCCACTTTCCCGCCTTCCATTATGGGCTGTATGTCCACATTGCATGAGAGGGCGTTGTCGTGGCCCAAATGCAGTGCCTCGGCCGATAGCTCTACCTTCTGCCCGTTGTAGGTAAGCGTTGGGTTGTCGGCAAAGCCTTTGAAGTCGCTTATGGCAAAAAGCAACTTGGCACGGTCGGTACGCAGGTGCTTCAGCTGCTCCGGCTTCAGCTCCGACGGCAGGGTGAACTGTCCGCTGAATACTACCGATGCATCATATACCGTGAAATCGAATATGCCCCGTTTCAGGGTACGTGTCTTGATGTCGCCTTCTATGTCTAGCGTCTCGGGCAGCACATAGGCATTATGTGTGCTTGTGTCGGCCGGTATAAACAGCACCGGTCCCGTTAGCTCTTGCCCGTTGCCCCATTTCTGGGTCACCTCTTCGTTCGCACTGATTTCGGTCGACCTCCGCTCCTCCACCATGCTCATGATGATGGTCTGCGGTATGAGCAGCAGGAGGCTGATGGTTACGATGATGAGGAGTTTTAGTCCCAATTTGTAATTGTTCTTCGAACTGAACCCTGGCATGGGTTTGAATGAATTCTGATTTTCCATTTGTTTATGTTTTTTGTGTTTATTGTTTTCTGTTGTTTCTGTTTACTGCTTCTAAAAGGACTTTGCAATGCAAAGTTGTAAGTCCAAAAAAAATTCAATTGTTGTTCTTTTTCAGGAAGTTTTCGAGCGCATTGAGGTGTGCCTTGAAGGCCTCGCTACCAGCCTTGGTGACCGAGAAACTGGTGTTGGGTTTTCGCCCTATGAAACGTTTTTCGCACTGTATGTAGCCAACCTCCTCAAGGGCGCGTGTGTGGCTGGCCAGGTTGCCGTCGGTGAGCTGAAGCAGCTGTTTGAGGGTCTGGAAATCCACCGACTCGTTCACCATCAGCACCGACATGATGGCCAGTCGGGCTTTGCTCTCGAAGGCTTTGTTCAGTCCGTTGAGCAGTTGCAGGGGGTCTGGGGTGGGAGTGGGTGTCATTGTTTGCGGTTTTTAAGGGTGAAGCAGATTCCGAAGATAATGTGCCACAATCCAAATCCCAGGAACCAGAACAGCATCCCCTGGCTCACGACAAAGCAGTCTATAATGCCAAGTATCAGCTCCCCGTATCCGAGTATGGCAATGTCCGATGTGGTATAGTGGGCGCAGTTTATCAGTGCCAGTCCGTAAAAAACCAGCATGAAGGTCGACGTAAGTCCGTAGTGACCCTGCATCAGCAGCGCCAGGCACACCAGTCCGCCAGTCACAGCGGGCACAAAGAAGTGGAACAGGCAACGGCGCACAGTATGGTCGAAGGCGAATCGCTGGTTCACCCGCTTGGTCTTGAAATACGACATCAGGAACACCGTGCCGAACGATACCGCCACCAGCAACGCCGCGCACACTATGGCCACCCATGTGCGTCCCGGAGTGTTGACAGCGTAGTCGGCACTCCACTCAGGCATCCAGCTGTAGGCCTCGTGGTTTCCCATCAGCAGCCATGCCCCTACCGATACAATCGAGGCGTATATTCCGATGATGATAATCGAAAATCCACTGATTGTTTGAAAGCGTGAGGACTTCTGCATGATGTCCTTAATCTCTCTAAGCGTGTTGATTGCGTCGTTGTTGTTCATAATATTCTAAGAGTACTTTGTGATGCAAAGTTACACATTATTTTTGATTCCGCAACTTTTTTTCAAAAAAATATTTCCCCCGCCGCTGTTTTTTCGGTCCATCATCTATGTAAATGCGCCCCTGCCAACGGTCTGGGTAAGGGCGCTTTTATTTTGTGCAGGGCTGTTCATTCTCCCGTAATCATGCCGAATTGCGATAGTATTTGCTTCATCGCCGGGTCGAGATAGGTCAGGGCTTTGGTCCGGATGTCGTCTGGAACGGTGTAGAACGCTTCTGCCAGTGCTCCCGTTATGGCCCCTATGGTGTCGCTGTCGCCTCCAATGCTTATGGCATTGCGTATGGCATCCTCAAAGCCGTTGCTTTCCATAAAACAAACTATCGCTTGCGGCACGGTGACCTGGCATGTCTCGTCAAAACTGTTGTGGCATCTCAGATAGTCAACCGTGTAGTCAAGCCGGTAGCCGAAGGTGTTTTCCAAATACCGCTTCACATCGTCTTTGCTTCTCGCGTGGCGAAGCAGGAAAACGGCGCTCGCTGTGGCCTGCGCTCCCTTTATGCCTTCGGGATGGTTGTGTGTGGGTTCGGCACTGAGCCGTGCCTGCTCCATCACCTCTTCCATTGTGCCAAAAAGCCATCCCACGGCACTCACCCTCATGGCCGACCCGTTACCGAAACTATTGTACGGTTGTGGGACAGCACTATGTATCCACCGGGCAAACGAGCCTCCGTAAGCCCCCTTGGGGTTTGGATAACGGCGGCACCATTCCAGCAGCGTGTCGCGGTAGCTCTTCTTGTTCATCGCCGCGTCCGCCACCGCACAGGTACAGATGGTGTCGTCGGTAAAGCTGCACCCGTTGCCGAACAGCTCAAACTGCTTTGTGTGTATATTGTCGAATTCAAAACGCGACCCTACAATGTCGCCTACTATTGCTCCAAGCATTTTCGTTTATTGTTTGTATATTATTTCTTTCTGTTGTTTGTCGTTATTGCGCATTCCGTTCTGTCTGTTCCATGGCTTGTGAGCCTCCCGCTTCCTGTCCGCCCTTGTGTCGCGCCGGCTTCCGGCGTGCCTACACAGTTTGTGCCCATGGGTTGGCTTCCTCAGGTGGCAATGGTTGTCTGTGCCTCATGCGTCAGCAGCCACCTTTTCCGTTCCAGTCCGTAGGCAAAGCCCGTCAGTGTCCCGTCTGCACCCACCACCCTGTGGCACGGCACTATTATGGCAACGGGATTTCTCCCCACCGCCCCGCCCACAGCCTGGGCCGAGCGGCAACCTATCTTCTCCGCCAGTTGGCCGTAGCTCACGGTTCGCCCGTATGGAATGTGCATCAGCTCTTGCCACACCCTTTGTTGGAACGGGGTGCCCTCCAACTGCAGGTGCGGCATCCAGTTGGGTATCTTCCCCTCGAAATAGCAATCCAGCCAACGGCGGGCCTCGTCCAGCATTGCCTCTCCTTCGCCCGTAGGGGGTAAGTTCTTCGCCTCAAAGCGCAGTCCCGTCAGCCGTCCCCCGCAGCCCTCCAGCACTATAGGCCCCAGCGGCGAGTGGTAAATCGCGCGGCTCCTCTCTTCGCCTGCCCCTTCGGGCTTTCGGGCGGCAGTGCCATCGGCAGGGCTTTTGGCCCGGGGGTGCAAGGTCTCGAAATGGTTGTCGGGTCTGGGTGTCTGTGTCGGTTGTTCAGTTTCAGGTTGCATGGTGTGTGTCGTTTATTTCCAGTGGGTCTGGAGCGTCGTTATTGTTTGTTGGTGTTATAGTCTTCCTCTCCTTCGGCGGCCAGGGGCAGTGCCTCCTCGTCGGCATACTGCACCGAGGCATGTTTGAAACGCGAAAGCATATTCTCGTTCAGCAGCACCTCCACCTCCCTCATGGTGTGCTCTATGGCGTTGGGTTTCAGTTGGCACTCCCATATCACTATCACGTTCCACCCGTTGCGGTACAGCAGGTCGTAGTTCTCGCGGTCGCGTTGCCGGTTGCGTGCTATCTTGGCTTCCCAAAAGGGGGTGTTGCTTTTCGGCATCCTGAAGGTGGCACAGCCCTCATGGCCGTGCCAAAAGCACCCGTTCACGAATATGGCTGTGCGGTAGGGCCGCATAACGATGTCCGGCTTTCCGGGCACACTCTTCACATTCAGTCGGTAGCGGTAGCCGTGGTGCCACAGCCACTGCCTCACCTTCAGCTCGGGCTTGGTGCCCCGACTGTGTATGTGCGACATGCAGCGGTGCCGCTGTTCGGGTGTCATTGTGTCGGTCATTGCGTTTGTTCGTTTGTTCGTTTCGCCCCCCATTCCCTTTCATGGTCTGTCCACTACTTCGCTACTTTTTGTCCATTCTGGCGGTGAAGAGAAGCTTAATAAGAGCTGAGGAACGGCTCAAGAGATAGCGAAGGCGGGAGGGGGCGGGGGTGTGTCAGAATTCTATTGTGTGGGGTTGTATGTCGGGGTCGTGTGAGGCCAGCGACTCTACGCAGAGGGCCGAGAGGCTTTGTTCGCGTATCCATTGCAGGGAGAGGTGTTGCAGGTTTTTGTCGAGGGCGATGCCGCTGGTTATCATGCCGCGCCACGACCGGGTGGCGTAGCCGCCGTCGGCAAAGAGGAGTGCGAAGCGGCCGTTGCTGTTTTTCACTTTTAGGGCGCAGAGGCCGCGGGTGTGGCCGGGGATGTTGACCATGACGACGCTGCCGTCGCCCCAGAGGTCGAACGACAAGCCGACGGGGCCTTCCTTGCCGTTCCAGTCGAAGGTTTGCAGGTCCACGCCTTGCCACCAGCGGGGTTGGAAACGGATGCGGGTTTGGAGTCTCCTTTGCCGAGTGCCTTCCAGTTCGGCTTTGGAGACGAGTATGTGTTTTGCTTCCTTCACGGCGCGGAGCCCGTTGGCGTGGTCGCAGTCGAGGTGGGAGAGCAGTACGTAGTCGAGGGTGGCGGGGCTGATGCCCAGTTGTTGCAGCTGTTCGTCGATGGCTTCGCCCGGGGCTATGCGCCCTTGGTTTACTTGGTAGAGCATCCAGGAGCCCAGCGAGTGTATCTGTGCCTGTTTGTCGAACACTCCGTTGGGCGACATGTCCCTGTGCCATCCGGTATCGAATAGCAGGAGGCCTTTGGGATGCTCTATCAGGAAGCAGAACACAGGTAGCCACAGCCATTGGCTTTTGGGTGTGGTGATGCCCGACGCCTTGAGAAGGCTGCAGTTGTCGCCCCCAAACGGCAGGTAGGGCGACACTCTCACTTCGCCTGTACGCAAAACGTGTATCTTTATCTTGTCCATGTTGCGGTGTGTTTTATTATAGGGGCTATATATCGATTGGCCTGTGCCTGTGCCTGAGCCGTTGGCGTTTTGTGGCGGATGGTGAAGGCTCCTTCGGCAACGGCTACGCCGTTGGCATCACGGATGCCGACGGACGGGGCTGTTTCTGCATTTGCCTTTCAATATCAGCTGTTTCGATATTACGATGGCCCTTGTTTGTTGGGTGCAAATATACGAATTATTTCGGAACCGGGTGTGTGATGCTGCTCGGAGCGGCATGAGGCAAGTTAATTTACAACATTTTATCGCGGAACATACGTTACGGGGCTGTTGGCTGCAGAGGTAGGAGGAGGTATAGGTGGAAGGGATAGATTTGGGATATACACTTCGCCAGGCTACCGCTGCAGACAGAATCTGAGGTGGTAGCCTGGCGAAATATATAAGGAACTTCTAAAAATTCTCTTTTGAGTCCCTCCGGGACGCTGTTTCTATGTTGCTTATTATCCCCACACTACGTGCGGGGTTATTGAGAGTGTGCCTCTTCGAGGCAATTAATAGAAGTCCCCTATAATGAGAAAGCTACTTGACGATGAGTTTGCGTACCACAGACATGCCGTTGCAGGCTATGCGGACGAAGTAGGCTCCTTGCGACAGGTTGTTGAGGTCGAGCGAAAGGCTGCAACCGCCATTGCAGTTGATGCTGCGTACCAACACCTCGCGGCCGGTGAGGTCGGATACCGTGATGTCGATAGCGCCTTTGTAGCGTGAGGGCAATCCTTCAAGAATGAGGGAAGTGACATCCTTGGCGGGGTTGGGGACCAGCGTCGCGGAGAATTTAGTTTCGGAGGATTCGGGAGAGTCGATGCCGGCAGGCTGTGGGGTGACGACATTGAGGAGAGAGGCCACCTCGAGGGCCAGCCAGTCGTCGGCACAGCGAGTGCGAACGTGGAAGTCGTAGGCGGTGGCGGGAGAGAGCCCGGGGATGGTGCAGCTGTTGGTGGAGACATACAGCTCAGAGCCAGAGCCGGGGGTGTAGCCCGCGGGGCCATACTCTACAATGTAGTCCTGGGCCAGAGGTTCAGCATTCCAGACAAGTGCGACAGAGGTGGGGGTAAGGGCGGAGGTGTCCAAGCCCGTCACAGCGGGACAGGCGAGGGTGGAGAACCGCAGGGTGTCGCTCCAGAGGCCGTCGATTTGGTTGTTGCTGCCACAATAGCCATGCACGTAGGCGAGGTATTCGCTACCGGAGGCAAGTCCCTCGATGGTGTAGGGGTGCTGGGTGACGGTGTAGGCCATGTGACGGTCGCCGGGTTGCCACACCTCGATGCGCCAAAGGCTGTCGTTGCCCGAAGCGGACCAGTTGAACGTGGCGGAGTTGTGTGTGATGTCGTAAACGCGTACGCTGTCGGGGGGCGGGCAGTAGAAGGAGTCGGTGACGATGCTGACAGATGCCCAGTCGCTAAAGCCGAGACTGTCGGCGGTGCAGTTTTGCCGCAGCGACAGCTGGTAGGTAGTGGCGGGCAATAAACCTGTGAAGGTATAGCTGTTGCCGCTGACGGACACCGGCGACGGGTAGCCGGGCGAGAGGGTGAGCTGGTAGTCGCTGCCGGAGCCGCTCCAGTGGATGGTGGCGGACTCGTAGTGGGTCACGACGGAGTCGATGGATGGAGGTGCGCAAAGGGGCAGATGGCAAGTGTTGGTGTAGAGGCGCATGTCGCCCATATAATAGGTGCCGTAGCCGCCGGGGATGGTGCTGTCGAGGCTGATGGGGACATCGGTTGTGATGACGTAGCTACGATGGATGTCGTCCCTATAGTCGGAATAGCGGTAGTGGCTGGCATACTCGGTGCGAAGGCCGCTGCCGCCGTCCTGCCGCCGCACGGCGACAAGGAGGTTCTGGTGGCCGTCCCACATAAAGGGGCGGTCGAAACTGAAGAGCTGCCAGTCGGTAGTGGCATTGTGGCAGAAATTGGCCGAGTCGATGACTTTTACGAACCGATGGCCCGCATCGGGCATAATAGGGCCGGAGAAGAAGGCGGTGTCGGGCACATTGGCCAGAAAGACACTGATGTTGTTATGGTGGTCGGCGGCGATAATGTCGGCCGGGCGGAATGCAAGAGCGGTGATGCCCCCCTCGAGACCGGCCAGATGAGCCGAGTCGATGAGGGTTTGCACATAGCTGTAGGGCATGCCGTTGAAGCCAATGGGCATAGAGGGTGTGGAGTTTTGGTAGAGGGTGCTGTCGAAGTTTTCGCGATAGACGGCATCGCCGCAGAGCTGGGTGGAGAAAAAGCCGCTCACCCATTGGCCGGTGTCGCCCACGCCGCAGATGCTGCGCACATGCACTTCGAGGCGGTCGAGGCTGTGGAGTGCGGGAATGGTGAAGTGGTTGGAGGTGGTGCTGTCGATGGTGCCGCTGCCGGGGGTGAAGCCCGCAGGGCCGTATTCCACTTGGTAGAGCGAAGCACCGTTGCACTGCCAGGTGATGGAGAGCGAGCTGTCGGACAAGGCGGAGGTGTCGAGTTGCAGGTTGTGGATGATGCAGGTGTCGGGCACACAGCTCACCTGCAGCGCAAAGCCCTCGTAGGTGTAGAAGGCCGCCCAGCCGTCGAATGTGATGGTCAAAGCCCCAGAGGAGGAAAGGATGGGGTCGATGTTGATAGTGTAGTTGTTGTTGAGACCCGAGGTCCAGAGCATGGCT
Organism: uncultured Bacteroidales bacterium; assembly: GCA_900319865.1. Taxonomy (GTDB): domain Bacteria; phylum Bacteroidota; class Bacteroidia; order Bacteroidales; family P3; genus Colimorpha. The sequence continues at coordinate 18,936 of ONQD01000043.1, read as the reverse complement.
CCCGAGGTGCCCACACCGTCGTAGATGGTGAGTTCGGAGCTGCCACCGCAATGCGAGAAGCCGCTGAGGCTAACCAGATGGCCGGGCATGTCGGGGAGGATGACCAGTTGGGAGTGCTGGTTGCTGAAGTCGCCCGCAGGGCCGCCATTGTCGTACAGGCTCACGCCGCACATAGAGAGTGTGTCGTGCTTGTTGGGGCGCATGTTCCAAGTGCCGGGCACCACCTGCATGGGGCCTTCCCAGCCGGAGGTGTCGCCCTTGGGACAGACGGCGCGCACCCACACATAGTAGGGCGTGCCTGCGGTAAGGCCGTCGAGGGTGCAGGAGGGAGAGGTGAGTTGAGCCGAACCGGCCACCGGCGAGGCGTTGGCGGAGGTATCGATAAAGGTGTGCCACACTGTGCCGCTGTCGGCGGCATCCCATTGCAGCGATACCGAAGTGGCGGTAAGTCCGGTCAGGGAGAGGCCCGTAATGTTGGCGCAGGGGGCGGCAAAGTTGATAGACACATCGTCGAAGTAGGCAAGCCAGTTGTCGTTTTCGCCAATGCCGGGACAGCTCAAAACGGCGATGTATTTGCCCGAGCCACTATAGGCGGTGAGGGGCACATCGTAGCGGAACCATTCCTCGCCAGTGATATTCACTGTGTCTATGGCGTGGAAGGAGGAGTCGACATCGGGGTCATCCATCACGCCCACCACCACGCGGGCCAGGTCGTAGCGGTTGTAGGTGTTTTCGATGTTCTTGGCCCAGAAAGAGAGCTGGAGAGTGTTGAGGGGTAGCAGGGTGGAGTTGATTGCTGGGAGGACAAGCTTTTGGTCGACCACATCCTCGTATATGCTCCATTCAAAACGCATGACGCTGGAGCCCGAATGGGCATCGGCGGAAAGATTGAGGATAGTGGTGTTCATGCCTACCCTTCCCTGCCAGCAGGGGATGGCGGTGGGGTTGGTGCCGACGGGGTAGGAATTGAAATCCTCGACCAGAGGCAGTGTGTCGAGCAGGCTGCAAAGGGTGCGGAAAGTCATGACGGGCGACCAGTGGGTGGTGTAGCTGCCGCACTCGGGCCGCACATACACGTCGTACTGTGTGTAGGGTGTGAGACCGGTGAGCCGGAGGCTGTCGGTGCGCACATTGGTGACGATGGTGGATGAGTCGGGCACAAAGCCGGCAGGGCCGTAGGCCACATCATAGTAGACCGCCCCCACAGTGTCGGTCCAGCGGACGAGGGCGGCAGTGTCGGTTTTCCAATCGAGCGTGGCCGATGCCAGAGCCTCGCAAGGCACCATACGGCTCACCTCGATGTCGTCGATAAACATCCAAGTGTTCAGAGGGTCGGCGGTGATGATGGCCAAACGACCTGACGGACGGTGATAGCGGTCGGTACGCACCGCAGCAGAAAACCAATGCGAATAGTTTGTCACAAACAACGTGTCCAGAGGCACAAAGGTAGACATATCCAGCGGGTCGGTCACCATGCCTATATAGAGGTTGCGGATGGAGCCGCCGTTGCTTCTAGCCCAGAAATAGAGCTCCAGGCTGTCGGGCGGCGCGTTGAAGGCGGGCAACACCACAGCTCCGCCCTGCAACCGGACCGACCGGGAAGAGGAGTGGCTTAGTCTGGAAGAGACGACGGGAAAGTCTCCATCCGTTCCCGGGGTGGTGTACCAGCATGAGGGCATGCCCCACGAGCTTTCGAGGTTTTCGGCATAGGGCAGTGGGGCGTGGGTGCAGTTGGTCAACACGTGTTTCAATACCGGGGTGGAAGAGGAGGTGCAAAAGGCGGTGAGGCGGAAGGTGTAGTGGGTGTTGGGCGAGAGGCCGGTCATGGTGTAGGAGGTATCGCCCCACACCAAGCCGCTGGAACGCCAGGCGGTATCGCCGTCGGTGAGGCATTCGACGGTCCACGAAGTGTCCTGATAGCCAGGACTCCACTTCAGCTTTACGGCATCGGCACCCAGAGAGTCGACCCACAGGGTGGGCGGCGGGCAGCTTGCCACAGCGGGTGGGACGGGTTGGGTGTGCAGCCGCATGACGTTACGGTAGGGAGTGCCATAGGTGTGGCTGTAGGAGAGGTATTGCAATTGGGTGTGGTCGTAGCGTGAGCTGTTTTGAGTCTGCTCGCAATAAAAATCGCCACCGCCGTAGCTGTCGATGCCCCAGGGACAGTCGAAAGCCACAATGAGGTTGCCCAAGCCGTTGTAGTGGAACGCGGAGTCGAAGTCGTAGTGGTTCCAACCAGCGGTGCAAGCCAGAGAAGTATACGCCACCGCTTGGAACGTGGCTCCGAAATGCACCATGCTGTCCAGTCGGGACACATAGGTGTTGGCCAAATAGATGGTACATCCCCCACGGCCTGCGGTGCTGGGATTGGCACAATAGAGGTCGATGCCGGAAATGATGGCTTCGCCGTTGAGCTCGCTACGCAATACAAGCTGCTGGGTGTAGCTGCTGGAGGACGATTCGTATGGCAGATGTGTTGAACCCACCACCATGTTGGAGGTATCGCCAATGAGGATGACACCCGTAGAGGGCGTTTGTGCCCTCCCCGTAACGGGCAGCAGAAACGCTGCGGTGAGCAGCCAAAGATAGAGTTGTTTTTTCATGATGGTAATTATTATATTATTGGATTTAAGGTTTTTCGAGATGGGGTTGAGGTTATGGTATAGCTAAAGGTGAGTGACAAATATAAGTGTCGTTGGGTGCGATTTTGGCTCTTAATGGTGTGGATATTTAACAACGATTAACGATTGCATTAACGAAGTGCGGTCCAGGCAGTGGGGAGCGACTTCGTGTAGTAGTACGGACAACAGGCGGTTTTCTCACAAAAAAAGTTGGCACAGCTCGGTGGATTCGGGGCGTATTTTATGTGCCTTGGATGGAGAAGGGGGTTGAAAATGAATGTGGTGCGTGTCATCATGCTGTGTTGATAATTTTGTTTGCCCGATATGACACATGGGGGAAAGGCATGTGGCGGGATTAACAAGAGTTAACATTCGGTGATGTGAGGGAATGGTGCCAATCGGGGTTGGGAGAAGCTGCGCTGAAGGTTCGCTGAAGGGGGCGAAGCGGGAGGGTTTTGAGGGCGGAGCAAGAGCGAACCTACATCGAACCTACATCGAACCTTCAACGGACCTTCGTCGTGCCGACAGAAGGGGAAGGATTTGGGGCGGTTGTGCGTTTTTCGGGGGTGGGAATGACCTATTGCGGATGGAAACTTTTTGTTGTGCTGCGGTTTTGTAGATGGAGAGGGTAAGGCTGCCCATTCCGGACACTGTGTGGAAGCGGCTGGTGGAGCAAGGAGGGCAACGGGAGCGGGGAGGAAGTGGCGATTGGGGGTTGGGGCTTTTTTGACGCTGGGGTGCAATAAATTGTGTGCAATGGCGTTAAAGGAGGAAAGAGAATGGAGATGGAAAAGGATGTTCCACGAATACATTGGCTTGTCGCGCTGGTGCCTTTTGCGGTGCTGGTGGTGTTGCAGGTGCTGGTTATCCGTCAGTTCGGCTCGGACGCTATAGACGGGGCGAGCCAGACGGTGCTGCTCTTTTCGGCGGGTGTGGCTGTGGCGATAGCGATGATAGGCTATGGGGTGCGGTGGAGCGAGATAGACGGGGCCATAGGCAATAATATCAAGACCATAGGGCCGGCGGTGATAATACTGTTTCTGATTGGAGCTATTTCGGGCAGCTGGATGATGAGCGGGGTGGTGCCGACGATGATATATTACGGGATGAAGGTGATTACGCCGTCGCTGTTCCTGTTTATGGCGTGCATTATCTGTGCGTTGGTATCGCTTATTACGGGCAGTTCGTGGACCACGGTGGCCACTGTGGGCATAGCGTTGATAGGGATAGGTACGGCGCAGGGATATGCTGTGGGATGGACAGCGGGGGCGATTATTTCGGGTGCCTATTTCGGCGACAAGATATCACCGCTTTCGGACACTACGGTGTTGGCGTCGTCGGTGGGCGAGGTGCCGCTGTTCAAGCATATACGCTATATGATGATTACCACTGTGCCGTCGTTTGTCATTGCGCTGGTGGTGTTTCTGGTGGTGAGCCTAAACCACACGGCGGTCGGGTCATCGCAGACGGCCTCGTTTGCCGAGGGGCTGCAAGGCACCTTTGTCATCAGCCCGTGGTTGCTGCTGGTGCCGCTGTTTACTGGGGTGCTGATAGCGATGCGGTTGCCAGCCGCCATCATTTTGTTCCTGTCGGCATTGGCGGCGGGAGTGGTGATGCTTGTCGCCCAGCCGGACATAGTGGCGAGAGTGGGCGAGGGGAATGGTTTCCGCGGGCTGATGCTGACCTATTACAGCAGTACGGCGATAGACACGGGCAACGAGACGCTGAGCAACCTGGTGCAGACGCGCGGGATGAAAGGAATGCTGAGCACGGTGTTTCTGATATTCTGTGCTTCGGCCTTTGGAGGCGCTTTGACGGGCGGCGGGATGATGAAGAGCCTGACCGATGCGTTGGCGCGTGGGATAAGCGGCCGGCGGACGCTGGTGTCGACAACGGTGGCAACAGGATTGTTTTCCAATATGGCTACGGGAGACCAGTATCTGAGCATAGTGCTGACGGGCAATATTTTCAAGCAGCTGTACAAGGAAAAGGGGTACGAGGGGCGTTTGCTGAGCCGGTCCACTGAGGATTCGGCCACAGTGACATCGGTACTTGTGCCTTGGAATACTTGCGGCATGACGCAGTCGATGGTGCTGAAGGTGCCGACGCTGGAGTATCTGCCCTACTGCTTTTTCAATATCATATCGCCGCTGATGTCGATTGCCGTAGCCATTGTGGGATACAAGATATTCTGTTCCCCCAAGTCCACCCCGTTGGAAGGACAGGAGAGCTGACTGAGGGGTTGGGCGTCTGTGGCGAGAACACTTTTCAGGCTATCATTGTATAGGCATAAGGGCATTATAGGCGGGCCTGATGAGGTGATACACGTGTTCGTTGCAGAGTGCTTTCCACTTTGAAAGAACAAAACTCACATTTTTTTGGAGCAATAGAAAAAAAGTTGTACCTTTGTACTCTCTCTTTTGAGAGAACACGGCAACTGCTAATAACAAACAAGGCGTTGACATCAAGAGGATTATAATCCCACAACACGCTACCACTATAATGGCAATAATACAAATTACTAATAATAACAATTAAAATCTACAACTATGTTTTTCCAAGTTTACGGGGCTAATGCCCTTATTCAATGGGGAATGCTGCTTGTCGTCCTTGCAGGCTTGATTCTCTGGAACGAATTTGCCCGTCGCACCAAGATGGGAGGTGCCATCACCTTTTTTGTTATCCCGGTATTGCTTACGGTCTACTTCGTGGCCATCGCCATCGGAGCCCGTTCGGGAGCCGAGTGGGCGCTGAACAACCAGACCCACATCTACATGAACGGCTGGTTCCACTATGCCAAGCTCTATGCGGCTCTCACGGGCTGCATCGGCTTCATGATGATTAAGTATAAGTGGGGCATCGGTGCCAAGCATTGGTTCAAACCGTTCCCCTTCGTCATCGTTGCCATCAATATACTGATTGCGGTGGTATCCGACTTCGAGAGTGCCGTGATGGGTTGGAACAAGTGGTGGCTCAGCAGCGAGGGCGTATGGCTGTATGGCGGTTGGCACAACGTGTTCAATGGCCTTGCCGGTATCCTCAACATCTTCTGTATGACAGCATGGTGGAATGTCTATGCCTCCAAGGACAAGAAAGACATGATTTGGGCCGATATGACATGGGTTTATATCGTTATTTATGATATTTGGAACTTTGCCTACACCTACAACTGCCTGCCCACCCACAGCTGGTACTGCGGCATTGCCCTGCTGCTTGCTCCTACGGTGGCTGCCCTGTTGTGGAACCGCGGTGGCTGGATTCAGAACCGCGCCAACACTTTGGCCATTTGGTGCATGTTTGCACAGGTGTTCCCCCTCTTCCAGGAAACCTTCAAGGATGGTCGCCAATGGTTCAGCTGGGCTGTGCTTCCTGTGCAATATACCGACGGCATCGACACCATCAAGCAGCTCTACGAGGTTGCCGGTGGTGAGGCGGCTGTAGTGGGAACCACTGTCGACAGTGTGGCCGCCAACCCCACTATGATGACCGTTATCAGCGCCTTGGCTTTGGTCACCAACATCATTGCGCTCACCTACATCATCTGCGTCTCGAAGAAACGTCACATCAATCCCTACAAGCAAGACGTCTTCGTCAACCAGAAGTACTACAAAGATGCCATGGCCCGCGCTGATGTGGATTAATGGCTGGGGACTTCTATAAATCACCCCGAAGGGGTGAGATATGCATAACACCGTACAAGCCGAAGGCGCAGTGCGGTGATTATCAGAAGCCACTGATGCGTCCCGATAGGGACGCGACACACTAGCAGATTAATAGTACCCGTTGGCTATCTATGCTTACGATACAAAGGGGTGTCTCGAAAGGGCACCCCTTTGTTTGTTCCGTCTTTCCCCGGAACCACAGATTCTGTTACTCGGTTGGGCTGGACTTCAAATACATCCCAACGAAAACAAACGGGGGGCTACCGAACATTCACCACATTGACAATATTGCGGACTGATACAAATGCTCTTGACCCGTTTGGGTCTCATGATGGTTGTGCCGACGGGTAGGCATACTAAAGCCGCAACCATATCATTGGTCGGTTGCCTATTTTAATCATGTACTCTGAGTATAATATGTTAGCATATTGGGGCAATTCTATAAGACAGAGTCGGCTGGCCTTCTGCGAGTCTATCAATCGGCCTTGCCTGTCGTATACATACACCGACTCTCCTTCCGCACCTGTGATGACAAGCCATCGTCCTTCCACCGATATGGTCGGCTCGTTTTGTGCCGGTATTAGAGATACGGTTTCGGGACATTCAACAATGTCATAGTAATTGGGATCGGACAGCTTTTCCACTTTTTCCACTTTCCGCTGGTGTGCCTTTTCTCCCATCCGTGGGGTTGTGGCAGTGTCGCTCTGCTTTGGGGCAGCAGGCACTTCCCTCGAGGGTTCGTCTACGGTGTCGGTTATTGTTCCTTCAGGTTCCCCGCCACCGAAAAAGAACATCCTCCATTGTGGCACAACTGCCACAGCTATTGTGGTGGCAACCAGCAATGTTATTATTATCAGCAATGCCCGCCGCATCTTGATTACAGCCCGGTGCATGCGTTGATACACTGCATCGCGGCTCACACCGGTCAGTTCACCTATCTCGTCGCCTTTGTAGCCGGAAAGATACAGCTGCATTGTCCGTTGTTCTACGGGATTGAGAACAGACAGCAGGTCGTCGATTAATTCTTTGCGGGCTAACGTATTTTCGTCAGCCACATTGTCGGCAAGGCTATCGGTTATCGAAACGGTGGGCAACGCTTTACGCCGCCCCATTTGGAACAACACCGAGCGTGCCTGCCATTTTACCCATGCCCTTTCCTGCCCGGGGGAGGTGTTGGGACGCAAATTGTCGAACTTTTCCCACAGCGCAATATAGACCTCCTGCATCATGTCCTGGCAGTGGTCCGGGTCGCCGCCTGACCTTCTCCAGCACATTCGCCACAGCATATCGCGGTGACGCATCACCAGTGTTGTGTATGCATTCTGTCGATCTGTCATCATCGATATAATAAACGTATTAGTCATAATAATAGTACACTTATTCTTTCCAAAATCTGACACCTGCGCTAAAAAAAACTTCTCCTGTCAGATTACGCCCCCGACATGTGTATTAGATATATGAAAGGTTTTTTGTTCAACAATCAAAAGGAATAACAATGAAACACAAAGACATTCTCATGGTTTTAATGCTGCTGTCCATCCCTGCCATCGCCGCAGCGCAATTATTTGAGGTAGGGGGTATTTCGTATCAGGTTCTGTCGCCGTCAGAACACACTGTTGAGGTGATTCCGCGTTTGTCGTGCACCTACTACAGTGGCAACATCAACATTCCGTCCACAGTGTCGCACAACGATACCATTTATGTTGTTGTGGCATTGGGCGAGGAGGCGTTCTGTTATGCCAGGCTTTCAAGCATTACCATTCCCTCCACGGTAACCCAAATAAAATATGGCTGCTTTCTCTTTGCCTCTGTCCCGTCGTCTATCACCATTCCGGCTTCGGTCACCTACATCGGGCCTCTGGCATTTGCGGCAAATAATCTGACAAATATCACTGTTGACGCGAACAACACCAGCTACATGTCGATGGATGGAATGCTGTTCAGTAAAGACACCACCACCGTTGTGGAATGTATGCTCACAAAAAGCGGAACGGTTTCTTTGCCGCAGGACACTAGGCACATCTCTCCCCTTTCTTTCGCCTATTGCCACAATATTGATGGCATAACGCTGCCCGAAGGCCTTTCGAGCATCGGCTCCTGGGCGTTTGTGGACAACCAGCGTTTAAACCACGTGGTAATCCCTTCGTCGGTTACGCACTTGGGGGCCGGTCCTTTCCCCAATTGTCCGGCTCTCAGCAGTCTCTCCATTGCTGAGGGGAACACCCATTACTATATGGACGGGATGATGATTTACTCGGTGGGTGGCGACACCCTGGTCTCGGCCCACAGGAGTGCTGACTCGGTCTATTTGCCGTCCACGCTTCGCTATGTCACAGGCTTTGGCGGCAACAGCACTGTCAGGTATGTGCACATCCCCGATGGTGTGAACACCATTGGCAACGAGGCGTTCAATGGCAGCTCGTTGGTGAGTATCGACCTTCCAGCCCGTTTGGCTTCTATCGACGATTGGGCATTCTACAACTGCACATCGCTTGCCCGTATCGCTATGCCCGTCGCGCTCGACACTATGGGCGAGGGCGTTTTCCACAGCTGCAGCCAGCTCACCTCAATCACCATTCCCAACCGACTGCGAACCATCCCCCAATCTGCTTTCTTTATGTGCACCTCCCTTTCGCGTATCACTTGGGGCGATTCCGTCGAAGTGATCGATACATCCGCCTTTGGCGACTGCGCTTTCCCAGAGTTGGTGCTGCCCGCCACCCTGCGGTCCATCAGGCAAACTGCCTTCATTGGCGATTACAACGGAAGGCTCAAAAGGGTCATCTTCTCCGCTCCTGTCGACACAATCGAAATGGATGCCTTCTACATGCAGCCCTTGTCATTGCTCCGCTTGAAGAACCTCCAGCCGCCTGTCACCACAGCCGATGGCTGTCTGGACAATACATTTGTCGACACTATCTCTATTCCCTGCGGTAGCCTCAACGCATATCTGGCCGACCCCTACTGGGGGCAGTTCGCCGATGTGTACCGGGAAGAGTGCTCTCAAATTGACAGTGCGACGAACCACATGATAACCGTTTATCCAAATCCCGCTACAACCCGTTTGACCATTGGCGTGAATTCCGGCAACTGTCGTGTCGAGCTTGTCAATGCTCTAGGACAATCGGTTTTGTCTCAGTGTGTTGATGGTGGCACGGCCAACATCGATGTCGCCGGCATTGCCCGGGGCATCTACTTTCTCATCCTCCGCACCACAGCCCGTCCCGCAATGCGTAAGGTAGTGTTGCAATAGCATACGGCTGTCCTTTTGTAGAAAAAATGCTTATCCCAAGATATCATCCTTTATATCTACCAGCCTACGCCTATTCCTGATTCTAATCCTCAGTGTTCGGGTGTCAGCTACATTCGCCCTCCCGGTTTTATCCATCTCTATTCCAGCCCCATTACCCCTTCACCACCTATCAATCCCTTAGCCACTTGTTTTTTACTGCAATGCTTAAGAAGGGCTAAGGAATGGGTGAATAAAAACTTAACAGTAAGCGAGGCTGGAAGTAACGCACGTGGGTGATGGTTTGGAAACGGGATAGACACAGTCTGACCCTGGGTCGGGAAGCGAAGGTTGGCGAATATTGGCTCTTATTGAATAGTGGGCATGGTGATAATTCGCTGAAATTGTTATCTGTGAGGGTTGAAATGCAATTGCTTCCAACTCTCCAATAATGCGGTGATACCTTTTGGCCAATCGGGATTGAAGAAGTGGGGAAGTAGTATCCGCCTGATGGTTGAATTGGCATTGAAGAGGGGTGTAATTTTAGATTTGTTAACACTCATTTTCGACAAAATATTAATGTTTTCTTTCTGTTTGTGAAATTTTATTATGTTGATTCTCATTATTATGAAAAATATTTTTCGAAATAATTTGGTTTATATCATAAACCTGTTTATATTTGCAGCGTCAATTCGGAAGAAAGAATTGATGTACACTTATGGCCACAAGTATTATGTAATGATTTTTAAAAATGAAACAACATGGAAAACTCAATTGAAAAGAACAAAGAGATGACGGCTGAAGAAAGCCTGTCGCTCATAACGGAAACACTGAACAACAGCCGCAAGGAGATTACGCGCCGCAGCGGGAAGTACTACATCCTGTGGGGCATACTGCTCACGGTATTCTCCGTTGTGGTTTATGCGCTTTGGAAAATGACCGACAAAGAGGCGTGGAACTGCCTGTGGTTTGCGATGCCCGTGATAGGATACTTGCTGGCATGGCTGTTGCTGGACAGAAAGCAGGAGGAGCGGGTGAGCAGCGAGGTGAGCCGCATTACCAGTGGCATTTGGATGACTTTCGGCATCTTTGCCAGTGCGGTGGCGGCCTTTACGCTTATCTATTCCCAACTGAATGGCGATAGCAGCAGTATTGGCAGGGTGATAAGGGTCATGGTGTTGATTGGAAGCCTCACAGCCGAGCTTGTGCTGATTTTCGGGTTGGCCGAATGTGCCTGTGGCGTGGCGCTGAAGAACTGGGTTATGAAGATTGCAGGCTTTGTGACCGGCATTGGAGGGTTGGCCATCTACTATATCACGGGGGCCTGTGAGGAGCAGATGTTTATCTTCACCTTTGCCGGCTTGGTGCTGATTGTTACCGGTTTGGTTGTTAAACATCAATACAAGTAAGCTATGTTTCCGAAACTGGATCCACTGCTGCACTCAGAGTTGAGGTTGGCCGTCATGTCGATACTGACCGGGGTGGAGGAGGCCGATTTCAACTACCTCAAGGAACAGACCGGCGCCACTTCGGGAAACCTGAGTGTGCAGATTGACAAACTGGCCGAAGCGGGATATATAGCCGTAGAGAAGGGGTTCAGAGGCAAGATGCCGCGCACCACCTGCAAAATCACACCGACGGGTTCTGAGGCTTTCAGGGCTTATATCAAGGCATTGAAAAAATACCTGTCGGCCGGGAAATAGCACTAGCAGCACATCCGGTATTCCTGTGGCGGGGAATGCCGGATGTGTATTTCCAGATGCCGGAGGTGAAATGAGCGGAACCGGGTCCCGGAGGGGTGGGGGCTACCCCGTTGTGGGACAAGACATGACTGGGGAAGAGAGCCGCTGCCACTGCTGGCCGCATTATCCTTGTGAACAATAACCCTCAGTGGCATGAATCGCCCACTTTGTACTACGGGTTAATGCGTTGTCGGGGAACGGGTGGATGGCTAATACAACCTCCCTCAAACAACGCTTTTCGGAATCTATATTTCGGCTATCTTAGTTTTGTGTGGTTGCACCACGATGTTGAATCTGTAATTTGGGATAAATGGAGCTTAATCATAATAAAAAAGGAATAGTTACGTTATGATAGGAAAAAGTTGTTTTGTGTACTCTTGTCTCAATAGCGATTGGATATGACTAAAATTAAAATCATCAAGCCGCCGAAAGTAAACGTAAATACCCCCAATGACGGTTTCTGGAAACAGATAGGCATGATTATCATCGGTACCACCATTTCGTTGGTATTTACCCTTGTTGCCGCCAAGGTGACTGATAATATCCAGCGTGCCAAGGACCGCAAGCTGTCGGCCATGATGGTGATGAGCAATATTGAGAAGTTCGCCCGGAACATTGAGCAGCACGAAAAATATCTGAGCAGCCTCGACAGCACCGCCGCATGGCTCCTCAATACCCCCGTTGAAGACCTCAAACTACTGCCCGACAACGAGCTGAGCAGCCTGATAGACCAAACCACTGCATTTATTTTCATATCGTACGACAAGTCGGCGGAGAGCATCTTCTCCAACAATATCGAGACTTGGAAAAACATGGGCAATGTGCTGTTTATCGACCGTGTGGGGGAATGCTTCTCGTCGATGCACCAAGTGGAGGAATATTGGAACAAATGGATGTCGGATGCCAGCGGTATCATTCTTGATGTCAAGAGCCATCCAGAGAATTACGAGGGCGGCACTGTGCCCATTAAAATCATCAGCTCCGAGAAGGTGCGACACATGATGAAGGGCATCCATTACTTCAGGGCTTGGTTCACAAATGTGGCGGCCACTATGCGATACCAAAACCGTGGCAATATGGCTGCCGTCGGCATCACCGAGCAGGAAGTGATGGACTTCACCGACGCCCGCGAACAAGGAGAGGAGATAACAGGTGAGTCTCCCGACATCAGCCAATTCATCACACCCCCCCTCAGCCGCGACAGCCTGACGACAAAACGTGACCTCGACGCACGACTGGAGGAATTGAAGAAATGAGATTCGAGAATGGAGTATTTGCTGATGCAGATGTATGTCTCCATTCTCTTTGTTTCTTTTTTGCGGGGGAGTGTAAGAAATCCGGCTTTTCTGCGTCTATATAGGTAAAGCAAGACAAAACTTCTCCTATGAAACGCATCTCATTCTCCGATCCGATATCGAAGCTTCAATGGGGCATCTTCATCGCAGTGATGCTATTTGCTGCATGCGAGCGCAGCGAATACACCACGCGGATCACCGGCACCCTTTACACCGACAGCACGCTTTCCGTCCCCGTAGCCAACGATACGGTGTGGTTTTACGATTATACCTATCACGGGAACCATCCGGACAGTATTCCTATTGGTCATGCTCTGACCGACAACCTGGGGCGTTTTGGTTTCCTTGACTGGAATGTCGATTTCACCACCTATGACCCCCGCTATGAAAGCAAATTCCATGTTGATCATGGAAACTTCATCATCGTTCATTTGACCGACACGCTTTTCTGTGGAGTATACTCCGGTTGGTACAAAGATCTAATCCTCTACCCGGGCAAAAACCATATACCCCATTATTACGATTGATATGAAGAAACTTATCGTCATCCTTCTGCCTCTTTTGCTTTGTGGCAGCCTGCAGGCACAAGACTCTGTCAGGGTGCGTCGCAACAGCGTTACCATCAGCCCCCTGCCACTGCTCGGCGGGTCGGCACTTGTCTCCTACGAGCGTACTCTCCCCTTCCGCTCTTCGGTTGAGGTGGAGCTGGGCGCCCAGGGCTTCAATTGGGAGCGACTGCGCGGTGCCGTCTGGAACTGCCACACACGGCCGGGATACGTCGGCACCTTAGGCTATAAGTTCTATTTCCCCCTCAACCGCAACGATGTGCCGATGATGAGACGCGGCGGGCTGGTGCAGACGAGCTGCTATCTCAAACTGCGCCTGGCCTATGTGTACCAATGGAGTTCCTACGACATCTTTGTGGGCAACCAAGGCTGGGACATCCTCACCGAGTGGCACACTTACCATGAGCAGGACCTCACCCTTGCGCTGATTTTTGGATTCCAGTTTGTAAGCAAACACGGCTTTGTCCTCTCGCCCTTTGCGGGCTACAACATCCCCCTGATGGTTGCAGGTCCCTTCCACGCCATCAGTAATCCCGGCATCAGCGCCGCCTACGCCACCATGCTCACCTACGGTGTCAAAATCGGCTGGGCATTCTAACCACCCTCCGAAAAAACACTTACCACTACACAATAAAACAAGACCAAGAGCGTTAATAGCTAATAAAACAGCCTTGCAGTATTATGGTTGAGATAAAGAACATCCACGGACAAGTGATTGCTCAGGTTGAGAACCCTGAAGAAGTAGTACGCGATATATACGGTAATATTGTTAAAACATACCCTGCCGACCGGACATACGACCTTGACTTATCAGAGCTTGACTTACGCGAAGCCGACTTTAGGGGATGGGATCTTAGTAATGCTTGGTTTTATCTATCCGACCTGCGTGGTGCCGACTTTAGAGAGGCAGATCTTCGCTATGCCCACTTCGATTATGCGGACTTAGAGGGTGCCGATTTTAGCTACGCAGACCTTTCGGGGAGCAATATCAGAAGCAATATTGCTAGCTATATGTATTATGATATCAATCTTGAAGGGGCAAAACTTCCAATGCGACACCACCACAACCATTGTTGCTAAGATTGAACGACGTTAAAAGATTAGCACCGTCACCCTAAATTAGAAAGGGGATGAGGGCGCCTAAAAGGAACGGCTTGAGAGCCTATACTGCTTTGACATGTATTCACTAATATGATTTTGTATGATACGGAACGTTTTTTGTATGTTTGTGATGCTGATGGGTGCAGGGGCACTGCTGGCATGCAGGCCGGCAGCACGGGAGTTCAAGGTGCAGGGACCCGAAGGCGGGATTGCGCTCAAGGTCACCCTCCCCGACGGGTTTGACACCGCTACGGGGCATTGCCCGATGGTGATTCTGATGCACGGCATCTTCTCCAGCAAGGACTATATCCCCATGCCACAATTGGCAAAGGGGCTTGCCAAGGCGGGCATTGCCTCGGTACGTTTCGACTTCAACGGTCACGGCAAGAGTGAAGGCCGCATGCAGGACATGACGATTGAGAAGGAGCTGGCCGACGCTCAGGCTATATGGAACTATGTGCGCTCGCTGCCCTATGTGAACGGCATCGGGCTGTTGGGACACTCGCAGGGCGGTGTAGTGGCTTCGATGACGGCCGGACGGCTGGCGGCGGCTGGCGGTGTTGTGCCAGACGGCATGGTGCTTATTGCACCCGGAGCTGTAATCAAAGAGGCCTGCCAGGGAGGAAAGTTTTTTAACGCACGCTTCGACCCCAAGAACCCACCCGAGTATATCCGCTGTTGGGGCACGATGAAGCTTGGGCGCGAGTACCTACTCACCACCCAGCAACTCGACATATACGGCACAGCGGCAGCCTATGCGGGACCGGTTTTCCTTTTGCATGGCGACAATGACCGCATAGTCCCCATGTGGTGCAGCGAGAAGTATCTGCAGACCTACGGTGACAAGGCCAGCCTCCAAGTGGTCAAAGGCGAGAACCACACCATCACCCGCCACCGCAAAGTGGTCATCGCCCACACGGTGGAGTTTTTCAAAAAGGTCTTCAACCTCTGATAATCCCAAATCGGTCGATAGGATTTGTGACAGGTTAGTATTTGTTTCGAGCAGATTGGTCGCATCGCTGGCGAAGGCGTAGCGGGCTACGTCAAAACAGGGATGTGACCAAGATGCCGAAAGAAATGCTGAGATGTCATAAATAGACCTAAATAAGACTAGAATGATTGAATAGTAGGCCTAATGACCGATTTGGGATAATATATCCCTATTATGGATTAATCATTCGTATAATGATAATCGTACGGAATTATTGTGTTGCACTTGTAACTAGATTTTAAGACGCCATTTTTTTTGTGCGAGACACAATATTATTATTGTCGTTCCGTTAAATGTTTTTTTTATTGCCTGCCGTACTTGGAAAATAATATCACAATATCATATAACCATCATTTACAAACAATGAGTAATCTTAGATTTAAAGTGTTGCAGGAGGCCTTCGCCAAGAAGGCGGTAGCCGTCCAGCCTCCTGCCGGTATGGTTTCCGATTATTACGGCAGCCACATCTTCGGACGAAAACAAATGGCACGCTACCTCTCGGCAGAGACCTACAGGGCTTTCTGCGATGTGCTCGACAACGGGGCCCCGTTCAACCGCGAGATGGCCAACAATGTGGCTGTAGGTATGAAGAACTGGGCACTGGATATGGGCGCCACGCATTACACCCACTGGTTCCAGCCGCTCACCGAGGGCACGGCCGAGAAGCACGACGCCTTTATCGAATATGCTGGACAACCCGGGACCGACGTCATCGAAGAGTTCTCGGGCAAGCTATTGGCTCAGCAGGAAGCCGACGGCTCCAGTTTCCCCAACGGCGGCATCCGCAACACCTTCGAGGCTCGCGGCTACACCGCCTGGGACACCACGTCGCCGGCCTTTATGGTCGATGACACCCTCTGCATCCCCACGGTGTTCGTCTCTTATACCGGCGAGGCGCTCGACTACAAGACACCGCTGCTCAAGGCATTGCACGCCGTTGACCGCGCCGCCACAGAGGTGTGCCACCTCTTCGACCCCACTGTGCACAAGGTCTATTCTTATCTGGGCTGGGAACAGGAGTATTTCCTCGTCGATGAATCAATCTATTCGGCACGTCCCGACCTGCTGCTGACGGGCCGCACGCTGCTGGGTCACCATCCCCTGCAAGACCCGACACAACGAGGTGGCGCCCAACCAGTTCGAGTTGGCACCCATCTATAATGAGACCAACCTGGCTGTCGATCAGAACCTGATACTCATGTCGCTGATGCACAAGGTGGCCAGCCGTCACGGCTTCAAGGTGCTGCTGCACGAGAAGCCCTTCGCCGGCGTGAATGGCTCGGGCAAGCATTGCAATTGGTCGCTGGGCACCGACACCGGTGTCGGCCTCCTCACCCCCGGCAAGACGCCCGAGGAGAACCTCCGATTCGTCACCTTCCTGGTCAACGTGATGATGGCCGTCAAGAAGCACAACGCCTTGCTGAAGGCATCCATTATGACTGCCACCAACGCCCACCGTCTGGGTGCCCTGGAGGCGCCCCCTTCCATCATCAGCGTCTTCCTCGGCAGCCAGCTCTCGGCGGTGCTCGACCAACTGGAGAACGCCGACAAGGAGCAGGCCATCATCCTCGACGAGAAACGCCGTATGCAGCTCGGTGTGGCGCATATCCCCGAGGTGTTGGTCGACAATACTGACCGCAACCGCACCTCCCCCTTCGCCTTCACCGGCAACCGCTTCGAGTTCCGCGCTGTGGGCTCCTCGGCCAACTGCGGCTGTGCAATGATAGCCCTCAACACCGCCGTCGCCTCGCAGCTGAAGGAGTTCCGCCGCGAGGTGGATGCCCGTATGGCAGCAGGCGAGCAGAAGGAGCACGCCATCTTCGAGCTGCTGCGCGAGTATATCCGCGAGTCGAAGGCCATCCGTTTCGATGGCAACGGCTACAGCGACGAGTGGCGGCAGGAGGCACAGCAACGCGGCCTGGATTGCGAAAGCAGCGTGCCACTCATCTACGATGCCTACACATCTCCCTCGTCGGTGCAGATGTTCGAGGAGACGGGCGTGATGAACCGCACGGAGCTGGCGGCCCGCAACGAGGTGAAGTGGGACACCTACATCAAGAAAGTGCAGATCGAGGCACGTGTGCTGGGCGACATTGTCCTCAACCACATCATCCCCGTGGCCACCCGCTATCAGTCGACGCTGCTCGACAACGTATACAAGATGCGGCAGGTCTATGACATCGACAAAGCCCGTACCCTCTCGGCCCACGACGACTCGCTGATAGAAGAACTCTCCGTGCACATCGCCTCCATCAAGCAGAATGTGGACAACATGGTCGAAGCCCGCAAGCAGGCCAACCACATCGCCAACGAACGGGAGCGTGCCATCGCCTACCACGACACCGTCCTGCCTTACTTCGACCCCATTCGCTACCACGTCGACAAACTCGAACTCATCGTCGACGACGAGCTGTGGCCGCTGCCGAAGTACCGGGAGATTCTCTTCTCGCACTAAAACATCATGCAATCCAATAATAATATATAATTTTTATCATCTTATGGACACAAAGTATATTTTCGTTACGGGCGGAGTGGTTTCCTCACTTGGTAAAGGCATCGTCTCCGCCAGCATCGGCCGTCTGCTGCAGGCACGCGGCTATAAGGTCACTATTCAGAAATTCGACCCCTACATCAACATCGACCCCGGCACCCTGAACCCCTACGAGCACGGCGAGTGCTACGTCACGGACGACGGTTTTGAGACCGACCTCGACCTAGGGCACTACGAGCGCTTCACGGGTATCCACACCACACGCAACAACAGCATCACCACCGGCCGCATATACAAGACGGTCATCGACCGCGAGCGCAAGGGCGACTACCTGGATAAGACCATCCAGGTGGTGCCGCATATCACCGACGAAATCAAGCGTCGCATGTTGCGTGAGGACGAAAAGGACGAGCAACTGGACTTTGTCATCACCGAGGTGGGCGGCACCATCGGCGACATCGAGAGCGCACCCTTCATGGAGGCCATCCGCCAGCTGCGCTGGCAGCTGGGCCGCAACGCCGTCTGTGTTCACCTCACCTTTGTGCCTTATTTGAAGGCTGCCGACGAACTGAAAACCAAGCCCACCCAGCACAGCGTCAAGGAGCTGCAAGGGATGGGAATCCAACCTGACATCCTTGTGCTCCGCACCGAGCGCCACCTCGACGACCACCTGCGCATGAAGGTGGCGTCGTTCTGCAACGTCGACCTCGAATGCGTGGTGCAGAGCGAAGATATGCCGAGCATCTATGAGGTGCCGGTGAATATGCAGAAGCAGGGATTGGACGCCGCCATCCTGCGCAAGATAGGCATCCCCGTGGGCGAGACACCGGAGATGAAGGCCTGGCACGACTTCCTCGACAAGCAGCGCAACGCCAAACGCGAAGTGCATATCGGGCTGGTGGGCAAGTACGACCTGCAGGATGCCTACAAGAGCATCCGCGAGAGCCTCAACCTGGCCGGCATCTACAACGACGTGAAGGCCAAACTGCACTTCGTCAACAGCGAGGAAATCACACGGGAGAACGTGGGCGAGAAACTCGAAGGATTGGCCGGCATAGTCATCTGCCCGGGATTCGGCACACGCGGCATCGAGGGCAAGATTATCGCAGCCGAATACACCCGCACCCACGACATCCCCACATTTGGCATTTGCCTCGGTATGCAGATGATGGTCATCGAGTTCGCCCGCAACGTGCTGGGCTATAAGGATGCCAACAGCCGCGAGATGGACGAGAAAA
>ONQD01000025.1 GCA_900319865.1 uncultured Bacteroidales bacterium | reverse complement strand
GGCTGCTTTATCTTCGAGACGGCATGCTTTGCTGCTATTGAGGCGAATTGGCTTGTCGCCACACCCTTGCCTTCACCATTTTTATTTTGCAAAGATACTTATAATTTCACGATGCAAATATACGAGAGGTGAGACTATTCATAACACGGTACAAGCTGAAAGCGCAGTGCCGTGACATTCAGACATCTGAGAACCGCGTCCCAAAGGGACGCGACATATATACAGAATTTATAGAACCCACCATATTTCTGAACTATCCTTATCCCAATGGATGTGGCGAGATCAGGTATCGGACAAACAGTTGTTGTCTTGACTAATGGAAGTATCAGCAAGTATGAATTGACGGGGAAAGACTGCTGGACAGGCGGTGGGATTAATAAAGAAAAAGGGCATCCTTTGCGGGACGCCCTCTTATGGGATGTGGGTGCGGATGTTATTTATCGCCGGCGAAAGCGCTGAGGTTGAGCGCAAAGCCACCATAGATGGCGCGGGAGGTGTAGACACCATAGATTTCAAAGTATTTGAACGGCTGGATGAAAAGGCCGGCACCATAGTTAAAATCGTGGAAACGCTGCTGTGGATAGTAGTCGTGGTAGATACTGCCCCTGTGGGATCTGCCGGACACATGGATACGCACCGTGCTCATATCGGTATAGCCGTAGTTGGTTTGGCAATAGCCGATGATGGGGGCAATGCGCAACCACGAAGTGACGGGGATCTGATAGCCCACATTGATGGCAAAAGCCTCGTGGTCGCTGGGACGTGAACTATTGACATGGTGGTCGTTACGGTGCTTTGGACCTGCACACAGGAAATCTACATACACACCATACAACGATGTGCTGATACCCCAACCAAAACCGCTGTAGTCGGTATTGACACCGGCTTGGCCGAGTTGGACGCCAAGAGTGAAATGGTGGTTGTTGTCTGCAAAGTTAAACATCTGGGCGTTGGCGCTGTTGCAACCCAAAGCAAGCAGCATGGCAAAAATAATAAATCTTGTTTTTCTCATAACATGTTATTATTTATTAGACGTATTGTTAGTATTGTATTTGTGACTGTATCACAAAAAACGATTTGCAAAAATACACAAATAATTTGATTTATCCTACTACCGACAAAGATTAGTTCGTTAGAACACATGTTATCACGTACTTACCATTCGCCAATTGTGATGGCGGGCGGATGGTATTTGTCCAATTATTCAACCTTTGGGTGGCCAATATGCACCCCTATAAAAGCGCATGCCATATCCAGATAATCCCACTCTACATTCGCTCTAGTACAACACATGACTGTTTTTTGCAAAATCTTTTCATTGTCGCGTCCTTTCGGGACGCTAGGAGTGAGTATATTCTGTCACCGCACTGCGCAATATACGATGTTGCTCCCATTCGGTCGCGACACCGTTTATTGCTTGTACGGTGTTATTGATATTCGGCCTCTTCGAGGCTGTATAAATAAGTTTTTTTAAAACTAAAACCTTTACATTAATGGTATCGGCCACGGGGTGGGTGATTAGGGCTGGCAGTATGGGCGGAGCCCGTCGGGGGAAAAAAAGCCACTGGAGTTGGCCGGATGGGTTTTTGTTGCAGTCCGTGCCCGACTCCAGTGGATGTGTGTTATGGGTCGCCTGTTCGGTCGACCTACCGGAGGGTCCAATGGACACCCAAGAGGGCGTGGGCCTGTGCGGAATAGTCGGTTGACTGGAACCCGAAGGTGCCTCCCAGCCGGGCCGAAAGTTGGAGGCTGGGGTTGGCAAGATAGCGGAATTCCAGGTCGCCGGCAAAACGATGGGCGCTGTTGTTGTTGCCGAAGCCCACGCCGAAGGTGTAGCGGTCGCCAACCAGTTTGCGAGCAAAGAGGGAGTATTGTATCTGGTTCTTTATATCGATGCCGGGACCGGAGAGGGCGTTCCACATATAGCCCAAGGAATAGTCGAGCACATAGCCGCCACCCAGGTTGTTGCGGAACATGAGGCCTATTTCGGGCTGCACCTGTTTGAACCACTGGTCGGGTTGATAGGCATTCTGACCGATGGCCAGAACCACATGGGTGTAGAATGATACTTTGGGCAGCCAGCCGCTACCCTCGTTCAACAGGAGTTTGACCCCAACCGACGGGTAGTAATTCTGGGCATTGGAGGGAGTGATGTCCAGGCGTTGGGGAAAGAACCGGGAGTAGGCACCGGAGACATTGAGAGAGAGCTCGGCCCGGTTGCCGACGCCAAACCGCAGGCTGGTGGTGGCGCCAAAGCTGTTGGTTGCCATGAGGGGCTGTGCCTGATTGTATTTTTGAGAAAGGTGGTAGTAGTCCAACGAACTGCTCCACTGTATGCGGCCCACACCCAACACGTTGGGGCCTGTGGTGGAAAGGAGCGGATTGAGCGTGTCGTTCTGTGCATGGGATGCCGTGAGGCCGACAAAAGTCATTACGACGAAGAAAGCGAGGGCAAACATGGTAGATTTGCCGGTTGGATAAAGTGCTCTTTTCATGATAAGGTATTTTTTGAGGATATGATTAAAAATAGACACTGATTCCGGAGGTGTAGTAGGCATTGTGGGTGGAGGGGTCGATGTAGGAGGGCAGGCAGTTGGTGAACACTCTTACGCCATGGATGAAGCCCAGGCGGTTGGTGCCGACGGTAAGGCCCAATTCGAGCTTCCAAGGCTGAAGGGGCGAGCTGACGGTTTGTCGCTGTGTGGAGATGGAAAGGTTGTCCCCCGACGATTCCACCTGGTGGTTCTTGATGACGAAATGGCTATTGACTGCATAGGCGGCAAAAATGTCGAAGGTAAGCCAGAGGTCGTTTCTGTATTTGGGCCAGGGATACCAATTAACGTGAAGAGGGATGCCGAGATGGCTGCAGAAAAGATGGGAATATTGCGTGGAGGTGGTAGGAGTGGAAAGGAATTGGAGGCCTTGGTCGGCAGCGGGTTCAACATTATAATAGAGAGGGTTCCAATTGAAGTCGTAGCGAAGTCCCGATGCCAGACCCCAGTGCGGGGAGATCTGCCATTGGACCAAAAGCGGAATCTGGAGCGAGAATCCGCAACGGCTTTCGTATGGGGAACGGGGGTTATTTGTGAAGAAGTACGTAGGACATGCCTGCAGACCAAGAGTGAGATTGAAAGCCTTTTCGTTGGTGGTATCGGCACAGGCACCGGTAGCCGAGGTATCGGCCTGCGCGTGGACATTGGTGGCGAGCACAAGAAGTGCGACAATGACGGATAGGTGTTTCATAATATGGGTATTTTAATGGATGTTACTAAATTATATGGAATGCCAGCATTGTACCTTCCATCATGCTGGGTTTAGGCTCGAACAGTTTGAAGAAGGAATTGCCGCTCGGTTTGGGCTTGGCGGCGGGAGTGTCCTCCTCGGGAGCCTCGGGAGCACTGGCAGGCTCGGACTGTGCGAGAGTCTCGAGGGGTATCTGTGGCTGTTGGAATGAACGGATGTCCCCTTCGGGCACCGCCGCCATCTCTGCCTCGGCCAAAAGCTGCGCGGGCATGGGATGAACAAGCATGGGAGCCGCTGCCTCGGAGCTTTCACCTTCCATAGTATGAACCATACGGGGAAGCGTATCTGATGCGGCCGAAGGCTGCAGGGTGACCGGAGCTTGGGTTGGCGACACCGTGGCCGTTTCGGATGAGTGCAGCACAGAATCACTATGGAGAACAGGCGGAACAATGCTTGGAGCCTGCGCCATCTGGGAGCCCACAGGCTGCGGTTGGGGTTGCATCAGCCGGACGACAGTTATGATGATGCCCACCACGCTGGCGGCCACTGCCACACGCACTGTCCACAGGCGCACGGTGTGGCGGCGGGCGGCGGACTCCTCGGCGGCCATGCGCTCTAGCATCGCCGAGATCTGTTCGCGACGGCGGGCATCACGGCCTTGATGTTCTATCGACGACAGGAGGTCCTCGAGCGTCGGCGGGGTGTTGCTATTCTTTTTCATAGTCTAGAAGCATTTGTTTAATTGACTTGTATGCACGGGAGAGGATGGTGTAGACATTGCCCTCGGTAATTTGGAGGGTGCGGGCAATGGTGGCTGTGTCGACAGCATCGAAGTGTTTCATTTGCAACACTTGTTGCTGACGCTCAGGCAGTCGGCCAATGAGTGTGACGGCCAGCTGCTGCAATTCGTCGCGGTCGGAGAAATCCTCGTCGGCCACATCGGCAAGAGCGTCGATGCTGACCGAGGGATGACGACGCCGCATGAGGTCGACACAGCGGCGCTTGACCAAGGTGATGCACCAAGCCTCGCGGTTGAGTACTCTTTTCAGGCTTTCGCGTTCGGACCAAAGGGTTACAAAACAATCCTGCACCACGTCGGCGGCCTCATCCTCATTGCCCAGAAGGCGCTCGGCCATGCGCTGCATGGCGGGCTGGAGGACCAGATAGTCGGCTTCGAATTGCGATATTTCCTTTGATTGACGTTTCATACATAGTAGTCGCATGAACGAGCAAAATCTTACACCGCTATTGAAAAAAAAGTGAGAAAGATGGCTTCCTACTCTCCCAGAAGGACTATCTCAGAGACGCAGATGTCGCTGTATCTGTTGCCTTTGGCCACCGTGGCGATGGCAAAATACAACTCGGTGACAGGTTTGTTGCCATAGTAGTCGGAGATGTGGATGATTTCGGCGGCATCGGTGAGTCCCTGCCAGGTGAAATCGACGGGCGCGGTAGCGCGGAGCTGCTTGGGGAGGTACTCAAAGCCTTTGATGTAATCGGGCGAAGGGTTGTAATAGTCGCAAAAGAGCGGTGTGTGCCACCGGTCGCAGCAGCAGGTGTCATAGACCATCATGGATGCAACACGGCTGTTGGCTTGCCACGTGTCGGCGTTCTTGCAGTAGCCGTTGTAGAAGACGATGGTCTTCACCTTGGTGGGCTGTTTGAAATGGACGGTGATATGGAGCGAGTCGGCTTTGTCCGGAAGGAGCACAGCGGTGGTGCCAAGGTCCATGTCCGACAGGTTGGCAGCGGGATATTTGGGGGCGGAGCCACTCACTTCAACAGTGTAGCGGTCGGGGGAGATGCGGTGGTTGAAGAGGTCGGTGAGGTGGGCGGGCTCATTTTCAAACCAGTAGTAAAAGCTAAGCGGCTCGGCCTTGGCTAAGTCGAAGTTGCGTGTCTCGTAGTGCCAGCGGTCGCCCTTCATCTTGTGCATTGGGAGGCCGTGGGGAACACAACTGCTTGTGTCCTCCAAATTGCGCCCAGAACGCACTTGTGAAACATCGACCAGCACAGCGAAGGTCTCTGCCTTGCCATTGCCCCAGTAGGAGGCGGGAGAGAAGTCGTAGGCAAATCGGCAGTGTCCACGGGGCTGACTGACCTGAGCATCTTGTTGGGGCAAACTCACCGTGCAACTATTTTCAACGCGGTATTGCACCACCAGTTTGACCGCTTTGCCGGCAGGGATGTTGAGGCGGGTATAATACCAACGGCGCAAGAGGTCGCTCTCGTACTCGTAGAGGGCGTAGTTGATGCTGTCGAGGCGGGTTTCGAAGAGGTCGCCATTCTTGTCTTTGGCCGCCTCGGCGGGAGTGAGGAGGGGGCGACCTGCCTTCAGCAGGCTGTCGGCAGAGATTTGGAAGGGAAGCTGGATGCCGTTGAGGGTAAAGGCGACTTCAGTGATGTAGTCGTCACGCCAGCCTACTTCGGCCACGCTCTCGGAGTTGCCGTCGAGGGATGCCCAACGCTCGGAACCGTGACGGTAATAGTCGATGGGGAAGCCATAGGGCAAGTTGGCAAAGTCCTTCTTGCTGTTGTTGTAGAGGAGATATTCAACCCGCACCAGCGTGTAGCGGCCCACGGGGGTGACGGTGAGGTGCTCGTCTTTGAGCTGCAC
This sequence comes from uncultured Bacteroidales bacterium, assembly GCA_900319865.1. Lineage (GTDB taxonomy): Bacteria > Bacteroidota > Bacteroidia > Bacteroidales > P3 > Colimorpha. The sequence goes on along the minus strand of ONQD01000025.1, from coordinate 48,743 downwards.
CTCGGGGACATGCACACCGATTGGGTTGCGCGAGAGGGTTAGGGCACAGAACGTCGCCACAGGGTCGCCATTGGCCCAAAGGGTACACCCCGTGACAAGGAAAGCGATTATGGCAAGGAGGCGTCTCATTGCTACCTGTCGTTTAGGAATGACTCGACAGCAAAACGGTAGCCCTCCAATCCGAGGCCGCAGACAACTCCGCGGCATACATCGCTGAGGAGGGAATGGCGGCGATACTCCTCACGGGCGAAGATGTTGCTGATATGCACCTCGATGACAGGAGTGGTGATGGCAGCAATGGCATCGTGGATGGCCACGCTGGTGTGGCTGTAGCCCCCGGCGTTGAGGATAATGCCCTGGGCGGAAAAACCCACCTCGTGCAGGCGGTTGATAATCTCACCCTCGACGTTACTCTGGTAGTAGCCTATCTCTACATCCGGAAAACGCCGTCTGAGTGCGTCCACCATCTCCTCCATAGTGGTGTTTCCATAGATGGCAGGCTCGCGCTTGCTGGTGAGGTTCAGATTCGGTCCGTTGATGATTTCGATATGTTTCATTGCACTGCGTTGTTTTTGATGAGGTGTTGTGGCTCTTGGAGACCTCATGGGCAAATGCCTGTATAAAAGAAGTCAAGAGAATGGCAATGTCATTTTTCGCCTATTCTGAACACTATTTCCAGGCCGTGTTCGATTGGCGGATGCGCTGCAGCATGGCATAGGCCCAAGGCTGACTGCCCGGCTCCTGATAGCGGCAGTTGCCACGGGGGTCGGCAGTAAAGTGAAGCACACCCTCATCGTCGTATACCACCGTTCCCCGCTCGGAGAGGTAGAACAGCGAATCGCCCAGCACAGCATTGAAAACGGGCAAGGGATCCCACATCTTCTGGCCTGTGTTGCAGTCACAATTCATATACACCTGCTTGATGGGATGCACATCGGTCCAGGAGATGTCGGCAATCACCTTCTCCGGCTCATATTCTATGGCATCGCCCACTTCGCCTGGCGAGAAAATAATATTCACATCCTTGGGCCACAATTGGAAGAAGATACGGCTGAAAGCAATGGCCTGGAGGAAATTATAGTCGGGCTCAACTGCCTCGCCGAACACTCCTCCCATCAAATAGGCACATTTCACTTTCTTGCGAACCAGGTCCACCCCGTTCAGCGGCGAATACTCATCACCTTCCGACTGCAGCAGGCGGGCCAGCGAAGTGACAAATCCCACCGACACAATACTCACCGAATGGTCAGGTTGTGCGGAAAGCAGCTGACGGTAAAGCTTCCATCCGTCGGTCACCGAAGAATAGTCGTTGCGTGTGCGTTGAAACATCAGCGAGCCGTCCTCGTTCCGATAGTTTGGCAACTCGGAATAGTCAATCCACACTTGGGGATTCGCAACGCCCTGCCGTTCCAAACCGATAGGCATATTGCCGTGACCATAATAAGTGTTCATCACATCAGCAATTCGGGCATTGTTCTCGCCCATCCTGTCCACCACTATGCCAAGCAGCATGCACTGCCCCATGTCGTGATAGCGGTAGAGCAACTGCAAGGCGAAGAGGTCATCGGTCGACGACCCAAGGTCTGTGTCGAAAATAACACGCGGTTCCACCATATTGGGTATCGGAGTGATTTTTTCCTCATGGCACGACGAAATTAACATTCCTCCCAACAGAAGGAGGATAAACACTTTGAAAGAGTACTTTTTGTTCATGATTGTCAATTTTATAATAGTCTATTTTGTTTTAAAAGGGATATCCTACTCTGCAGCTGGGACCCACTCCGTGAAAGAATCAAGTGAAAATCCAACTGCCTGTAAGGAAGTTATTGAAAAGGTAGGCTGTCCAAAGGACATTCAGGAATATGGTGATTAGGCATGCTGTGAGCTTGACCCTTTGGCCCATGTGGGAATGATAGAACACCAAGGCAAGCATCAAAAAGACAACCCAACAACCAATATAAGTAAACAGATTGAAGCACAACACTGCCGCCAGGACGAAAAACAGACCAATCATCCATTTCCACAATGGCTTTATCTCGCTATTGGCAAAATCGAGCAGCAGAAAAACGAAGAAAGGAGTGCATGTCAGCAACCGCGACAGGGAATACATACAACCCTTCTGGGTGAAGAGGGCGAGGAGAACATTGCCAACAAAGAACAGTACCGACAGGATACGAAGCTGTTGCATGGTGTCGAGAGCCGATTTCTCTTGTCTATTCTTTCTCAGACCCCCGATGAGGACCGAGCCCAACCACACCAATGCCGGGATGGTCAGGATGAACAACAGGGGGTTGGTCACACTTTCATTTTCCACACTCCAATTGGTGAATGGCCATACGGGGAGAGACAACTCTTTGCCCCATTCCCCTTGGGCAACAACATATTGAAACCAATGCTCGGCACCATGGCTATGCTGGAACAACACCACCGCGGCAATTCCAATTACCACGGGCAAGAGATGTTTTGTTATGTCAGCCACAAGCCTCTTTAAACTGCCCTTTGAATAAATCATATTCAACACGTCGACAATCACCCATGCCACCACGATGATATTGCCTGCCGACCGCGTCATTGCACCAAGCATAAAACCAAGGAAATATACCCAATATCGGTCTTTCACAAAACCTAATATGCCCAAGGATATACAAACAAAAAAGAGGGCTTCGGTATAGGGTATCATGAATATCACCAGATACGGCATGCAGAAAAGCAATAGATACTCCCAGCGTGGAACCTTTTTGAAGAGCTGCAACAACAGCAACATGCCCAGTCCGAACAATATCCAATTGACTGCTGATATCCCAATGGCACCCAGATGAGTCAACCGCCACAAAAGCGGAAACAACGGAAAGAATGCATAGCTGCACGGAGGACAGGGCGGGAGGTACAGATACTTCTTTATCAACTGGTAATGCTCTGCATCGAAATGCAGCATATTCTCGTTGTTGGGACGGGTGTAGGGTTTACTTACCTGGTACGCCGACACTGTTCCATCATGTCTCTGCATCTCGTAGGTCTTGACCCACCTTTGCACCACAGAATAAACCCGGTCATTCCGCAACAATCCATGACACACCCCAACCGATGCGGTAAACAACAGCATCAGGATAACCCAAAGTGCCCAACGGGGTATGTTTTTCAACTGCATATCGGCAATCTAAAAAAAACAGAACGGGTATCAACTCAAAAGGACACCCGTTCTGTATTGACAGTTAAACTTTAAGAAAAGTTACTGAAGACACATCTTATTAGATGATACCCTGAGCAACCATAGCCTTGGCAACACGCATGAAACCGGCGATGTTAGCGCCCTTCACGTAGTTGATGTGGCCATCAGCCTCACGACCGTGCTCGACGCACATGTCGTAGATGTTGTTCATGATGGTGTGGAGGTTCTTGTCAACCTCTTCAGCAGTCCAGTTGCGGTGCTCAGCGTTCTGGCAGATTTCGAGACCAGAGGTAGCAACACCACCGGCGTTGACAGCCTTACCAGGACCGAAGGGAACCTTCTTCTTCTGGATGGCAGCGATAGCGGCGGGCTGGCATCCCATGTTGGAAACCTCAGCAACATACTTCACGCCATTGTCGAGCAGCATATTGGCATCTTCCTCAGCAAGTTCGTTCTGGAAAGCGCAGGGCATAGCAATGTCGCACTTCACAATCCAAGCCTTCTTGCCGGCGGTGAACTTAGCCTTGCCGGGGAACTTGGTGGCCATATCCTCAACCTTGTTGCGGTTGCTGGCACGCATGTCAAGCATGTAGTCAATCATCTCCTTGGTGATACCGTCGGGAATCTCGCAAACACCGTCGGGGCCGCTGATAGCGACAACTTTGGCACCGAGTTCAATAGCCTTGGTAGCAGCACCCCATGCAACGTTACCGAAGCCAGAGAGAGCAATGCGCTTGCCTTCCATCTTGTCACCTTTTTCCTTCACCATGCGCTCAACATAGTAGATAGCGCCGAAACCGGTAGCCTCGGGACGGATCAGAGAACCACCCCAGCCATAGCTCTTTCCAGTCAGAGCACCAGTGCTGTGCTCGCGGGCCAGTTTCTTGTAAGCACCATAGAGGTAGCCAATCTCGCGGCCGCCAACGCCTACGTCACCGGCGGGGCTGTCCTGATCGGGACCGATGTTGCGCCACAGCTCATACATGAAGGCCTGGCAGAAACGCATGATTTCAGCGTCGCTCTTTCCAACGGGGTCGAAGTCAGAACCACCCTTACCACCGCCGAGAGGCAGCATGGTGAGGCTGTTCTTGAAGATCTGCTCGAAACCGAGGAACTTCAGCATGGAAACGTTCACAGCCTTGTGGAAGCGGAGACCGCCTTTGTAAGCACCGAGGGCGGCATTGAACTGCACGCGATAGCCCAAGTTGGTGCAAACCTCACCCTTATCGTTGACCCAAGTCACGCGGAAGGTGAAGATACGGTCGGGCTCGACAATGCGCTCGACAATCTTGTTGGCCTCAAATTCGGGGTGTTTGTTGTATTCTTCCTCGATGGTCTCAAGAACCTCGCGAACTGCCTGTAAGTACTCGTTTTCGCCCGGATGTTTGGCTTCCAGGTTAGCCATAATTTCATTTACTTTCATGATATTTAATTAATTAAATTAAACAATTGTTTTGCTTTGGACTAACAAATATACGACTTTATTTTGAAATAAAACAATTATTTTGTTAAATAATTTATGCAGTACCCCCAAGGCAATATCAACCAGCCTCTTATCTCCATCAGCCACGAAACCCTGAACCAATCACAGTAAGCACATGCCCAAAAGCCAATAGCTCACTTCACATCACGCACCAGCCGAACCGACTGCCGAAAGCAACGCCTCTGGGCTGTCGAAGGATGGACATGTCCTTCTGAAAAGAACATGCACTGGGCTTTCTGGGGTTCGCCACTGGGGGTGGCTGTCCAATAGAGTCCGGCGGCTCCGTAATGGGGACCCGGATCGACAGGATGACCATCACTTATATTTCCCTCATAAATCATATCAGATGCAGGCAGAAAAACAGCTCCCGCCTCTTTCATCTTCATCCACTGGTCTCGGATATAGACGTTGTCATCCCAACTTATGCAACCCGAACTGAACTCAATATCTTCCACTCCCTTCCATCCGTCAGGCAAAAGTATCAGGCCATGAATCCCACACACTTTTCCTGTACCCCGTTTGAACTCCGCTTGAGGTCTCTTCTCTAACAGATAGACCCAATCGGCTGCGTACATCGTCCGCCATCCACCCTCTGAATAAGACACATAGTCACCCCAATCGTAGAAAGAAGAGAAGTCAGCATCATCCAACGACCAATAAGTGGGGCGGTTTCCCGTACCCCAACAGAAATAGCCGCCGTAATCCCACTCGTTAGACACAAAGGCAAATCCCATTTTTTGAAGATTCCCCTGTGAAAAATAAACTTGTTTTCTTGGACTTACCGAAAAGGCATCTGGAATCAATTGGGAACCGTTAATTGTATCGTTCGGGTTCACGGAAGGCGACTCCTTTCCGCAGGCAAAAATAAAAAAAATACCTGCCACCGCAAAAAGCGATGCAAGCCTCCTATATATTCTGATAGTTACCATCTTGTTTCAGCAGTCCCAGCACACTTCCCCCCAAAAGAGCGTTTCTGTACCCGGATTGCTTTCCACTCTACATGTAGCACGTATTCACAAAGTTCTGTATCCGCGGACGTACATAGTCCCGCTCTTCTATGTGGGCCATGTGGGCCACATTATCCAGCAGCAATATTTCCGCATGCCGGGCCTCCATCGCCTGTGCCAACGCCAATTCCACCGGTATCCGGGTATCGTTCTTGCCATACACAAACAACGTAGGCACCTCCAGCGACTGCAACACATGAATCCTCGAAGGTCTCGATGCCATACCCCTCTGTGCAGCCACAATACTCTCGGCCTTGGTTTCAAGACACTGGTCCTGAAGGTCTTTTATCTCCAATGTCAACTCATTTCGCTTGCTCACATCAAACAATGGCGGTATGAAACCCACAATATAGCTGGCTCGGTTGCTCATCACCTGGTCGCATGTCTCCATGCGTCGCTCAATAATCTTATCGGTATCGGCCAATGCATGCGAATGCAGCAATCCCAACCCACGCAAATGGTGTGGGAACAAATCGGCAAATGCCAACGCGACATATCCACCCATCGAGTGTCCCACCATAACGCACTGCTCCACCCCTGCATCGTCCAGCACAGCCTTCACAGCCTTAGCCATCAAATCCATGCTGTGCACATCGCCGAAGCACTCGCTATAGCCGTGTCCCGGCAGGTCGATGGTGATGACATGCATTGTACGCATATAGGAGAGCACATACGAACTCCATATATCAAGATTCTGAAGATAGCCATGCAACAGCACCAACGTCTGTTCATGGTTTCTTCCCTCATCGCGATAATGCAACGTATGTTCCTCAAATACTATTGTCTTATGCTGCTCCATCAGGGGGATTGTTACGTTATATTACAACAAGCAAAATTACTCTTTTTTTTTGTTTCAACAACCTATTTTTTCAAAAAAAACATTATATTTTTCCCTACCTTCTGTCTCTCACAATCTTACCGAACAAAGTTTTTTCATCATCCCTCCGTTTTTTCTACGAAAGGACGCCCTTTGTTCTCCTCTTTTTGCAAATCTCAACCTGTTATCAGAAGAATCTCACTTCCACTCCGCCCGAAACTCCACTACTTCTGTATCTTATATTTCCGTATGCCGATATGCGGACCCTTGTGTCGTCAATGCCTTGCTCAATCATATAGTTTCTCACGGCGTTGGCTCGCTGCATCGAAAGGTCATAGCTCTCACGGCTGTCATTCCCCTCCACGTGAACTCTCAGCTCCACACTGCTTTTTTCGTGCTGATGCAAATAAGCCACCACTCCGTCCAACTCCTTCTTGCCCATAGGCAACAACGATGCCGTGTTGCCATAAAACTGAACCAACCGCAACGGCAATGGCTGTTCCAAATCATACAGTTGCTGCGACGTATAGGTAGTCATTGTCGCAATCCCCTTCTCATCCTTCCCTATCCACAATGTGGGGATATACACCCAGCCGCTCTGGGGCACAAGGGCATACTCCTTGTCCTTGTAGACTTCAAACTGAATCATCGAATCAATCTCCGACCCGCTCCATCTCTGCGCCACATGCTGCCGCCACACCTCCACCAGCTCCACACTGCGCAGCATCCCCGTGGTTTGCGACAAATCCACTTGCACACGCTTATGCACCGATGCCGTATCATGCTTTGTGGCAAACCCATGACATCCCTGTGTCCTGCCTTGCGGCGACATAGTGGTGTATACCACCCGCCGCTCGCCTTGGGCAAAACTCAGTCCGCCTTCGGCAAATGCCGTGTTGACTCCCCGTCCCATATTCACCGGTTTCGACCAATGGTTCCAGTCGTCCACATCGGCTCTCATAACACAATAGATATCGCCGTATCCCAACCCGCGGGCATCGGTCACATAATACATCGTCTTCATATTGCGGCTCAGCAGTGGATACCGCTCACAGTAAGGCGTATTGACATCCCTGCCCAGATTCACCGCATCGCCCCAACGTCCGTCACGATAGGGTATATAGTACAAATCTGTTGCCCATGCCGTGTCGCCGTGGTAGTAGTCGCCCGACTCCTGCACATTGTATCCCCCCGGTCTGTCGGAGGCCAGCAACATGCCCGACCCGTCAGCCAGCATTATCGCGTCTGTCTCAATATAGGCTGTATTCACTGGCGACTTAAACCGCTCTTTCAACACCCACACCGAGTCGTTCACCAGTTCGGCTGACCATATATCGTCGTTCACCCCCACCAGGGCCCTGCTCCCTCCATCATAGAAGCTGAACAGCGACACCTCGCCCGTCGCTCCGTCCACTCTCACCGCACCCATCTCGCGCCACCCGTGCTTAGCGTCTATCCGCACTGCATAGGCCACATCATTGCCATACGCCATCGCCCTGTTATAGTATATCCTCATCCCGTCGGGATGAGGCACTTGCTGCAGCATATTCTTGGCGCTGTATTCCGTGGTCGTCGAACTCTTGCCGCTCCCACCCAGTATGGCCGCCAGCTCCTCATACTCTTCGCGTGTCACATCTCCAAAACTCAACTCATACTTTTTCATTCTTTGCAACGCACCGTTCCAATCCTTTTTCACTATCAGGTTCTGCAACACTCTTTGTAGCGCCACAAAGGCTATCCTGCGCCCGGTGAGCCGATGGATGCATACCGTCATCGTGTCGAGGTCGGCCTCCACAAATGGCTTCATCAGGTTGAACGAGTCTATCATCGCCCCGCGTTCCAGGTCCGAACGCACTGCCATCCCGAAAGGATAGTCGGGGTGGTCCTGAGCAAACGACTCTATCGGCAGCCGGTTCCCCTCTGCGGCAAACCAGCTGTAGTATTCCTTATACACGCTTGAATAGTATTCATCGAGTGGGAAACGACTCAGATACACCTCCACAGCATCCACATTATGGTCTTCCTTCACCATCTTTCTCAGTTTTGCCAGTGCGCTGTCGGCCAGCGGGCTGTCGCTGTATGTTTGGGCAAAGGTGGCCAATTGTTCGGGGGTCGAAAGCAATCCGTATTGGTTGCTCCGCAACGTGTTCAAGTGATTCAATGCAGCCACATATTCATCGCCCCGCGGATAGCGTTCCAGATAGAGCGAGAAAGCCTCAACGGTATTGGTCTTACTTGCCGCACGGTAGGCCAGTCGGCTTTTGTGCTTCATGGCTGCGTTCTGCACTGCCGGACTCTGGGCAAACAATGCTGCCACAGAATCCACCTCACGTTCCGTTCTGAGCGTGGAGAAATAATCCTGTGCCAACAACGACATCCGCTTCTCCACCGAGTCGGCCAGCACCGAGTTAGGCCGCGTCTTCAGATAGTCATAGTAGCCCTGCAGCGTATTCTCCTGGCACACCGCCTCATATCTGTCGGCCACCTCTTTGGCGTTCAAGCGTTTCATTATCTCGTCATTCCCCGGGAATGAACGTTTGAATGCGTATATTTCCGCCTTCCCCATTTCGGGCACATGCTGCCGCACATACAGCACCGCCTGTGATTCCACATCACTGCGACACTGACGTATCACGGGCAGCGTTATGCCTTTGCGTATCAGTTTCTGCATCTCGTTATAACGGCCCTTGTCCAATGCCCGTGCCGTGTATATCTCCTCGGCCTTGCCCAGATAGTCAGCCGCCTGTGTCAGGCTGTACTGCGCACACTCGCTGTTCGACACCAGTCGCGCCATTTCCATCAGCACAGCCACATTGTCAGGCTCTTTGGCATATTGCAGGCTGGCCTCCTCATACTGCTTTCGCAGCAATTCAGCCATACTGCCTTCCTGACCCTGCACAGCCACCCACGCCAGCACCCCCATCAGCAGAAACAATACTCTCTTCATCTCGCTATAAGTGTTAGAATGTGAGACTCTTCAATATCGACACAAATTCAGCCTCCATCTGGCTATATGTATCCTTGGTAGTCTCCAGCCGGAACTCCACCACCGTGTTCTGCACCATGAAGTATACCATGCGGAACTGGTAATCCTTCCGGTCCTTCAGGTTGGTGTAGGCTCCTATATAGCCCATCCCGCCCGTGGCGGGCAACCCGAGGCCTTTTGTGTAGTCCTTCAATGCCTGGTAAGGCTCTTTCGACCAACGGTCAAACACAAAGTCGTTCAACGGCTTGTTGTAGTTCTTTCTGATATAGATGCGGAGAAACGGCAGTGTCGTGTCGCCTGCGTGGCACACCGTTTTGGCTTCGTAGAAGTATAGATACATCATCGTGTTGGCATCCACCTTCTCCGACTTCAGGTAAGTCCACTTGCTCGGAAAAGTGTATTTCACTTTCGTGCCCGGTATGCCCACCTGTGCATGGGCGGCTCCAGCCGCAAACGTCATGATGGCGCACACCAACAGTCCGCGCATCATTTTTTTGATAATCGAAGTGCTATTTTTCATAGTTATTCCTGATTTATGTGTTTTTCGTAAAAATCCAGCAGCTTGCGCGTCAATCCCTCGTTGCCATATTCCTCCTCAATCAGCGCAAAGGCATTGCGCCCCACCTCGCGGCAAAAGTCGGTATCGGTCACACAACGCTCTATCTGCTCAACAAACTGTTCCGGAGTGTCGGCAATCAACAGGTTTTTGCCGTCGGTATAGTGTATTCCGTCGGCCCCTACACTGGTCGAAATCACCGTCTTCCCTATCGACATCGCCTCTATTATCTTCACCCTTATGCCGCTGCCGCTCAGCAGTGGCACCACGTTTATCTGTTTCGACCCTATGAAATACATCGCGTCGGGCACTTCGCCCACCACCTTCACTCCTTCCATCTCAAGCCGCATCAGGTCGTCCGGCATCTTGCGTCCGGCCAAATATAGCGTCACCTGTGGCACCCGCTCGTGCACCATAGGCCACACCTTCTCCAAAAACCACCTCACGCCTTCCTGGTTGGGTATCCAGTCCATCGACCCCAAATGGAACAACGAGCAAGGTTCTTCGTCCACATGGCCCATCGCCTCGGCCGATATGCCGAAGGGAATGGCCACCACAGGCTTGCGGCATCCCAGCGACTTCAGTGTCTTGGCATCACTCTCGGTAATGCTCACCACCCCGTCATAGTCGTTGAGGTGTTCGCATTCGTATGCCCGCAGCGTCAGCGCCAGATGTTTCATATACTGCCGCTTGAACGGATTGCGCACTCCCTGTGCCACCCGTTCCCATATCTGGTGTTCCACATTGTGCGCCCGCAGATACACCTGCGCCTTGCTGTATTTGCGCACCAGTGGCACATACGGCGTGAGAAACAGGCTCTCCACATGCACCACATCAAACGTCTCCTCCTCCAACACCTGTTTCAGCTTGGCACTGAAATCCTTACTCACAAACCGTTTCACATGGTACGACTCGCCGCACAAAGCCGCCACCGCAGCGTCGAGGGGATGTATGCCCAAATCCACATACACCGCCTCGAACCGTGTGGCTTTCTTATATTCGGGTGTCATCAATTCGTCGTGCACCGGGTGCTTGTCGCTGCACATGGCCAGCACACGCACTTCGCAGCCCGCCGCCATCAGCCCCTGGGTGATGCTGTTCATGGCCAGCGTGCCGCCGTCTACCGGCGGAAATGGTGGCTTGCTGCAAAGTTGTAGTATTTTCATGATACTCTTATTATTCTGTGGGCAGTTGTTTGAATCCACGACCCATAATCTCGGCGCTGTCTATCACATTGACAAAAGCCATGGGGTCAAGACGGCGGAGGTTGGAACGCAGTTTCACGAAATCTGTACGCTCCATGGTGACATATATAATCTTGCGCTCCGTACCGTTGTACAAGCCCTCGCCGGTGATGCATGTGCCGCCGCGGTTGAGCTCATGGAGTATGTACTCTTTCACCTCGGCCGACTTGTCGGTAACAATAAAGGCGGTTTTGTAGCTCTTGATGCCGTCCACCACCAGGTCGATAACCTTACCCTCGATAAAGATGATGATGATAGAATAAATCGGCAGGCGGATATCGCCGAAGGCGATGAGAGTGGAGAGCGTAATGCAGCCGTCCACAATAGTCACAAGGGTGCCAAGGCTGATTTTGGTGTACTTATGGAGAATCATCGAAATGATGTCGCTGCCGCCACTTGTGGCACCGCTACGGAATATCATACCGATGGCCACACCATAAATGAGGCCCGCAACAACAGTGTTGAGGAAATAGTCGGGCACAAACCACATACCGTCGTGGGTCTGCACCATGTTGATTCCCTCTATGGCGTTGGCCACAATGGGGCCGTCGTGGATAACGGGATTATAGCCCCATATCCAACTCTCGATAGCGTAGGTGAAGCCGAAAATCAGAAAGGTCGAGATGATGGTCTTGACACCGAACTTAGGTCCCAAAATCCATGTACCGATAATGAGCAGGGGGACATCCATGCAGATAGCCCAAATAGAGATTTTGCCGCCCCAAAGGGTGCTGAACACGTTGGAGAGGCCGTAGGTGCCGCCAGGAGCCATCATATAAGGGTTCACAAACATCACATCGCCCACGGCAAACAGCGCACTGCCCAGAATCAAGAGCATGTAGGCAATCACTTCCTGCTTAAAGTCTTTTTTTTCCATCTATAGTTTAGTTATTTATAATGTTGTTTTATTGCATATTGCATCCCACCGCCACAAGAGCGGTGAAAATGCAAAGTTACAAAAGTTATTCGGTTTATTCACTTTTTATTATTAATAATTTTTCTCCTGCTGCTTACCTCCTTCACTCATCCCCCGTCCGCACTCCTTTTTCACGCCGTCCCGCCATCCCGTCCAGTATGTAGAGTCACATGCCTTACTACGAGAAACTGTAACCGAAAAAAGGATAGCTGTTAGCTGCAGCATTCTGGGCGTATTTTCTATTCCTTATCCCCAGCCCCTTGAAAAATATATTTGGCTCTGTCCGAAAAAATTCGTACCTTTGCATCGAAAAATAAAACGAGATGGTCCAGATTAAGAACATACACGGCGAAGTTATATACACCCTCCCTGAGGGCATAGAACTTTACAGTGCCTGCCTCATCGGCCTCGACCTTCACGAAGCAGACTTCAGAGGAGCCGACTTGAAATGGGCTGATTTACGTGACGTCGACCTTTCCGGTGCAGACCTCACCGATGCCGACCTCTCCAGTGCCAACACATTAGGCACAATATTCGACGATGCCATCCTTGAAAACACTCTCCTCCCCATGGAATACCATCACAATTGCTGCTGTTAAAAATAACTGCTTTCAACCTCTTAGCCCCTGTCCCCTTCGGTCAGAGGCTTTTTCTTTACCTTTTGTGTTCCATTGATAGCCGTCTGTTTTCGAGGATAGCATCGTCAAGTATCAAACCCTCATTGTGGGACTTGAAAGGTCGACATCGGTCAGATCCGCACCCGTAAGGCTTCCCTCCAGCTTCGCCACCCTCCCACCACTCGGCAAGTCCATCATCAGACGTTCTATGCCGGCTCGGTTAAGAAGAGCTTAATAAGGGGTGGATAGAAGGTTAAGATGTAGCGAAGCTACAGCGAAGCTTCTGTGGAGGCACCGGCAAGTGTGTTTTCCGGAAATCGCTTGACAGATTTTTGCCGGTTAAACTGATTGGCTTGTCAAATAATTTGCTGGTTAAACTGATTGGCTTGTCAAAGACAAAGGGAAAGGGGGTCGGGATTGGTTGTCGGATTGAACGCGGACAATGGCATATATTGCCGACGATTGCATGTGGGAAGGAAGGGGTATTGCTGTTGGTAATAAAGGGGTAAAATCATGATAATTCGTGTTATATTTGTTTTGTTCGTGTGGGGTTGTGTGTATGTCGGAGAAAATATGTAAATTTGCAACGGCTAAGGCCGAGGGGCGAAGCACCTGAAAGGCGGTATATAACAGGATACTGAACAGCGGTTTGTGCAGGACGAAAGGGCGGCAGCTGTATTGCGGGCAGTGGGGGCTAGGTGTACGAGAGTGGGCTGTGGCATGATAGGGGCAGAGGGAGCATTGAAGAAACGGGAGCAGCAATGGAAGCAGGAGGAAACGGCCCGGGGACAAAAATAGGAAACGGGACTCGAACCGGAACGGCAAGATGCAGATAACGACGCCAAAGGGATTGGGGGAGAACGAAAAGGTTCAGAAACGGCAGAAGGGCAACGAGAGTCTGTCGACGGAAAGCGCGCCGGACAAGTTAGTGCCACGCGGCCCAAAGGCTATGAGGCAGAAGGGAATAGTGGCGGGTTGGCAAAAGACAAAGGAATAGAAAAAAACACCTTATCAATGGAGAAGGAAAGATACAAGAACAACATCGTGATTGTGGGGGCGACGGAGAATAACCTGAAATCCGTGTCGCTGGAAATACCGAAGGGGAAAATCACCGTTTTCACGGGCATATCGGGGTCGGGCAAGTCGTCGCTGTGTCTCGACACCATTGCGGCCGAAAGCCGGCGGGAACTGAACGAGACATTCCCCAGCTTTGTGCAGCAATACCTGCCCAAATACGGGCGTCCGAAGGTGGAACGTATAGAGAACATGCCTGTAACCATCGTGATAGACCAGAAGAAGCCAGCCAACAACAGCCGGTCGACAGTGGCCACATACACCGACATTTACGCCCTGCTGCGACTGTTGTTTTCGCGAATTGGCGAGCCCTTTGTGGGGTATAGCGACACGTTTTCGTTCAACCATCCTTCGGGCATGTGCCCGCGCTGTTCGGGACTGGGCGAAGTGACCGACCTGGACATACACAAGCTGGTGGACTTCGACAAGTGTCTGAACGATGAGGATGTGATACATTTCCCCACCTTCACCACCGGTGCTTGGCGATGGAAACGCTATGCATACAGCGGGTTGTTCGACCTGAACAAGAAAATACGCGACTACAGCCCCGAGGAGATGCAACTGCTGCTGTATTCGCCACAGATACGGCTGAAGAACCCGCCCGACAACTGGCCAAAGTCGGCCAAATTTGAAGGGCTGTACCCACGCATGTACCGCAGCATCATCACCACCAAGGAGGGCAAGCGGCAACAGAAGGTGCTGGACGGGATGACGTGCACCACGGAATGCCCTGAATGTCACGGCACACGGTTGAACGAGCGTGTGCGCAGTTGCCGCATAGGGGGTAAGAATCTGGCCGATGTGGTGAGTATGCCCATCAACGAGGCGTTGACATTCATAGCGGGCATCGAGCATCCGCTGGCCGCCGACCTGAAAAACGAGCTTGGCAAACGGCTGCAGGCGCTGTGCGACATAGGCCTGGGCTACCTCTCGCTGGGACGGGGCACTGGCACCCTGAGCGGCGGCGAGGCACAACGCATCAAGATAGCGAAATATATCAACTCGCCGCTCACGGATATGGCCTATGTGCTGGACGAGCCCAGTGTGGGGCTTCACCCGCAGGACATAAGCCGGCTGAAAGAGTCGCTGCGCCACCTGAGGGACCACGGCAACACGGTGCTGATAGTGGAGCACCACCGCGAAATCATAGCAATGGCGGACCATCTGGTAGACATGGGGCCGGGCGCGGGTGACCACGGCGGAAGGGTGATGTTTGAGGGCGGATATGGCGACCTGCTGCGGTCGGACACAGTGACGGGCCGCATGCTGCGCCACCGCACGCCGATGAAAAGCCATTTCAGAACCCCGACGGGGTGGTTCCATATAAAGGACGCCACGCTGCACAACCTGCAGCATATCAACGTGGATATACCCCAAGGGGTGATTACGGTGGTGGCCGGAGTGGCGGGGTCGGGCAAGAGCTCGCTGATGGAGCACTTTATGCAGCAAGAGAGCAGCCCGCTGGTTTTCATTGGGCAGAAAAACATAGGAATAAACCTTCGCAGCACTCCGGCAACCTATCTCGACATAGCTGACACGATACGCCGCCTGTTTGCCAAAGAGGGGGTGACGGAAGAGGGAGGCAAAGGGAGGCCGGGAATGCAGCTGTTCTCGTTCAACAGCAAAGGGGCCTGCCCGGCCTGCAAGGGCAAGGGGGTGATAGTGTCGGATATGGCTTTTATGGAGAGCATAGAGACGGTGTGCGAAGAGTGCCACGGAAGCCGCTACAGCCGCGAAGCACTGCAATACCGATACCAGGGCAAGACGATAGCGGAGGTGATGGAGCTAACCGTGGAGGATGCCATACAGTTTTTCGAAGGACAGCCGTTCCAGCCACAACTGCGCATGCTGCAGAAGGTGGGGCTGGGCTATCTGCACCTGAACCAGTCGATGAGTACCCTGAGCGGCGGAGAGTTGCAGCGGGTGAAACTGGCCGACAGGCTGTACAGCACCGCCATACACAGCGGCAACGGCGAAACCCGGTTATCGGCAGGCCATACCTATATTATCGACGAACCTACCGACGGATTGCATCTGGACGATGTGAGGCGGTTGATGGAGCTGTTTGACGAGATGACCGACGCCGGGAACACCTTGATACTGATAGAGCACAGTCTGGATGTGATGAAACAGGCAGACTATATTGTGGAGTTGGGGCCCGGCGGAGGCGGCGACGGCGGGAAACTGCTTTATGCCGGCCGACCCGAAGGGATGGGGCGGGCGGAACAGTCGGTGACGGCACCGTATATTGCCGCATCACTCCCAAAATAGCCGGGCGATTCGGATTTTATCGGTCCAGGAGTTGCATTTAGGCTGGAGGTGGGGTACCTTCGGGATGCAACCTCAATTGTACAAATGTCTGGGGGCAATGCCCGGGGTAAGGATTGTTTCTGCACATACGGGGCTGGGAAACGAAGTTTGATACCAAAAGGAACTATCCCAACCATAATAGCGAGCCGATGAGGAAGTGATTTTGAGGCCGCTTTTTCCTGCTCATAACAAGAGATTTACATCATCAATAACTGCACCGCTTAGGTTTCAAAAAAATGTTAAATCGCGGTGGGGATTGTAGTTTTTTGTTGCCGGATTACGTTCTTATAGGCGAACACGGAAAGTGAAAACGACAAAATCGACACAAGCAAAACAACAAAAGAATTAAAAGAAATAATAACAATTAAAAAACGCAACAAAAATGAAGAAACAAATCGTTCTGATCGCAGCCGCTCTGCTTCTCTGCATGACCGCATGCAAAAAAGAAACCATCACCCCCATGGAAAACCACCAACCCGAGGTAACCTTGGTAAAGAGCACCGCCGACCTTATTGGTACCGAGTGGACACTGACCCTGGACCTTTCAGACTCCATCTATGTATATGATGGCGGTTGTGGTTGGACAGACAGCATTATGAGCCAGTACCTCCAGTTTGAGTTTGGCCTCAACTTCGACTCCACCTATGCCCACATCACTTTCCCCGACAATGTGACTGTGCTCAGCCTCGGCGAAGTGGACGGCGAATACTCAATGGAGGAGATTGAAAGCATGAACTTTGCCTACACCTACGACCCCGCTACCCATACCGGTTCGCTCACGGCCAACACCCTGGACGACAACGGCAATCCCGATACCTTCCAGATTCCTTTCACCTACGACACCACCACCGACGCCATCATCATTAACATGGCTTTCGCCTACGCCGAGAATGAGGACGAGACTATCTCCTTCCAGCTGGTGTTCCACCGCAACGTCTAAATAATTGCATAACAAAGAAAAACTTCTGAGGGCAGAGAAATCTGCCCTTTTTCTTTTTATGTTCCACGGATTGGACTGCGAAGGATAAATATTGACCGACATGGGAGGTGGGCGACAATGCATGCCGAAGCGGACAGGGCTGGGAGGTGGCCACCAACGGAATGTGCCGAACGGCAAAAAAAAGAGGGCACCGGAACTGGCACCCTCCCAAAATAGGATTATGAAAAAGACAATCGAGCGACAGACGGGGTTCGAACCCGCGACCTGCGGCTTGGGAAGCCGCCGCTCTGCCAACTGAGCTACTGTCGCGTTTGGGTGTCGGTGTCATTTTTGAACACAGACACCCCTATAACTAGGTTTTCGAAATATTATTGTATCGAAAACGAATTTTTTTTATCTACGGCGGCCGTTACCATCGCTGCGGCGACGCTCACCATTGCCACGGTCGGAACCTTCACGACGGGGAGCACGCTCACCATCGCGGCGGGGAGCACGGGGACGCTCGTTCTCGGTATAGCCTTCGGGCTTGGGCAACAAGGCTTTGCGGCTGAGTTTGAGTTTGCCGTTCTTCTCGTCTATGGCGATAATCTTAACTCTCACAACATCGCCTTCGTTGAGGATGCCTTCGAGGGTTTCGGTGCGATTCCAGTCGTATTCGCTGATGTGCATGAGGCCTTCTTTGCCGGGAAGGAACTCGAGGAAGGCACCGAATTCGACTATGCTGACAACTTTTGCGTCGTAAATCTGACCCACTTCGGGGACGGTGCAAATTTCCTTGATCCATTTAAGAGCGGCGTCGATAGACTCTTTGTCGACAGCGGCGACATCAACCACACCCACTTCGCCTTTCTCTTCGATATTGATGATGGAGTTGGTCTCCTTCTGTATTTTCTGGATAACCTCGCCACCCTTGCCGATAACAGCACCGATGAAGTCCTTGGGAATCTCGATCTGGACAATGCGGGGGACGAAGGGTTTGTAGTCCTCGCGGGGTTCGGCGATGGTGGACTGGAGGTGGTCAAGGATGTGGAGACGGCCCTGGCGTGCCTGCTCGAGTGCTTTGGCAAGTACGTCGTAGCTGAGACCGTCGACCTTGATGTCCATCTGGCAGGCGGTGATACCGTCACGGGTGCCACAGACCTTGAAGTCCATGTCGCCGAGGTGATCTTCATCACCCAGAATGTCGCTGAGAACAGCCCATTTGTCGCCCTTGCTGATAAGACCCATGGCGATACCGGCAACCGGTTTGCGAATCTTGACACCGGCATCCATCAAGGCCAGGCAGCCCGCACAGACGGTGGCCATGGAGCTGGAGCCGTTGCTTTCGAGAATGTCGGAGACAACGCGGATGGTATAGGGGCATTCAGACTCGGGGGGGAGCACTTCCTTGAGCGCGCGCCAGGCGAGGTGGCCGTGGCCTACTTCTCGACGGCTGGTGCTGCCGCTGCGTTTCACTTCGCCAGTGGCAAAGCCGGGGAAGTTATAATGAAGGAGGAAACGGCGGGTGTCCTCGATGACGGCGCCGTCGATAATCTGCTCGTCAAGCTTGGTGCCCAGGGTGCAGGTACTGAGAGACTGGGTTTCGCCACGGGTGAAGATGGCGCTGCCATGGACGGAAGGGAGATAGTTGACCTCGCTCCAGAGGGGGCGGATTTCGTCGAGCTGACGACCATCAAGACGGGTACGCTCGGCCAGGACCATGTCGCGCATGGCCTCACGCTCGGTGTCGTGATAGTAGCGGTCAATCATAAACTTGATCTCGTCGGTAAGGGTTTCCTCGGTATAGTTGGCGTCGATGAAAGCCTGCTTGATAGCCTCAAAGCCTTCTTCGCGCTGGTGTTTGTTGGCAATTCCCTGTTTGGAGAGGTCGTAGCACTTCTGATAAACGGCATCGTGGAGACGCTGACGGAGTTCCTCGTCGTTGACCTCGTGGCAGTACTCGCGTTTCTCGGTCTTGCCAGCCTCAACGGTGAGTTCGGCAATGACGCGGCACTGGAGTTTGATAGCTTCG
This sequence comes from uncultured Bacteroidales bacterium, assembly GCA_900319865.1. Lineage (GTDB taxonomy): Bacteria > Bacteroidota > Bacteroidia > Bacteroidales > P3 > Colimorpha. The sequence goes on along the minus strand of ONQD01000025.1, from coordinate 29,613 downwards.
TGAGCGGCCTTGAGAGCGTTGAGCATCACATCCTCGCTCACTTCCTTCATCTCGCCTTCCACCATCATGATGTTGTCCTCGGTGGCAGCGACGATAAGGTCGAGGTCGGCGCGATCGATATCCTGCATGGGGGTATTGATAACATACTGGCCGTCAAGATAAGACACACGCACTTCGGAGACGGGGCCGTTAAAGGGGATATCGGACACTGCGAGAGCGGAAGCGGCAGCAAGAGCTGCAAGCTGGTCGGGCATAGTGTTCTTGTCACCGGAGATGAGGGTTATTTGCACCTGGACCTCGGCGTGGAAATTGTCGGGGAAAAGGGGACGGAGGGCGCGGTCGACCAAGCGGGCAATAAGGATTTCGTGCTCGGAAGGACGTGCCTCACGTTTGAAAAAACCGCCAGGGAAGCGACCCATAGCGGCATACTTCTCTTGATAATCTACGGTAAGGGGCATGAAATCGACGTTCTCGCCAACCTCCTTTTTGGAGCATACGGTGGCAAGAAGCATGGTGTCGTTCATTCGTACTACGGCAGCGCCGTCGGCCTGTTTGGCAAGTTTGCCGGTTTCGATTTCGATGGTGCGGCCGTCGCCAAGATCGAATCTCTTTGTGATAATGTTCATTTTTCCTTTATTATTTCTTTGTTTCCGCTACGTGTCGCACCGTGCGGCACGTATATCAAGCACCAATAGTAACCCAACGGGCTGCTAAAGAGCTAACAGAGTTAAAAGTCGTTTGAGGTGATTCTTTGTAAAAAAGGGTCTCCGGAGAACCCAGAGACCCCAACCATAACCAAATAAATATGAAAAACTATTACTTTTACTTTCTCAAGTTCAGTTTCTTGATGATGGCACGGTAGCGCTCAATGTCGTTCTCTTTCAGATAATCGAGCTGGCGACGACGCTTACCTACCAAACCCACAAGTGCACGCTCACTCACTTGGTCCTTCTTATTCTTCTTCATCAGTTCGGTAAGATGTTGGATTCTGTAGGTGAAGAGAGCAATCTGCGCCTCCACCGAACCCGTGTCTTTGGCACTTTTACCGTACTCAGCGAATATCTCTTCTTTCTTTTCTTTTGTCAGATACATATTGTTTTACGTTGTTATTTTGTGTTGTTTTATCTCTCTATTTCGATTGCAAAGATACGAACATTTTTTGATTCAGCAAGAAATTTTTGTCAAAAAAAATAAATTTAACTCTTATTATGAAAGTTCGAACTCCACAACCCAATGACAAACAACCCAAGTTAACACAGGTTGCAGGATAGATAAAACACATCGCAAAAGACTAAAATTGAGAGAAAAGCAATGTCCAAATTTCCAATAAGTGGTAGAAAAAGCATACCTCTGAAGGAACAAGAACAGATGTCACTTCATCATATTAAATCTTCGATATGGAAATTTATTCTGGCTGCTATCTTTAGATGTTGCGAGCCTCCGGCACGCATATTTCGGAGACTTTCCACCCCCAGGGACAACACTTCTCATATTTGAGATTTCATTGAGATGTTGCACGGTCTCGGCAAAGCAAGACACCACCCAAAAGGTGATTATAACGGCGACCCAAAGCGACACTAACAAATGGTTTATATTTTTGGAAATCTTTTTGTGTATAATTGGAAAAATGATTGTATATTTGCAGATTATTTAAATTACAGATTGACTAGATGGATATAGGGGACATATTACTGATTATTATTAAATTTGCAGGCGCTGTGGTGGTGTTTATCTTCGGCATGAAACTGATGAGCGAGGGACTTCAGAAGGTGGCCGGAGGCAAGATGCGCAGCATCATGGGGCGCATGACCAACAACCCCTTCCGTGGCATAGTGACCGGAGCCGCTGTTACTGCCGCCATCCAGTCGTCGACAGCCACAACGGTGATGGTGGTGAGTTTCGTGAACTCAGGACTGCTGACGCTTGCAGGTGCCATAGCGGTTGTGATGGGCGCCAACATAGGCACCACAATCACCTCCTGGATTATCCTTCTAGGCATGGGCGGAGGCGCAGAGAAGTTTGTTATCCCACTGATAATATTTGCCATTGCGGCCCCCTTCATATTGATGAAGGGCGACAAAGTGAAGTCCATCAGCGAGTTTTTTGTTGGTTTCGGCACACTGTTGTTGGGTTTGCAATTCCTGCAGGACACCATGCCTGACCTCATCCAGAACACCGCCGTGCTGGGGGTTATGCACAGCTGTTCGGGCTGGGGATTCTGGTCGATACTGCTTTTCATCGCGGTCGGAACCATTCTCACAGTACTTATCCAAGCCTCGTCGGCAGTGATGGCCATCACTTTAGTGATGACAGCCAATGGCTGGATCAGTTTCGACATTGCCGTAGCCATCATCATGGGACAGAACATCGGCACCACCCTCACCGCCAACATAGCAGCCTCCGTGGCCAACACTGCCGGCAAGAAGGCGGCCCGTGCACATTTCGTGTTTAACATGGTGGGCACCATTCTCACATTGATTGTCTTATATCCCGAATTGAACCTCATAGCCTACCTGACCGAGCTGGTTTCACGCCACGAAGCCTCGTTCGACTATCTCCTGCTGCCCGTTGCCCTGGTGCCACTTGCCATCACCATCTTCCACACCTTCTTCAATGTTATCAACACCATCATCCTCTCCTTCTTCATTCCCCTCTTCATCAAGGTGGTTGACTGGATGGTGCCCGCCTCGTCCGAGGAGAAAGAGGACGAATTCCGTCTGCGATTCATCAGTGGCGGCTTCACCAACACGGCCGAACTCAACATCCAGGCCGCTCAAAACGAGATTGAGAGCTTTTCGAAGCGAATACTACGCATGTTCACCTTCCTCCCTCTCCTACGCACAGCCAAGGACGACGAGGATTTTTACAAAACGCTGGCCCGCATAGAAAAATATGAAAGCATCTCGGACCGTATGGAGATGGAAATAGCACAATTCCTCACCAAAACCGCCGCCGGCGACCTCTCGCAAGAAGGCTCACGCCGCATCTCTTCGATGCTGCGCATAGTGGACAATCTGGAAAGCATTGGCGACACCATATTCCAAATAGCCATGACGCGCAAAAACAAACGAGACACAGCCGTACACTTTGACCAAGGACTCAACGACAACCTCAGCCACATGACACAGCTGGTGCAGCACGCCCTCGACGTGATGGACCACAACCTGAACAACGAATACCAACACATAGACCTTGAAGCCGCCTACGATGCCGAACGAGCCATCAACCAGTACCGCGACACTTTGCGTACACGCCACCTGGACGCTCTGAAACTGGGTGTGTACGACTTTGCCGTGGGCAATGCATACAGCAGCCTCTATGCCCTGTACGAAAAACTGGGTGACTACATCATTAACGTATCCGAGGCCATTGACAACAGCGTCAAAGCGGCCGAAACATTAGGCGAAAACGTACCCAATATAGATTAAACATTATCCCATCCATGGACACATTGAAATATAACCTGCGCGGAGTCTCCGCATCAAAAGAAGACGTTCACAACGCCATTAAGAACATCGACAAGGGGCTTTACCCAAAAGCCTTCTGCAAAATAATACCCGACATACTGGGTGGCGACCCTGACTATTGCAACATCATGCACGCCGACGGGGCTGGCACCAAGTCGTCGCTCGCCTACCTCTATTGGAAAGAAACGGGCGACCTGAGCGTATGGAAAGGCATTGCCATAGACGCCGTAGTAATGAATCTGGACGACCTCCTGTGCGTGGGAGCGGTGGACAACATCCTGCTTTCCTCCACCATAGGTCGCAACAAACAGCTGGTGCCAGGCGAGGTAATCAGCGCCGTCATAAACGGCACGGAAGAATTCCTGCAACAGATGCGCGACCTCGGCATAGGCATACACCTCACCGGTGGCGAAACCGCCGACGTAGGCGACCTGGTACGCACCATCATCGTAGACTCGACCGTTACCGCCCGCATGCGCCGCGCCGATGTCATCGACAACGCCCACATCCATGCCGGCAACGTGATAGTGGGCCTTGCCTCCTACGGCCAGGCCACCTACGAAACCGCCTACAACGGAGGCATGGGCAGCAACGGCCTCACCTCCGCCCGCCACGACGTATTCTCGAAATACTATGCCGAACACTACCCCATGAGCTACGACCACAACCTACCGTCCGAAGTGGTGTACTGCGGCAGCCGCCGCCTCACCGACCCGACCGAGGTCGCAGGAGTGGACGCCGGCAAGATGGTCCTCTCGCCCACCCGCACCTATGCCCCCGTAATACGCCGCGTACTCGACGAATACCGCCCCGCAATCAGCGGCATGATACACTGCAGCGGCGGCGCACAAACCAAAGTGCTGCACTTTATTGACAACCTCCACGTGGTGAAAGACAACCTCTTCCCCATCCCACCGCTGTTCCGCATGATAAAGAACGAAAGCGGCACCGAATGGAAAGAAATGTACAAAGTATTCAATATGGGACACCGCATGGAGATATACACCGACAACGCCACCGCCCAAGGCATTATCGACATAGCCCACTCGTTCAACATCGACGCCCGCATTATAGGACACGTAGAGGAGGCCTCAGCCGCACAAGTCACCGTGGCCACCGAGAACGGAACGTTCGTATACAACAATTAATATCATACAGTCATGGCTTCTATTTTTTCCAAAATCGTGGCAGGCGAAATACCTTGCTACAAAGTGGCAGAGACCGAAAACTGCCTTGCTTTCCTCGATGTAAACCCCGTAGTGAAAGGGCATGTGCTCTGCATCCCCAAAAAGGAGGTCGACTATATCTTCGACCTCGATGAAAAACTCTACTGCGAACTGCAGTGTTTTGCCCGCCGTGTGGCCATAGGGTTGAAAAAAACATGCCCCTGCACCAAAATAGGTGTGGCCGTGCTGGGACTGGAAGTGCCCCACGCCCATATTCACCTCGTGCCCATGCAAACCGAGGCAGATTTAAACTTCCACCACCACATCAAAATGGAGCCGGAAGAAATGAAACAACTGGCCCAACAGATAGCAGCCGCTATCGAATAACAACGGCACACAATTGCGGAGGGAGGGGATGTCAGCAGGCATTCCCTCCCTCATTGTTTAACCCAAACCGGCAGAATTGCCTTAGTATCAACAATGCCGTCCCGTTTCAAATTTCATAACGCTCGCGCTCCGCTTTCTGTTTAGCACTTAACCACCTTCTCCTCACCCCTTCTTCACCGCCAAGGTGAAATACAATTTGACATGGAGTTACTGCAGGGTGAACGGTGATGGAACCTGGAAAAAGGCTGGGAAATGCCAAAAAGGGGAACAAGCCCAAGGGTAATTGAGGATGTGGCGTAATATACAACCACTTGTGTATATCATCCACTTTTCTGTGTTAAACAAAAAAAGGCATCATGACGCTGGCTCGTACAACAAGTCACATTACCCGGTCAATTCTTGATAGCCGGGTAAGAGGTGACTATTACTCAATGAAACTGGTCGGCTATATGGCAATGGGGGCTATTTCTTCAGTTTTAGCCTTAGGCTGTTCAAAACCACGCTGACCGAGCTGAAAGCCATGAGCGCCGAGGCCCACATGGGGGTGATTTGAAAATGGATGAACGGAGCAAGGGCTCCTGCTGCCAGCGGAATGCAGATGACATTATAGATAAAGGCCCAAAACAGGTTTTGGCGAACGGTACGTACCGTTTGGGAGGAGAGCCGGATGGCCTCGGGAATACGCCTCAAATCATCGCCCATAAGGGTGACCTGGGCCACATCAATGGCCACATCGGTGCCACGCCCCATGGCGATGCTGACATCGGCTATGGCAAGAGCCTGCGAGTCGTTTATTCCGTCGCCCACCATGGCTACACAATGGCCTTGTGACTGGAGCTGACGCACAAGGTTCTCTTTGTCCTGTGGCAGAACCTGACTGCGGTAGTGCCTGATACCTGCCTGCTCGGCCCAATAATGGGCTGCATCGTCGCGGTCACCGCTCATCATATAGACATCCACGCCGCAGCCTTGGAGCATCTCTATGGCTTCGCGGGCATGGGGTTTGAGGCTTTCACGCTCTTCGAAAGGGAGAGCGGGCGACTGCTGGCCGGGAGTTTGAGAGATGTCGAAATTGGGGATGGTGAGAGTGCCGGTTTTGTCGATGACAAGGGCAGAGACCTTATGCAGCTGTTCGAGAGCGGTGGCATCTTTGACAAGGATATTGTGCTGTGCAGCCTTTCCAATGCCCACCATCAAGGCGGTTGGAGTGGCAAGCCCCAGGGCACAGGGGCAGGCAATGACCAGAACCGAGACAGCAGATAGGAGTGCTTGGGGCAACTGCGAGAAGCCGCCAATGGCAAGCCAAAGTATGAACGTGAAGAGCGAAAAGCCCACAACAACTGGCACAAATACCAATGCAACTTTATCGACAATGCGCTGTACGGGAGCCTTGGAGGCCTGTGCCTGCTCCACCATACGAATCATGCCGGCAAGGAAAGTCTGTTCACCCACCGAGCTGGCGCGCATGATGAAAGAGCCCTGTTTGACTATGGTGCCGGCAAGCACGGTCGTGCCTTTCTGCTTGAGGACAGGGACAGGCTCGCCGCTAATCATCGACTCGTCGATATAAGCCTCCCCGTCGCGGACAATACCGTCGACCGGGACTTTGTCGCCTTGGAGAACATGGAGCATGTCGCGTTGCCGTATGGTTGACAACGGGACATCCGATTCATTCCCATCCACAATGAGCCTTGCAGTTTTAGGGGTGAGACCCATCAGGGAGCGGATAGCCGAAGCAGTACTGCCCTTGGCACGCTCTTCGAGCAAACGGCCCGTGAGGACAAAGGCAATTATCATGATGGAGGCATCGTACCATACGTTATTTTCAACGCCACGGGAAGTCCACACACGGTCGCCCCAAAAAGTGTTGAATACACTGAAAAGAAAAGAAATTGAAGTAGAGAGCGCAACAAGGGTATCCATATTGGCACTGCGATGACGCAACTGTTGCCACGCAGTGGTATAGAACTGCCGTCCACAATAGAACATGCCAACGGCAGTAAGGACCATGAGCAGCAAATTGCGAAGAAACATGCCCTCGGCGGGATGGTAGAACATGGAAATAGCCATGACCGCAATGGCAAAAAGCCATGAAAGGCAAACCTTATTACGTAAGGCGAGGAAAGCCTTATGCTCGAGTTCTTCGGCATTGCGGTCGGTTTCGACAACAAGGTCATAGCCAATGGCGGAAATCTCCCGTTTCATATCGGAAAGAGAAATCACATCAGGCTGATACTCTACAAGAGCGGTACGACCCGGAAGGGAAACCGATGCACTCACGACGCCCTCAAGCGAGGAGAGGCGACGCTCAACGTTGGCAGAACAGGCTGCACACATCATACCGATAACAGGTATGGTGCGCTTCTGAGTGGCACTCATAATGCAAAGCCATAACCACAGTCCTCCACAGCCTCCTGAAGCTGCTGAGGGGTGACACGGGATTCGTCGAAACAGACTTCAACCTGTTTGCTATCTATATCGGCAACGGCACTGCCAACGCCGGGGAGAGCAGTCAGGGCATCTTCTACACGTTTTTTGCAATGAGGACAAGCCATGCCATCGACTGAAAATATACGTTTTATCATATTGAGTAGTATTTTTAGGATTTGCAAAGATACGAAAAAAAGTCCAAATATCCCAAATCGGTCATTAGGGTTTATGCCAGATTAGTATTTGTTTTGGCCGCATCGCTGGCGAAGACGTAGCGGGCTACGGCGAGACAGGGATGTGGACAAGATGCCGAAAGAAATGCTGATATGGCATAAAGAGACATGAATAGGCAGAAAGAATATAAAAGTCGGCCGAATGACCGATTTGGAATTATATCAATAAACTCGAATGTATAAGGATACAATCTCATATAAACGGGAATGGAAGAAGGTAACAAAAAAAAGGGTTCCAAGAATGGGACCCTTTTTTGACATGTTATAGCGACGGATGCTATCTTTCTACATTCATTATCTCAAACTGCATGGTACCAGCAGGAACGACCACATCTACTTTATCGCCAGCTTTTTTGCCGAGGAAAGCCTGGGCAAAAGGAGAGGTGACAGAGATTTTGCCTTCTTTAAGGTTAGCCTCACTTTCGGGGACAATGGTATAAACCTGCTTGGCTTTATTCTTTACGTTGAGAATAGTGATTTTAGAAAGGAGAAGAACTTTAGACGTATCAATCTTGGACTCGTCGAGAAGACGTGCATTGGCAACAAGATCCTGCAGCTTGGAAATACGGGCCTCAAGATGACCCTGAGCCTCCTTGGCAGCATCGTATTCGGCATTCTCGGACAAATCGCCTTTATCGCGGGCTTCCGCAATAGCAGCGGCGGCAGCGGGGCGGTCTATGGCAATAAGATGATGCAGTTCGTCTTTCAGTTTTTGTAAACCCTCTTCACTATAATACTTGATTTCGGACATATCTATTAATTGTTTAAGTGTCTAAAAATTAGGAAAGGCTTTGGAAAGCCTTTCCTAATCTTTCTTATGTTATATTCGCTCTCTTAGAAGCGGAAAGTAGCTCCGATGGCGTGGGTGGATTTAAGATTCAAACCAGCACGGAAAGAATAGTCGATGGTAAGACCCATTTTGCTGTCACTATCTTTTTTGTGCATAGGAATATTCACTGACGCACCGGCGCAGAGACCTTGATTAGCGGTAGTGCTAAGCTCGGAGTTGAAGATGTCAGTTTGATAGACATAGCCGCAACGGAGGTTGAGGATGTTAAGAAGGCCATACTCAATACCAAGGGCAAAATTGTCTTTCAAGAAAGCATTGGATGTGAAAGCACCAGCCAAGGTGATTTTCTGATCCCAGACGGGGATAAAGAAGTCGTAGGATGCACCGATGTTAAGGCAGGTGGGAAGCTCCATCTCGGCAGGGCGGTACTGGGCGGACATGGTGTTCTGTGCATCGTTGATGAACTGGAACGAAAGACCTGTACCATTATAGCTAAAAGCGGGGCCCCAGTTTTTGAGGCTGATACCGAACTTCAACTGGTCATCCTCACCGGTTACATACTGAATACCGGCATCGACAGCAAAGGCACTTGCTGTAATGTTGCTGGTAGACTCGCTATGAATCTTAACATTCACACCACCATGAATGGATTGAGTGAACGAGTGAGCATAAGCGAAATTCAGGTTCATCAGTGTGGGAGAGTATGTACCGTTGATAGGTTCGGGACTTTCAACTGTGGTGACATCGATATCGCCAAATCCCATAGCCATTAAACTGATACCTAAAACGCCTTGATCGAACAGACGGACGGCGATACCAAACGAATTGATAGAAGCACCACTGTTCAAACCAGACTTGCCGCCGGCAAGAAGGGTGTTGGTGTAGCTTACCTCAATTGTGTTGATAAAGCTCAGACCGGCAATGTTCGAATAAAAAGCATCCAAACCGCGTACACAGGAAACATTGGCGCTTCCCCAACCGGTACTGCGGGCCCAGGGATTAATCAAAAGCTCCATGGCTCCGGAGGTACCTCTACGTCTGTCGTTACCAGCCCAGGCGGACTCGGCGGACAGAAGCATCATCAATGCGACTACTGCAATTATTCTAAATATATTTTTCATTTCTGTCAGTATTTAAGATTAACGATTAATGATTAGAAGCCAAAGGAGTCTAAGTCAACCTGACGCATGGTACCAAACCATTTGACAACACGTTCACCTATGCCAGGTACTTTGAAGTGGATGAGATATACACCGCCTGCGATAGGAATACCGTCGTGGTTGTGCAAATCCCAGTCGAGAGTTGTGGCCGAACCAGAGGTGGGACCAAGACGACGGACCAGGGTACCATCAACAGTGTAGATAGAGATGATAGAATGCTCGGGAACATTGATGAAACGGACCTTGGTTTCCAACTGGCTGAGGGTCTCATAGGTGGAGTAGCTATAGTAAGGATTCGGGACCACACTAATCCTGCTCAAGATAGAATCTTGATAGGACTTGCGGGCGGTATTATTAGTGGCTTGACCGGTGAGAGTGGCAATATCGGGTGTAAGTTCAAACATATACATGGGATAGTTGTCGTTTTGAACAGTAGCATCCGGGAAGAGGCGTACATGTGTGCCATTGCCAGAGAGGTAACGACCGTAGGGAGAGTTGACATCCAGATCAATGGTAACATCGCAAGGAATGTCAATGGGGTTCTGGAACTTGTAGCGAGGATTAACAAAAGGCATGTTCACCCAAGCAACAGAAGCAAAGAACAAAGCTGCAGAGTCGCGCTGCGGGATGAGAGTGGTGCTCTCACCTGCAAGTACACCATGATTGCAGATTAAACGTGTGACATCATTTGTTCCAACATAATTCATAAGGCGGTCGAGAGATGAAAGCATCTGGAGAGCCCAACGGCCAGCATCGTATGAAGGAGTCCTGAAGGAGGTAACAACACTATTTGAATTATTCACGATATCATAGAAAGGCTGGCTGGTAGCATTCATCACATAGATGAAATGACGGCCTCCCATGACATAGTTTTGAGTACCATCCATGAGGTCAGTCATAGAGGTGGGATTCCACAGCATGTCAGCACCGTTGTACTGGATATAACGTGAGTCTTCACCGAAAAGAACATTGAGACGCTCACCAGTGACAGTATTGATAGCATAGCCGGGGAACCAACCCATACCAGTTTCACTAATATAGCAAGGATTGCCGGGGTCGTTAACATCGGCAGTTGTATTCACTTGGTCGATGGTACGGCCGAGTTTGTCGACAGAAGCGTGACGACGGATTTGGAAACGACGGGCATTGCCTTCGGATTGAGTATAGTCGTCGCACATCTCGAGAACCGGGCAACGAGTCCACTTGGAAGTGTCGTTGGTGAGGACGATACGGACACTGGGAAGTTTAGAGATATCGTTAAAGTTCAGAGATTTGTTCCAGATATTATCCATAGTGTTACGGGTAATGGTCCATTTGTTATAGATAGCGGGATAGTTGTCTTTCAGACGACATACACTATCTATGATATGATCATTGGTCACATAATAGCGATAGCAGAAACCAGGATGGAACGGCAATGTGGAAACCAAACCATAAGGAGCCCAACCACCTTCAACATCTTCGAAGACCTCGAAACGGTCGACACCGACATAGGAAGGATTGCCATTCATGACTTCAAGCATACCTTTAAAGTAGTCTTCATCAAGATAAGTCTCGGAGAGGCTAATGGCACCTTGAGTAGCAGTGAAGGCATTGTGGGTCTTACCTGCAAATTGAGTACCAGAACGAACCCAGTTGTATAGCATGGCATCATCATTGTCTTCAAGAGAAAGGAGCCAAGGTTTGGAGTTATCAGCAAAGGTAACTTTAGAACCGATGAGAGTCTTGTCGTTTACAAAACCACCCCAATAACGAGACTCAAAGTTCTCATTATTCTGTGTGGTGATATGCAGAGGTGTGGCAATTTCTTGAGGATTGCTAATACCGACTGCAATACCTAAATCGAGGAAGAGCTGCTCGTTGTAACGTTCCAATGTGAAATCGGACTTAACCGAAAGAACAGAGTCATAGATATAAGGATTGTCTGAATAGGTAGGATCTTCGGGTGATTTGTAAATAGTCCAACCACAGTTATTAATATCAGATTTCTTATCGAAAGCGATGATGAACTTACCAGCTTTAACACTAAGAGGATCAATTACTTCAACATGGACAGGACCATTGTTCTGTTCGTAACGGGGGTTGAGGATAACGCAAGGATTAGCAGCCATGCCGTTGCCATCGTCGCGCATCTTACCAGCGGGCTTGCCAGGAACACCGGGAGCACCCATCAACTCTTCAATAGATTGGTCGGTGAGACGGAGTACGGAACCACCATTACCATAACCTTCGATACGGGTGATATTGGGGCACATGCCGAATTCAGCATTCACAACAGTACCCCCATTCTCAGACGAAGGATCGTGAGGAATGCACTCAATAGGAGTGATGGTTCTTCCAAACTCATCTTTACGACCCGAGAGGTAGGGCTCTTTCTGACCGTCGAGGAAAGCAGCCTCAGTCTGAGAATACTCTTTGAAACGGTTCTGAGCATAAGCGATACAAACAAAGTAGTACTTCTTGTTGTTTACAAGAGAAGTATTGGATCCGGATGCAAAGGCATCGGTCTTGATACGGAACACGTGCTGAATACCTTTATTGGTACCTTCAACCATAATCTGCGGCTGGAGAAGTCCGGTAACAGAGTTTTGTGAGTAGTTAACCAAAGTACCGATAGGCAGTGAAGGATTGTCGTTGAAAACAGTGTCGTATACATTATGGACGCTATCGTAAGTTACGCTCTCGATTGCATCGTAGAAGTTACGGACATCACACTGAGCAACCTGTTTGGCCTTGGTGATATCACGAATGTCGGCAATAGAGACATTAGCATCGCGGAGCTGGAAGATTTGATAACCTTCAAATTTATAGCTACGTTCATCATCGGAGTAGACAACAGGATTGCCATTGGCATCGGTATAAGAACGAACGATAGCAGGATCGATTTCCGAGTAGCGCTCACCAAAGTTGTTGCTGCTGGGATTATCGTATTTAATATAGAGGATAAGCTCATTGCTCATTTCCTGAACAACCATTGTGGGAGCATCGGGACCGTCAAGAACCTTGAAACAGTTTTCGAAAAGTGCCTGGCAAACGTCATCGATTTCACGAAGCACTTCGACCGAAGAATAGTTATCACCAGAAGCAGCCTGGGCAAAAGGAATACCAACAGTGATATAGTTAAGAGCACCAGGTTTCAAGGTGAAGGGACCAGCCGACTGCATAAAACGGCGGTCAGCGGGAGGGTTACCTGCAGTAACTTCAGTCCACTCAGGAACCGCATTACCATTAGTACCCCAATACATAGGATCGCTGTTGCCGGGGAACATGAAGTCGCAATCAAACTCAGTAGTACCTTCGTTGAAACCATTTCCGCCGTATTTCATACGGGCACCGTTCTTCCAAATGCCACGCAGGTAGTTATAGTAGTCAGTAGCTTTTGTAGGCTCACCTGTTGTAGTTAAATCGTTGTTATAGTATACGAAACGACGCATACCGAAACGTTCATCGTCAACAATGTTGTTACCAAAGTTAACACCATTGATAGCGCAGTTTCCGATAGCATCTCCAGGAACAAAATACCATGCATTGGGATAGTAAAGGTCGGCATCGTCGGTGAGACGGATGGTATCGTATGTGCCGTCGGGGAGGCGGTAGTTTTTCAACTGATCGGGAAAGTAAGAACGCATTTTACCAATATCAATCTTGGGGTTGTCCTTACCATCGGGATCCATGTAAGGACCCTGGAAGAAGTCGATACCTACTGCAGGAGGAATGCCAGAATAGGAACCGGAACCAGGACCGTCGGAGAGGTCGCCATTGTAGCAATAGCCAAGTCCACGTTTCACGTCGCAACCCACAAAGTCATCATGAGCGTAACCCAGGTCGGGATCAACCCACTGGCTGAAGTAGGTTTCACGCAACTCATAGGTAGAACGGTTGATGATTTCATAGGTATAGAAGGTCATATTGTTGATTTCATCATTGGTAGAGAAGGCAAATGCCTGAGCGCGGATTTCCATACCGATAGGCTGACCTTGGGACTCCAGATGGATGTCACCCATATCATTGAAAACCCACCAAATGCACTGGTCACCTTTCAGAACCTGGTCGGAGAGAAGACCACCGGTCACAATATTATGTTCGGTCTCAAGGGTAGTAGCAACATGAGAAGTGTATTCTCTTCCCCATTTTGCTTTCAGCGTACGGGGGCAGAGATCATTATTGAAATCATAATAGGGGTAATCACCTTTCTCCCACTCATACTTACCATTGTGATCAGCATCGAAATAAGGAGCCAGATAAGGAGACTGCCTATCATTGATACCTGAAGCAGGCCATTCCTTAATAACAGCGGGAACAGCCTCGGGAGAATAGGAATCGTTGGGAGTTGCACCAAGTTCGGTATAATCGAACATGGACATAAACGATTGTACCTGAGCTTTGGTGATAATGTAATGTTTGTCGAAATAGTTACAGACAGGAAGGTCGACAGAAGCTGTTCTCAGCTCAAGAGGACCCGGCCAATAGTCATCACCATCCGAACCGAAACGAAGAGCAGCAATACGAAGCTGATCGTTGACATCGGTACCACCAATCCACAATGCAGCGCAGAAAAGCGGGCAAGTATTGCTATTCTTGGGCAGGTGATATTGTGCCACACTACCATCATACCACATATTGCCATATCCATTAATCAATGCACGAACATTGTTGACATTCAGCTCAGCGGTACTTTGTGCACGTTTACACACGGCGGCTTTGCTGCGGAGGGCTGCCTTGCGGGAGGAAGTGTTCTTGCATTCTTTGCAAACCTCGGCATAAGCAGATCCCGATACGACTGTTATCAGGAGAGCCACCAATACTAATTTGCTAAATATATTCTTCATATCTTATATTATTTTTACTCGATGGATGTATTAGAAACGATAGGCTAAGCTAAGTCTGAAGGTTCTCGGAGAGGTGTAGTTCCAGTAGCCATTATGGTAAGCAATAGTGTACAAATCTCTGTAAGAAGTAGGATCAAGCGTTCTGTTGATGTCGGCCTGTGTCTCGGGGTCGGTCAAATAACCATTGTCGTCAGGGTTACCGGTAACGTTGAATACGCTGGCAGTGTTACGGATATCAAAGAGGTTATTAATAGATAGAGCCACGGTCAAACGGGTATCGTTCTTACCAACCTTGATGGGGAAACTCTTATCGATGATAATATCAAAGAAGAAACTCCAAGGCATGTTAGCTCCGTTATAACCACCTACAATGGTATACTGTTTGTGGCTGAAGGCCTTGGTATACGGACGACCAGACTGGGCGACGGCAACAAAGTCAACACCGAAGTTTTCGAGAACCTTGATGGTTTCGCTACGCATCTCACCAGTCTCCTTGTCCTTAACGGCACGGGTGATGGTGGGTCCGTTATACTTAGAGCCGCCAAGGTAGCGGAAGTCGAAGTTGACCTTAAACTCATGACGACGGTCATCGCTGATAGGACACAACATCTTCAAAGTGGTATAACCTTCCTTAATGAGCTCGGTCATAGTAGTGGAGCTCAAGCCAGTACCTTCAGCATACTGAAGAGTGTAGTTTGCATTGACACGGATATTTTTCGATTGACGCATGTCGTAGGAAATGGTCACACCCTTAGTGGTCTTAAAGTCAAGGTTGTCGTAGGAATAGTATTGTGGATTGGGGTCAGCACCTGAGTATTGAACCAGCTGAATCAGGTCACGGGTCTCTTTATAGTAAGCACTAATGCTGATTGCATTATTGTCGTTAAGTGCCTGTTGGAAACCAAGCTCATAGTTGGTGATACGCTCGGGTTTCAAGTTGGGGTTGTTGATAGATCCAACTTTGCTCATGAAAAGATAGCTGACGTAATCAGCACGCCAAGCACTGGAAGGACGACGGGCGATAATGTCGAAGTTGGCTTTGAACTGAGATCTTTCGCCAACAGGGAAGGAGAAAGCAATACGGGGTTGAACAACCACCTGAGGTTTGTAATCCTCGAAAGATTCCACACCAACGGTTTTGTTGTCAAGAGCCTTACGGCCATTGGGGGTACGATAAGGAGTGGGTTTACCAGACGTACCAACAATAGAATTGGTATTGCTGAGTTCCACACCATTAGCATCATACCATACAGAACCATTACGATAGCCTAAAATAGTGGGGTTATCGACTTCGGGAGCGTCCACATAAACCACCCAATTGTCGCCAGCACCAGAATAGATGTCACCCTGATAAGGGGCGTTGCCGTTTCTCAAATCCTTGACAGTAAAAGACTCATACAACAGATAGGGGTCTTTAAGCACGAACTGGTTGGCATCGAACACGTCAACACGCACACCAACGTTGAAGATAAGGTCAGAGAAATAGAACTGGTCTTGAATGTAACCAGCCATATAGGTGGGGGTATAAGAAGGAATATAACGTTTCTTGGGGTCGCTGGGGTTGAAGAAGTCTTTCAAACTCCAGTTACTGCTGTTATACTTGTGACCGGCATGGTCATATCCGTAATAGCTGACATAGACACCATTGTAGCTATTGAACAACTCATCGGAGGAGAACATGTCGACGCCACCGGCTTTAACATAATCTTCGGGAGTGTAGCGGTCAACATCCAAGAAAGTACGTTCACCCGCATAATCGCCAGCCCATCCGAGATATTCGCGCATGGCTTTGGAAAAATATGACTGGCTCTCGGCGTTGAACAAACGGTCATAGTCGACATAAAGAGTGGAACCAACCCAACGATAATGGGGATTGCTTTTGTCCATCTCCTTAATGTGCCTATTGGCAATATCACGCATTAAAGTCCAAAGACCACCAGCGGCAATTGAGTAGGACGAAGCATCCTGACGGTCATACTGGAAACCGATTTCGATAGCGTGGTTCATGATTTCGGCGCTGGCCTTAGCAGTAACATAGATATAGTTGGTAGCAGAGTAGCCAAAACTAGTGCTCTGGACACCCACATTGTTAATCAAACCGTGAATATTCGATGGAAAATCACCATTTGCAAGTCCCCTGTAGTAGCGCAAATTGTTGATATTGGTCAGCATACCGGAAACCTCAGGAATGTTGAGCAATTGCAGATTGTAGTTGGCTAATATCTGATTGCCGGCATATGGCTCATAAGTTGACCAATCAATTACATCATACCAGTTGTTCTGAACCATGGCGGCACGGCTGATACCATTATAGTTGAATGAAGGATCCAGCTCATAAGTGGGCACTTGATTGGTCTCTAAACGACCATTGTATCCATACTTGAAAACATCATTGATAGAACTACCGAAAACTTCGTTATAGGACTTGGAGGTAATACGGTCGAACATAGCGATGATGCTGTATTTCACATCCTTGATAGACTTTGCAGCACTGCTGCTTCCTTCTGTATTGTCTGCAGAAGCGGGTTCTGCATCGGGGAAACGTTGAGTAAAGTCGGCGGTAACGGTCCAGTTCACCTGCTCGGAAACTCCGTTACCCGTGCGGGGCATATTCAAAGGAGTGACAGAAGAGCCATGGCCCTTGGCATAGTTGAGGTCGCCTGTCAGAGTGAAGGTGGCGTAATCGGAAAACCTCATATCAAATGCCAACTGGGAATTGATGGAGTAAGACTGAGTGTTGGGAACACGACTGGCATCGCCGCCAAAGTCGTTTCTGGTCAAATTCTTTATCTCAACAAAATCGTCGCGATAAAGACCCCTTTCTGCCGAGTAGTCGACAGTACCTCTCACAGGATCGTAGTTGATAGGAGCAGCCTCGTACTGGCGAACCAATGCGTCGTTCACCACCAAATAGCGGGAATCCTTAGGACGGTAGAATGAGTTGTTCTGATAACCGGGTTGCAGAGTGAAACGGAAACCAACAAGAGTGCGGTCACCGGTCACGTTGCCTTCCTCATCCTTGATGGGCTGTTTGATAACAGGACCAGTGAGCCAGAGAGCAAGGGCGTTATACATTCTATAATCCAGGTAAGTGTCATAACGGAGAGAACCATGGAACTGGCTTTGGGGCGGTTTCAAGGTAATAATCTGGGTACCACCGATAGCCTCACCAATAGAAGCAGGAGTACCACCGAGCACAACCTTAATCTCAGCAATTGCCTCTTTAGGCACATTAACACCGGTACGTTTACGAACGCCACCGGTCATAGTCACCATTCCGGACTCACCACGAGCGGTACTGGTACCACCATCGTTATATCCGACACCACCGACTGCCGAAACGATACCATCAATAGTGGTACTTGGCATGCGGTCGATATCATCGGATGACATTGTTTGACCAACTTCAGCCGAGCCAATCTCAATAATCGGGTTTCGGCTATCCTTAATTTCTACTGTCTCAAGGGTGGTTGAACCTACAGTGAGTTCAATATTACAGACAGAAACACCTGTGGCCTTCACTTGGAATTCCTCACGGGTGTATGTGTTATATCCCACATAAGATACTTGAATATCGTATTTACCGACATCCAAAGGTCTAATTGTGAAATTACCCTCAAAATCTGTCTGTGTACCCTTGATTTGTTTTCCGTCTTGCTTAGCAACGACGTTGGCAAAAGGCACAGGCTCTTTTGTCTTCTGATCGATTACGGTACCTCTGATAGTACCCTGCGCGAGGACAATATTTGCCATCAGCAGCAGACCGATTGTCATTAGTACTTTTTTAAACATACTCTTTTAGGTATTATTACTATAAAGGATTAATTAATTTCATAAGAGTTCTCTTTCGAGATATACTTGTTGTTCAGTATTGTCTGGTATATTACCGCCTGACGGAGATCGAACTCTGCATTACGCACCGTCTCCTTTTCTGTAGCAGTAGCAGGTGTTGCCACCTTTTCCTCCCGCACTGGATTGGGTTTTGACGGTTTGGAATGCATCGGTTCGGGTTCATTCTCATAACTGAAGTAGTTGGAGAATGGTTTTTCCTCCTGTGTATAACTGCCATGAGTCTCTTCTTCAAAAAGAGACTCATAGGCAGGTTTGGCGGAAACAAAATCCTCCAATCCCGATTCTGCATCCTGAATACGGGCCTTCCGTACAGACCTGTACAGCGCGACCCCTATCCAGAGTACAATCAGCGTGATATAGAGAAATGTTTCCATATATACTTTATTACAATACTTTTATTCAGAGGAACTATGCTTTCAATTCTTTTTGTTCGCGACGCGAAATCTCGTACACAACCGAACATGCAATGCATACCGACGAGAACACACCGCAAAGAACACCAATCAAAATGGCAAAGATGAATCCACGGATTACCTCACCACCGAAGATGAACATCATCAACAGAGTGAAGAACGTGGTGCCGCTGGTGTTAATGGTACGTGCCAAAGTCGAATTGATAGCATCGTTCATGTGAGTCTTGAGAGTACGTTTCGGGTAGAGTTTGCGGTATTCACGCACACGGTCGAAAATAACCACGGTGGCATTGATAGAATAACCGATAACCGTCAGCACAGCCGCTATGAACGACTGGTCGACATCGAGATTGAAGGGCAGCAGTCCATGAAGCAGTGCGAAGAAACCGATAACCAGAATAGTATCGTGTGCCAAAGCCACAACACTACCCACACCGAAGCGCCAGCTGCGGAAGCGGAGACCGATATACACAAACATCACAAGCAGACCGCCGAATACGGCCAAGAAAGCGTTACGCACCAAGTCGTTTGCAATGGTGGCACCCACCTGCTCCGACTGGATGATACCTAACGGATTGGTCTCAGTACTACGGAACTCATCCTCGCTAATGCCGTTGGCAAAGAAATCCTTGGTACCGTTATAAAGCATCGAGGCAATCTCATTGTTGATAGCTTCGCCATCTTCATTCACTTTATATTTGGTCGTGATCTTCAACTGGGTGCTGGGGCCATAGGTCTTCACCTCGGGAGCCTCACCAAACTGCTTGTCGAGAGCCGAACGAACCTCAACAGCATTCACGGGCTGGTCGAAGCGTACCACATAGGTACGACCACCAGTAAAGTCAATACCACGGCTCAATCCGCGTCCGAAGATACCGATAAGGCAAATCACTATTGCGCAGCAAGCAATGATATAGAAAGTCTTGCGTCTGCCAATGAAATCGTAGTGAGCATTGCGCATGAAGTTCTCCGAGAAGGGGAACGAGAAGTTAATCTTCTTCTTATGGTTCAACATCCAGTCGATGCACAGACGGGTGATGAAGATAGAAGTGAACAGAGAGGTAGCAATACCGATGCAGAGTGTCACGGCAAAACCCTGAACAGGACCGGAACCAAACATGATGAGCACGAGACCCAGCAGGAAGGTGGTCACCTGACCATCGATAATAGCCGAATAAGCGTTGCTGAAACCGGCCGACACAGCATTGGACATGCTCGAACCGGCACGAAGCTCTTCCTTGATACGCTCATAGATAATGACGTTACCGTCAACAGCCATTGCCAAGGTCAGCACAATACCGGCGATGCCAGGCATGGTGAGCACTGCTCCCACGGAGGCCAGCACACCCATCAGCAAGAAGATATTGGTCACAAGTGCTATGGCGGAGACCCAACCACCGCGGTTGTAGAACACCACCATATATATAAGTACAATTACGAAAGCAAGGATAAACGAGATAAGACCTCTTGTGATAGACTCCTGACCCAGCGAAGGTCCAACCACGGCCTCCTGCACAATAACTGCGGGAGCAGGCAGTTTACCAGACTTAAGAATATTGGCAAGGTCCTTGGCCTCTTCAAGGGTGAAGCCGCCGGTAATGGACGAACGGCCACCGGCAATCTCACCGTTGACCACAGGAGCCGAGTAAACCAAGTCATCGAGTACGATAGCGATGCAGTTGCCCACATTTTCGCCAGTGATGCGTTTCCACTCGCGTGCGCCCTCGCTATTCATTGTCATAGAAATCTCGTTGCCGCCAGCGTTGCTGAAGTCCTGACGGGCATCGGTAATCACGCCACCGTCGAGCAGTGCGGAACCGTCGCGGGTATTGATGCGGATAGCGAAGAGCTGATAGATATCAGAACCATCCTGCACGGGCTTGGCGCTCCAAAGGAATTTCACGGTACGTCTGTCGAGAACCTTCTTGTCGAAAGCGGTCTCAATCATACGGCTGATAGCGTCGCGGCTCTGGGCACGTGCATATCCAACCACGGGGCCATTCATCAGGCCGCCCTGCTGGTTGATATTCGGCATCAGCATATTCTCGTTGAAGAGGGGGTGATTTTTGGTCAGCTCGCTCGTGGCAGCCGAATCATTGTTCGTGGCAGCACCCAAGGCATTCAACAGGGAGTCGCCTTCTGTGGTAGCGGCTGCATTCTCAGCCAGCTCCTCGGAAGCGACTTCTGCAGTCTCTTCCTTCTCTTCATTCTCAACACCGCCGATAGAGGCAATGTAAGAATCGGCCTTCTCCAACATCTCGTATGCCTGGACGTTGTCGTAAGTCAGCCAGAACTCCAACTGGGCAGTACCCTGGAGGAGCTTGCGCACACGCTGCGGGTCTTTCACACCGGGCAGCTCAACAAGTATGCGCTCCGAAGCACGCAACTGCTGGATGGTGGGCTGGGCGACACCGAATTTATCAATACGCTGACGGAGGATTTCGTAGGTGCGGTCATAAGCACCGGCGGCCTCTTCCCTCACCACCTTGATAACGGCATCGTTATTGTCGTTCAATTTGATGCGGTCGCGCAACTGAGTATTGAAATAGGAGGCCAGCTGCACATCGGGGTTCACCTCGCGTATGGCATCATAGAACAACGACACGAAGTCGCGGTTCGTGGTCTTCTTCTGGGTGGCCAAGGCCATGTCAATAGCCTTGTTGAACACCGAATCCTCAGTGTGTCCGGCCAGGGCGCGAACCACATCCACTGTCGATACCTCAAGCATCACGTTCATACCGCCCTTAAGGTCAAGGCCCAGGTTAATCTCACGGGCCTGGCACTGACGGTAGGTGTAGCCGAGGTACACTTTCTCACTTGCCATGGAATCAAGGTACTGCGCCTCTCTTGCAATCTGCAACGAATCCTTCAGCGATTGTGCATACAATGCATCTCCATGTGCTTTTTTGTCAATCAAATTTTGAGCTGTTGTGCTTTTCACATAGGCATCCGCTGCTTTGGCTGCATTCTTCTCAACTCTGCTTGTAACAAGTGTAAACGACAATTGGTACAAACATACTAAGACAAATGCCCATGTAAGAAATTTGATAAGTCCTTTATTCTGCATATCTTACGTATTAAAGTTATATTTAGTTATTACACTTTTTGAACATGCAAAGATAAGAAATTTTATCGACACAACAAGCTTTTTCCGAAAAAAAGGTGTATTTTTGCAAAAAAATAATACCAATGAATAACAACAACGACTCTACCCCTCTCAAAACCATGCCCATTACCCAATGGGCAAAAGCTGACCGTCCGAGAGAAAAAATGGAAGCCCTCGGCAAAAAAAGTCTCACCGACAGCGAACTCCTCGCCATACTCCTCCGCACCGGCATCAAAGGCACCAGCGCCATGGCCCTCGCTCAGGAAATACTCAAAGTGTCGAACAACAAACTCACCACTTTGGCACGAATGGAAATCAACGACTTACAGAAAACATTCAAAGGTCTCGGCCTCGCCAAGTCGGTCACCATCCTGGCCGCGCTCGAACTGGGAAACCGCATGCTACGTGAAGAGAGCGAGGCCAAAGAAAACATCATCTCGAACAGCAAAGATCTCTTCGACTATGCATCCGAATCCCTTATCGACCTCAACCACGAAGAGTTCTGGGCCATCTTCCTCAACCAACGCAACAAAGTAACACATAGCCAGCGCATAAGCATGGGAGGACTTACACAGACCACCGTCGACCTGCGCGTCATATTCAAAGCTGCTCTCGAAAACAAAGCCACCGCGCTTGCTGTGGCACACAACCACCCCTCGGGTAATCTCAAGCCCAGCACCCCCGACAAAGAACTCACCCGCCGCATCGCTGAGGCAGGCAACATTCTCAACATCAAGTTAATCGACCATATTATTGTCGGAATACTCCCCGACGGCAAAAGAGACTATTTCAGTTTCTCGGAACACGGTCTTTTATAATCTCCACCGTCACCGACTCCAACGGGCCACCCAGCGGAGGATTCAACTTCGACACCTTCACCTCAACATGCTCTATTGCAGCAAATTCCTGCAATATAGCCTCCCCTATCCTGTCTCCCACATGTTCCAACAGGTGTGATGCCACCATCATTTCCCTTTTCACAGTCCTGTACACATCCAGATAGCTCACCGTATCGGTAATGCAATCAGACTTTTGCGCCTTAGTAGTGTCAACATCATACACCACATCGACCCGGAAATAAGTCCCAATCGACTGCTCCTCGGCAAAGCAACCATGAAATGCATAAAACTGCATTCCATTCAATCTTATCAAACTCATAGAATCAATAGATTACAGCCAAACCAACACCTCGGGCACACACCCGGAACCGGAGTCTTGCCTACACTAAACAATAGCCTCAAACTGTTTCAAGAAACGCAAATCGTTCTCGAAATAGAGGCGGAGGTCACGAATCTGGTATTTCAACATAGCCATACGCTCCACTCCCATACCGAAGGCGAAACCGGTGTATTCATTCGGGTCTATACCACATGCTTTCAACACATTGGGGTCGACCATTCCGCAACCCAGAATCTCCAGCCAGCCGGTACCCTTGCAGATATTGCAACCCTTGCCACCGCAAATGTTGCAGGAGATATCCATTTCGGCCGAAGGTTCGGTGAAGGGGAAATACGACGGGCGGAGACGCACTTGGGTCTGCTCACCAAACATCTCCTTGGCAAAATACAACAAAGTCTGCTTCAAGTCGGCGAACGATACCTTCTTGTCGACATACAAACCCTCCACCTGGTGGAAAATGCAATGGGCACGGGCGCTGATAGCCTCGTTGCGGAACACTCTGCCCGGCATTATCACCCTGATGGGCGGTGCCTGGCGTTCCATCACCCTCACCTGTACACCGGAGGTGTGCGTGCGAAGCAACACATCGGTCGGCTTGTTTACCTCGGGATCTTTCTCCACAAAGAAAGTGTCCTGCATATCGCGTGCGGGATGGTCGAGGGCAAAATTCAATGCCGTGAACACATGGTAGTCGTCCTCAATCTCAGGACCGTCCGCCACAGTGAACCCGATGCGTGAAAAAATATCAATAATCTCGTTCATCACCACCGACAACACATGGCGGCTGCCCAACTCCGAGAAATCGGTCGGCATAGTCAAATCATCGGTCCTGTCCTGAACCTGATGTTCCTCGACAAAAGCCTTAAACTCCTCAATCTTCTCGGTGGCGGCAGCCTTCAGCAAATTGAGTGCCTTGCCCAAATCCTTCTTCTCTTCGTTCGGGACAGCCTTGAACTGCTCAAACAGCTCACTTATAATACCTTTCTTGCCCAGATACTTTACGCGGAACATCTCGATGTTCGCTGCCTTGTCCTGGAAGTTCTCAATACTGGTGGCCTGAATATCATCAATATAGGCCTGAATTTTTTCTTTCAGCGAATTCATTTCTCTATAATAGACATCTTCAAAATTTTCACATCTTCAACCGGGCGGTCGTTAGGTCCGCAAGGCACGGCAGCAATCTTGTCGACCACTTCCAGGCCTTCCACCACCTCGCCGAACACCGTATAGTCGCCGTCCAGGAACGGGGTGCCGCCCAAAGTGGCATACACCTCTGCCTGTTCCTTCGTAAAGCTCTTGCCCATACGCTGTTCCACCATCTTCAGCCGGTCCGCGTTCCACTTGTTGCCTTGCACAATATAGAACTGGCAAGCCGACGACTCTTTCATCGGGTTCACTTGGTCGCCCTGACGGGCAGCGGCCAACGCCCCCTTCTTATGGAACAGCGACGGCACAAACTCCGCCGGAATCGTATATCCCAAACCGCCTTCACCCAGCATCTGTCCGGGTTTGGCATGACGCGAATTGGGGTCGCCGCCCTGTATCATGAACTCCTTGATGACACGGTGGAACAACAAGTCGTTATACACACCCTCCTGCACCAATTTTACGAAATTGTCCCTGTGTTTCGGGGTCTCATTATACAACTTCACCACCATGTCGCCATGCGAAGTCTCAATTTTTACGTAATACACTCTTTCGCCATTCGCATCATGATTATCAGTCTTTTGTGCAAATCCGAAAAAGCATAGAAATAAACAAACTATAAAAAAAGTGATTTTTTTTGTCATCATTTCGCGTTTTTTTTCTATCTTTGCAGATGCAAAAGTAGTCAAAAAAATTCATATACGCACAAAAATAGAGAAAAAATTATGAAGAAAAAAAGTCTCTCCGTTTTCGGATTTCTGTTAATCAGCCTTTTATCCTGCACCGTTTTTACCTCATGCGACAAGGACACCTGGTGCTATGTTGACGTAACAGTGCTCGATGCCAAAAACAATAACGAACCCTCTCCGGGTGCCTGGGTCAAAATCCAGTATGTAAAAAAGAACGATGCCAACCCCCAGAACAACGTAGTAGGCACCATCTCCGACACCGGCCAGTGCAACGCCAATGGCATATACCAAACTAAATTCGCCGCCCCCGCCATCTTCACCGTCACCGCCCGCATCGACGAGCCCGACACCCTCAACAACAAATACTACTATCGTGAAGGCGAAAAAACCGTCCGCCTCAAGGAAGGTGAAGCCGTTCCCGTCACCGTAAAAGTAACCGGTCCCAAGACCCTCGGCCGCGCCGACTTCCAAGAAATCTAACATACCATGCCTAACACTGTCAAACATCCTTTATTCACCCCCGGCGACCTCAAGCAGATTGCCGAGCTGGGACTTACAGTCTCTGCCGTAGAGCAACAGATAGAGAACTTCCGCAAGGGATTCCCCAAAACCGTGCTGGTCAGCGCCGCCACCGTCGAAAACGGAGGCATACACCTCCTCGACGACAAGTCCATCAACCACTACGTCTCCTACTATAAGGAACACTCCAAAGGACGCAAATTACTCAAATTCGTCCCCGCCTCCGGCGCCGCCACACGCATGTTCAAGGACCTCTACTCCTTCACATCCACCTACTTCGGCATCGACTACAAAATAGAGAAAGAACACCCCGCCGTCAAGGAATTCCTCGAAAAAATACGCACCTTCGCTTTCTTCGACGACCTCGTTGCCTGCATGGAAAAACACCAGGCCGACTTCGGCGACTATATGGACCGTGGCGACTTCTCCACCGTCATCAACTTCCTCCTCAAAGAACAATACATGGGCTACGGTAGCCTACCCAAAGGACTGCTCAAATTCCACCGCTACGGACACCTCCAGCGCACTCCCCTCGAAGAGCACATCGTCGAAGGCGCTGAATACGCCCGCATGAGCGACGGCTCGGTCAACATCCACTTCACCGTCTCGCCCGAACACCGCCCCCTCTTCCGCAAAAAAATAGCCGAAGTGCGCCGCTACTACGAAGAAGCCTTCCATGTGAAGCTACACATATCCTTCTCCGAACAGAAACACTACACCGACATCATCGCTGTAGACGAGCAAAACAACCCCGTCCGCGACGACAACGGCAAACTCATCTTCCGCCCCGGCGGACACGGAGCCCTCATCGAGAACCTCAACGAGCAGCGTGCCGACATAATCTTTGTCAAAAATATCGACAACGTGGTGCCCGACTGGATGAAACACACCACCATCGTCTACAAAAAAGTGCTCGCCGGCCTCCTGCTCGAACTCCAAACCGAAGCCTTCCGCTACCTCAACCTGCTCGACTCCGGCGCCACCCCCGCCCAGCTCAAGGAGATAGCACGTTTCGTACAGAAAAAACTCCACCTCGAGTTGCCTCAGGACTATGCCAAGATGACCCCAAAACAGCAGGCGCAACAGCTCCATCAACTGCTCGACCGCCCCATGCGCGTGTGCGGCATGGTCAAGAACCAAGGCGAACCCGGTGGCGGCCCCTTCTACACCCTCAACACCAAAGGTGTGAAGAGCCTACAGATTGTCGAAACCGCCCAAATCAACCAAAAGGACCCCGAGCAGGCCGCCATCCTCGCCGGTGCAACCCACTTCAACCCCGTCGACCTCGTCTGCGCCACCAAGAACTACAAAGGCCGCTATTTCGACCTCCGCAAATATGTCGACCCCGCCACGGGTTTCATCAGCAAGAAGAGCAAAGGTGCCACCATCCTCAAGTCGCAGGAACTCCCCGGTCTTTGGAACGGTGCTATGGCCAACTGGATCACCCTCTTCGTCGAAGTGCCCTTGGCCACCTTCAACCCCGTAAAAACCGTCAACGACCTACTCCGCAAAGAGCATCTCGAAGGCTGACCGCTGCCGGACTAACCGTCAGCAGTATACACCCATTCAAGGTATCCACGCCCCGCCGTGGATACCTTTCTTTTTCCCCTCCCCCCGCCCTTCGCCATCCGTCCACCCCATCGCCAACACCTACAAAACTTCTCTTCACCCAATAGCTTAACAATAACTCAAGAAGAGCTTATTAGATGGTTATGACTAATGGACGACGGAGCGAAATAAGATACTTCACGGGAATGGACAAAGATGGAATGGAGAGGGCGGAGCAACAGCTGTCCTATTATATGAAGTTCAAGTTATTATGAGATGCATTATTGGTTGTAACGATGCACAATACTTGATCGCAGTATAAGCCGTATCATCATAAATGACAAGCAGTATGTTCTTCTATTAATTATTAGCGTCCAATAAACAGTGATGAAAGCACGTAATCTCATTAACCCCACACGACACTTCGCTTCGTGTGGGGTGGGGACAGATAGCTCAATACTGCGTGCCGTAGGCACGCTACTTTGTTGATATTTATGCTGTAGCGTATCTCCGACACGCATGGGATGGGCATATTTACCCCACCCTGCACACCGTAGGTGTGCAGGGTGGGGTAAATAGGATTGTGTGCCTTTGGCACACCAAAGCCTTCGGAAATCAATACATGGCATATAATGTTGATGTTATATTACTTACTGATGATTTGATTCCTTTTGTCGGACACAGATGAATACAAACAGGGTCCATCCCAAATGGATGAACCCTGAACTAAATAAAGTAATATGAAACAATTAGTCGAAAGGTTAGAAGCGTCCGTGGGCTCCGCCGCCGCCAAAGCTGCCGCCACCGAAACCGCCGAAACCGCCTCCGGAGCTCCCACCCCAAGAGCCGCCGCCCCATGAGGCGCCACCACCGGGGAAGAATCCTCCCCAAATGCCGCCACGGCTGCTTCCGGTTCCGCCTGAGCCGCCCGAGAAACCGTCACCATCGTTATTGTGTGGGTGCTTGCGGGAATAACGGTCGCCCAAAATGCAGAGAATGACGATGAGACAGATGAAGGCCAGCAGAAACCAAAGGCCCTGGCGTCCTTCTTTCTTATAGTCGGAATAGCTGTATTCTCCACGGCACACAGGCTCGATTACGTCCAGTGCCTGGCAGAGGGCTGTGTAATAGTCGCCGTCGCCCAAGGGACCTATCATCTCGTCGTCGATGATATGTTTGCAGAAGGCATCGGGCAGTGCCCCCTCAAGTCCATAGCCCGGAATCAGGGCTACATCGCCATAAGGTTCCTCCTCGGTTTTGGACTTGATGAGAATCACCAAGCCGTTCTTCAAGTCCTTCTGTCCCACACCCCAAGTGGTTCCGATGCGGGTGCCGAGCTCCATTATCTCGCACCCGTGCAGAGTGGGTGTGATGATGACCAGAATCTGGTTCGACGTGGAGTCGTCGAAAGCCACAAGACGTTGCTCCAACTGCTCGCGCTGGTCGGGTGACAGCATCGACGAGTAGTCGTTCACCAACCTATTGGTAGGTTCGGGGCACCATAACTCCTGAGCCGGCAGCAAGGCAGCCGACAACAGAAGGATGATTATAAAGAAACGCTTCATTAGAAGTCAAAATTCACATTGACAGGCTCGTCACTGCCTTCGGGGGCGGTAAAATAGCCTTTCTTCTCAAAGCCGCAAATGCCGGCCACGATATTGTTGGGGAAACGGCGCAGCATCTTGTTGTATGCATTCACCGCATCGTTGAAACGGCCACGCTCGGTGGCAATGCGGTTTTCAGTGCCTTCGAGCTGTACCTGCAAATCGCGGAACCCCTGAGTGGCGGTAAGTTCGGGATAGCGTTCCACCACCACGTTGATGCCACGGGCCAAAGCGCCGGACAGAGCGTCCTGAGCCTTCTGGAATTGGGCCACATTGGCTTCGGTAAGATTGTTGGCATCCACCTGCACGGAACCGGCTTTGGCACGTGCTTCAATAACCTCGGTGAGGGTACCTTTTTCATAGTTGGCAGCGCCCTGGACAGTCGAAACCAGCTGGGGGATAAGGTCGGCACGGCGTTTGTAGGCATTTTCCACCTGGCCCCACGCCAAAGTTACGTTCTCCTCGGTGTTGACCAGTTTGTTATTGATACCGATACCCCAGAGAAGGGCAACGGCTACAACTCCTACCACAACTAAAATCGTGATTGACTTCTTTTTCATAGCATTAAAGATTTATTTACAATTAATAATCTATTATTCAAAAATGCAAAGATAAAGAAATTTTTGGACAACGGGCGTTTTTTTCGGGAGAAAAGAATACTGAACGTATGGAAATACCTATACAACAAACAATTACCAAATCAGAAAAACGCCATCCAATATGATGTAAATTAGCTTTTGGTGGCGGTATCATTGGGCTGCGATGGCATTAGTCAACCATCAGAACCTTCATATCTTGTACTTCCGCAACATGGTCGGGGAAACCGTCGCTCGGCGACATAGGGGGAATAAACCCAAATCGGTCATTAGAAAATGATTATCCACAAGTATCCTATAGATGGCCTGAAAGGCCAAAAGCAGATAGCCTACGGCAACGCCGTAGGTCATGGGAACATTAGATATCGCCCTGAAAGGGCAAAAGCACAATCCCTGTTTCTGCTTTTGCCCTTTCAGGGCGATTGGTCTGCATCTCATTTACCCAAGGCGATGCCTTGGGCTATTATCTCGTTGCCCCGTTGGGGCGTTTCGGTGAATT
>ONQD01000061.1 GCA_900319865.1 uncultured Bacteroidales bacterium | reverse complement strand
ATTTTCACATTTATTATATCTATCATCGCATACTGTCATGATTTAATGTCCAATGCGTCGCGTATCCCATTCCCTAGCAGCATAAACGCCAGCACTATGAGCATTATCGCCACTCCCGGCAGCAAGGCAAGATATGCGCTGTCCAGCAGTATGTAGCTGTAGTTCTCTTTCACCATCGTCCCCCACGACGGCATAGGGGGTTGTACTCCGATACCCAAAAAACTTAATCCGGCTTCTAACAATATCGCACTGGCAAAGTTCGAGGCCGTCACCACAATCACTGCCCCGGTGATGTTGGGCAGTATATGCCGGAATATGGTTCTGAACGTACTGAACCCCAGTGCCCGGGTGGCCTCTATATATTCTTTCTCCTTGATACTGTATACCTGCCCGCGCACCACTCGCGCTATGTCCACCCACATGGTTAACCCCACGGCTATGAACACCTGCCAGAACCCTTTGCCCAATGCAAAGGTGATGGCTATCACCAGCAGCACCGTGGGTATAGACCACACTACATTTATAAACCAGGTTATCAGGTTGTCCACCCATCCGCCATAGTATGCTGCCAATGCTCCCAACGTGATGCCTATCAGTAGGGCTATCGCCACTGCTATAAAACCTACCGAAAGGCTTACTCGGCTACCTATCATTATCATACTCAGCACATCGCGCCCGTATGCATCGGTGCCCAGCACAAATGTCCTGTTCTCTGTCCCCACTATCTGTTTCCGCCCCACTGCGCGTATCTCTCCGTCGTTGGGGATGCTCCCCGTGTAGGTCTCTATATAGGCGCTGTCGGCGCTATAAGTTATCTTGTGGGTGGGGATGGCGGTATATTGCAACGGCTCCCCGTAAAGCATTTTGTGTATCCATCCCCTCTTCTCGGTCGGCAGGCTGTCGTCCACATAGGTGAACGACACTTTCGAGAAGGGTTTCAGCGTGGCCAGCTCCAAATATTGTTGGTTGCAATAAGGTGTGCTGTCGGGGGTTATCAGGTATCCCAGCACTGCCATCAACACAAACAGTCCTATCACCACCAAGCTCGCCACCGACAGTTTGTTCCGGCAAAATCGTCTCACTGCAAGACGGCTCAGCGACGTGCTCTCCTCGGGGGCTTGTTTGCCCACAAACTTCAGGTGTCGTTTGTCCAGTATGTCCTGCAGTTTCATCTGTGGCTACATTAGTCCTAAATCTATTTTCACTTCGTCGCTCAGGTTGTTATAGTCCCATGGCGGGTCGAATGTCAACTCCACATCCACCGATTTTATCCCTTGTATATAACCCACCATCTGCTTAACTTGCATAAACATGTATTCCGCCTCCGGACAGTCCGGCGCAGTCATGGTCATCAATATCTTGGCATTGAACTCATCGTCAAGGTCTATGTTGTATATCAGCCCCAGGTCGTATATATTCACCGGTATCTCGGGGTCATAGATGTTTCTCAGGCAGTTTATTATTGCCGATTTCAAGGTTTCTTTGTTGGGTTCCATGGCTGGGTATTGTTTTTGTTTGGCAAGGATGTTCCCATCCTCGTTGGGTGTGTCATTGATTGGCCTTGTCCTGTTGCGAATAGGCCAGTGCATACAGTTTCATCTGTTTCACCATCGACGTCAATCCGTTCGAACGGGTAGGGGAGAGGTGCTCTTTCAGTCCTATCTCGTCTATAAAATGAAGGTCAGCCTCCAGTATATCCTTTGGGGTCTGTCCGTCCAATGCCCGTATCAGTAGGCTGATTATTCCTTTGGTTATCACCGCGTCGCTGTCGGCCTTGAACCACAGTCGTCCGTCCTCATAGCGGCAGCTCAGCCACACCCGGCTTTGGCATCCCCTTATCAGGTTATTCTCGGTCTTGTCGGCTGGGTCTATCTCTGGGCACTCTTTGCCCAACTCAATGATGTAGGCATATTTGTCCAGCCATTCTTCATAGCAGGCAAACTCCTCTATTATGTTTTGTTCTATCTCTTTTATTGTCATATTGTTGATATATTATTGCTCGCTCTTATTTGGGTGCCGTCCTTATCATATACACTGCTATGATTCCGAATATCAGCTGGGGCAGCAGCACGGCCATAAAGGGGTTCAATGTGCCGAACACCGCATACACCGTCGACACTTTCATGAACACTATGAAGGCAAAGGCCAGTGTGATGCCTATTGCCAGATGCACCCCGATTCCGCCGCGTGTCTTCCGGCTCGACACCCCCACGCCTATAAAGGTCATGATGATGATGGCAAACGGGTTCAGTAGCCGCTGATACAACTCTATCTTTGCCGAAATCACAGCCGCCGACCCGCGCATCTTCTCTTCCCGTATGTAGTGGAACAGCTCTATCGAGTTCATGGTACCGATGTTCTGCGAGAAGGAATTGAAGTCGTCGGGGGTCACTCCCAGATTCCGCATCGATTGGCTGTCGCGCGACAGATGCTCTTTCTGTCCGTCTATTGTATGGTGCACAAAGTCCGTGCAGTCCCATTTCCCGCTCACGGTGTCATACCGTATGCTCGAACACGTGATTCTGTCAATCAGCCTGTTGCACGAGTCATACACGTCTCTGTGAAACTGGTTCACACGCAATGTCTTCGAGTCGTAACTCTCGGCATATATCTGAACGCCGGGCCTGAGTTGGAAATGCAGGTTGCTGTAATAATTGGGCTTATGTGTGTAAATATATTGGTTCTCAAATTCGTCCAATGCCTTGTTGTTCACGGGTATCAGGAAGTTCCCGAATGCCAACACTATCAACGCCACTATTGTCGACCCGTACAAATAGGGCCTCAGCATGCGCCGGTAGCTTATGCCGCTCCCCAATATGGCAATGATTTCTGTGTTGCCTGCCAGTTTCGAGGTGAAGAATATCACACTGATAAAGATGAACAACGGGCTATACAGGTTCACAAATCCCGGTATGAAGTTCAGGTAGTATTTAAAGGCGACTTCCTTCAACGGAGCATGTCCGCCAAGGAAGTCGTCTAATTTTTCCGATACATCGAATGTTATGACGATGACTATTATCAGCGCCATCGCCAGCAAGAAAGTCTTCAGATACTTGAGCAGTATGTATCTGTCAAGTTTTGGGAATGATCTCACTCGCTATTCTATACCGAAGAGTTTCTGGAAATTGGTAAGGCATTCCAGTACGTTGGTCTTTACGTGTATAAACTCGTCAATGCCATACCCTTTATAGGTTTCAACCATCTCTTTGGGATACCCGGCCAGCACTATGCTCTTCACCTTCCCTTTCAAGCCCTTGCAGGCCTGTTCGGTGATTTCGGCATATTCGTCGTCGCTCGAACAGAGCACCACTATGTCAGCCTGGGCTTCCAATGCCGCTTTCACTCCCTCTTCGGCGCTCTTGAATCCTGCATTGTCAATAATCTTGTATCCGGCCACTCCGAAGAAATTCGTGGCAAATCCCGAGCGGGCTTTGCGCATGGCCAGATTGCCATAGGTCAAGAGGAACACTTTGGGGCACTTTCCACTCTTCTCCGTTGCCAGCCTCATCTGTTCAAATGCCTCTGCTCCGCGGTATTGACGCAGGGTCTTCACTTCGTCCCCTTTGCAGCAGCCTTCGCAGCACATCTCTCTCTCTGTCACCTTCTCTTTCATGGTCTCTGTCAGGTTCGGATACTGGTTGGTTCCCAATATGGTGGTCTTGCGGGTGGCTATATCCATATCCCTCTGCTGGGCTGTAGCAGCCACTTCGTCCTGCACCAATCCGGCTCTCAGGGCCTTGCACATGCCGCCGGCCTGCTCCACTTTCATGAAGTGCTCCCATGCGCCACGGGCTATCTCGTTGGTCAAATTCTCTATATAGTAACTGCCTGCTGCGGGGTCCACTATCTTGTCCAGATACGACTCCTCCTTCAGCAGCAATTGCTGGTTCCGTGCTATACGGTAACCGAAATCGTCTGCCTCCTTGAAGGCACTGTCAAACGGCAACACCGATATACTGTCCGCACCGGCTATGGCCGACGACATCGCTTCTGTTGTCGAACGCAGCATGTTCACGTATGGGTCATATACCGACTGGTTCCAGCGGCTTGTGGTGGCGTTGATATATAGCTTGTACGGGCAGTCGCACTCCGGCTTGTATTGCTCCACTATCTTGCTCCACAGCAACCGGGCTGCGCGTATCTTCGCTATCTCCATGAAGTAGGTGCTGCCTACTCCCACATTCAGCACTATCGAACGACCCACATGCTCCATCTTGCACCCCATGTCGGTCAACCGCGACACCATCTCGTTGGCTGCCGCCAGGCTGAACCCTAATTCCTGCACTATGTTGCTCCCTGCGTTGTGCAGCGCGCTCCCGTGCACTGTCAGCACTCTGAATTTGGGCAGATGTTCATGGGCATACTCCACCAGCTCTTTCGCAGCCTGCAGGTCTCCCTCTTCGCCACGGTGAAAACGTCCGAATGTCAATGCATAGCGGAACATGTCGAATTCGCAGCTCCCCATCACTTTCTCCTTGTCGCAGCCTACTTTTTCCACATACTCTGCATACAGTTTCAACGTCGAAAGATAGTCCTCCGAACACACGAAGTTTATTTTCACCTCTTCCGGGTTTATCCCCTTCATCAAGGCTTCCATGTCGCCAAGCGTCTTCACTCTCATCGCATTCAATCCCAATGCTGTGGCTCCGCGCTTCACCGCATCCACTCCTATGCTGTTGGCTTTCGCTATATCTTCCTCAAAAATATCCTGTCTCACATCCCACACATTGTCCGCCACATGCTTTCCGCGGGTATAGGGCTTTTGGCCGGGGTTCGAGTCAAGGTATTCCAAACCCTCAAGGTCTTCCGCACGGTAATAGGGCTTTACTTTGAATCCCTCTATTGTGCGCCATACCAGTTTCTTCTCATAGTCGGCTCCTTTGAGGTCTTTATTAATGACTTCTTCCCATTTTTCGGTCGGAACCGGCGGGAATTCGCTGAACAATTTGCTGTCTTCCATTATATTAATATCTTTTGTTAGCATCTGTTTAGATTGACAAAGATACGATGTTTTTTTTACATTTCAAAAAATATTTATTCTCTTGGCCTTTTTCTTTCATCCCTCTGGCTTTATCCCATATCGCTCTATAGGATTTGCAACTGCATCTTTTTCTCCACACCTCGACCAACCGACCGCCACCGCAAGTCCCTACCCGGAAAGGCGAAACCAAGCGTTTCCAATCCGAAAACAAATGCCCAAGTGCCGTATTCCTGTCAAGCGATTTCTGGAAAATACATAGACAGTTTGCGACATGTGGAGTATTGTTGTGCCTTCGCTAACTGTCCACCTCTTGTTAATCCCTTAGTAAGCTTCTTTTCAGCGTAGCGGTGAAAAGGATTTTGGGAAGTGCTGGCGTAGGGGTTGAGGGTGAGCGAGAGGGCAGGGTGAGAGAAATCAAGGACACGGCGAGACAAGGATGTAGCCAGCCGAAAGAAATGATTATATTACTAAAACAGACCAAATAAGACAAGTATGATTGAATAGTTGTCCGAATGACCGATTTGGTTTTAAGGATTTAGGGGTTACTTTTGACTTTGGGGTATGAAGAAAAAATCAAGGCACCCCGAGTGGAGTGCCTTGATAGAGAGTGTTATGGTAGAATATGACGAGGTGTTTGTGGCAACTCGTATATTACCATTTCAGGTTATTGCTTCACAACACGGCGGACTTCGATGCGGTCGGGCAATGTGCAACGGAGAGTGTACAGACCGGAGGCGAAACTGCTGAGGTCGACTGTGGACTGGTGCTCGACTGTTGTCACGCAGCGGCCGGTGTAGTCGAAGATGTCGATACGTTCAATCTCGCCGTCAGCTTCGATGGTAAGCATGCCGGAAGTCGGGTTGGGGAAGACGGTCATCCATTTCTGGGAGAGCGGCTCATTATCGGAGACGTCGTTCCCGTTGCCGTCAAGGCCTTTGGATGCTGCAAGGCTGAGCGTGATGTCGTCGATGTAGTTGATGCTGAAGTCGCCAGAATAGCCAGGGGCGAGGATATTGCGGAAAGCGATATAGCGACCGGAGCCAGAATAAGAAGAGAAGTTTACAGTCTGCAAGACGGAAGCGGAGGTGGAAGAGTTGTTGATAGTGGCGACAGGCACGAAGGTACTGGCGTTGGAGAGGTCGGACATGACACCCACCTGGAGTTGGTATTTGGCAGCGGACTGTCTAACGTAGAAGGAGAGCTGGAGTATGCTGACATCGCCGCCAAACTCGGGCATGGCGAATATGCCACGCTTGTTGAGGATGAGGGAGTAGCTGCCGCTGTGAGCGCAGGAGGCGTCGTGATAGACCATGGGCTTGTACACGTCGGCCATGGTCACATCCTGGTGTGCGAGAGTCCAGCAGTCGGGAGTCACACCGGTTTTGGCGGTGGTGGAGGTAGTGTAGGAGTCGAAGTTGTCGGAGTAGGGGAGCTCGTCTGGATAGATGGCGCAGCGAGTTTGGAGCCGGATGTCATCGATGTAGTTGAGGCTGAAGTCGCCGGAATAGCCAGGGGCGAGGATGTTGCGGAAAGCGATATAATGGCCGGTACTAGTGTAGTCGGAGAAGTCGACTGTGACAAATTCAGAACCTGTGGAACTGTTGTTGATGGTTGTGACGGGAGTGAAGGAGTCGGCATTGCTAAGACTGTT
>ONQD01000042.1 GCA_900319865.1 uncultured Bacteroidales bacterium | reverse complement strand
CCCGGCTTCGCCGTACCCCTCTGAAAGTGGGGACTCGCGGTGGCGGGTCGATGGGCGCGGTGTGAGGTGCATTATTTAGCTCGATTTGGGTTAAAAAAAGTCCCGGAAGCAATCGTTGCTTCCGGGACTTTGATATCAGGTAATGCCGATATTATTCGGCGGGAGCGGCTTCGGGTTTGAGGAAGACGGTGAGGTAGTGTTTGAGGTCGAGGTATTTCTTGGCGGCAGCCTGAATGTCCTTGGCGGTAACGGACTTGACGATGCTTTCGTAGTCGTTGACCACATAGTCGCGGCTTTCGTTGAAGCGGTAGCTACCCATAATCTGACCCATCCAGAAACCGTTGTTCTGTTTGCTGTTCTGGCGATTGATAATCTGCTGTTCCTGTACTTTGGCGAGGGTCTCGGCATCGGGGCCTTCGTTGATGTACTTTTTGAGGATTTCGAGAGCGGCATTTTCGATGAGGCTGGTGCTATCGGGGTTGCAGTTGATGTAGAAGGTCCAGTCGACTTCCTGTTCGGGGATGCGGCTGTAGCTGACGTTGACGCTGGGGCTGTAGGTGCCGCCCATCTTTTCGCGGATGATTTCGAGAGCGGTGATTTCCATGCAAGCGCTGAGCTGGTTGATGATCTCGCCGTTTTTGACGGAGTGTTTGTAGCCTTTGGTGGTACCGCTCATGAGCATGATGCCCTGGTTGTCGGTGCCTTTGTAAGCAGTGGCGCGGGGAGTGCCCTTGAAGGTGTAGTCTTTAAGTTTGCGATATTTCTCAGCCTTAGCCTTGGTGGTGGGCAGATTGCCGAGGTATTTGGCGATGAGGTCGATGTCGGCATCTTCGATGTTACCCACGAAGAAGAAGGTTTGGTGGGCAGCGTTGCTGAAGCGTTCGCGGAAGATATCGTACATGCGATCGAGGTTGAGGCTGGCGATGTGTTGTTCGGTAGGAACGGCGATGGCGCGGGGATCGCCGGGACGAGCGATCTCGATATATTTCTTGATGAAGGCTACCTGCGGGTTCTCGCCGATGAATTTAAGCTGGTTGCGTAGTTGGTCGATGTTCTTGTCGAAAGACTCACGGTCTTTGCGGGGAGCTTCGTAGTAGAGGGAGAGGATTTGGAGCATGGTTTCGAGGTCCTTGGGGACGCAGCTGCCGGAGAAGCCCTGAGTTTGAGCATCGATATTGGGGCTGATGGAGACGTTGACACCTTTGAGTTTCTTGGAGAGCTGGGTGCTGGAGAACTGAGCGATACCGGCGTCGTCGATGAAGCCGGCGGCATTGGAGGCCATGTAGAATTCGTCGTCGCTATAGAGGGAAGTGCCACCCCAAGCGAAGGAGTTCATCTGGATTTCGTCGTCCTTGAGGTCGGTTTTCTTTACGATGAATTTCACGCCATTGGGGCAGGTGTATTCCTTATAGTCGAGGACGGTGTTGGTTTTGGTGAGTTTGGGGGTGACAGCGGGGAGCTGTTTGCTGTAGAGGGGTTCGTCCTTGTAGTTGTCGACCCAAGCAGCATACTTGGCGTTGCTGGCGCGGTTGTAGATAGCGAGGACATCCTGCTGAGAGGGGACACGGTAGCCTTCCTGCTGGGGAGCGGTGAGGTAGTAGACGAAGTTTTCTTTGGTGACCCAAGTCTTGATGAGGTCGTTGCACTCCTGAAGAGTGATTTCGGGGATGAATTCCTTGGCATAGCGGTTTTCGGCCATGATGCCGGGGATTACTTCACCTTCGAGGAAGTTGTTGGTGTATTCCTGAGCAAAATTATTGCTGGCGGTCTTGTTGGCTTCCTTGGCCATTTTGCGGTAGTTTTCGAGAATCTCTTCTTTCTGACGGTCGAGCTCGGTCTGAGTGAAACCGTGCTGAACGGCGCGGAAGATTTCGGCGAGGACGGCCTCGGTGGCATCCTCAATGCGGTTTTCCTTGGGGGCGCAGCTACCGATAAAGGCATCGCAACTGCGGCCTAAGAAGCCGCCATAGCCGCCGCCTGCATAGAGGAAGGGAGCGGTGGATTTCTCGGCGAGTTCGTTGAAGCGGTCGTCGAGCATGCCGCTGACGAGAGAGCGGACGAGGCTGGCACGGTAGTCACCGATGGTGCCTTGAGGAGCTTTCTTGTGTTTCCAGAAGAGCATCATGCTGGCATTGGTAGCCTCCTTGTCGGTAGCGATGGCCACGAGGGGTTCTTTGTTGCCGGGGATGTCGAACTCGGGACGGGGACGGGGATTGACGGGAGCCTTGCGGCTGTCGAAATATTCGTGCACTTTGGCTTCCATAGCAGTTACGTCAATGTCGCCAACGATAATGACGGCCTGGAGGTCGGGACGATACCAGTCGTTGTAGAAACGGGTGATGACGGGGCGTTGGAAGTTACGGATAACTTCTTCGAGACCGATGGGGAGACGGTCGGCATAGCGGGAGCCTTTGAGCATGATAGGCCAAGTGGCTTTGCGGAGGCGTTCCTGAGCGCCAAGACCGCCACGCCACTCTTCGAGGATGACGCCACGTTCGTGTTCGATTTCATCCTGATCGAAGAGGAGTTTAGAAGCCCAGCCGTCGAGGATTTTGAAACCCATTTCGACGAGTTCGGCATTGTCGGTGGGGAGTTCGACGTAGTAGACAGTCTCGTCGAAGGCGGTCCATGCGTTGATGCCGCGGCCGAATTCGATACCGTTCTTTTGGAGGGTGCTGATCATCTCATTGCCCTTGTAGTACTGGGTACCATTGAAGGCCATGTGCTCGCAGAAGTGGGCCAGACCCTGCTGGTCGTCGTCTTCGAGGATAGAGCCAGCATTGGTGACCAAGCGGAACTGGACACGGTTTTCGGGCTTTTTGTTGGCGCGGATGTAGTAGGTCATGCCGTTGGCCAGTTTACCGATTTTAACTTTTTTGTCGACGGGCACCTTGGCGGTGAGGTCGGACTTCTTGTCGCCGGACTTTTGAGCCTGGGCGAAATTCATGCCACCGATGAGGGTGAGGAGCATGAGGATGGTTAGAAGTTTCTTCATTTGTTGAAAGTTTTATAAAAAAAATTTAGGAATTTGATTTTTCGATAGAAGGTTCGTTGGGGCGGTATTCGAGCAGGTCGGAGGGTTGGCAGTCGAGCTCGCGGCAGATATTCTCGAGAGTGCTGAAACGCACGGCACGAGCTTTGCCGGTTTTGAAAATGGAGAGGTTGGCCGGAGTGAGACCGATGCGGTCGGCGAGTTCGGTAAGCGAAATCTTACGCTTGGCCATCATTACATCTAAGTTTACTACAATCATGGGGTCAGCCTTTCGGGGTTAAATCGTTAATTCGTGTTCTTCCTGGAGTTCGCGGCCGATGCGGAAAATTTGAGAGAGGAAGATGAGAGTCAGGCCAAAGAAAATGCGGGTGAAATGAATAGTGTAGTGGGCTTGAGGCTGCCAAGCGGTGTTTTTGAGGAGGTCGAGGGCCAAGGTGCGCTCGAGGTAGACGCTGGTGTCGGTACAGAGAGAAGAGACAACCAGAAGGATGCCAATGACCAGAAGGAGGGTGATTTTCTTCTCGGGGAAGATGTGGCCGCGTTTGGCACTGCGGTAGAAAGAGATGAGGGTGATGACCACAAGTATGAAGACGGCGATGAAGCAAGCAATCTGGACGATTTGGAGAGCGACAATCCAATTGATGCGGGCATCGTTGCGAATGGATTCGTCGCGGGTGTAGAAATCCATGTCGAAATGGCTGATGTGAGAATGGGCAGTTACGCCGTCGGGAGTGTTCTGTATGGGGTGTTCGGCATTATAGAGAGTGTTGCCTGCATTGAGGTTGGTGATAGTGAAAGCATAGTTGGAATCGCCGGAAGCGATGCCGCCTACCTGTGGGGTGTCTTCGCTTGAAATGATGTTGCTAAAAAACAGTCCCAGGCAGATTAATAGTATACCTGCAAAGAGACTGTACACTATTCTGACGTGTTTTATATAATTGGTTTTCATTTCAATATACCGTTTTAATGCATCTATTGTTGGCTAAATAGACGTGGCAAAGATACAACTTTTTTTGAAATTAAGAATAAAATTATTGATATTCGATAAATATTTGTGTTTTTCCAATAATAAGAACGGGGATTGCAGTAGGGTAGGCAAGGATGGTAGGAGAGGGAATGAGGGCGAGAAACGGAGGGTAGATGGAGGTGAGGGCGAGTGCGTGAGACTGGTGCTTGGGGGCGGGTTACTCTTTGTCTTGTTCTTTATCTACGTGGTTGATGTATTTTTCGAGTGCATGGCGGAGTTGGACGAGGCCAACGCTGTGATGGATTTCGCCTTCGAGAGCATAGGAGATGGCTCCGGTTTCCTCGGAGACGATGACGGCGAGAACGTCCAATTGTTCGGTTACGCCGATGGCACTGCGGTGGCGGAGACCGAGATTTGGGTCGATGTCGAGGCGGGAAGTGACGGGGAGGATGCACCGAGCGGCGAGGACCTGGTTGCCGCTGACAATGACGGCACCATCGTGGAGGGGAGAGTTTTTGAAAAACAGGGTTTCGAGAAGGGCGGAGGAAACCACAGCATTGATAGTTTCGCCGGTGCGGATAAGCTCTTCCACCTCGTTGGAGCGTTTGAAAATGATGAGAGCTCCGGTTTTGGTTTGGGACATGTGCATGCAGGCCTGGATGTAGGGCTCTAGATTGACCCCGGAGCGTTTGTTGACATCGCTTTTCCAGAACTGGAAACGTTTGAAGACGGTGTCGCCGGTGAGTTGGGTCTTGGTGCCGATGAGAAGAAGGAATTTGCGGATTTCGGGTTGAAAGACGATGACCAGGGCGATGAGGCCGATACTCATGATACCTCCAAAGATCTGGCTGCAGAAACGCATGTTGAGAATGTCGAAAACGCGCCAGGCGATATACATGATGACGAGAACCCAGAAAATGCGTATGACGTTAGTGCCTTTGAGCAGATGATACAACTCATAGACAAGGAGAGCCACCAAGAAGATGTCCAGGACATCGACAAAACGGATTTGCGGAAAGGGGAACATGTCGGTATAAATCTTTTCTGTTATAACGCGGACGAGCGATTATTATTTTGTTACAATGAATAAAAAAAAGGCGGAAGGGCGGTCTGGGAGGAATTATGATTGAGGGAACAGCAATTGAATGGCGAGGCGAGAGAGACGCGGGGTGTGGACACGGAGCAGGGAGGCACCGTCGCGAATGGCGAGCGTGTTGAGCGCCAGAGTGCCCAATTCGGAGTCGGGCAGGGGGGAGTCTTTGCCGGAAGGTATATTGAGGAGGGAGAGCCTCTTGGTAATCATGGATTTATTGGACAGAGCGACAAGCATGGGGTTGTTGGGGAAACGATGGATGAGTTCGGGCAGGCGGAGCAGTATTTCGTAGTTCTGGTCCACTGTTTTGGCGAAACCGAAACCGGGGTCGAGCCATACGTTGTTCAGTCTGAGGCGTTCGAGCTGATTGAGTTTGGATTCGAAATAGGTGGCGAGGTCGTTGATGATGTCGTTGTAGCGGGTGTTTTCGGGTAGTTGCATGGTGAGAGGGGTTCCGCGGGTGTGCATCAGGATGTACTGGACCTTCAGCGAAGCTATAGTGGAGAACATCTGAGGGTCGAATTGGCCGCCGGAGATGTCGTTGACAATGTCGGCACCGGCCTCGACGGCTTTGGCGGCGGGGAGGCTATAGCAGGTGTCGACAGAGATGAGGGTGTCGGGCGGGAGTTGGTTGCGGAGCAGAGAGACCAGCGGGGCAAGGCGGTCGGCCTCTTCCTGTGGCGGGAGAAGGGCGGCGCCGGGTCGGGAGGAAACCACCCCGAGGTCGATGATGTCGGCACCTTGGTCGAGCAGTTCGAGGGCATGGGCCACAATGGTGTCGGGTGTGGTGTAGCGTCCGCCATCGTAGAAAGAGTCGGCTGTGGCATTCAGAATGCCCATGACTACGGGACGGTTGAAAGTGTACTGTTTGTTCCGGCCAAGTACCGAAATAGGATGGAATTGTACAGATGTCTCCATGATTTGAATAAAAAGTTGTATCTTTGCTTTTGGAATGTAGAAACGATTTTTTGTTTTTTTAATTGTGCCACAACAATAAAAAAAAAGAAATTCCGTTTCAATTTGTTGTATTTTTTATATTATGCCTAATACTACAGAAGAATTCAAGAAAGAAATAACCCGATGCAGGGACATATACGAGAAGAAAGCTAAGGACTATGGTACTTCGTGGAGGGTGTTGCGGCTTCCGTCGCTGACAGACCAGATATTTATCAAGGCCAACCGCATCCGGAGCATACAGGAAAGTGGGGAGAACAAGGTGGGTGATGGATATGAGTCGGAATTTGTGGCTATGGTGAATTATGCCGTGATTGCATTGATTCAGCAGGAACTGGGACCTGACGGGGAGCAGATGTTGCCTTTGGAGAAGGCATTGGAGCTGTATGATAAACATGTAACAAGGGCCACCTCGCTGATGTTGGATAAGAACCATGACTATGGCGAAGCCTGGCGCATGATGCGGGTGAGTTCGATGGTTGACCTGATTCTGATGAAGCTGAGACGCATCAAGCAGATAGAGGACAATGATGGAAAGACACTGATTTCGGAAGGTGTGGAGGGCGGATATATGGATATTATCAACTATTCGTTGTTCTGCCTTATACGGCTGAGTGAACATACGGATGCCTGAGAATTACAATTAAGAGAAAAAAATGTTTTAGAAAAAAGGAATAATTATGAAGATAAAAGACAATAATTTGAACTGGACATTGAATGTGATTGCGAGGGTGTTTGTGGGCATAGTGTTCTTATTTTCCAGTTTTGTGAAAGGAGTTGACCCGCTGGGTACATCCTATAAGATTACCGAATATTTGACAGCATGGTCGTTTTTCGGTATGAGTTTTGAATGGCTGGTGCCGATGGCCACAGTGATGGCTATGGGATTGATTGTTGCAGAGTTTACGGTAGGAGTGATGTTGATTTTTGGTTGCTTTCGCAAGTTCTCTGCATGGCTGTTGGCCTTGATGATGTTGTTTTTTACGTGTACCACGCTCATCGATGCCATCACCAATCAGGTGACCGACTGTGGATGCTTTGGGGATGCAGTGAAGTTGACAAATTGGCAGACTTTCTGGAAGAACATAGTGCTCGATGTGCCAACGGTGTGGATTCTGCTTACCTGCAATCTGCG
Organism: uncultured Bacteroidales bacterium; assembly: GCA_900319865.1. Classification (GTDB taxonomy): domain Bacteria; phylum Bacteroidota; class Bacteroidia; order Bacteroidales; family P3; genus Colimorpha. The sequence continues at coordinate 12,129 of ONQD01000042.1, read as the reverse complement.
CAACAAGAAACGGTTTGAGCGTGATTTCTTAATTACGGTATTTGCCGCAATATTGATGGTGATATTTGGGCTGTATAACATTAATAACGAGCCTTGCATAGATTTCCGCAGCTGGAAAGTGGGCAACCAGATGGTTGACACGGACGAATCGCTGCAGGTGCAGAGCTATGTGACCTATCGCAACAAGCAAACTGGCGAGACCAAAGAGTTTAAGTCGGAGGAGCTGGTGGCGATGATGGCCGATCCCGAGTGGGAAGAAGCATGGGAATGGGAGAGCAGCCGTGTGGTGGATCCCCACGAGATTAAGGCTGACGGATTCTCCATGCTTGATATGGATATGAACGATCACGCGCAGGAACTGATTGCATCGCCCGACTATTTGCTCATTGCCACAATTCATCATCTGGACAAGGTGGACGATAAAGGGGCAAGGGCATTGCGGCATACATTTGATTTTGCAGAGCAGAGTGGCATACAGATGGTTTTGCTGAGCTCGGCATTGCCCGAGGAGACGCAGTCATTCCTTTATTCCAACAAGTTGGACAATATGGAGTTCTTTTTTGCAGACATGACCGCAATTGAGACCATGTTGAGATCCAACCCCGGTTTTATCCTCCTGAAAGAAGGAAAGGTGCTGGGAAAATGGCACTACCGTCACGCCTCTGATATCACAGAATTCAAGTTTCAAGAATAACAAATAGAGATAATTAAAAAAAATATTATGATACAACGTAAGCAAACTTTATTTCTTTTCATAGCAGTCTGCGCAATGGCAGTGAGTTTCCTGTTTCCTATTGCCAGTTTCGAGGGCAAGGATCCGCTGGGAAGGACTGTGAAAGGTGATCTGAATTTAGTGGCAAAGGATGTGCCAGAAACTTATTCGCAAATACAGAACTGCGGATCTATCACGATGGGGCAAAAAGGTTTTGTCAATACATGGCCTTTGTTGGTGCTGGTGGCACTGGTGATAGCAATTTCCATAGTCAGTATATTCCTCTATAAAAATAGAGTGTTGCAGATGCGTTTTGTGGCCGTAGGCTTTTTGCTGGGAGTTGTGGAGATATTCCTGATTTTCATTTGGGCGGTGGATGCCTTTGTTGACAAGGCGACCCTCGCAATGGCTTGCACCGAGGTGGATGTGGATTATGGTATTGGCACTTGGTGTGCAGTGCTGGCAGTGATTATGTTGTTCCTGGCCGAACGTTCTATCCGCAAAGACGAGGAGAAGGTGCGTGCAGCCGACCGCTTGAGATAACGGGTAACCTGTGTGTAAGGTGAATTTTTGTCAGTAATACTACAGAACAATCAGCAATAGTAATGTTCAATTTGACAAAAACATTCGACTCACTAGACCAATTGCCAGATGTGGCATCGGAATTGCTGGAGACTTTCAGTGAAGAGCGGTTCTTTGCCTTTTTCGGCAAGATGGGTGTGGGGAAAACCACCCTTATACGGGAACTGTGCGACCAGTTGGGGGTGAATGATAATGTGTGCAGTCCTACGTTCGCCATTGTCAATGAATATACCACTGCAAAAGGTGACCCGGTCTATCACTTCGATTTCTATAGATTGAAGAATATTGATGAGGCCTATGACATAGGGTACGAGGAATATTTCTATAGTGGGGAATATTGCTTTACCGAATGGACCGAGAAAATAGAAGAACTGCTTCCTCCTCACTATGTGAGAGTGGAGATAAAGGAAAATAACGAAATTAGAACTTTAATAGCTACTGTAATAGATGACTGAATCAGAAATGTTGGCTCAATTGGCCGCACAAGCTTTAGACGACAAAAAGGGTATGGATGTCCAGATATTGGACATGCGTGGTTTGCAATCGGCTCCGGCATCGTTCTTTGTAATTGCTTCCGGAAATGTACCGTCACACGTAAGTGCAATGAGCGACCATGTTCATGAAGTGGTGAAAAAAGCCATGAATCTAAACCCTTCGAAGGTGGAAGGCTATAATAATGCCGAATGGATTTTGATGGATTATTTCGACGTGGTAGTACACATCTTTCTTCAGGAGAGGAGAGCATTCTACCGGTTGGAACAACTGTGGGAGGATGCCGAACGGCTCAGAAAATGAAATAAAGCAAGGTACAAACCTACTGCTTAAATTATAAATAGGTATACAATAAATATTTGTCCATTACAATGGCAGACAATAATAATAACAATTCACCCAAAGGGAATAATCCTACTCCTAATGGTAAAGGGGTTGGAGGCAACGGTCCGAGGAAATCACCTTCCAAGAGTTGGTTGCTGTATATACTGTATGCTATCATTATCATCCCTCTTGGTATTTTCTTATTGCGTCCTGATTCCAGCAGTGGCCCCCATCCAATTGGTTGGGCCAAATTGGAATCTATATTAGTCAAACATGACTACTCCAAGATTGTTATTGTCAATCAGGAGTATGCTGAAGTGTATATCAAGAACTCGGCAATCAAGAGCGATACAAGTTACAATGATCTTGTAGGGAAGAATTTGCTCAATCAAGATATCTCATCATCCAGTTTCTACCGCTATGATTTTGTGACATTCGAGAGTTTTGAGAAAGACCTAGAAAAAGTGGAAGAGCAGACTGGTGAGCGGATAGACCTTGTGCCAGTGAAACGTACCAGCTTATGGAGAGACATGCTTGTGGTTTTCGGACCATTCCTGCTGCTTATCCTGTTCTTTGTTTTCATGAGCCGCATTTCGCAAAAGCAGATGGGCGGTGGAGGCGGAGGCATCTTCGGTGTAGGCAAGAGCAAAGCCAAAGTGTACGATGGTAAGACGCCCACCAATGTCACATTCAAGGATGTGGCGGGGTTGGCCGGTGCCAAGGAAGAGGTGATGGAGGTGGTTGACTTCCTGAAAAATCCCCAGCGATATACCGACCTGGGTGGCAAAATACCCAAAGGTGTTCTCCTTGTTGGGCCTCCGGGTACGGGTAAAACCCTTCTCGCCAAGGCTGTGGCAGGAGAGGCCAATGTGCCATTCTTCTCCATGTCGGGTTCCGATTTTGTTGAGATGTTTGTTGGCGTAGGAGCATCCCGAGTGCGCGATCTTTTTGAGGAGGCCAAGAAAAAAGCACCCTGTATCATCTTTATTGATGAGATTGACGCTGTGGGACGAGCCCGCGGCCATGCAGGATTGAGCAATGCAAATGACGAGCGCGAGAACACCCTCAACCAGCTCCTCACCGAGATGGATGGATTCAGTAGTGGCACCAATGTCATTGTTCTGGCGGCCACCAACCGCGCCGACGTGCTTGACAAGGCTTTGTTGCGTGCCGGCCGTTTCGACAGGCAAATCTATGTGGAACTGCCCGACATCGAGGAACGCAAGGCCATTTTTGAGGTTCACATGCGTAATCTGAAACTTAATCTTGATAAAGAAAGCCCGGAATGTGTGGACCGTGACTTCCTAGCAAAACAAACGCCTGGTTTCTCGGGCGCCGACATTGCCAATGTGTGTAACGAGGCCGCTCTTTGTGCTGCCCGCAAAGGCAAGAAGAAGATAGAAAAGCAGGATTTCCTGGATGCTATCGACCGCATTGTGGGCGGTTTGGAGAAACGCACCAAGGTACTCACCGAACACGAGAAACGTACCATCGCTTATCACGAAAGTGGCCATGCATCGGTCAGTTGGCTATTACGCTGGGCCAATCCCCTTATCAAAGTTACCATTGTTCCGCGTGGTAAAGCTTTGGGTGCTGCCTGGTATTTGCCCGAAGAAAGGCAGATTACCACCTATGAGCAGATGTTCGACGAGATGACAAGTCTTATGGCTGGGCGTGCCGCCGAAGAGATAGTGTTTGGCAAAATAAGTACCGGCGCACTCAACGACATAGAGCGTGCCACCAAGATGGCCCAGTCGCTGGTGGTCTATTATGGCATGAGCCCAGAAGTGGGCAATGTGAGTTTCTACGACTCCACTGGTCAATCGGAGTATGGCTTTACTAAACCCTTCAGCGAGAAGACGGCCGAAGTGATAGACAAAGAGGTGAAACGCATAGTCGAGGAGGCATATAACCGTGCAAAGTCAATAATCCTTGAGCATAGGGAACAGCTGGACGAGTTGGCTGAGCGTCTCTTCGAACTCGAAGTGCTGTTCCGCGAAGACCTTGAACGAATCTATGGACCCCGTCAGGCTGAGATTGAAGAAAAGAAACAAGTCGAAACTCAATCCGACAGTCGAGAGTTGGCACAGAACGCAGAGTCGGATGATGCGGATAATACAACTGCCACAAAACCTGAAGAACAATGAAAACATTTTGGATTCGCACACTTAGTGCCACTGTCTATGCTGCCCTTTTTCTGGGTTCTATCCTGAGCGGTCATCTCGTTGGTGAGACCTGGGGAGCAATCATCTTGCTTGCATTCTCACTCTTTGTTACGATAGGTTGCACATTTGAATACTATCGCATTGCGGAGAAACAAAATGCAAAACCCATCAAGATTTTGGGCTATATTTTGTCGATTAACCTTGTGGTAGTACTGGGACTGAATGGGTTGATATCTTTACCCGGTTGGGTAGTAGCCATTCTTCTCGCCTCGGTTGTGCTGTCGATACCAATTGCTTTGGGTACTCAGTTGTGGCGCAAGTCTGATATGCCTTTTGCCGATGTGCTCCACACTTTGTTGCCAGTCGCATATATTGCTTTCCCGCTCAGTACTATGGCATCTTTGCATTATGACTACAACGTGCTTATTATGTGTATTATTATGGTGTGGGTGAACGACTCTTTCGCCTATATGGGCGGTTCGCTTGTAGGAAAGCACAAAATGTGGCCCCGTCATTCTCCGGGCAAAACGTGGGAGGGTACAATCATCGGTATTCTTGCCACTGTTGCCACCGGCATCTTTGTAGGGCCGTTGTTCTCTACTTATTTTGGGCGCTTCGATTGGGTCGTAATTGCTTTGGTTTGTAGCGTTGTTGGCACCTTGGGTGACCTTTCGGAGTCCATGTTGAAACGCTCTGTCGGACTGAAGGATTCGGGCAATATCATGCCCGGTCATGGTGGGTTCCTCGACCGTTTCGATAGTCTACTCTTCATTCTGCCTGTTGTGTGGGTGTATTGTATGATATTTTATTGATTTAATTACTATATATTATGTATTTTCATAAAGAAGGTCGCAAACTGATATTAGGTATGCTGATGGTCATTCTGGTCATCTATGCTGCCATGATATTCTTTGTGCAACACTGGAATTTCTTCCACTACTTCTTTATTACTTTGCTCCTGGTGCTTTGGGTGTTGGTGTCGCTCTTCTTCCGTATCCCACGTCGGATTTTCACCAACGACGACCAACGGCTTATAGCCCCCGCCGATGGAGTCATTGTCACTATCGAGGAGGCGGAAGAGAAGGAGTATATTAAAGGCGAATGCACACAAATCAGCATCTTCATGAACGGAACAGACGTTCATGTCAATCGCTATCCCTGCGACGGCACCATCGAGTATTATAAGTTTCATCGAGGGAACTATTTTGTTGCTTCCTATCCCAAGTCCAGCGTCCTCAACGAGCGTACCTCTGTGGGTCTTCTGCTCCCCGATGGTCAAAAAATCATGATTCGCCAGATTGCTGGCACTATGGCCCGCCGCATTGTTTGCTATGCCCGTGTGGGTGAGAAGGTAAAGCAGAATCAGGAAATGGGCTTTATCAAGTTCGGCTCCCGTATCGACCTGTTTGTCCCCAAACATTTCCTCTTTGAGGTCAATGTAGAGGATGTGGTTAAAAATGCTGTCACTCCCGTTTGTTCCATTGTCCCGGCGCCCGTCGAAACAGCCCCCACTCAATCCGAATGACCCCATGGACATTGCCGATCAGATATTGTATGAAGACAACCATCTCATTGCACTGAACAAGTTGCCCGGTCAGATAGTTCAGGCCGACAAGACAGGCGATACTTGTCTTGCCGATATGGTCAAGGCTTTTCTCAAATGTCGCGACTCCAAGCCTGGCAATGTCTTTTGCGGTGTCATACATCGGCTCGACCGCCCTGTGAGCGGCGTTGTCATTTTTGCCAAAACCGGCAAGGCACTTAGCCGTATGAACGAATTGGTGAAAAGTCGCGATTTCCATAAATCCTATCTCGCTGTAGTTAAAACGCCCCCACCCCAGCCACAAGGCCATCTCGAGGATTACCTGTTGCGTAATGAGAAACAGAATAAAAGTTTCGTGGTTAGTGATTCCCGCAAGGGTGAAGCGAAACTCGCCGTGCTGGATTATCGGCTTCTGTCCACCTCGTCAGGTGGTTGGCATCTTCTTGAAATCGATTTGCACACTGGCCGTCATCATCAAATCAGGTGCCAGCTGGCGCACATGGGGTGTCCTATTAAGGGCGACTTGAAATATGGTGCTCCCCGTTCCAATCCCGACGGCAGCATTTCGCTCCATTCCTATTGCGTTTCGTTTACCCATCCCGTCCGCCACGAGCTAGTCCGCATCGTGGCCCCTTCTCCGTGGACCATCTTCGGCCCGATTCCATCGCCCGATATACCGTCCATTCCAGAAAGTGTCAATTTGTAATTAGATTATATATTAATAATGTTTCCTTATTGTAATATGAAAAAAATCCTTATCACAGCCATTTGTGGATTTTTCATGCTTACGGGGCTCTCCCTGTCGGCACAATCTATGAGGGTGGCAGAAAATGACTATTCTGCTGCCGAAATACTCTTCGCCGCTCCTGAACTCCATTCTTCGCTGCAACAAGTTGGCAGCGAGACATTCCTCCAGCTCACTTTCGATGGCTCCACACCATCCACCAAGTTGGGTCTTCCCAACCTTCCCATCCTTTCGGAAATGATAGAAATACCGTTGTGCTCCGAGGTGGTTGTTTCTGTGTCTGAAGTCAGAACCAAGCAACTGCCCGCTGCCTCCAACTATGTGATGCCTGTCCAGCCGTCTCCCAGCAAGTCGGATGTGGGTCCCTTGCCCTTTGTCTTCGACAGTGCTTTCTATGCCACCGATGCTTTCACCGATGCCCCTGCGGCTTGGGTGGAGTCTATCGGCGTGGCCCGTGACCGCAATCTGGCCATCCTGCGCATCTCGCCCATTTCCTACAACCCCGTCAGCGGACAACTGAGCATGATTTCTTCCATGAAAGTCAAGCTCACCTATCGCAATGCCGACAGGGTTGCCACCGAGCAGATGCATTCCCGCTACTTCTCGCCTCAGTACACTGTAGGCCACTCCCTGCTCAGCACCCTCCCCTCGACCAAGGCCATTCGCAACGCTGCTCCACTTCATTATCTCATTGTTGCACACAGCAGTTTCCGTGGGGCTTTCGACGACTTTGTCAATTGGAAAAAGCGTCAAGGCTTCATCGTTACCGTGGCCTATACCGGCGATGCCAATGTAGGTACACAAAACACACAGATTGCCAACTTTATCAAAGGATTCTACACCAATGCAACCGACGAGCTCCCGGCTCCCACCTATCTGCTTCTTATTGGCGACCATCAGCAAATACCTGCTTTCGATGCCCGCTGCACTTCTCCCGACAACAACCATGTCACCGACCTGTATTTCACCACTTGGACTGACGGCGATAATCTCCCCGACTGCTACTATGGCCGCTTCTCCGCCCGCACCGTTGCCGAACTCACTCCCCAGGTTGAAAAAACCATCTTCTACGAGCGTTACGATTTCCCCGACCCCAGCTATCTGGGCCGTGGGGTTCTTATTGCAGGCAAGGATGGCGGCTATTCCGGAGACTATGCATATGAGTATGCCGACCCCGCTATGGACTATTTCGCTAAATATTATATCAATGCTGCCAATGGCTACAATGATGTCTATTACTACAAGAACAATGTCAGTTTCAGCCCCGCTGGCGTAACGGTTACGGGCAACTCCCGTACTGATGCCACTGCAACTGCATTGCGTGCACTCTATAATCAGGGTTGTGGTTGGGTCAATTACAGTGCTCACGGTTTCGACGATTCATGGAGTACTCCCAACTTCACTGCCAACCACGCAGCATCACTCACCAACACCAACAAACCCGCTGTCATGATTGGCAATTGCTGCCTCTCTGGCAAGTTCAATACCCAACAATATGATGCATGTCTTGGCGAGGCACTTCTGCGTCGGGGCAATAACGGCGGTGCAGTTGTTTATATCGGTGCTACCAACTCTACCTATTGGGCTCATGATTTTTGCTGGGGTGTTGGCTACCGCACAGCCATTTCCAACACCATGGATGCCGAATACGACTCCAGGAATTTGGGTGCCTATGACCGTCATTTCCACACCCACAGCGAGACTTATCCCAATTGGCGTCAAACCGCTGGTTCCATTATCAATGCCGGCAACTATGCCGTACAGGTCTATGGTTCCTATGTCCATTACTATTGGGAGGTATACGAACTCTTTGGTGATCCCTCGCTTATGCCCTGGTTGGGTGTACCCTCGGCTCTCCGTGTCGAGGCCGATGAGGTTGTGACATTGGGTGTTGACAACTATTCTGTCCGCACAGAACCCTATGCCTACGTCGCTATCACCCATCCCTCAACCCAAGAACTCGTAGTGGCGGCTTTCGCCGATGCCAATGGCAATGCTTCGCTCGACTTGCCCTCATCCCTGTTCCCCGACACTTACGAATTGGCCGTATGGGCACAGAATCGCCAGCCTGTTTTCCGTCCTCTTCAGGTCATAGTAAACAATGCTCCTTTCATCCAGATTGCCCGGGTTCAGCCTACCGCCGTCGCTACCCCCGACAGCGTTCTCTCGTTCAATTTCACCCTCACCAACCTCGGCAATCAGTATCCTTCTGAATGCCTTATCACCCTGTCTTCCGACAATGGTGATGTCCTGGTGGTGCAGCCCGAAGGTCGTTTCGGCACCATCGCTCCAGGCGACACTGTCGATGTCCCGGCCCTCTGCTCAATCTATATCCCCGCCGATATGGAGGATGGCACCATTATTAATCTTACCGCTATTGCCAGCTTTGGCGGTACTTCGACCAAACATTTTTCCATCCCCGTCGTTGCATCCCGCCTCTCGGTTGTGCACTACGAAGCCAATCCAGACCTCAATCCTGATAGCAGCTCAGTCATTTCGTTCCAAATCCGCAATAACGGACACGCCGCCTCTCATCCCACCCAGCTCAGTCTGGTGAGCGATTTTGGTCTAGTAAGCTCTGCCATCCCTTCTGTTTCGCTTGGCGCTTTGGCTCCAAATCAGGACACTGTGGTCGCTTTCCCGCTAACCATGGCCTCCAATTTGCCCAACATCTCTTTGCCATTCTATCTCTATGCCGACTCGGGCAACAATGCTAAACTCATTTCTGTCGCCATGATCCGTATCGGTTCTTCCGAAATCGAGACTTTCGAGTCGGGCGACCTCTCGCGGTTCTCATGGAGCAATAATTCCCGTCCATGGACGGTCACAGAAGATAACCCCTATATGGGCCGTTTCGCCGCACGCAGCATGGCCAATCTTTCCAACCGTTCCGAATCCCGTATGTCTATTTATTGGACATCTTCTGTCGACGACAGCATCTCTTTCTACTATAAAGTGTCCAGCGAGGAGGGATATGACTTTTTCTCTTTCCGCATTGACGGGGTTGAAATGGTCAGCGCTTCCGGCGAAGTGGATTGGACCTATTTCTCATGTCCCGTCACTTCCGGTTCGCATAATTTCGCTTTCAGCTATTCCAAAGACTACTATAGTACTGAAGGCAGCGACTGTGCTTGGATAGACAATGTGCATTTCCCCTATTCCGGTGCTCTTTGCTCGTTTGTTGTCGACAGTGCCTGTGTGGGCGAGGAATACTATGTGGGCGATACCCTCATTTCCACATCCGAACCTGGTGTGGTTTCCTATTTCGATTCAACCCAGACCCCGATGGCATACTACGCCATCACGGTGCTTCCCTCTCCTGTCGTCTCTATCGAGGCTATCCACGCTCCCAATGGCAACTGCATTCTTCTCAAGGCTCACGGTGCCGACAGCTATCTCTGGAGCACCGGCGACACTACCCCTTGCATCGTTGTCTGTCCGCAGCAAAGCAGTGCCTACAGTGTGGTGGGCTATCGTCAGGCTTGTAGCGGCCAGGCTGTCTACCAGCATGTGGGCATCCAGCAACCTTTGGCTGCCGAGCGTGTCAACGTGTTCCCCAATCCTGCCACCAGCCATGTCACCGTCCAGGCTTCGCATATCCGCCGCGTGTCCCTTGTCAATCTTGTGGGACAAACCCTTTCCGTGGCCAGCGTTGAAGCCCCCAGCACCGTCATTTCGTTACAAAATCTTACTCCAGGAGTATATTTCTTAAGGGTTGAAACCCTCGAAAATACTGTTGTCAAAAAGGTTATTGTAAAATAATTTATTGTTGATTTCATTGTCAATCAGCCGAATGTAAATTCGGCTGATTTTTTTTATCCCTATACTATTGCTTTTTATATATTTTTGTGTACTTTTGCATCGCAATTCAGTGAAGTTGGATTTGCTAAACGGCACTCATCTGTCGTGATTAAATTTATTATTAACCTATCAATTTAACTCAGTCGGATGAAGAATAAATATTTCGATTTAGTCGATCAGACTTTCGATTTTCCACAGGATGAATTTCGCACCGAGGAGGGCGAACTCTATTTCCACGACATTCCTTTGATGGAGATTATCAAGCAATACGGTACGCCGTTGAAGATTACATATCTGCCTAAAATCACCTCGCAAATCCAGCGGGCCAAACGCATGTTCAACGTCGCTATCGCAAAAACCGATTATGCCGGCACCTACAATTATTGCTATTGTACCAAATCCAGTCACTTCAGTTTTGTACTCGAGGAGGCGTTGAAAAACGACATCAATCTCGAAACTTCGTCGGCTTTCGACATCAACTTGATACAGGAGCTCTACGAACAAAAACTGCTCGACAAGGACATCTTCATCATCTGCAATGGCTACAAACGCCAGCAGTATATCGAAAACATTGTCAATCTTTATACCGATGGTTTCCACAATGTAGTCCCAGTGCTCGACAACAAGAACGAGTATTACCGTCTCGACCAGTGCCTCGGGAATCCCGAAGTCCCCATGAAGCTGGGCATCCGCATCGCCGCCGAGGAAGAGCCCAAGTTCGATTTCTACACCTCCCGTCTCGGCATGCGCTACAGCGACATCGTCAGTTTCTACGAGGAGCAAGTGAAACCGAACAAGAAGTTCACCTTCAAAATGCTCCATTTCTTCATCAACACCGGCATCCGCGACACCGCCTACTATTGGAATGAGCTCTCCAAGTGCGTCAATGTTTATTGCGATCTGAAACGTGTCTGCCCCGAACTCGATTCGCTGAACATCGGGGGCGGTTTCCCCTGCAAGACTTCCCTTGCCGCCACCTACGACTATGAGTATATGGCCGAGGAGGTGCTGGCTCAAATCAAGAATATCTGCACCAATCGGGAAGTGCCCGAACCCAATATCTTCACCGAGTTTGGCAGTTTCACTGTCGGTGAGAGCGGTGCCACCCTTTACAGCATTCTGGAACAGAAGCAGCAAAACGACCGTGAGATGTGGTATATGATCGACAGCTCGTTCATTACCACCCTTCCCGATACCTGGGGCATCAACCAACGCTTCATCATGCTCCCCATCAACCACTGGGACTGCGAGTACCAGCGTGTGTTCCTTGGCGGCTTGACCTGCGACAGTGAGGACTACTACAATGCCGATTCCCACGCCAACGCCATCTTCCTCCCCAAACTCCAGAAGGACGACCCGCTCTACATCGGTTTTTTCCATACCGGAGCCTACCAGGAAAGCCTTGGCGGCTATGGCGGCATCCAGCACTGCCTCATCCCTGCGCCCAAGCACATCATTATCGACAAAGACGAGAATGGCGACTATGTCACTAAACTTTTCGCCAAAGAGCAAAGCCACAAGTCCATGCTCAAAATATTAGGCTACTAACCGCCTAACTTCCTGCCCCCCGCAGGGGGCAAGGACTATACCAATTGCCCAAGGGGCAATAATACCCGCCACCATCGATTCCGCATCGCCGCCCGCAGGTATTATTGCCCCTTTCTTTTTGGCGTATAGGTCAAATTGCAGGATGATTTTTTGTACTTTGTCACAATAGGTCAAATTGCAGGATGGCCGAATGAAAAAAGATTTGTATCTTTGCCGC
>ONQD01000041.1:8065-30722 GCA_900319865.1 uncultured Bacteroidales bacterium | reverse complement strand
GTTTGCTTTTTTGAAAAAGTTTATAAATATTTTTATTTCTCTTTTGTCTCAAATTTCTTTAGAAACAGAGGGGGTTGTTATTCGTCTTTCTTGTCGAAGTCCATTTCGTGAACGATTTCGTTATCAGTCACTTCGTCAACCACTACTGCATCGAAGGTGATTGGGAACAGACCCTCAGGATAGATATGTTCTGGGTCGGTGCTTCCGTTCGTGTCTTTTGTTATCTTAAATATATAGGTGTAGGCATAGCCTGGCTTCCATGCTGCACTTTCAGCAGGAATCTGAGCTGTGGCACCATATACCTTAATGATTTCATGCATACCATCGGTTGACTCGAGTGTGTAGTCAACGCGAAGTTTGAGGACAGCTCCTACCTCTTGAGGCAGGATAGCTGTAAAGTACTTGTTGTCTTTGTCGCCAGAGAATGTAGCATCGGTAGATGACTGCCCGATAGCTGTCTGTGGGAATGCTCCGAGCTGACCTGATGCCTGCGCATCACCGCTGAAGGCTACATGTGCCACGTTGTTGTCTTGGCTGTTAGGCTCGTCCAATGTGGGATAAGAGACTGTGTAGGTTCCTGAGGTGCTGAAAAAGTTGTTGGCACCATAGAGGAATGCAGTAGTTGATGGAGTAGTAGCAGCATCATCAGCATAAAACCTTACTTCCTTTACTTCGTAGCCGGGAACGGTTTCGTAGAGGGCAAGACGTACTCTTGAGGCGAGGTGGCGGAACTTGATAGTAACAGGATCTGTTCCGTAGCCGTCTGCATTGCGCTTTACGGTAACAAGATCGGCGATGTAGCAACCAGCAAGGTCGGCTGCAGAACCGGTCATCGAGTAAGCAGCAGTCTTCTGGTTAGCAGGATTGATGGCAGTAACGGCAATTTTGCCTGCCTTTGGACTATTTCCGTCCCAATCATTTGCTGCGGCTGCTGGCTCGTTGCTACCCAATGAATAAGCTATGAAGTCATACTGTGGATAGCTGTTATCCCAGTACTTCACGGTCTGAGCGTTGGCAGCAGAGTTGTAGTATTTCTCTATGTTGGCATACTCCCAGTTTGCGACGTTGGACTCTGTGGTGTTGGCTGTGTTGGCTGCCCACAGAACCTGGTAGTTGTCGAACACAATGCTTGACTGGTCGCCTGTAGAGGCGCTGAAGTCAGATTGATTTCCTTTATAGCCGGTTACGATGAATCGGTTGTTCAAGAGTGAGGCAGCATCTTCACCAATAATATCGGCACGCGTGATAGCCTTAAAATAGGATCCAAAACTGATGGGAGATTCTACGATTTCTTCAACAGGAACAGGATTGGGCTCATTATTCTGCCCAAAGTATTCCTCGTTGGAGCAACCCGCCATCATGATGGCGGCAGTTGTGAGAAGCATTAAATAATTTCTTTTCTTCATAAGCATCTTTCTATATTTCTTTGATCTTTTGATATTGTAGTTTTGTCTTGTTTTACATTGGGAACTCCCACGTGCCGCCATCCTCATAGTCCTTTACGACAGCATCGAATGCTGAGCCGCCTGGCCGGATTGGAACTGGGATAGTGTCCATATCAAGCTCAATGGTGAGCACGCCTCCTTTGTAAAGTTTCTGTACTTGGTCGGTCATGTCGAACACAAACGTGGAGTCGAGACCATTGTTAAACAGCATGGTGACATCCATGTAGTGACGCTCTTTTTCTTCTTCCTCCCCTTCACTGCGTGTCTTGTTTCTTGTGTTGAGGTTACACATACCGAAGGTCATGAGTCGTCCTCCGGCGATATCGACTGACTCGCCTTTCATATCGCGGTTTTGCTTGAAACGCATATTGAAATGGACGGTGATAGGGTCGGTGCCTGATGTCCCTGTGTTGAGGTTCACCGTACGCGCCATTGCTGAGAGGTTGCCTGAACCTTCTACGCCGACAATCTTATTGTGATTGTTGTGCAGAATGATCTGGGGCAGATAGATGTATGTCACAGGGTAAAGCAAAACTTTCATATGCTTAATCCATGCTTCGGAGGCGGGGTCATATTCAAAACCTTCGAGGTTTTCATTGACCTCAATATTCTCTTCATAAGCAGCAAAGAGGGCTTCTGGCTCATAGAAAGCGCGGGTATAGCGTGGTGCATGATATCTGCTTGTCACCATCGTCTGGTTTGTATAGGCTATGACGGAATCGAGCGAAGTGGTTTCATCAAAGTTCAAACTCTGTACACCATCGAGTGTGACTACATCGTTCCATACGAGCAGGTCCCAGAATCCCCAATTGTAACGTCCTTGGAAGGTCTTTCCTGAAATAGCATTCGCAATTACTTGGGTGTGGGGAGCTGATGGGTCACTGTAAGTATAATAACGTCGTATGTGGAAAGCATTCGGTTCTGTGTAGCCGATGTTGCCGAAGATCTGTTGGTCGATTTCATCCCATCCATAATACCACTCTGCTTTCCAGTCGTAAGTCACACCATAGTCGAACACATAATCCCAATAAGCTTCAAGGTCGAGGTTGATGATTGGCAGACTGGTCACAATAGGTGCTCCTTCTTCGTGTAGGTGCAACTTCGGAGCACCAACTGCATGACTTCCGCCATGCTGCTGTTAAACTGCTATGTAGGTTGTTTTTTGTCATTATCTTATGTGGGTCTTTTAGTTTCATTTGAGATTCCTTTTCCTGTATAGGAGGTCATAGGTCAAGGTCACACCGATGCGTGTAGGGCCTAACCAATTATATCTATATTGACGTCTTTTGAACTGGTCTGCATCGCCGTACCATTTATAATAATAGAGGTGATCCTGCTCTGTAGGGTCAACTGGACATTCAAACTGGTATGGGTCGTATTTACAGCGGAAATATCCTGCCTGCAAGCCAAATTCCAGACGCCAATGTCCGTTGCGGCTGATGGGCAGAACGTAGCCAAGACCGACTCCGGCACCAATGCCTTCTCCTTCCCATCCGCGGTTTTCATCGAAGCAGATGTCGAACAGTCCGCCATGCAGGTAGGCTTGCAGGTACCAACCGTAGAAGGCAGGCTTCTGCCGATGAGCTTTGTCGGCCTTGTATGGCTCATACGCCTCAAGTGGCGTTGTTTCCTTGAGGTAATAGCGTGCCTCGAGCTGATAGTTACGGATCTGGAAGTATTTGTGTGCCCAATAGTCCTGCCACCAAGGGAAGTCGATAGAGGCTCCATAGGTGAAGTGCCCATGAAGTGGGTAGTACTCGATTGCTACATTCGGTATAGGACACCAACGGTCGTAACCTGGTACGTACGCAGCATCGAGCAAGAGGTTTGTCTTGACGGACAACATCTCACGACGTGGGAAGATTGTAGGTTCTTCAATTACGGTGTCAGGCTCCTCGGTGGGAGGTGTGATGACCTCTATTTGACCAGTTGGTGGTGTATCATCCGTTTTCTCGGGGGGCACAGCAACAGGTTCTGGTTCTACCTCTGGCTTCTCGATGAAAATAACAAGACGAGATGCGCGCAAGTCAGGGAAATAGGTCTTGAGGAGGCGTTTCCACAACTTGCCGCCATTTGCTTTCTGTAAGGCTGACTTCAGCGCAGTGATGTTGTTGCTTGGCAGATATTTATCGCAAAGCTGCTTGACCTTGGAATAGTCGGCATCGTTTGCGTCACGCATCATCGTGCAGAGGTATTGGTAGTCCTCTGGGATGACAATAGTGGCATCGTCTTTCTCGCTGACAGGGAAGGCCAGACGGGAATTGATAAAGTCGAACAACGCTTTTCCACGTTTCTCACCGAGGCTCTTGTTGAAATTGTAGGGACCTTCTGGTGAAGCAGCACCACGAATCATAAGGTGGCGAATGGTCAGACTGTCTTTGTTGATTAACGGAACGATTTCGTTCTCAATCTCTTTCAACAATGGGGAATTCTCAGGGAGGACGTGTTTGTTGACAGGAAACACAACCTTACGAGAGATGTTGTAAAACTCGTTGTCAGACAACTGAATGTCGGCTCCCTTTTCCAGGAACCTAACATAGGGATATTTCCCAAGAACGGTTGAGTCAGGAAATATTACAACTGCATTTGCCGTAACTGCTGAAGTTACGAATAATACAATCGTCAATATTTTTCTTAGGTTTCGGTTCATGCACTTTGTATTTTTGGCTACAAATTTACGTTTTTTTTATGAAATAAACTAAATAATTTGAAGCAAAAATTAAAAATGGCGCATTTCCCCTATAACTTTTTTGTAATTTGAAACTTTTTTTACGTATTTGTACGTTTATATCAGATAATATAGTTAATTTTGCATTTGAAAGCATATGTTTCAAATCGTAAATGAATTATGAAACATTTATAAATATGAAACATAACGGTAATATTTATGCAAACGATAGACCTACTGTTATTAATAATGCGAGTGGTGGCAATGTGCTTTTTCATCATCGAGGCACTGCAAATCATGATTTATTCAGGTACGTCCCGTATCTACCGCTCGTTTGGTGGCATCCAGCTTTTGATGGGTGGTGGTTTTCTGCTGACAATCATCTCAGAGTACTTCAGTAGCACACCATTAGTATATGTGGGACACCTGAATCTGCTATGGAACCTAACGGTTCCAGCAATCGTTGTGATGCTGTATGAGTTACTGAAGGGCAAGAGGATGAAGAAACGCTACGTTTTCCTCAATTTCGTTTTTTTCATCCTGTTCTTCCTTGTCTATTCAGTGAATAATAATCAAGATTTCCTTGATATTGTAAAATACCTAACATTAACTTATTCGACAATTGCTACTATATCCCTTCAGTTGATGATGATGAAGAAACTGAAACATCATGATGTGGTAAGTGAGAAAAGGGCTTATATGTGGTTCGTCATTGTGATGTGGGTGATGTATGTAGCGCTTCTCGGTCGATTTGTCGTATCATTTGTTGATTACCAGTTAGCGAGGCTTATCATTATCCCGATACTGATAGCTGTATATGCAGTTGTGAGTTTCCTGCTTAGACATGGCTTATTAGATTTCCATTCACTACAACGTGAGGAGGTAGTTGATGACTTTTGGGGAGATGTAATCCCAACTACAATTCCCGCAGATAAAAGGCCTACAGACGAAGCTGAGACTTTAGAAGATGAAGATAACACTCCCACTGAACAGAATGAATACGTGCAAGAGCAGCTATTGTTTTTCGGCAATTTGGCCCGACAACTCAACGAACTGATGGAAAGTAAGCAGTTGTACCTAAATCCGGACCTTACTGTTGCCGCCCTCTCTACAGAGTTGGGTACCAACCGCACCTATGTGTCGAACCTTATCAATCAGTTCCTTCGTACCACTTTTTCTGCTTATGTGAATGCCTATAGGGTGAAACATGCAAAGAACTTGCTTTTAGAGACTGATGATACCATTGAGGATATATTTCAAGCGTCGGGATTCCAGTCCAGGACTACCTTCTGGCGCGCTTTTGCCCAAGAGGTGGGCTGTACGCCAAAAGAATTCCGCAGGAAGGCAATGATGGAGGAAATGGAAGAATAATTAATTCGTTATGACGTTATTCCGGAGTAACGGGATAACGGAATAACAACCGAATCTGAATAATTATAAACTCAAAAATATAACATTTTTAACCCAGAACCAATGAAGAAAGTATCTGTATTGATTCCATGTTTCAATGAGGCGCAGACATTACCTGCCTTATATGAGGAACTGAAGAAGTTGGCAGACACACAAACTGCATACGATTGGGAACTGATGTTCGTAGATGATGGCAGTGTGGATGCAACGCTGGATGTTCTGAAGCAACTGCACATCAAGGACGAACGAGTGTGTGTGTTAAGTTTGTCGCGTAATTTCGGCAAGGAGAATGCTTTGTTGGCGGGGATAGATAACGTGTCGGGCGATTGTGTGGTTGTGATGGATGCTGATTTGCAGGACCCTCCATCACTAGTGCCCGAGATGTTGACTTATTGGGAAGACGGCTATCAGGATGTGTATGCCAAGAGAAGGGATCGGGGACGTGAACCCTTGATAAGGAAGATGTTCTCGCTACTGTTCTACCGCATCATGGCACATGCAACGCGCTTTGAACTCCTGCAGAATGTAGGTGATTTCCGCTTGTTGGACCGCCAATGTATCGATGCGATGCGCTGTTTGCGCGAGACTGAGCGTTATAATAAAGGTTTGTTCTGTTGGATTGGCTTTAAAAAGAAAGAGGTACTGTTCGATCGGGGAAACCGCAGTGAGGGGGAAAGTCGCTGGAGCTTCTGGAGCCTATTGAATCTGGCTATTGACGGTATCACCTCGTTTACAACAGCTCCGCTACGTTTTGCAACTATTATTGGGGCAATTATCGCTCTTGGTGCCTTCTGCTTCTTGGTGTTCTACATCAGCAAGACCTTAATCTTTGGAGATCCGGTACAAGGTTTCACAACATTGGTAAGCGTTGTGCTTTTCTTGGGTGGCGTGCAACTGTTGTCAATCGGAATATTGGGTGAGTATATCGGAAGGATATACAATGAGGCGAAAGGCCGTCCTAACTATGTGGTGAAGGAATGTTCTTCAGATTGGTAACTCAGAAAGATGCAGGTAATCAATAGTGTGGGGAGCATTAGCTAATTCAAAAGGGACAATCAGTAGATTCAATCGGGAGGATGAGCCGAT
Source organism: uncultured Bacteroidales bacterium (assembly GCA_900319865.1). Taxonomy (GTDB): domain Bacteria; phylum Bacteroidota; class Bacteroidia; order Bacteroidales; family P3; genus Colimorpha. Next base: position 24,113 of record ONQD01000041.1, on the reverse strand, counting down.
AGAGAAAGGACTTTGCCTAAAGGCGTACTATTGTTTGCCTCAGGGCGAATGACCGTTCGCCTAAAGGCAAATGGTCGTGCGCCTACAGCCAAATTACTTCAAATCATAGCGTGTTCTGCTTACAGAGATATTAATATCTCTGTATAGATATATGCAGACCACTAAAATATAATACTTGATTTCTATGCATTCAGATTAGTTCGCGGTCAGGATCTGATACTCATCTGATTCCCACACTACTTGGTAGTGATGGCGTTCAATAAAATCCTGTATCAGCCTAACCTTGGCATTCTTATGGAAGAAATCATCCTCAGCGTTGGTCTGATTCCAGTTGGGGTCGGGTAGAACGGAGTTGATTAGCTGACACTTCTCACGTACAACCACAGGGAGTTTGCCTCCACGTGCTTCCGCTCGCTGTAAATGGAGTTTCATGGAAGGGGTATCGAACGACCAAGGCCATGGATTGTACATGTATGGACGGGTATGTGTGAGGTAATGTAGCATAGGCCGACTTTGGAAGCAGAAGAGATAATCATCGGGGTGTACATATTTCTTCAATTCCGTCAGGATAGTATTTGTGGATTGAGCATAGTCCTGATTCGTGAAGGTGTTTGCTAAGGGATGATCGACCCTATAGCGTTTCTCCCATCGGGCACCCTCATCGAAATAGGCATTGTGGAGCATAAACCAACTGTTGCAAACGAAAAACACTATCATGAAGGACAGCATGGCTGTTGTGATGATGGAGACCATACTGAAGAAACGTGAACGGCATCCGGATGAGGAATTGACGTTGGCCGATGTGAAGCAACGCGCCAGCGAGGTTGCCCGGTCTATCTTCTTCTCCACCATCATTATTATCACGGCCTATATGCCCCTCTTTGCCTTTGAGCATGTGGAGGCCAAACTGTTCACCCCGATGGCCTACACTGTGGGTTATGCCCTGGTGGGTGCCTTGATTACCTCGTTGCTGCTTACGCCCGCCCTCTCGTTTATGGCCTACCATAAACCCCGCAAGCTGTACCACAACCGTTGGCTCGAGAAACTTACCCATTGGTATCACCGCCATATCAACAACCTGATGGAGAAATCGCGTGCGGTGGTTGCCGTTCTGCTTATCATTCTGGCGGGGTCGGTGGCTTTGTCCATCACGGTTGGCAAAGACTTCCTGCCGCCGTTGGATGAAGGTTCGGTGTGGGTCCAGGTTCAGCTCCCTTCGGGCATCTCGATAGAGAAGTCGAAAAAGATGGCGGACGACCTTCGACATGTGCTGAAGAGTTTTGACGAGACATCGTATGTGATGACCCAGTTGGGACGCGACGATGAAGGGGCGGAGTGCTTCTCGCTGTCGCATGTGGAGGCCGGAGTGGGATTGAAACCATACAACACGTGGAAAAGCGGCCGCACCAAGGCCGAGCTGGTTCAGGCAATGGCCGACTCCATTGCCAAGATGCCGGGCTATCAGGTGGGTTTCTCGCAGCCTATCATCGATATGGTGATGGACCAGATAGCCGGTACACACAGCGATTTGGCTATTAAGATATACTCCGACGACATCGCCGAGAGCCGCCGGGTGGCAGAGCAGGTGGTGGCGGCTATCTCGGACATAGAGGGTGCCACCGATGTGGCCATAGATCAGGAACCGCCTACACCACAGCTGCAGATATCTGTGGACCGCGCCAGCATTGCGCAATATGGGCTCAATGTGGCCGATGTGACCGAGCTGATAGAACTGGCCATTGGCGGCCGCGCCATATCGCAGATATATGTGGGCAGCAAGGTGTATGACGTCACCTGCCGCTATGCCGAGCGTTACCGCAACACCCCTGAGCAGATAGGCAGTCTTACCTTGACCAATGAGGCGGGAGTGAAAATACCGCTCTCGGCGGTGGCCGATATAAAGATGGTTTTGGGCTCCAGCACTATCATGCGCGAGATGGCCAGCCGATATACCCTGGTGCGTGTCAACCTGCGTGGTGCCGACCTCTCCACCTTTGTGGCCGAAGCCGACAAACGCATTGCCCAGCAGGTGAAATATGACCCCGAGACCACTCATCTGCACTGGGCGGGACAGTTTGAGAACCGCAACCGGGCGTTTAACCGTCTGGGGCTTGTGGTTCCATTGGCGTTGGTGGTGATGTTCATCCTTCTGATTTTTGCTTTCGGCAAAGTGCGCCAGGCGGGCTTGCTGATGTTTGTGGTGCCGTTGGCCCTGTTTGGCGGAATGGCGGCACTGAATGTGCGCGGAATGACACTGAATGTGTCGTCGGCGGTAGGCTTCATTGCATTGGTGGGTGTGGCCATACAGAACGGCGTTATCATGATATCGCACATCAATAACCTGCGGTTGCGGGGCAGGGATTTGCGGAAGGCTGTGGTTGACGGTGCCACACACCGTATGCGTCCCGTGCTGCTTACGGCATCGGTGGCTGTGCTGGGACTGTTTCCTGCATCCATCTCTACCGGCATTGGCAGCGACGTGCAGCGCCCGTTGGCCACAGTGATAGTGTATGGATTGCTTTTTGCCACCATTGTCACATTGTTCATCCTGCCGACGCTCTACTATATGGTTGAACGGAGAGCGGAGAAACGTGAGGCCGCCAAACAAGTAACATTAACCGATGATCAATCACTTGCGAAATGAAAACAATAACCTCTATCCGTAATATTGCTGCCTTTGTGGCTTTGGCGGTGGCGTTGCCGGCAGCGGTGTGTGGCCAATCGCTGGACTACAACACCTTTATCAATCGCGTGATGCGGAACAACCTGGAGTATGCTGTAGCACAACTCGACCGCTCGGTGTCGGAAGCAGACCTCAAGGCCGCCCGCAAGTTTACCGACCCTACCTTTTCGGCCGAATATGGCAACAACAGCGACTGGGATATAATGATGGGGCAGTCTCTCAGTTTCGAACTGGGCAAGACCATCTCGTTTGGCAAACGGTCGGCCCGCATCCAGGTGGCTCGACACAACCTTGATGCCACCGATGCCGGGTTGAAACAGTTTGCTTTCACGCTCCGTGCTGAGGCTACCCTGGCCTATGTGGATGCCCTTCTGGCCCGCGACATGGCGCTTGTGGGGTTGGAGAATATGAATAATATGCAGTCGCTGTATTATGGCGACAGCATTCGCAACGCTACTGGCGATTTGTCGGAGGTGGATGTGATGCAGAGCCGTCTTGAGGCCAATATGGCATCGCAGGAGTATCAGGCTTTGCGTGTGGATTACCGCAACGCCTTGGTTGAGTTGAGCCAGTTGATGGGCGATACCCTATTTACGGTCGATACCATTGTGGGCACTTTGGCTGTTCCGGCCCATCTCTTCTCGCTCGAACGCCTTTTGAAGAATGCCGACAGCCTTCGTTTCGATATAGTGCAGCAGCAACATCTGGAGCTGATGGCCGAGAGTGAATTGAAACAGGTGCGCCGTGAGCGAATGCCGGATATCGATTTGGCACTGGGTGTGAATTGGAATTCGCGTGTGCGCAATGAGGAAGCCCCGGCACCGGAGTATGTGGGATATACCATTGGCTTGGGCATACCGTTGCCTTTCTCCAACATGAACCGCAGTGATGTCCGGTCAAGCCAATACAAGGCTCAGCAGGCACATCTGCAAACGGATATTGTCCGCCGCCAGGCGCGGGCCGAGATAGTGAAAGCATACAACAGCTACCAGTCGGCTGTAAGCCGTATGTCGCAATTCAGCACATCCATTATGAACGACGCCCAGTTGGTGCTTCAGGGCAAGATATACGCCTACAACCGTGGCGAAACGTCATTGCTTGAGGTTATCAATGCCCAACATACTTACAACGAGATGCGGCAGTCGTATGCCGAATGCCTGCATCAGTGCGTGACGGCATTGATAGAGCTGGAACATAGTGCCGGACTCAATAGTTTCAATTTGGAATAAAACTCATACTCACTATTATCACTATTAAAAGGAAAAAAGAGCCGCTTGGTCGGCTCTTTTTTTGCAAGTAGTGATGTGTGTGGATGTCAGAGTTGCAATGTTCGGAAGGGTGGGGGACTGCGAATTGTGCTACATGCTGTGGTGAAACCTTTTGCTGCTATGAATGTTGCTTCCAAACGCGGGATGGGTTGACCCCAAATCGGTCATTAGGACCAGGATAAGCGAGAAAGAATATACACGTCGGTCAAATGACCGATTTGTGATAAATATAAATCGTCCCGAAACTGCTGTCGGGTCGGGACTGTCTTTCAAGTAAACGGAGGGTCCACCCATGAATCACTATTTCAACGCTACTTCAACAGTATTTCAACACTATTTCGACACTTTTGAAGCGTAGAAATAGTGTTAATATAGTGAAGGTCATGCGTTAGAGTATCGAACTCATGGCGAATTGGAGGCTAAGTTACACTGTGGCTGATTGGAAATGGCAATGGGAAAAGAGCGAGGGGAATGGGGTGAAGACAGTTGATGACTGATAATCCAAAATTGGTCATTAGATATGATGCAAATGGACTATTACACAAGAATACAATACTTTATAATGAATTGTTTCTTTGAAAATATGCAATACAGTTTATTGATTAACTGCCTCTAATAGCGTTTATATTGTGTTTTTCCTCTACTGATGACCAATTGGGGTTGAATATGACCCTTTTGCAATTATGATGTGAAGCGATGTTTTGAATATCCAATTATTTTTGTAACTTTGCAGAGTGAAATAAAAATGTCATTATCATGAAAAAAGTTGTTATAACACTGATTTCCTTGTTTCTGTGTGTAGGTGTCTCGGCACAGGGAGTAGCCAAGAGCGAGACGGCCGACAATGAGGGATACAAGTTCACCGTACTCAAAGAACTCCCCGTAACTTCGGTGAAGAACCAGAGCCGTGCCGGCACCTGCTGGGACTATAGTGGACTTGCATTCCTTGAAGCTGAATTATTGCGTATGGGCAAGGGTACTTACGATTTGAGCGAGATGTATACAGCCTATTGGGATTATATGGACCGGGCAATGGCCTCCATCCGCAGTCATGGGACAGTATCTTTCTCGCAGGGAGGATGCTTTGGCGATGTGCTGCATTGTATGGAGACTTACGGCCTGGTGCCCGAGGAACAGATGCGTCCGGGGGTGATGTATCGCGATTCGCTTTCCAACCATAGCGAGTTGAGTGCAATGACCAACCCCATGGTCAAGGCGGCGGCATCGAGTGGAAGCCTCCAAAGTGATTCGAACTATCAGCTGCTCTGCATGAAAGCCATTCAGGCGGTGCATAGCGTTTATCTCGGTGTTCCTCCCGAGAGGTTTACTTATGGCGGCAAGAGCTATACTCCGCAGACTTTCTATGCCTCGTTGGGTCTCAAGGCCGACGACTATATACAGGTTACGGCTTTTCTGCATAAACCGCTCTATTCCACTTTCGCTGTCGAGAGTCCCGACAACTGGCGTAACGACCATTCCTACAATGTCACCCTCGATGAACTGCTGGACATAACAGACTACGCCCTCCAGCATGGTTATCCTGTGGGGTGGGACAGCGATGTGAGTGAGCCCGGTTTCCGACAGAATTCCCGCAATGGTTTCTGTGTGCTTCCTGCTACCGAGGTCTCAGGTTCCGATGTTGCAGGCAGCGATATGGCCCACTGGACGGGGATGAGTGCCAAGGATATTATGGACGAGTCAGCCAACCGTCCCACACCCCAGCGCTGGGTGACTCCACAGGAGCGTCAATTGGGATGGGACAACCATGAAACCAACGACGACCACTTGATGCTTATCTACGGCATGGCCAAGGATCAGATAGGCAACGAATACTATATGGTGAAAAACAGTTGGGGTGCCTACAATGGCGACTACAAAGGTATGTTCTACGCCAGCAAGGCCTTCTTCCGTTACAAGACCATCACTATCCTTATCCACAAGGATGCGCTTTCGCGCGATATGAAGAAAAAACTCAACATCAAGTAAGTCAATCCATCTTATTATGAAGAATATCATTCTGTTCGGTGCCCCCGGCGCCGGTAAAGGTACGCAGGCCGGCCTGCTTGCCGAGAAGTTCGATCTTATACATCTATCCACTGGCGAGATGCTGCGACGCGAGGTGTCGCAAGGCACCCCGTTGGGAATGCGCGTAAAGGGTATTATGGAGCGTGGTGACCTGGTGGGCGACGATATTGTTGTAAACTTGATAGCCAAAGCGCTTGACAATGGTCGCAACGAGTTGCTTGACGAGTGGGACGAGCTGCGACTGCGCCGTGCATGCGGCATCGGCCCGGACGACCCACTGCCCGAGAAACCGCAGCCTTCCATTATCTACGACGGTTTCCCGCGCACAGTGCAGCAGTGCCAAATGCTGGAATTTCTTTTCCAAAAGAAACAACGCAAGCTCGATTGTGTCATCTCTATCGATGTGCCACAGGAAGAGCTGGTGCGCCGCATCCACGAGCGTGCCCTCATATCCAACCGTAGCGACGATACTGAAGATGTTATCCGCCACCGCTTGGAAGAGTATGAGGACAAGACGCGTCCGGTGCTCGATTACTATAAGGTGTCGGGCCGATTGGTGATGGTGGATGGTAGCGGAGAGATATCCGAAACCAACACCCGTTTATGTCAGGTGCTGCAATATGTTTTGGCACAATAGCCGTGAGGCGCAAAGGTGCCCCTAAAGCAAATACGCCCCGAAATGAGTCGGGGCGTATTTGTTTTTAGGGTATAAAAAGACTATAGTTGGGACTATCGGTTCCATTTGGCCACGCGGGCCTCCCATTCTTCATCATCGTCGCACAGCCAGATAATGCCTTCCACAAATCCAATCAAGGCGGGAATGCCTGTCCAGCAAAACACAACATCCAGCACACCGCGTAGTGTCTGTCCTGTGTAGAAATGGCCTACGCCAAAGTCCCCAAGCAGAATGTTCAAGATGCTTGCGGTGGTCTGGTCAGGGTGCAGCACATACTCTTCCATTAGGGTTTCTACATCCTGCTCGGAAGGGAAAGATGCATCCTTCAGTTCCATGGGCTGATAGTTGTCGTTGAGGTCTGATGCTGGACACTCGGCCATTTCGATGGTGGCGGAGCTTGTTGCACAAGTTTCAACTGGCTCCTGCGCATTGGCCGTTGCCAGACAAAGAGTCAAGACCACCGCAAGTGAGATAACGTGTTTCATTGCTTAATTGTTTAAATTGTTTGTATATGTCTAAAACTGTGATTGTGCAATCAATGTCGGTTTCGACGGAGAACCTATTGTTGATGGAATACTAAACTGCTGAACCCCATTTCTTGCATTTCCTCGTCACTGAGCTGAATGGTGATGGTTGGTTTGCCCGACGATTTGGAGTATAAGAAGTGCACGGTATCACCGACTGTTTCTATTTTCAGAGTGCCGTGCTCCTTGCCGTCGAATGTATAAGTGAAAGGGAGTGTCTCGGCATCCACCTCATCACCTTCCATTACTGACTCGTCCATCATTCCGGTCGAATCGGAAACAAAAGTCATGAGGTATTCTCCGTGAAAACCATCCACTATCGACACGCTGGCTTCCCATTTGGTGCCGGCCAATTTCACTGTCTCTTTTTTGCAGGATACCGTAATCAGGGCTGCTGCAATTACAATAATTGCCATTAGTTTTTTCATTTCATTAGCCCTGCTACGTGTCGGGCGCAACTGTTGATTATTATACAATGATTTTGATATTCCAGTAGTTGTTATAAACGGAAGTTCACGCCTGTGCGTATTTGGAATCGTGGCCATGACTCGTCGCGGAAACCAGCCATTACCCCCACACTTCCGGCCCCTACGCTGCAATACACACTGCCCCATTTCCAAGGCCAGTAGGCAATCCCAAGCCCCAATGTTATGCCGAGGTCCTGTGTGGTGTAGCCCACTCGTCCTATGCCATAGATGTCGTACCATTGGCTATTCACTCCCACCAAAGGCAGCAGATGCAGGTGTGCTTCGACACCCATCATCAGGTAAGGCTCGTTCACGTATATGGATTTGCTCATATAACCGGTGTAATTATCGGTCACTACCCTTTCTTCTCCTTCCGTCGAGCGGTGACACATGCGCAGGCCTCCGTGAATTGCTATGGTCCAGTACTTCCCAAAGTCGTATCCTACCCTTATGTCGATACTGTTGTTTGGGTGGTCCAGCAGGATGCCGGTGTTGCCATAATAGTATCCGTGGGTGATGTTGTGGACAAATTCCGCGCCCACGGTCACTTTTGTCCAGTCAAATGATTTCTTCTCTTGGGCATGCCCCGAGGCAACGATGGCCAAGACTATTATTATCAATGCGTACTTTTTCATTTCTAATTGTTGTATTGGTTTTTCTTTACAAACGGATTATTGCACCCATTTTCATTGGGTATAGGTCCAGTGTACGTTCGTCGGCAATGATGGGAATGGTGGACAATTGCAGGAATAAACTCCAATTGCCCCAGCCTACCGTCAGTCTCACATCCACCTTTGCGTTCACTTTCAGTTCCTGAACATCATGGATGTCGAAGGCCATTACGCCCCATGTAGTGTCCCCGTTGGGAGTGTAACTGTCCGGAACCCTGTTCCCTCTGACGTTAAAGTGACGTATTAGTTTCCCCTTCGACAGGGCCATTCCCGGCACCACTGCCACACCCGCGTGGAATCCTTTTTTGTGGTTTTGGTCGGCGTAGTAGGTAAAGTAAAGGGGCAAGATTGCATAGTTGGTCACAAATCGGCTGTTCCATCCATGGCCTAGTTCTTGGCGACGGTATGTTATTTCCCCTATTTCGGGCAGGATGGAAAAACCGGTGTAGTGATACAGGATGGTGTTTATTTTGTTGGTTTGTACGGGAATGTCGGTTGATTCAACCCACGATACAAAGGGGTGACGCAACGAGTATTCGTCCCGCTCGTAGCCCAATCCCAGTCCTATGGTATAGTTTCTCCGTGCCACAATGTCGTAGGTCAATTCTGCCTGTATGCTGCCGAGTGTCGTTTTGGTCGAGGCGGCATCCTCCCACGCGTTTCTTTCCCAGTAGGCAACTTCGCGGTAGTCGGGCACATATTCTGTTCCGGCCAGCCCGTTCAGTGGACCTGTGCCCCAATTGTGGAATCCGCCCAGAACGCTGAGATGCACACGCTCTATGGGTCGGTATCTTCTTGTGAAGTCATAAATGTTGCCCCACTGGCGGTATTCGCCCTCTTTTATTCCCTCCCACTTGCCGTTTCGGCTTCCCACCACGAGGAGTCCGTTACGCCAATGCTCTTCCGAATATTTGGGACTGGTGTAGCTGCTGCATCTCACAATTCCGAAGTCATGCGCTCTCAAAATAATCTCGTCGGAGTGTATGTGCCGTTCGGCTTTCAATGTGCTGTGCCCGGACGACTGCAATACCAGTCTCTTGTATTGTAACGAGTCACGGCTGTTGGCTGAATTGAGCGTCACGCTACTATAGTCTTCTGCGGCTATATATAGGTCGTTTTTCTGTAGATGGAGTTCAACAAATAGAACCGTTGGGTAACTCAATATGCCGATGTTTCCATAGCCGTAATTCGAGTCAAACACTTTTATCAAACCATTGGGCAAAGTGGCTGTATCGGCGGCGGAGGTAACAAAAAACGCCACATAATCAATTGTGTCCTGCACAATGGTTACTTGTGCATTGCCGAATGAGGAAACAGTCAGACCTCGGTAATCCGACAATTCGAGGGTTTGCCTCATCATCACTGGCTGGTATTGTGCTATCAGTGGCCACGATGCAATTGAGAGGATTGTTATCAATAGTATTTTTTTCATGATATTTGATGTTATCGTATTACAGATTCTTTTATAAGCTTGCCAGTATGGGTTCAAAAAGGGTCTCGCTGAGCGATTTCCGGCTTTTCTCACTGTATTGTACCAGTCGGTTGCTGTGTGCCACAATGGTGTCTACCGGCCTGTGTGGCCATTCCATGGACTTGGATACGGTCTGGGCTATTAGTTGTTCGGTATGTGTGGGCTCGGTTGTTTCGACGGCATCAAGCTGCTGTGGAACCATCGTCTCGGCTTCTGGAACTGTAACAGTTGCTGTACCGGGTGTCGGAGTACTCGTCCAGGGAGTGCGCACCGATGCTCTGAGATGTGGTTTTGAGGTCGGTGGGGTTTCCAGTACTGGTTGCAAGTGGGCGGTGTCTGGTTTTGGTGTTTCTGTCTCGGCCAACGTGGGGCCAACGGAGGTGGAATCGCTCTCTGAACCTCCCCATATCCATATCCAAAGCGTGGCAATCACCACTACAGCCACTGCCGCCACACGTTGCCATGTTTTCCAAGTCATGGTTTTGCTGACGTTGGAGGCATTGATGGCTTTCATCAGTTCGTCGTCGCTGATTAGCTGATGGCCGTCCATATTGCTACGCTGCTTGTCCCATAGCTGTTTCATGCTGTCCAGTTCTCCTGTAGGCATGCTTTTGTGCAATTCATTCCTTTCCATCGTGTGCCATTTTTTTCAGTTTTTCTTTAATGCGGTGCAGCCGTGTCCTTATATTGGCCTCCGAGATGCCCAACACTTGTGCCATTTCTTTTCCGCTTGCATCATCCAGATACATAAACACGAGTTTCTGCTCATCTTCGTCCAGCTGGTGAATCAGTTCGTACATCCGCGCCAGCTCCTTTTGATCATCTTCGTCCACAAAGGTTTCGGCCATCTCGGTTGTGAGCTGTGTGGTGAAAGGCGACTTTTGTAGTTTGCGGTAGTACTGTAGTCCGGTGTTCAATGCCACTTTGTATATCCATGTCGCCTCGCTGCTCCCTTGGCGGAACCCGCCATATCCGCGCCACAGATTGCATAGAATCTCTTGTTTGAGATCCTGCACTTCGTCGTGCCTCTGGCGGGTGAACGAAAGGCACACCCGATAGATGAGTGCCTCGTTGCGTTTTGCCATCGACATGAACGCTTCTTCTGTGGTTTGAATTTTATGCATCATTCGCTATTATTAGATGCAAAAATATGGAAAATGTTACAAACCGTTGAGTTTTTTTTCCTCGCAGGGCTATACAATCTTGGTACTCAGCTGATGTCTTGATACAAATTGTAATGGATTCCAACGCTTTTGTGTGTTTGTATAGCCTCCAACGAAGTGTTGTAGATTGCAAATTAACCGTCTCAACGCATAGCGTGTGCTTGCCATTGTGCCTAATTATTTTTTAGGTTACTCAATAAAAAGGGCCGAAGTCCGTTATGTCTAAAAAAAGAATAGATATGCTACAGATTGGTACTAAAGCCCCTGCTTTCGAGGGGATGGACGAGAACGGAAACCGTGTGAAACTGGCCGACTTTGCCGGCAAGAAGCTGGTACTCTATTTCTATCCCAAGGACAGTACGCCCGGTTGCACTTCCGAGGCATGCGACCTAAGGGACAATTATCAGCGTTTCCTGGCTCTGGGATACGAGGTGCTTGGCGTGAGCCGCGACTCGGCAGCGTCGCATCAACGCTTTATTGAGAAATACCAGTTGCCGTTCCATCTTATCAGCGATACCGACCTCACCATTCTCAAGGCCTACGAGGCTTGGGGTGTGAAAAAAATGTATGGCCGCGAAACCGAGGGTACACTTCGCACTACTTACGTTATTGATGAGAATGGCGTGATTGTGGATGCCATAGGCAAGGTGAACACCAAGAACCACACGGCTCAGTTGTTGAAGGACTGACCTGAGAGTAAAGGAACTGGACTATGATGACACAGGTATGGCTGAGTGCTGCCGGACTGAGTTTGGCAACGGTTATCGGTGCCATAATCGGTTTTGGCATCAAGGAGCTGCCCCATAAGTGGAACGATGCGGTGCTTGGGTTCTGTGCCGGCGTGATGCTGGCGGCGGCCACTCTCGGACTGATTGTCCCCGCAGTGGAGCAGGCTGGTGCCGCCGACTGGTGGCTTGCAGTAGTGGGTGTGGCTGTGGGCGCGTTGTTCTTGAACCTGCTCGACTTTGTGACGCCTCACATGCACAAGATTACAGGCCTTGACCAGGAGGAGCATCGCAACAATGCCTCTCTTAACCGCATATTGCTTTTCGTTATGGCCGTGGCTTTGCACAAACTGCCCGAGGGCATGGCGGCTGGTGTGGGTTTCAATGCCGAAGAGACCGGCGATGCCTGGGCTGTGACATTGGGCATTGCCTTGCAGAATATTCCCGAGGGCATGGTGGTGATTGCCCCGTTGCTTTTGGCCGGGGTGAAAAGGATGCGCGCGTTCGTCATCTCGCTGGCCATAGCGTTGCTCGAGGTGGTGGGTGTTTGGATAGGTTACGGCATGGGTGCCATTTCTACCTACCTGTTGCCGGTAATGCTCGCCTTTGCCGGAGGTGCCATGTTGTATGTGGTTAGCGATGAGATGATACCTGAAACTCACGCCCATGGCTATCAAAAGTTGGCCACATACTCGCTGATTGCGGGTTTTATGGTGTTGACGCTTATTATCACGTTTATTAAATAGCGAGAGCGCGAACGGGCTTTCCGCCCGTTGTCTTGCAACAGGATAAAAAAAGAGTAATATGTATTCTGAAGTGTTTTCGGTTGCGGTGCTGCTGTTGGTGTGTTTTGTTGTGTTGACTGTCCTCGATTTGGCAGTTGCTGGTGTGCTTGCACTTGTGGCCGGGTTGTCGTTCAAGCGGTGCTTTTTATGGGGACTGCTGTCGTTGGCAGTGCCGGTACTGTTGATGGCCTACGGATTGCTTATTGAGCGCAACTGCTACAGGGTGAATAGGGTTGAGTTGGAGTTCGACTCGCTCCCGGAGGCGTTCGACGGCTATAAGCTTGTGCATCTGTCGGACATCCATTCGCGGTCGTTCCGCTATCGTGCCAGCTCGCTGCAGCGGGCGGTGGACAAGGTGAACAGCCTGGATGCCGACATGATTGTCTTCACAGGCGACCTTGTTACCATTGAGCCTTCGGAGTTGGATGTGACCGAACCCGTATTGAAAGGCTTGAAGGCGCGGGATGGCGTGGTGTCCGTGCTGGGCAACCACGATTACTGCACCTATATCAATCGTGGCACCAGCGGCATGAGTCCCGAGCAGGGCCGAACCGTACTGGTGGAGCGGGAGAAGGCAATGGGTTGGAAACTGCTGCTCAATCAGAACCTCATACTGCATCGGGGCAACAGTCGGATGGCCATTGTGGGGGTGGAGAACACCACCACCTCGCCCCATTTCCCTTCCCGTGGTGATTTGGGCAAGGCTTTGCTCGGCACCGACGGGTTGTTCAAAATCCTTTTGAGCCACGACCCCACCCATTGGGATCATGGGGTCAAGGGCAAGGATATTGCCTTGATGCTTTCGGGACACACCCACGCCATGCAGTTCTCGCTGTTGGGTTGGAATCCCATAAAGCATTTCTATCGGCAATACAAGGGATTGTATCGCTACAAAGACCAATGCCTCTATATCAATATCGGTCTTGGCGAGACTATTTTCCCGGCACGCATCGGTGCTATGCCCGAAATAACCCTTATCGAACTGCGAAAGACAAAGACAACACAATAGCGATAGTTAGTAATTATTGGAGGATAGCGTATGACACTGAAACAACTTTTTTTGAAAATATGGCCTTTCGTCAAGCCTTACCGCTGGTTGGTGGTGCTTACATTGCTGCTCACCTTGGTCGGCTCGCTGATGGCACAGGTGAACGCTGTGGTGCTGGACCGCGCTGTGGATGCCATCAACGCCTTGTTGCATGAGGAAGGTGGCTTCGAGTGGGGCAAAGCGGCAAAGCTGTTGTTGGTGGTCAGCGCTGTGCTGTTGGGCAAAGAGTTGCTGTCGGCGGTATTCACCTTCGGACAGCGCATCTTCGGCGAGAAGATTCGCATCAACGTCAGTCGCGACTTGTCACTACGTGTGGTGGACCGCATCCTGCAGTTCCGCATGGCTTATTTCAGCAACGATGGTAACGAACCCGGCAAGCTGCAAACTCGCATCGACCGGGGCGTGATGAGCCTTAGCAACACTGTCAAGAATTTCTTTATCGACATTTTGCCTCTTTTCACCAGTGCGGTGATGGCATTGGTGCTGATGTTTGCGGCCAATGTCTATGTGGGGCTGGTGGCTCTGGCTATCATCCCTGTCTACTTCTTTATTACCGCCCGTCAGGGGGTAAGAATGAAGGGTTGGCGCCGTCGTGTGTTCGGCACCCATCAGGCGTTGAACCACGGCATTATGAACATCCTGGAAAGCATGGGTGTCATCAAGTCGTTCAACCGCGAACGTGTGGAGGCCGAACGTCAGGCCCGACTGCAGAACGACTCTACCGACCAGCAAATGGCAACACGCCGCATCAGTTTCCTTTTCGAGGGATTAAAGACCTTTGTCGAACAGATAGGAACTGTGCTGATTATTATTCTGACTGCCTATCTTGTGCTTATCGATTATCCCGGCATGAGTATAGGTAAAATCATGTATCACGTGATGCTCTTTGCCAATGTGTCGGCCCCCATCAGGCAGCTGCACCGCATCTACGACGACATGAACGATGCTCTTATCTATGCCGAGGGCTTCTTCTCCATTCTGGATGCCGACAGCGAGATGGAGCAGAGTGGTTCGTACAAACCCGAGCGTGTGAGGGGCGACATCGTCATCAGCCATGTGGATTTCACCTATGGCAACGGCAACAAGGCTCTGCACGACTTGAATATGGAGATTCGCAGTGGCGAGATTACCGCCTTTGTGGGACTGAGCGGAGCCGGTAAAACCACCATTGTCAATTTGCTCGATAAGTTCTATCAACCCGACTGCGGCACAATTACCCTCGATGGGGTGAACCTCAGGGAGTGGGACACCCAGTATCTACGAGACAATGTGGGTCTGGTGCTACAGAAAAACCATATTTTCGATGGCTCGATAGAAGAGAACATACGCTACGGCAACCCCTCGGCTACACACGAGCAGGTGTTGGAGGCTGCGCGTCAGGCGTATATCTACGACCAGGTGATGGCTCTCCCCGATGGCTTCAATGCCAAGGCTACCCAGCTCTCCGGTGGTCAGCAGCAGCGTATTGCCATTGCCCGCATGTTTCTGAAAAACCCGCCCATCATTTTCCTCGACGAACCCACGGCCAGCCTCGATGCTGTGGCTACCGAGCAGATAAAGAACAGCCTGGACGCCATTAAGCGGGGTCGCACTGTGGTGGTGATTTCCCATAGTTTGGGACAGATTATCGACGCCGATACGATTTATGCCTTGCAGAAAGGGCATGTGGAGCAGAGCGGCACCCCCGACGAGGTGTATCGGCAAGGGGGTATCTACAAGGAAATATTCGATGCCTCGGCCCGCAGCCTGAATATCGACAAGATAGCCCACACGCTGAATAGCGATGACTAACTAACGGGGCGGAAAGCGATGGGCACCTTATTGCTTGGAGCTTTTTACCCAGCTACAGAATGCCAATTTGCTGCATCATGCTGCGGTAGTAGGCTGCTTTCTCATTCAAAGGCATAGGGAATGCCCGCGAGGACGATGGCATGCGCCATAGCCGCATGGGGCGACCGCCCAGCGAGAAGTTGTTGCTCTCGCCTATCTTGGGCAACGGCACCCCGTAGTCCTCGGTGAGCACAGAGAAACTCTTCTGCCCGGTGCATACCAAGTCGTGGCACAACGGCAATTGCGACAGCAGGGCCTCAATGTCGGTTTTCTCCACTATCTCTAAGTCTTTGTCCGAGGCGTTGCCCGATAGGCGGCGTACTGCAGTGGCTGTATCGAACAAGGAAATGCCACGCTCGTTCAGTAGCCGCTCAATGTCGTCCTTGCGGAATGATTTGTTTTCTGTGTCCACCAGCCTGTTGTGGTCGCCGAAGAATACTTCCCCGAATACCTCCCACATCATGTTGGTGCGGTTGGGGTAGAAAAACTCCATGCACCACCGTTTCCGTGGTGGCGGAAAACTGCCCAGCATCAGCAGCCGTGCATTGGGCGGCAGGAAAGGCTTCAGCGGGTGCCGCTCGACGGGGACGTTCTCTGTTTCTTTCATAATAATCTATCTTCTGCTATCCGATGCTTCTCTTATGTTGTTTTTAAAGAATTATTGCAATGATGATAATGACAATAATTACAAATAATTGGGATAAGATAATAT
>ONQD01000041.1:0-8042 GCA_900319865.1 uncultured Bacteroidales bacterium | reverse complement strand
CATTGGGGAACCAGCCGTCAACGCAGTCTAACTCGTCTTGGAAACTGGTTTTGCACCCGCGTGCCAACCATCTTATTACTGCTCCAATTATATCTCCACCCATATTAATACCGATTTGTTTTCTTCAAGATACCATTCATTCATTTGCGCCCTTTTATCAATTCCCAATATCCACCTTTATCTGGCCCCACACGTCGAATAATCTTTTGCTCTTTCATTTTTCTTATCTGTTCTTCCGCCCAACGATTTGATTTCCCAAGACGAGTGGCAATTTCTTTGATGGTTACATCTGGCTTTTCCTTAATTATTTGTATCACTTTCTCCACATTTTCTCCACATTTTCTGATTCGTTTTCTAGCCACTTCGTGTTTTTCTGAATACATACAGTCACTATTAATGCTCCAATTATATTTGCACCCTTATTAATACCGATTGTTTCGGCTTTTGTAGTATTCGGCCAGCTGGTCGCTGATGTATTTCTTGTGTACAAATGAAGCGCATATCAGTTGACAGATGGCAATAATAGATTAACTACTTAACATAAACCCGAACACCTTTATGTATATGGACCTTTAACGTCAATTGTAAATGAGCAACTTCAGTTGCCTTCTGCAATGGGAGGAGTGCCTAAGTGTGCTGTTGCCTGTTGCGTGTTTTTGGCCAAGCTCTGAAATATATTGGACATCTCTATTTGGGCTTTCGAGTTCTTAAATAATTCATAATTACCAGAAAGACAATTATCCCAAAGACCCATATCTATTTCATGAATCATTTGTTCTATTTTATCAGGATTAGTATGACCACTTTGATCATAGATAATATCATAGTTCGCTTGTTCATGCAAGATTCGAATAGACAAATATTCACCTAAACCGAAACCTGATATCCATCCATCCGGGTATGTTATTTTGTTCGTCTTATTGTTATACACGCTTCTGGCTAAAACATTTCTTACATATTTCTTACCAACTTCACGCAATGCAGTATATTGACGATTTGCGTTGAAATAATTCTCGGCATCAATAAAAAACAGATTGTCGCAATGCTTCTGGGTAATTTGAAGTATTATTCCGTCAATTTCGTTCTGGTCAACAAACCTGTCCGAAAAATGGATTTGATGAATATTGAATGACTCATTAGCAGGAACAATGATGGGTATTCCTAATTTGTGCAAAAGTACTATGATAGTTCTTTTTTGGGCAATCGACAAATCTGTGTTGAATTGATTTTCAACATTGGCATAAGGTTGCCTGTCATATTTCTTTATTATATTCAATGCTTTTATAGCGATATCTCGTACTTTTTGCATCCTTTTATCTTCTTGTGCTCTCCGATACTTATTACCGAAATAAGCACCAACCCAGCCACCAAGAACTGCTGATAAAATTGGAATTAAAATATAAACTCCGATACTAAATGCTGAAGATTCCATGATTGTTATATTATTTGTAAAAGATGTCACTCTTTATTTAACTAATTCTCCCACTTGTTTTACTATACGATACTCAATACCTTCTATCGTCTTGAAATTGGCAATACCGCACTTTATTTTTTGTTTTTCGCTTGGGTGCAGTTTATTCAGATCAATAGTCGGAGTTCCGGTATCCTTTGTTTCTGCGACAAAATAGATACGTTTGTCGTCTTCAAAGACGACAGCCCAGTCTGGGTTGTAACTGCCAATCGGTGTGGGTATCTTGAACCATTCTGGTAACTTAAAGTAGAACTTTATTTGGTCGCTATTCTCGCAGTCTTGTGCGAAGCGGCTTTCAACAGTCGAATCTAAGGGGATATAATTCTCGTAAATGGTTTTGTCTGATTGGTTGACCTTGAATGTAAAATCATTTAGGTATATATCTATGTCAGAATCTTTGAACAGACGCATCTCATATTCGGCGCCTCCGATTCGGTGATATTCAATTCCGTCAATCATTAAGTCATAAAGGGCACGCCGTATTGCCGAGACGGCGGAGTCCATGAAGAACTGAGGATTGGTGGAGATGTCTTGCAGCCGTCCGGATTTATCAAGTATTTCGTAAATAGTAGATCGGGTAAGTTCTGTACGATTTTGTATGTAATTCAAGTAGTCAGGAATGACATAATCCGATTTGGTTTTAGATACTTTATCTCCCTTATAGTTGGCGGATACACCTTTGTCTGTAAGGATAATTTCAGTTTTCACGGAGCGCACTGACGGTGCATTGATTACGGGAATCTCTTTAACAGCTTTGGCTGCATTTTGAATTAATACAGCCGTGTCATATTTTACCCGATAGGTCGTTTTGCCTTTCAGTTTTTCCCATATCTCAAGAAATGCAGGGTCTGCCTCAAATCCTTTGCGGTAATGAACAGACACGCGGTCTCGTTTGGGTTTTATGCGACCGGTAAAATCCACCCCACAATCCTCTTGTAATTCAGTCTGAAGTGCTTTGGCGAAATCATTGTATGATTCATTTGCAACGACTGTCAAGCGGTTGACGTTTTTGTCTCTGACACGTATTCCATCCTGATTGACTGCGAGGCGTAATCCACGACCAATCTCCTGTCGTTTCTTTATCTCCGACTTGGTCTCATTGAGTGTGCAAATTTGAAAAACATTTGGATTATCCCAACCTTCACGGAGGGCTGTATGAGAAAAGATAAACCGTAATGGATTATTCATATCCAACAGCGTCTCTTTGTCCTTCATAATAAGGTTGTAGGTGTCGTTGTCCGCCTGTGTCTCACCATTGGTGTCTTTAATGTGCCCTTTTTTGTCTTGGGAGAAATATCCGTTATGTATTTGCTCTATCGAATACTTGTTCAAAGACTGGAATACCGGCTGATTTATGAGTTCATTATATATCTCTTCAAACCATTGAGCAAATTTGCCATACAAAACATTGCCCTTCTCATCGTATGAACGATAGTTTGCGACACGGTCGATAAAAAATAGAGAGAGAACTTTTATACCCAACTTGTTCAAGCGAAGCTCCTTGCGTAAATGCTCTTCTATTGTTCGACGCATTTGAAAGCGCATTAACTCATCGTTTTGGTCGTCGTGTTTTTCTCCCACATATAATGTTTCCCCGCTACTGAAAACCACACAGCTATTGGAAGCATCAATCTCTTCTACAATATATCCATTTCGGTATATTTCTCGTTCATTTGAGAGGTTGTATAGGTCGTCGCCAGTACGAATAGTGACTGTCTTTTGTTTTACACCGTCTTTTATGTTTTGGTCTATTGTTAGTTTTGCCGTTACTCTCGTCTTTTGCGGAGTGATGCTTTCCAAAGCAATGAATGCGCCATTGAGTGAGTTCTCTTCCATGACGGAATCCACCTCGATCTGTTTCACCAATCCCAAGTCATACGCTTTTACTGGGTTGAGACTATAAACGAGATTGTAGCGGTTACGATGTGTGGCGGAATAACGTAATGTGCAAAGAGGGTTGAGGTTTTGTATTGCAGCAATGCGCTTTTCCGACTCCATGTTTTGTGGCTCGTCCACAATTACAATTGGGTTGACGGATTGGATAAAGCGGATGGGCTCTTGTCCGTTCAATCGGTCGTTGGGTTTATTGATGATATTTTCATCTTTGGCAAAAGCATCTATATTGATAACAAGTATCTCTATGTTATCGCCAGTCGCGAACCCTCTTAGTTTTGATATATGGCTGCTGTCATAAACATAGTAACGAGTTGGGGTGTTGTCATATAGTGTTTGAAAATGTTCATGTGTGATTTGTAAGTTCTTCAACACGCCTTCACGTATAGCTATGGATGGAACAACAATAACATACTTTTTGAATCCATACTTGCGGTTGAGTTCATAGATGGTGCGAAGATAGACGTATGTCTTTCCTGTGCCGGTTTCCATCTCAACAGAGAAGTGCATGCCTTCCAAAGTTTGGGATTTGGGCAACTCGTTTTGTTCCTGCACATCTTGAAGATTTCTCAATACCTGTTCCTCTGTCAAAACCAGTTTATTGGCGATACCGTCTATCATATTTAGTGCGCCTGTAAGGTTATATGAATAACCAGAATCTTCAACATTCTGCCCTTCAAATAACCTTACAACAGACTGTATGGCTTCCTGTTGGTACGACAGGTTGGATTCAAAAGATAGTTTCATTTATTTGAGATGTAACAATTTGAATAATTTAACTCGCTGTTTAAAAGGTGGGTTCTTGCAATCTCTATGTATTTTTGATCATTAAATAATTTACCTTTACGATGGCTCCATTGTGATAACTTATCATATATTTCACCCACTGAGAGTACCCCAAACTGGCACATTAAAAAGTCAATTGAAGAAAGTAACTCTAGTCCAAAATCTGAATAAAAACCAGATAAAAAAGATTTTGTTTTTTGAGATATTTCTTTTATTGTTACATCGTTGTTTATGAAGGTTTTAATTTCATCATAGCAATCGGGGACAAGAGACAATGATTCAAAAGGTTTTTTGTCCATATCACTATACCCCATAATATAGCTGCCATTCAGTGCATTAAGAACATATCTTACTTTTCCGGAGTATGGTCCATAATATTGAGGCGTATATTCAAGACGAAACATCTCTTTTGCACCAAATCTTTGTAAAAAATAGCATACTTTTTCACTTGAAAATTCGGAGACATATTCACCATGCCTTACCAAATCAAATAGTACATCAAGCAGGAGAACTCTTGCGGGCGTTAATTTAACCCTTTCGGCCCTCATTTTCTCAACAATATGTGATGTCGGCTCATATACAATTATGTCAATGTCTAATGGGGATAGTTTGTTTTCAACCATCTTTTTTACCTTTTCCCAGTTGAGTCCGCCATTCCCTGCTCCCAATGGGGGTATGGCAATACTCGTAATCTTATATTCTTCAATAACCCGGATTAGGTCTTCTAAACCTTTTTCAATATAAGTATATTCTGAAGGCTTCCTCCAATCTTTCTTTGTTGGAAAATTAATAATTGTCTTAAGCCCAAAGACTGATTGCTCTTGTGTGACAAATAGTTTCCCTATATCAATCGTTTTATTTTTACAGGCTTCGCGATATAAGACATAATTGTTCGGAAATTGATTCTTGAATTGTAGAGCAATACCTTTCCCCATTATCCCAACGAGATTGACAGTATTAACTAATGCTGTTGCATCAGACTCCAGGATGTTTCCTTTGGTGTAGTGTATCATGATTAATAATATGCTTTAGGGAATACTTTTATTTTATTTTCATTTATACCAAATGAGAGTAACTTGGTCTTGGCAGCTTCATTGTAGCATACAAAACCAACGATATAACTGGGTGGAATATCACCATTAATCAAAAACTCTGCTTGTTTGCGACGTTTTGTGTCGGTTTCTATACCGTCTCCAGCCCAGTATTGTGCTTTAATGGCATTCCAATCAAGAATTGTTGGAAGATTGTTTATGTCATTTTCGTCAAAAAATGTAGTGAGTGAATCTGTGGCATGTCCATCGGAGAAATAAAAATGGAATCCATTATTAACTATTTTTGATACAGATACTACGAGATATACTATTTCTTCAGCACGCCTTGCTTTTTCAACAAAATTTAGTCCGTGCTGAATAACATAAAGCATTGGCATACGAATGCCAAAATAAAACGGAATATAATTCCCTAAAACTATTCTTTTGCCTTTGACAGATACTATTTTTGAATCCCTAAAGCTTATTAAACTTTTGTCACCAATCGGAATAAAATTTGGATTGCGGTTTGGTGACGAACGATGAACTATACCATATTGCAATATGTGAGGGATATTATCAATATGTGTCATTCTGTATAAACCAATCTTCTCCAACATATCTATATCGTTTTAAATTCAATACATGCGTCGCGTAATTGGAGGGCGGTGTTGGTTTTCAGTTGGTCGTTGCTAGAGAAGAGGTTGTCGAGGGCAATCACTTTCTGCGGATGGAGGGTGAGGACGTGGTCTATTGTCTCTTGGTCGACGGACTCAAGCAACAGGACTAATTCGCCGGAGTTGATGTTGTAGATGTCGTCGGAATGTTCTATGGTGCTGTTGAGGCTCTTGCCGTTCTTTAGTAACAATTCGTACACCATATTATCGATGGTGGCATTCTCGGCAACTGGGTTGATGAAGTCAATGGTCTGTTGCTGCCATTGTTGCCGTTCGGAACCGCGATAGTCGCGCCATTGCTTGAAGTTGCTGTCGGCAAGACGGAAAACTTTAAATCCAAAGTCCGGCATGGTTGAATCCTCTGTGTTGCCAAATGAGAGTTCCGTGGCTTTTTGTGCTCGTTCGGATTCTATTTCAGCACGTAATTTTGCACCAGCTCGTCGGATGCGTTCTTTGCTTATATCAGCGATGGTGGAGTATCCAGCCTTGCATGCTTCACTTTTGGGGTCACACGGCTCTGGCAATTGGACACAAATAAAATTACGGTTACCTCCATCCTCTTTGTTGAGTTGCATTACGGCGTGAGCGGTCGTGCCGCTTCCTGCGAAGAAATCCATAACAATGTCATTACTTTGGACGGTTTGTAACAATAAATGTCGTACTACTTTTGTGGGTTTTGGAAAGTCAAAATAGAAACCATCAAATAATGAGGTAATTTCTTTTGTGGCAGAGTTTGTATAGACTCCCTCTTCAATCATGGACGAGAATCCTGGTAGATTGTCTGACAATTCATTTAGGAAAGATTTTTTTCGAGGTCGACCGTTTGGTTTTTCTGGCCAGATGATTCGTTGTTCTTTAATCAACTTCATCATTGTCTCTTTCTCATACCGCCATCCTTTGGTTGGGCAGCCATAATTAATCCCGCTTTGAGGATTTATTAAATCATAGTGTAGATTGGGACGAGCATCTGCAGTTGCTAAACCAACCATATTTGCACTAGCCCAAGGTCCTCGAGGGTCATTGTCCGGATTTAAATATTGTTCTGTTTTACGTTCAGTCCCAAAGAATAGCCTTTGTGTATTCTGTTTTGCATAACACAAAATGTATTCGTGGTCATTAGAGACTCCGTTAATGTTTCGATTATCCTTATTCTGTCGGCTGTGCCAAATAAACTGACATACAAAATTCTCCTCTCCAAATATCTCATTCATCAACAGTCTTAGGTTGTGCACCTCGTTATCGTCAATACTGATAAAGATAACACCGTCTTCCCGCAAGAGACTCTTCGCCAGATAGAGACGTGGCATCATCATATTGAGCCAGTTGCTATGGTACTGGCCGTTCTCGCGACTATTTTTATGGAACATTCCCTCGCGGGTCATATAACCATCCTCGTCCTTGTCACCCACACGTTTCAGGTATTCTTCTTTAGTCTCGGAAAACTTGTCGGGATAGATAAACGAGTCGTTGCCCGTATTGTATGGTGGATCAATGTAAATCATTTTGACCTTGCCGAAGTAACTCTTTTGGAGCACCTTCAGTACCTCCATGTTCTCACCCTCGATGAAAATGTTTTGTGTGGTGTCGAAATCAACGGACTCAGCTCGAGATGGAATGAGTGTGGCTGAAGACGGACGCTGCATGATATGGAAGGCCTCGCTTTTGCCCGCCCAATTGAGGACATAACGCTCATTGGAGAAATTGACATCCTCACCCAATGTCGCTTTGAGTTTTTCAAAATCAATTTTGCCCTCGTCGAAAACTTCAGGCATCAGGGATTTCAGTATCTCTATCCTTTCCTCGTGTGGTGATTTAGAATATCCTTCCATTGTTCAGCATATAATTATTAGCAATGCAAAAATACGAAATTTTTGCGACATGGCAAAAAAATATTTTATAATGATTTATAATATTATTGTGATAGCTTATGGATTAGGATATGTGGAGCGTAAAATGGTCACCGAAAGACCGCCGAAGAATCGTTAACCGTGGGGTTAAAGGTCAGTAACTTTCTGTCTTATATGATCAAAAGATGCAATGCATCGGTTTCCAAGGAACATGTAATTGTTACAAAGTTTTCTAAATAAACTATCTTCTGCTATCCGATGCTTCTCTTATGTTGTTTTTAAAGAATTATTGCAATGATGATAATGACAATAATTACAAATAATTGGGATAAGATAATAT
>ONQD01000024.1 GCA_900319865.1 uncultured Bacteroidales bacterium | reverse complement strand
TATGCGCGGCAGAGTATCCATTATTCTAAAGGTGGCAGTTTATGTATTTGTTGTGTATTCCACATATCGATAAGTGATTTGGCGTTAGCGCGCAACCATTCTTGAACAAGACGCTGCGCTTTCTCGGGCAGATCACCAAGAGTCATCTCAAAAGTGTTAATGTCAAACACCCCACATATTCATCATAGATTGCATGAATATGAGCCGGTTCGTGTTCTTTTGGCTTGAAGAACATCTTGATAATAATCCCATAAAAACGACTAATCTCAGGCATATCATCCGACTTTTTCACAATGCAAAATTACACATTATTTTCCAATCATCAAGAAAAGTGACAAAAAAAGAGTCCCTGCCACCACGGCAGGGACTTCTCTATATTATGCTACGAGCGACCAAGACCGCCCGCAACAAAGGTTAATAATTTAATATTTTAATTGTTGTCCCGAACAGGGCGCACAGAGAACCCGTTGACGCGATTGTAGTAGTTCGCCGCGCCGAGATTGCCGCTGACGAAGAACATGGTGTACACGTAGTACTCATCGTTGGGCGTGGACGACCAATAGAGGCCGTCGTCACCCACGTTGCCGACACCCGTGCCGTAGCGGCTGCCCGCCGCAGGCAAGAATACTGCGCCGGCAGCCTCCATCTGCGACCACTGGGCAAGAGTGTAGCTATTGTGTGTCCAGTCAGGATAGTTGTTTGCATCATAAGTGGCATAGCCAGGATTGAACTGAGGACATCCCGAAGGCTGCGTCCAACTGTCGGGCAGGATAATCAGTCCACCCACACCATTGATATTACCTGTCCCTCGTTTGGATGAGGCATTCGTGCGACTGTTGAGGAGGTAGCTCCACTCAGATGTTGTCAAAGTGCGCCACTGATTGACTGCGTTACCCCCATTGATGATGGCGTTGCTGCCCCAATCAACGAAAGTGCTATAGTCTGTATAAGTGGTGGAGGCCAATGTGGGATTGTTGCCCGTGCCCCAACCGAAGAGGTCTATCCAACCGATATAGGTTGAACTGATATTGCTGTTGGCACTGCCCACATAGTCGTACTGATGCTCAGCAAAACGCCAAGTATTGGTGCTTGCTTGGTACTGGAGGTTGCCCTGCGAGAAATGCACCTGCTGCGTGGTACTTACCGAGAAGGCACCCGGCAGCACCCCGTCGACCAAAGGCAGGACTTGCCCATTCCACTGCTCCACAGTCAAACTTACTTCCGCCATTCTGTTGTGACGGAGTGACGCATGTTTCTCAAACGTGACATATTGACCAGTGGTAGAATATAGCGTGATGGTCACATCGTCCTCATCAAACGCTGGTGCTACAATGTAATAGATGTAGGTGTCCCTGTCCCCACGGCCAATGGTGGGTCTGTTGCCAGCAGGAAACACCAAAGATACATCGTGGCTTGCCGATGATGGCACCATCGTCCCAATATAATCATTCGGACTTCCCGTCACGCTGGCACTGCACAGCCCGCTAAGGTAGGCCGTAGCGGCCGTAACGGTAATGTGGTCAAGGACGAAGTCGTTATCCATCCTGTTGCTGATTACCACTTTAATGAGCGGGCAGAGGTTGTGGAAGGTCAGTGACTCGCTAGATGAGTATGCACCCATCGGCACCTTCACCTTTTGGTCGCCACGGCTATCTACCTCATATATCTGTTCACGAGGCAAGGTGACGGATATGGTGCTGCTGCTTGATATGTCCACATCCCCCACTATGTCGGCGGGGTAGATGGCGCGGTAGTGGTTGCTCCCCACCACGTCGGTTATCTGTGCCGAGGAGCCCAGTGCCGCACTGGTGGTGCAGGTCTGGTTGTTCACCCGTATCAGGTCATTGTTGTGCCAGCAGGGGGTCAGGTTGTCGATATACACCTTGGCATCCCTGCCGTTGTCAATGTTGGCACCCAATGTTACAGTGCCGTATTCTCTTTTGCAGCCTGCCAGCATCACCACTCCAGCCATCAGGCCAACTATCATTGTTGTATATATTCTCTTAGTCATGTCTAATACTTTTTAGTTTTTACTTTTTACCTTTTAGTTTAAAATCTTTACCACCGTTCCAACTCATACGAGGTGGTGCGGTTTCCATCGCCTGACAAGTCATCACGCTCGAAAGGGTTTGTGTGGCTGCCCGGTATGTCATCATCCCAAAACAAGGGTTCAAACCGTGTGGAGGACACACCAAGCCCCATCTCCACCACAAACTCGACTACCTTAATGACGGGAGGGCTGTAAATTTCTTTGATTCGTTCTTTCATTGCTGTTGTTGTTTAGATTTGGACATAAAAAAAGCGTGGAACGTTTTCCTTGCCTGAACGTCAGGGTTTCCACGCCCTCCCAAATCCAACAAGTTATTCCACGCCGAAAACAATCGGCGTTTCGTAACCCATTCTTGATTTGGGGTCCCATAGAGACCAAGTGGTAATTTGACGTTCAAGAATAGCACGAATCGCTATTATGTTATGTCTTTAATTTCTTTTGTTTGCTACATAGTTGTATGTATTGATTATACGAAAGTTTGTTTTTGTCGTTTTGACGCTGCAAATATACAACTTTTTTCTCATACTGAAACATTTAAACGCCGGATTTGCCTTTCCTCTTGGTGGGTTCCAGTTTCAGTCCGTATCCAACCCGTTTTCCACTTCCGATTGTCAAAGCTTCGCTTACTGTTCAGCATCTCTTCACCTATTAACAAGCTCTTCTTCACCAGAGCGGTGGTAATATGCCTATTATGGCGTTGGTTTGAGCTGAAAGGCAAAGGGAGCTGGATGTGAGACGGGAAAAACATGATTGGAGGTCAGGGCTATTCCAAGAAGCACATGTATCCATTAAACCCCAATCGGTCATTAGGGTTAGCGTTGTTTGGAACTTAAAAGGGTACAATCCATGTCGATTTTTGTACTTTTACCGGTACAATTTTGTGTCTTTCCGCCGAAAGAGAACACAAATTGCAAGGTTTTATTCATTCTTTAATTAATGGTAAAATCGTGATAATTCGTGTAATATATTATTTTTCTCGCCGCGTCTGCGTATATGTTATGAAATTTGTGTAAATTTGCAAGCAAAACAACAAGGATTGTCACCCAATCCATTTATATTATCAAACACATACATGTTAGAAA
Organism: uncultured Bacteroidales bacterium; assembly: GCA_900319865.1. Classification (GTDB taxonomy): domain Bacteria; phylum Bacteroidota; class Bacteroidia; order Bacteroidales; family P3; genus Colimorpha. Next base: position 45,532 of record ONQD01000024.1, on the reverse strand, counting down.
GATTATATCAGACCTATCTGCAATCCCGCACCGTCACTACCGACTCGCGGCATATTACCCCCGGCTGTCTTTTCTTTGCCTTCAAAGGGGAGACCTTCGACGGCAACACCTTCGCCCCACAGGCCTTGGAGCAAGGGGCTGCCCTATGCGTAATCAGCAACCCGGACTACAAAGTGGACGACCGCTGCATAGTGGTGCCCGATGTGCTTGCCACCCTGCAACAGTTGGCAGCACACCACCGCCACCAGCTGGCCATCCCCTTTATAGGCATTACCGGCACCAATGGGAAGACCACCACCAAGGAGCTGGTGCATGCAGTACTGGCCAAACGATACCGCACCCACGCCACTGCGGGCAATTACAACAACCACCTCGGGGTGCCCCTTACCCTACTCGCCATCCCGGCCGATGCACAAATTGCCATCATAGAGATGGGGGCAAGCCATCCGGGCGAGATAGCCGACCTCTGCAACATTGCCGACCCCGACTTCGGTCTAATCACCAACGTGGGCCGCGCACACCTTGAGGGATTCGGCAGCTTCGAGGGGGTTATACGGACCAAGACAGAGCTGTACCGCCACCTGACGGCCAAAGGAGGCACCGCCTTCGTCAATGCCGACAACGACATCCTCACAGCCCAGGCCGCACAATGCGGACTGAAAACCGTGACCTACGGCAGCGGCAACGCCAACACACGCGGCACCCTTGTGGGGAGCGACCCCTACATGCACTTCTACTTCGAGGTGGCCGACAACGTCTATAATGTCCGCACCCACCTGTTGGGCAACTACAACTTTGACAACTGCATGGCAGCAGTGGCCTTGGGATTGTACTTCCACGTCGAGCCGTGGGACATCAAGGAGGCCATAGAGCAATACGAACCCTCCAACAAACGCTCGCAATACAAACAGACCGCCAGCAATACCCTATTTCTTGACTGCTACAACGCCAACCCGTCGAGCATGAAAGTGGCACTCGACAACCTCGAGACCCTACCCATGCCCAACAAGACGGCCATCCTGGGCGGCATGCGCGAACTGGGCAACGACAGCATGGCCGAACACAAAGCCATCGCCGACCGACTGAACAGCCTAACGGAAATAGAGTCCATCCTTGTGGGGCCAGAATTTGCTTTCGTCCACAACAACCCCGACTACACCCGTCTCTTGTGGTTCGCCGATGTAGAGGCCGCCAAAGCACACCTCCTCTCCCACCCCCTGAACCAGCACACCATACTGCTCAAAGGCTCAAACAGCACACGCATGTGGCTACTGGAAGAGGTGCTGTAGGTCTATTCTCCCGGTGCTGACAGCAGCCGGGCGTTGCCTATTTCCCCTCTGTATTGGAGTGGTTGGGCTGGATGACGAATCCGCCGCATTGGCTGAATGGCCGCGAGCCGTAGTAGCCTATGGGGTTATTGGCGATGTAGGACCGGACAATCTGTTCGAAACGTTGCTGCTGCTGGGGCGAGGGACGCTCATCGCCTAAGAAATTGTATAGAAAGTAGTCGACATAGCCATCTTCGGAAAAGAAGACCACACAGTGCCCTTTATACGGCTTATCGACATCAAAATGACGCTCCGCCATCTCGTCCGCCAGACCCTGGAGGAACACCTGCCATGTGAGAATGAATTGAGCCAACTCCTTATCGGAGTGTACCAATCCCCAATCCTCGTACTTTTTTGTAAGTGTGTCGAACGTGAAAGCAGGCTTATATACCACCTCCCTGAGATGGGTTTCGTCTATGCCGGCCGCACGGGCTTGAATGTGGGTCATCACCTTCTGTTCGTGTGCCCTGTGGGAAATGGTTCTGACGGCAATCGTGTCGCTTTGGCCTATGAGGTGTACCTCAGGCAAGGGAGCTTCGGGCGGAAGTGTGCACACTTCTACCCCATCCTCGACCATGACGGTAATACTGTCAAGACTATTATGAGGCGACACAACAATGTATTCCAACGGAGTGTCGAGGGCACAGAGTTTGCGGAACGACGGATTGTGGCGTATATCAACAATCTGGACAGACGTTTGGCGAAGGTAGAGTGTGCGTAGGTTGGGGTTGGCGGAAAGGTCAAGGCTGGTGATGCCGGGCGAAAAGACACAGAAGATTTCCTCCAGTTTCGGGTTGTGGCTCACATCCAGATGCCGCAATTTATTATGGCTCAACTCTATCAGCTTTAGCTCCGCACAATGGCTCAAGTCCAACTCCTGTAGGGGTGTCTCGATAGCCGAGAACTGCTTCAACCGGGGGCAATGGCTCAAATCGACACGCTGCAGGGGGTTCTCGCTACAGATAAGTACCTTCAGACTGTCGAACAATTCCACCCCCTGCAAGGACTCTATACCCATGTTGTGAACATTCAGCAGCTGCAATGCCCTGCCCATAGGCGTGCGTCTCACCACGTCGCGGTGCAACATACGGAAACCGATGCCCTTTACCGGCCACCTACATGGCTCGGCGTAACCTTGTTCAATCAAATAAGTACGGAACACCTTATCGGGCACCCGCGCCACCTCCACGGCGCTGCCGCCCTCCAACTGCGGCTGCACCGAGGCGCAGCCGCAGCAGAGCAGCACTAAAAAAATGAAAATGGCAAGTCGCCGCATAGGTTACTTTAATGTGTAGTAGATAGGCATCACATACTTCGACCGTACTGGCTTGCCCTTGAATGTGGCGGGCTGCCATTTCGGCATGGACTTCACTACCCGCAACGCCTCATCGTCGCACTCGCCACCAACGCCATGCAACACAGCGGCCTCCGCTATACTGCCGTCGGTATCAACGACAAACTGCACATACACCTTACCCTGCACATTATCGGCCTTGGCCTTCTCGGGATATACGACCGAATTGGCAACGTAGTCGACCATAGCATTCATACCTCCCGGATACTCGGCAAGGGTAAAAATATTCATTGCATCCTCCTCGTTCCACCAAGATAAACTTGCCGTGTCCTCGCTCCACGCCACGTCGTACCAACGTGCCGACGGATTATCATCGCTTTTCGCTATGGGATTGGCTATTGATTTCGATGACGGTCCTACTAATTCTATTTTATCCTCATCTATGCATTTCATGGGATTGATGATTGCTTTTACTGAAGACCCAAGTCCTTCAACAAAGCGGACGGCCTCGGCCGAGTCGGCAAACACCTTGTGTTTATCCAGTTCCTCGAGCGGAAGCAGAACGCCCATAAATTCGCGTTCCACCAACTGTCCGTCGCGGTAAGTGTCGATGAACGGTGACACCTCATACCTGCCGTCGGGGATGGTGGCCTGCTCTTGAGCAGGCTCCTGGTTCTTGCAATTGGCAAACAGCAGTAATGCTGCCACAGGCAAGGCAGCAAACGCCTTGACCCAGCCTCTGTGGGATTTAGGTTGTTTCATCATGGAAATACGGTTTTTGATTGTTGAAAAATGAAAACTATTGACTATCGGGACATACTGCATCCCGGTTGTTTGACAATAAAGCAAACGGAGGTAGCTCTTGTATTCGCCCTCGCCGCCCGATTGCAGTACCGCCTCGTCGGCCAGGTATTCATGCACTTCGCGCAAATCGCGTCCATACAGCCACACAAACGGGTCGAACCACAACAGGCAGCACACCAGCTGCACCAACAGGATGTCCCAACTGTGCCCCTGTGCAGCGTGCAGGCGTTCATGTTTCAGCACCAGTTGCAGCTCGGTATCGGACATACCTCCGCGTCCTGCCACAATATAGCGGAAAAAAGAGAACGACGGCTCATCCCTGTCGGTCACAGCCTCGCGGAAGCGCCCATCGGGGACAAACTTGTACTTGCTCAGTTTGCGCCACAGCACAACGTAACGCTCACCTAGCAGCAGAACACACAAAGCCACCCCGACCCCATATATAATACCCAGTACCTGCCACACGTCAACACCATGTGGGGCCGACACCTCTGCACTGATAAGGGATTGATTATTTATAGATGCTTCAGGCGTGTCACCCAAACCGGATAAATCGAGCAAATAGCCCCCACCTCCTATTGCCGTGGGGGAGCCAACAGCCACCCGAGGGTGCACCAGTGGCAACAGCAGGCTCAGCACCAGCGTTGCCAACAAGAAGATGCGGTTCAGTCGCAGACAATGCTCCTTCCGCAAGAGCAAACGGTAGGCAATCCAGAACAAAGCTGTGCCGAGAACGGCAAAAAGCAGATAGCGTGTCATTTCTCAACCTCCTTTATCAAAGCGTCAAGCTCTTCGAGCGAAACAGCCTTCTTATCCACCAAAAACGACACTATATTGCGGAACGACGAACCAAAGAAACGGTTTGCCAAATGGCCCAAAATACGCGAAGAATAATCGTCTCGACTGATGAGGGGATAATACAAATTGGATTTATTATAGGTCTCGTGTCCTACAAAACCTTTTCGTTCAAGGAGCCTTACCACTGTAAGAATGGTATTGTATGCCGGCTTGGGCTCCTCTACCGCTGCAACTATCTCGTTGGCAAACCCTTTACCTATCGACCATAGAGCCTGCATCACTTGCTCTTCCGATTTGGTTAATTCTAAATCATCTTTTACATCCATAACTATAAAATATATTGTATAACTAGTTTTTTAGTTACATAACGGCATTATCATTATATTATTGTCCTAAGGCATATTTTTTTTCTAAAAAAATTCCTGACACTTTGATTTATCGGCTAACATATGCCGCATCATACAGACAACGAGATAAATACAAAAAGCAAACTCTGCCAAATTGAATAGGTGGATAGGCACAAAAAACAAAAAAGCCCCGCCAAAAGGCGAGGCTATAAAACATTTTATTAGGTCTTTTACAGAACGAAACGGATGCCAAATTCGTGGATCTTGGTGTCGCCGGTCTTGTAAGTAGGTACGAGGTTGAAATAAATCTCAGTACCGGGAGAGAAGATAAGCCAACGGCTCTGGGTTCCAATGGCAATATCGCAACGGAACTGATTGAATTGAGCACCTTCGGCATTCAGTTTCTTCAAATTGATTCCAGGAACCACACCAAGATACCAGCCGTGGTCATTGTCCTTATTGATATGGCTCAGTTTAATGGGAAGCACAATGGTGCTGAACATTTTATGTTCTTCCTTACCATTGAATGAGTTACGGGTAATGCCATTATCAAATTCTGTTTTGGTGAACAGGTGGCTATAAGTGAGGTAGGTGAAACGGTAACCGATACCGATGTTGAAATCCCAACGTTTGGCAATGGGGCGGTGATAGTCGAAAGTAATACCAACATTGGCACCAGTGCTGTTATAGAAACTGTTCTGGGTGTACATACGGCGATTGCCCAAAATGGTGACTGAAGGGTCAGCAGTAAAGTTGGGGAAACGGTTCCAAGCCTGATAATGTTCTTGACGTTTACGTTTCTTCTCTGCCTTTTTTTGCTCGGCCTTAGCCTTGTTCTCTGCCTTCACTTGCTCACGCTTAATGCGGTCTTGCTCTTTCTTAGCAGCCTTCTCAGCTTCCTTTTGTTCTTCCTTACGGAGTCTTTCCTGCTCTTTAATTCGCTCTTCCTGGGCTTTCTGTTCGGCTTTCTGTTGTTCTCTTTGCAATTTTTCCTGTTCTTTCTGCTGCTGTTTCAACAAATCCTGCTGTTCTTTCTGTTGTTGTTTCAGGAGAGCTTCCTGCTGTTTTGCACGTTCGATAGAGTCATTACTTTGTGCGAAAGCAGTGCCGGCCGTCAAGGCCATTGCGATTAAAAAAATGTACAATTTCTTCATACTTCCAATTATTTATTAATTTTATCAATAACGAGATATTATCACTTATATTGTGCTAGGATAAAAAAAAAGAATTGGTTTCCCAATTCTTTTCTTTCATTGTCGGGGCGAAAAGACTCGAACTTTCGACCCCTTGCACCCCATGCAAGTGCGCTAGCCAACTGCGCCACGCCCCGAACAAATGTGCTTCGATTTGTGTTTCTCTCACTCTCGAAAACGGTTGCAAAAGTACTACTTTTTTTTTAACCGACCAAATTTTTTTTCTAAAAAAACATACACTCCCCCAAAGATTCAAATACAATAAACTAATGTACAAACTATTACATTACTTAAAAAAAGTTACAAAAATTACATTCTCACCACTTCCCTGCGCACTATAATTGGGGGTATTATTACCATTTTTGAACGAAATTTGACCATCTGTCGGTAGCACAGATTTAAGATATACACTTAAATTACTGATTCTACGCTCAATAATCATATTATTAAAATCAGCATCTGTCGACTGGTCGCAAAATAATGAGAGTCGTGCCTTGACTTTTGGATTGTCCCTCAGGAAGTCAACTATCGGATTAAGAACATTTTCCCCTTCAACCGTCAGTTCTATATCAGCCCCTTGCTGATAAATATTGTCAAACCTTAACGGCCGGTTGAACGGTAAACACGAAAGCACCACATCCTGCTGTTGCGGCGTGATAAGTGTATTCTCATTGGTCCGCACAACGGCCAAATCCTGAGCAAATCTAAAATAATTGTCTTTTCCAACCTGAAATAAGTAATCATCGTTAGGCTGTAAAAACAATTGATATTTGCCTGCCAAATCAGTATTCGTCTCATTAACCACCCTGCCCTTATGCAGAATTCTCACTTTTGCATCGGCCACGGGATTGTTGGCATCATCAACCACCCGCCCAGAAAGCATCACGCCCTCCAAATCACCATGAAAACTATACAACTCTTCTCTCCCACTCCTTGTCGAGACCCAGTAGCCGGTCGAAGTCAATGTGTCGAATGCCATGCTCACATTATTCCCTCGGCTGTTAATCGGCTCTGGCAGCTGCTGCACCACATAGTTGTCGAAGATGATATCATCGGCTTTTGCACCAAGCTTTACCCGCACGGCATAAAGCTTATATCCATTCTCCTTTTCCTGAATCCCGTCGGAGGCATAAATCAAATATCTGCCATAAAACACAGGACTCACCTCATTGCCTTGGGTATTGATAACATTTCCCATATTGATGGGTTTCGACCACCTCTTGCCGTTCCAGAATGAAGCCCACAAGTCATAGCCTCCCAGCCCCACCTTTCCGTTCGAGGAAAACACAACCATATTGCCGTCGGCTGAAAACGTGGGGTGATTGATATCGCGGAACCAACTGCGAAGCTCCACCTGTCTATATTTACGCCAACGCTCCTGCGTATGTACATAAAAGCCATTCACCTCTTCATCGTACGAAGTGGTGTAATAAAGCATACTGTCGCACGGATTGCCCACCACATAGTTTGGCATCATAGCCAAAGCCCTGAGGGTGGTGTCAGGTTCCATATTCAACACCATCCCATCTTTCAGCGATGAACTGAACAAGACTCCGTTATAGCTGCCATAAAGCCGTCCGTCAACAACCGACAGATTAGTCAGCCCCCACGGAATCTTAACATTATCCTGCCGCATCACCTTAAGCGGCATCACTGTCTGGGCAGATAGCGACACCGCCAAAGCCAAAAGAATCTGCAATATTACTATGCTCTTTTTTATCATATTCCATCAATTATCTCTCACAACCTATTTCATCACAATCCATCGTCCGGACATCCGTCCATGAGGCAAATCCAGCCGACCAATCAGTCAACTAACGCAATGGGAAGAGCATCTTCCATCTCATTGATATAATGGAATGTCAATCCCTTCAAATAGTCAGCCGGTATATCCTCTATGTCACGTCGGTTGTCTTCACACAATATCAAGTCTGTAATATCGGCACGCTTGGCTGCCAATATCTTCTCCTTGATTCCGCCCACCGGGGTCACCGCACCACGCAACGTAATCTCTCCTGTCATTGCCACCGTGGGATTAACACGCTTATGGGTAAATGCCGACACCATAGCCACAAACATCGTTATACCTGCCGACGGACCATCCTTGGGCGTTGCTCCCTCGGGCACATGTATATGGATATTGGAATTCTCAATCTTCTCGACATCTATGCCCAGTTTCTCGGCATTTGCCTTCAAATATTCAAATGCGAGTGTGGCCGATTCCTTCATCACGTCACCCAAATTTCCCGTCATGGAGAGGGTTCCCTTCCCCTTGCTGGTACTGGCTTCGATAAACAGAATTTCTCCACCCACCTGGGTCCATGCCAAACCTGTCACAACGCCCACTTTGGGTTCCTTCCCTCTACGCTCGCTATTGTGTATGGGCAATCCCAGGATTCCTTTCAGCTCTTCCTCCGACACAGTCTTGGAGTAATCCTGTCCCTCTGCCACCCGCACGGCGCGATTACGTATAATCTTGGCAATCGTTTTCTCCAATTGGCGCACCCCGCTCTCACGGGTATAGTCGTTCACTATCCGAGTCAACACACTCTTGCTGAACTTTATATCCTTCTTTTGGAATCCATGCTCCAACAACTGCTTCGGAATCAAGTGTCGTTGTGCTATCTCCAACTTCTCTTCAAGGATATATCCGCTCAGGTCTATTACTTCCATACGGTCCAGCAATGCCGGCTGGATGGTACTCAAAGTGTTGGCCGTAGCAATAAACAACACCCTCGACAGGTCGTAATCCACATCCAGATAGTTGTCGTGGAATGCACTGTTTTGCTCAGGGTCCAGCACCTCCAGCAATGCCGACGTGGGGTCACCGTTGTGCGACATACCCTGCACTTTGTCAATCTCATCCAAAACGAACACAGGATTGCCCACCTTGGCCTTCTTGATATTCTGTATGATACGGCCCGGCATTGCGCCCACATAAGTGCGGCGGTGTCCGCGTATTTCGGCCTCATCGTGCAGACCACCCAAAGCCATCCTCACATATTGGCGTTTCATGGCTGTGGCTATACTCTTGCCCAATGAGGTCTTGCCTGTACCTGGAGGTCCCACCAAACACAATATCGGGCTCTTCATGTCTTTCTTCAAACTCAAAACGGAGATATATTCCACTATGCGTTCCTTCACTTTCTCCAATCCGTAATGGTCCTTGTCCAGCACCTTCCGCGCTCTCGTGATGCTCAAATCATCTTTGCTGTAATGTTGCCACGGCAATTCCAGCAACATCTTGGCATAGTTCAACTCCACAGTATAGTCGGGTGTCTGTGGAGGTGTGTGCTCCAGTTTGTTTATGCTGTCATAAAAAGCCTTTCTCGCCTCCTCGCTCCAGGTCATCGTTGAAGCCTGGTCCAGCAGTTTACTTATCTCTTTCTCTGATGGAGAGCCGCCCAACTCGTTTTGTATCACCCTCATCTGCTGGTTCAGGTAATACTCCCTCTGCTGGCGGTCCATCTCGTGGCGCGTCTTGTCCTGAATATCATCCTGCAGGCGGAAATACTCCTTCTCGTCTGCCAAAAACTCCAACAGCAAGTCCGCCCGAAGCTCGTAGCCGAAAACATCGAGCAGCATCTGCTTGTCGTTCACACTTATATCGAGATGCGACGCCACATAGTTTATCAATATCTTGTCACTTCCGATATTGTTCAACGAACTAATCACATCCTTGGCATTCAGTCCCTGCGCGCCGCTTTTCATTTTCTGCAGCTCGGCATAACCGTTACGGATTTTCAGCACCTTATTGTGCAGTATCCGCGGATGCTCGGCTCTCATATTCTCGTTTATCAGTTCTGCCCGGGCTTGATAATAAGGATCCGTAGCAGTTATTTGGCTCACCGAACACTTCATTGTTCCCTGCAACACAGCCAAATGGGTATCCTGCGGCAACTCTATCACCTTTATCACACGAGCTATTACCCCAGTATGGAAAATATCATCTATTGACGGCTCTTCCTCATCGTTTTGCTGGGCAGTGACTATTATGCGCATATTCTTCCGCTCGGCCACCTTCACCAACGCCAACGATTTTTTGCGGCTGATGCTGATAGGCATCACCACTCCGGGAAACAACACATTGCCCCGCAGCAACAGCAGCGGCAAATCGTCGGGTATGGAATCTTCGTTCAGCAGGAACGACTCGTCCGACTTGGTCACCAAAGGAATTATCTCCGCCCGGCTTGCCATACTGTCAAAACCATCCGAAAGCAGTTTATCTATATCTATCTCCATTGTTTAGTCTTATCGTTTTCTAATTCTTTGTTTATATGCCGGCTCTCGCATACAGTTCCATGTGCCGGCGTTTCATAACAGTTATTATTAGGCTTTATATTATACGCAATGCAATATAAAAAGTTTCATTCCTCTCACTTTCCTTTTTCTTCCTTATCTCCCCTTTTATTCTCAAAATAAATCTCTACATTTTTTATTATCCAGTTGATGAATAATACCACACCCACGGCTGCCAAAGCATAGCGCCACATGCCGTATCCGCACAAACATCCCACCGCCGCGCTGCACCAGATAGTGGCAGCACTGTTCAACCCATGTATGGTAAAACCGTCTTTCATTATCACACCCGCACCCAAAAAACCTATTCCCGTCACCACCTGCGAAAGCACTCGCAGATTATCGTTATTAACCATTCCGCCGCTGTTGATTGCAGAGGTTATCTCGTTCTCCGATATCAGTATAAAAATACACGCACCCACCGACACCAACGCATTCACCGCAAGTCCGGCATTGCGCTTGCGCAGCTGTCGCTCCACACCTATGGCCACACCTGCCACCAAGGCGCACAACAAGCGGTTGATAAAGACTTCCAACGGCATAGTTCTTATTCCTTTTCTTTGTTTTCTTGTTCTTTATTCTTCTGTTCCGGCTTTCCGCCCACTATAACAACTATCTCTCCCTTCACCTCTTTGGCTCCGAAATGGTCATGCACCTCGCGCAAACTGCCCCGTGCTGTCTCGGCATGCAGTTTGCTAATCTCGCGCGACACGCTCACCTGCCGTTCCTCGCCCAGCACCTCCATCAGCTCTTCCAGCAGCTTCATCAACCGGTAGGGCGACTCATACAGTATCATCGTGCGCTTCTCCTCTGCCAACTGCCTCACCGCCGTCTGACGGCCTTTTTTGTGCGGCAGGAAACCAATAAACACAAACTTGTCGCACGGCAGCCCGCTGTCAACCAACGCTGGCACAAATGCCGTTGCGCCCGGCAATGTCTCCACCTCGATATTGTTTTTCACAGCCTCTCTCACCAGCAGGAACCCCGGATCGCTGATACAGGGCGTTCCCGCATCCGTCACCAGCGCGGCAGTCATCCCGCTCAACAGGCGGTCTATCACGCTGTGGAGTGTCTGATGCTCATTGAAAATGTGATATGGCTGCAAAGGTGTAGTAATACCGTAGTGCTGCATTACCACACGCGAAGTACGTGTATCCTCGGCCAATACAAAATCTACCCCCCTCAGCACCTCGACGGCACGAAACGTCATGTCGCCGAGGTTGCCAACGGGAGTGGGTACTATATACAGTTTCATTATTCCTCTTCGAAATCTTCAGGTATCTCCATGTCGTGGAATACGTTGGTGACATCGTCATCCTCTTCCAGCATGCTGATGACCTTCAAGACTTTCCGCATCGACTCTTCATCGATCTGACGGGTAGTGTTCGGGATGCGCTGCAACTCGGCACTCTCGCACTCTATCTTCAACTCTTCCAGCATCTTCACCATATTGCCGAAGTCCTCGTAGGCGGTATACAGGGTGATGTAATCATCATCCACCTCCATCTCTTCGAGGCCGCCGTCAATCAGGGTCATCTCCAACTCCTCTACATCCATCTCGGGTTTACGAGGGATGACAAACACACCCTTGCGGGTGAAAAGGAAGCTGAGGCTGCCGTTGGTTTCCATAGTTCCGCCGTTTTTATTCATGATACTGCGGATATTGGCAACAGTGCGCATATTGTTGTCCGACAAACACTCGATAAACAGGGCTATACCGTGATTGGCATGGCATTCGAAAGTAATCTCTTGCAACACCGCGGCATCCTTGTCGCTGGCCTTGTTGATGGCACGCATCAGCGTGTCCTTAGGCATGTTGCATCCACGGGCATTTTGTATCAACAGACGCAGGCGGGGATTGCTGTCGGGATCAGGACCGCTCTCGCGAACGGCTACGGCTACTTCTTTCAGAATTTTCGAATACTGTTTCGAGCGTTTGGCATCAGCTGCACCCTTTGCTCTCTTAATCTTTGACCATTTGTTATGTCCTGACATAGATAATTAGTTTTATATATTAATACATTATATTTTTAGTGTCTTCACTCTTGGGTTCCGTTCCCTGCCTCAGGCCTGCCGTCCACATAGAACTTGATATACGTTATCGGCTTACCCTCGGCCAGGAACATGCGTTCATAGAAAGTCTGCGTCATCTGGGCCTCCCTCAGGCAGGGCATCTCGGGATGCTCCTCGGCCGGTGTGGCATACAAGTCGGCTGTGGCATACTCCGTTTCATACCCACCCTGGGCAATCACCTCGTTGAGCGTGTATTCATGCAACTCCTGCGAGTCGGTCTTCAGATGTACCGGCGAGTGGGGTTTCAAGAAACTCTTATAGTAATTCAGAAACCGCTCACACGTCAACCGCTTGAATTCCTTCTTGGGCTGCGGGTCCGGAAAGGTAATCCAAATCTCCGACACCTCGCCGGGGGCAAAGAACTGCTCTATCAGCTCAATGCGGGTACGCACAAAAGCCACATTCTTCATCTTTTCCTCGCATCCCGTCTTAGCGCCACGCCATAGCCGCGCCCCCTTTATGTCCACCCCCACATAATTGCGGTCAGGATGGATACGGGCCAGCGCGATGGTATAGTCGCCTTTGCCGCACCCCAACTCAAGCGTTATGGGATTGTCGTTGCCGAAATACTCTCTCCATTTCCCTCTCAGGGCAAACCCCTCCTCCTTCAGCATCTCGTACGAGACCTGAAACAGGTTGGGGAAGGTCAGATTTTCGGCAAACCGTTCTAACTTATGATGTCCCATACTCGCGCGCTTCCCAGACTCTATTCGTTAAAGTTGTATATCTTCACGTCGCTCTTATACCACGACTTGATGTGTTTCTCCATTGCCTCGGCAGCCGTGCGGGTCGGGGCCGAACCCATGCTCACATAGTATCCGCCCGACTTGCTGATAATATAGGCATCGCTGCCCAATGCCTTCAGCTGGTTGGCGCACTTGTTGGCCGACTTCTTCGAGGTGAAGAATCCTGCCACAATGTCAAATCCCTGCTTGCTGTTCTTGAACGTCGGGGCTTCGGGCACCACCTCCACATAAGGCTTGTTGTCCACCACACGGGCTTTGCCAGCATTGGCATTGCCGCGTCCACCGGCACCATATCCACCGCCGAATCCGTCGGGATGCAGACCCAGGCTCACTACCACATCGTCAAGTATATTGTCCAGCAAATCCACATTCATCAGCTCGCCCTGCACAGTGCTGCGGTGCTGATGGGCGCCGCCCTCCATTGCCATGCAGTCGGCGTGTGCTGCACCGCCTTCCTTGAATGCGGCATAATGGCGCGTCATCCAGAAATCGTCGTAGGGGAAGAAACGTTTCACGCAATAGCTCTCCACCATCAACTCGTTCAACCGGTTGCTGGCATACTCGTCCACCTTGTTCATCATCGGGACAAAAGCATTGCCGTAGTGACGCTCGACAAGGAAATGATGGATATAGTCGGCCATGAAGTTATGCACCTTCACCTCGCTGTTGCGGATATCGTTCTCGTCGAACTGCAGCAGGCCTATGTGACCGGTAAACTGGTCGCTATACGACAGCGGCACATCCTTTGCATAGCTGCCCACCTGCACGGTGTTGCCGCGCATCTGGGTGAAGTAATACACCCCGCAGCCTATCAAAAGCAACAGCAGCAATAACAGCCACAGCCAACCGCGTTTCTTCTTTTTCTCTTCCTTTTCAGGCTTATTCTCTTTATTCTTACGGGCTTGCTTCTCACGTTCCTTCATTGCTTTGAGCACCTCTTTCTCGTGCTCGCGGTTCCGGCGTTCCTGCTCCTTGGCGTTCTGGGCCTCTCTGCGGCTCGCCTCTTCGGCGGCCTTGCGGGCCTCTTTCTCGGCCTTGGCGGCAGCCTTCTCCAGACGGCGTGCCTCTTTGGCATCCTTGGGCGACGAAGGAATCTCGTCGAGCATGCGCTTCACCTCCGACAGATGGTCGGGTGTGGCGGGAGCCACAGGCGGTACCGGTGCGGGTGCAGGTTCCGGCTCAGGGGCTGGTGCGGGAGTCGGCTCCGGCACGTGGGCGGGCTCGGGCTTCACTGGCTCGGGTTCCGGGTCGGCATCCATCACAGGCTCCGGAGCTGGTGCGGGAGCTGGCTCAGGCTCGGGTTCCGGTTCAGGTTCGGCCTTGGGTGCTGCCGGTTTGTCGAAGGCAGCAAAGGGGTCCTCCACATTTTTCGGAGTATATGTAGCCACATGTTCCAACGGTTTCTCGTGTTTCTTGTCGGCATCCAGGTCCAGTCCTTCCAGGGCTGTGAAAGCCACACGGTTGCCCGACATACGCAGAACACCAATTCCCGGGAACTCATGTCCGTTGGGGTCTCTCTCAAGTTTATCTTTCAATGCACCTATATAATTAACCCACATCTGCTCGGCTATGTCGTTGGTAACGCACTCCCTTTCGGCAATCTGCCGCACAATGGCCTTGTTTCCCGAAACGCTGTTACTCAGCGACACCGTGCGGCGGGCCGGATAGTAGGTGCCCGTGGCGGCATCGTGATAAGCACTCACATTGCTGCTCGACAGTGTTCCCATTCCGGGAAACTCAACAACATTACCTTGCTTGATGAAATCAACGATAAGTTCTGTAATATTCATAAAACGTCTTTATTATTATATCTCTTTAATTTTCACCGTATTGCCTTAGAGCAACCGCCCTTTCCGCCTACGGATTGTTTCTCTTCTGCTTTTCAATGTCTTTCAGCCTGAGCTCGGCCTGCGCCAAGTCCTCAGGGCGGTCAATACCGATGTTTGCCTCCTCTGTCTCGACCACACGCAACGTATACCCCTGCTCAATCCAGCGCAGCTGCTCCAGCGATTCGCACTTCTCCAGCGGCGAAGGAGGCAGCACCTTCAGCCTGTCCATAATGCCGGCACGGAATGCATAAATGCCCACATGCTTGTAGTATTCATGCCGCTCCAGCCATTGGCTCTGCTCCACCCCGCGCATATAGGGTATGGGCTGACGGCTGAAATAGATGGCCTCGCACCTGCTGTTGCACACCACCTTCACATTGTCGGGCGAAAACAGCTCTTCCGTGCTGCGTATACGCGTCTTCAGCGTGGCAATCTGCACACTCTCCTGGACAAAGCAATTAATAAGCTTGTACAGCTGCTCCTGATTCACAAAAGGCTCGTCGCCCTGCACATTCAGCACCACGTCATACTCTTGGCCTTGTGCCTTCAGGGTCGACACCACCTCGCAGCAGCGGTCGGTGCCACTGCGGTGGTTGCTACCCGTCATCATGGCCCGGCCGCCGAAACCGCGCACCGCAGTCGCAATACGCTCATCGTCGGTGGCCACCACCACATCATCCAAACCGGACATACTTCTCACCCCGTCCCACACCCATTGTATCAAAGGCTTACCGCCCAGCATCACGAGAGGCTTGCCCGGAAAACGGGTCGACTCATAGCGTGCGGGTATTACGGCCAACACCTTCAATTTCGCGTCGAACTGTGGTACGTCAATCATCTTTACTCTTCCAATTTAAATGTTTCTTTATCCTGTTGCCCAAGGGTGCAAACATCAGTTATATTTCGTCCGAGAACAACGAGTTAATCTCGGCGTCAATCATATTATATATCTTTCCCAAATCCTCCTCGTGTGCCACGAAATCCAGCTTGTTGAGGTCAACCACAATCAGCTTTCCCCGGCTGTATTTCTCAATCCAGTCCTCGTAGCGCTTGTTGAGCCCTGTCAGATAATCCAGACGGATACTGTTCTCGTATTCGCGTCCGCGCGACTGGATATTGCGAATCAATGTCGGCACATCGGCCCGCAGGTATATCAAAAGGTCGGGCGGCTGGAGGAACGAGGACACCAACTCGAAAATGTGCTGATAGTTCTCAAAGTCCCTCGTGTTCATCAAACCCATCGCATGCAGGTTGGGCGTGAAAATGTAGGCGTCCTCATACAGCGTGCGGTCCTGGATAATGTTCTTGTTTTCTTTATGGATATCGAGCAGTTGGCGGGTGCGGGTATGCAGATAGTATATCTGGATATTGAACGCCCAACGGCGCATATCTTCATAAAAACTATTGATATACGGGTTGGTCTCTGTAGACTCGAAAATGGGCCTATACCCATAGTGACGAGCCAACAACCTTGTCAATGTTGTCTTTCCCGAGCCTATATTTCCTGCAATAGCGATGTGCATAACATATCCATTTTAGCCTATTCTTTTGACCTCCAAAAGAATAGACACACTATTATATCATTTTCAAAAAAGCAAATATACAATTTTTTTTTGAACCACTCGAAGATTTTTTCAAATTTCTCATCTCCGCTCCCCGCTTCCCTTTGCCCTACACCGCGTTCCCGTTGGCTTTCCACCACTTCTGCAATCCCCGCCCGCCCTCTTCTCCCCTCCGGCTCCTCACCCTATCCTCCCGCCTCGCCTCCGCCTCTTCTCCGCCTCCCTTCCGCCTCCGCACTCCTACCACTTCGCATTCAGCCCTAAACAAAACTCTCTTCACCTTCATGGTGAAGAAAAGCTTATGAAGGACTTATTAAGAGGTGAACAGGAAACGGAGGCGAAAGGGGTTCGGAGTGGGTTCGCCGATGGTTCGCTTTGGATTCAGTATGGGAGCGCCGCTGGAGCGAACCTATAGCGAACCTACACCGAACCTACACCGAGGCCAAAGGGATGGGAAAAGGTTGTGGAAATGTTGGGGAAAAAATGTAGCCCCATCTCAGGAGTGGAAAGACTGCGGCTGGGAGGCGAAACAGTCAAAGATGAGACGCGGGACACTCAGGGACTAACCGGGAGGGGATGTTGAATTGAACTGGAATCGATGCTGAATTTATCGGGAATCCATTCTGAATTAATCGTGAATCTATGTAGATACATTATTTTTCGCACGGGGCACAATATTAGTAGCGGAAATGCGTTATTGGGCATTATGATTAATCGTATAATAAAAGCAACTCTATTTTTCGCATTGGCCTTGATGCTGGCCCTGCCGGCCCAGGCCAGAAAGAAACAAGGCTACGAAATCACCCTCAGCATCAATCACGGCAAGGACACGATGATGTTTATGGGTCACTATTTCGCCAAAGGCAACAGCATTATCGATACCGCTTTACGCGACAGGAAAGGTCGTTTTGTGTTTGAAAGCAAGACCGATACTTTGGCGCCCGGACTGTATTTCTTTGCTAACCCGGAGGGCAAGTATGTGGAGTTTGTGGTGTATCATGAGCCACCGTTCTTCAACTTTGTGACCGACGAGGAGGACTGGACCACTAACATGAAGGTGAAAGGCAGCCCGGAAAATGATTTCTTCTACCGTTTCCACCGCATTGACGCGGATTATGCCAAAGATTTGGACGACAAGTACTTCTCGATGGACTCGGTGGAATTCATGGCATACAAGCGCAAACGGTTGTTGAGCCTGGACTCGGTGAAGATTGGCATGATAGAGGAGAATCCCTCACGTTTCCTGTCGAAGATGATGCTCGCCACCAAGGAGGTGTATCCCCCAATTGTGGACGAGAAGGGCGACACCCTGAGCGAGGCGCAACGCAGAGACTACTATCTGGAGCACTACTTTGACAACATCGCTTTGGAGGATGACGCCATAATCCGCACTCCGAAAAAGGTGTTCTACGACCAGGTGATGTCGCTATATAACGAGTATTTGAAGTATGCGCCGCCGTCGGTGATTGAGCATAGTATAGACATCATGATGGAGCGGGCGAAGAAAGCCCCGACAGTGTTCCAGTACTTGACGTTGACGCTGACACAGAAATATTTGCAGAGCAACGTGATGGTGTACGATGAGGTGTATGTGCACATGGTGAAGAATTACTTTGCGAGCGACTACAATTTCTGGTCCACACCCAGCAACATAGAGCAAGAACTGATGCGTGCCACAAAGTGGGAACGCTTGTTGGTGGGCAAGGAGGCGCCGGAGCTGATACTGTTCGACACGTTGCACAACCCGCACTCGCTGCATGCTTTGCCTTATAAGTGGAAACTGCTGGTGTTCTGGTCGCCCAACTGCGGCCACTGCAAGCACATCATTCCCACGGTGTACCAGGTGTTTGAGAAGTATCAAGCCAAATACGACATCGGGGCATTTACCATACTCAGCGACCCCGACGACAAGACACGCGCCGAGTGGCGCAAGTTTATGAAGGACCACAACATGACCAGCCCCACATGGCTGAGTCTGGACGGCGGCGAGGCTAATGTGGATTGGCACGAT
Source organism: uncultured Bacteroidales bacterium (assembly GCA_900319865.1). Lineage (GTDB taxonomy): Bacteria > Bacteroidota > Bacteroidia > Bacteroidales > P3 > Colimorpha. Next base: position 27,248 of record ONQD01000024.1, on the reverse strand, counting down.
GTGTACGACATTACCACTACGCCGCAGATATACTTGATAGACGAGGACAACATAATACAGGCCAAGCATTTGGGCGAGAGTAGCGTGGAGAAAGTGATACAGGCCATTTGCGGAAACGGCAACAATGAGTAGCAAAGCCGACACCGGAGGGCAGGCTGTGGACGGAGCAGTTGGATATGGGGAGAAGAGGATAGCGGAACAGGCTGCCGAGGTGGCGGTAAAAGTCTAATAATTATAAAGATGACTGAAGAAAAAAAATACCCTACAATAAAACCCCAAATCAGTTTGGGATTGTATTGTAAATGGCTGACAGACAAATATCAGTCGCTGGAACAGGAAAATGAGAAGTTAAAAAGACAGTGTGCTCACAAAGACAAGGAGATTGCGAGCCTGAAGAAACAGATTGATTTCATCATCGCCAACAACAAGGTGGTTCACAACAAGTACCTGGACGAACGTAAAGAGTTCAAAAAAGAACTGTACAAAGAGGATTTGATAATATCGTATAAACAGCAGGTTGAAGCACTGAACAGAAGATTGAAATACTACAGGACAATGAGCAAGCAATTGATTGACAAAATCATTGAGTTGGAACGCAAGAAATCGGAGCAGCAATAGTACTTTCAAGGGATGAAGGTCTATCACTGATGACATACAAATGAAACAGAAATAGACAATACAAGAACAATATGAAAAAATTAACTCTTTTAGCCGTTGGCATCGCCATGACTGCCGTGCTGACGACCGGTTGCAAATCAAAAATGGACAATCCTTTCTTTTCGGAATGGGGAACACCGTATGAAATCCCCGACTTCGGTAGAATCAAGACCGAACACTACATGCCCGCCTTCAAAGAGGGTATGAAACAACAGATGAAGGAAATCGACGACATTGTGAACAACAGCGAGGCGCCGACTTTCGAAAACACCATTGAGGCTTATGAATACAGCGGCAGCTTGCTGGACAAGGTGGCCGGCGTGTTCTTCAACCTGAGCGAGTGCGAAAACAGCGACGAGATGGAAGCCATAGCCGAGGAGGTGACTCCCCTGCTGTCGGCACACTCGGACAACATTGCGCTGAACGCCAAATTGTTTGAACGCATCAAGACCGTTTACGACCAGCGTGAGAGCTTGAACCTCAACCCCGAGCAGGCACGTCTGCTGGAGGAGACATACAAGGGCTTTGTGCGCAGCGGTGCCAACGTGCCGGCCGACAAGCAGGCCCGTTTCCGCGAGCTGAACGAGCAGATAGCTTCACTCACCCTGCGTTTTGCACAGAATGTGCTGAAAGCCACCAACGCCTATCAGCTGGTGCTGGATGAAGCCCCTGCCGGACTGGGAGCCGACCAGATAGCCGCCGCCAAGGAGACCGCCGACGCCGACGAGGCCACCAAGGGCAAACTGGTGTTCAAACTGAACCTGCCCAGCTGGGAGCCTTTCATGCAGAACTGCTCCGACCGCGAACTACGCAAACAGATGTGGGATGCCTACACCCAGCGTTGCAACGGGGGCGAGTTTGATAATACCAAGATTATCGACACGCTGGTGAACCTGCGCCTGGAGCGTGCCAACATATTGGGCTACAGAACCCACGCCGACTATGTGCTGGAGAACTGTCTGGCCAAAACCCCTGCCGCTGTGGACAATTGCTTGATGCAGATTTGGACCCCCGCGCTGGCAAAAGCCAAAAAAGAATGTGCCGAATACCAGAAGATGATTCAGGCCGACGAGAAAGGTGCGAAACTGGAGCCTTGGGACTGGCGTTACTATAGCGAGAAACTGCGCAAAGAGAAATACGACCTCGAGGACGAAGTGGTTCGCCCCTACTTCTCGCTGGACAATGTGCGTGAAGGTGCTTTCGCCACCGCCAACAAGCTGTATGGCATCACCTTCCGTGAAAACGACACGCTGCCTACATACAACAAGGAGGCTCATGTGTATGAGGTGATTGACAACGGCCAGGTGATTGGCATCCTGTATATGGACTTTCATCCCCGCGCTAGTAAACGCAGCGGTGCTTGGATGACCGAGTTCCGCGGACAGAAAGTGGACCGCGACGGGAAGAATGTAATCCCCATCATTCAGGTGGTGTGCAACTTCACCAAGCCGACCGCCGACAAACCCTCGTTGCTCAATTTCGACGAGAGCGAGACCCTGTTCCACGAGTTTGGACACGCCCTGCACGGCCTTTTGAGCAAATGCCACTATCCCTCATTGGCTGGCACCAACGTGCCTCGCGACTTCGTGGAGCTGCCTTCGCAGATTATGGAGAACTGGTGCCGCAACCCACAGGTAATGAAAACTTATGCCAAACATTACAAAACCGGCGAGCCCATCCCCGACCAGCTGATTGCAAAAATCGCTGCCGCTCAAACCTACGGACAAGGTTTTATCAACACCGAGTTGTTGGCTGCCTCACTTCTCGACATGGAATACTACAGCCTGCTGGAAAAACAGCACATCGACCCCAACGAGTTTGAGACCAACTTCCTGAACAGCATTGGACTGATTCCCGAAATCATCAGCCGATACAAGAGCCCCTATTTCCAACATATTTTCACCACGGGATACGATGCCGGCTACTATAGCTACACGTGGACAGCCATTCTCGACCACGATGCCTTTGCAGCCTTTGTGGAGAGCGGTGACCTGTTCAACCCCGTGCTGGCCAAGAAGTTCCGCCACATACTGGAGAGCGGCAACACCATCGACCCCATGAAAATGTATATTGAATTCCGCGGACAGGAGCCCAGCGTAACACCGCTGCTGAAAGACCGCGGCCTTATTTAAGAGAACAATAACCGCCTGTCCGTATCTGTCCCAACGGCAGATACGGACAGGCGGATTTATAACGAATCATTGATGAAGAAAATACTACTTGCTGCCGCAATATTGCTGATGTCCTGCCACTTGTGGGCACAGACAGGAAATGATACCACCGCCACCCAGAAGCCCACCGGCCCAAACTACGAACAAATACAGGAGGTGCTGAATGGGAAGTCGGGCAAACGGATTTTTTCCAAACTTGTGAAACGGCTAAAAGACGCCGACACTACATTGCAATTGGCCGACATCCAAATGCTTTATTACGGACAAATCTACATGGACAACTACACGCCCGGCGGCCAATTCCCCGAGTTTGATGAAATCAACACGATCCTGTCGCAGAAAAAAGTGTACAGCTTGTCGGAAGCAAAAAAGATTATTTCGCTGTCCAACCAAGTGATAGACCGGTGTCCTTGCGAACCCATGGGCTACTATTACAAATACCTTGGGCAGGACATTCTGTGCCAACACTATGGCGGTGACACCAATCTGAGGAACAAAACCCAGTTGCAATACCAAATGCTGTTCTATGCCATCCTGTCGTCGGGCAACGGGATGTACCCCCGCACAGCCGTGCATGTAGTAAGCCTGGCGCACGAAAACATACTGCTGAACACTTACGACCTGAAACGTCAGTCGAACTCTTTCAGGATTATCGACGGACACAACTACGACATTGTGGCTTTGGACCGGAACAAGTTCCGGGTGAACTCCATGTTCTTCAACATCGACCCCATTCTGGCTTGGGATAAAATGGTCAAAAACAATGTCCCGCAATCCAATAAGGACATCAAAAAGGTAACTTCGGCAGAGATAGACTTGGGTACGCGGTTCGTTATAGAGCTGGTGAAGACCAAAAAGTCCGAGAGCACCTTCAAGCTCCTCAGCTGTGAGAAGATACAAGACACACTGACCCTTCAGGGCAATATGCTCTATAATGAGCCTGTGCCTTATGGCAGAATCGTGGGATACTTCTGCAAAACCCGCCCCACCCCGGGCAGCAACGAAGTACACACCAGCCTGATTCTGAACGCCAACTACACTGAGGAGGAGCTGTTCTTCGACAGCGAAATACACATCTGGGGCATTCCCGGCTATCACGCCACACCCAACAACGGTCTCTCCAACAACTGGCAGAGCCTTGAATGGAACGACGAAATCGCCACCATCCGGATAAGCAATATCCGAACCCGGAAATAACTGTTAGCCTATACAAATCAATAAACAATATAAACAAAAAAGTAGACATATTATGGAAGACAATGTTCGCAAACTAACTCGCAGCACCACCGAACGCCGCATTGCCGGTGTTTGCGGAGGAATAGCAAAATACCTGAATGTCGATGTCACCGTGGTCAGAATTCTATTTCTGATTGCCTTGCTGTGCGGAAGCCTTGGTTTCTGGGCCTACCTCATCGTGTGGATTGCCGCCCCCGAGGACAACCGCCTGCACCAATAACAGCCATCCCGCCCAAACGCCATCGGGGTCCGTCCTATGGATTGGGGCAGGAGTATTGCCCAGTGCCGCCAACCAAAGTTGCCAATCGCGGCCTACTTTCGGATGGCATTAGCTTTCAATCCCTGCATCCCATGTATACTCACACCCCGTCGTTCTGAGCTTTCGGCAAACAGGAACAACCAAAAGGCCGGAGTCGCAACACCATTGCGTCTCCGGCCTTTCCCATCAGTCCGCCACCCGGCAGACCGCAGGAACGATGTCCCGGCCTATCTGTTCATCAGTCGGCTCTCACCCCACGAGTACTGTGGATAAGCCTTCTTGAGGTCGGCGGCAGAGCCGTTCACATTACTTCCACCGCTGGTGGCAAACACACAGAGCGTCTTGCCAGCCAAGTCGTGTGCCTCGATGAAAGTATTGATAATTGTGGGAGCTGTGTACCACCACACGGGGAATCCAATCCACACAGTGTCGTAGTCGGCCATCTTGTCGCAGGTGGCGGCAATGGCGGGACGGGAGCTCTTGTCCTTCATCTCTACCGAGGAACGCGACTGCTTATTGGTCCAGTCGAGGTCGGCCGAAGTGTAAGGCTGAGCGGGAACAATTTCAAAAAGGTCGGCATTCTTCTCTTTAGCCAGACGCTCGGCTGCAGCCTTGGTGGTGCCTGTTGCCGAGAAATAAGCTACAAGTGTTTTCTTCATTTTCGGGGTCTCCTTATTCGATGAATTACTGTCACTTTGATTATTTTGGGCGCAAGCCGACATACCGAATAGCAATGCGGTGGCGCACAGGAACGTTGTAAAATGTTTCATGGTTTATTTTAGATTTGAACGGAAAAACTCTTCTATCTTGTCGTAGGGGATAACACCTGCCACATCATCATAAAGGTCCACGTGTGTAGCTCCTGGAACAATCATTATCTCCTTGTTACCCACCGTAGTACTCTTGCCTTGAGGATTCACGCCAGTCATCTTCTCGAAAGCATATTCGCTAAAATAGCGGCTGTGCGCCTTCTCGCCGTGCACCAGCAACACCGGAGTCTCTATCTCTGCGGCCCAGGCCAACAGCGGCTGGTTGAGAAACGACTGTGTGCCAATCAGATTCCAGCCGTCGGTGCTGTTGCCGCTACGCTCATGATAGCCACGGGGACACTTATAATAAGCATGATAGTCCTTTACAAACCACGGAGCGTCGTCCGGCAGCGGGTCTACCACCCCACCCTGACGGCCATAATCGCCCGTGCGGGCAATCTCGGTGCGGGCCTTGGCCAAAGCCTTACGCTGCTCCTGACGGGCGGCGGCATTGTCCGTACTTCCAAAATAGCCCTCCGCAGCTATCTTGCTCATATCGTACATCGTACTGGCAACAGTGGCCTTGATGCGGGGGTCGAGAGCGGCAGCGTTCACCGCCATACCGCCGAAACCGCAAATGCCAATGATGCCAATCCGCTCGGGGTCCACATTGTCCTGCACACTCAGAAAATCAACTGCGGCAAGAAAATCCTCGGTGTTGATGTCGGGGCTGGCAGTACGGCGGGGTTCTCCGCCACTCTCGCCCGTATACGAAGGGTCGAAAGCCAATGCCAGGAAACCGCGCTCGGCCATGTGCTGGGCATATAGGCCCGACGACTGCTCCTTCACGGCACCGAAAGGTCCGCTCACTGCAATGGCCGCCAACTTACCCTCATACTTCTTAGGCGTGTACATGTCGGCCGCCAGAGTGATGCCGTAGCGGTTGCGGAACGTCACCTTGCGGTGATCCACCATGTTGCTCTGTGGGAACACCTTATCCCACTCCTGTGTCAATTGTAGTTCCATATTATTCTGTTTTTTATCTATTTCCTTGTTGCAACAACCCGTTGCCATAGCAGCCACAACAGCCACTAATAAAATATTTTTCAACACTTTATCCATACTTAAAAATACCATTATTCCAACTGCAAAGATAACAAAAATCCGCAAAACACAAACTCCAGTCCATATTATTAAGAAAAAAAATAACGAATCCACTATCCGTCCACCCCTCATCGAGTGTCAATTTTTATTTGTATCTTTGCACATTGGCAACGGTCCCATCCCGCCCCAACTAATGGCACATATCTCACTAACTGCCAACACACAAACCGCAAACATCTGCCTCACACAAACCCCGCCATGCTGCCGCCACACCTTACACACAAAACAATAATCCACATGAACCCCACACCCGAAATACAAGATACCCCCACCACCGACCGACACAACATATTGGGCACAACCAACCGCAGCCAGTTCCGCCAATGGCTTTCAGCCAACCACGCCAGCCAGCCGGAATGTTGGGTGGTAGTGAAACGCGGCCGCCCCACCGACGACAAACACTTCTGGTATCTCGACGCGGTGGAAGAGGCCCTTTGTTTCGGATGGATTGACAGCGTGTCCACACTTGTGAACGGCGTTCGCATGCAACGTTTCACACCCCGCAAGAAACAAAGTCCCTGGACCGAACTGAACAAAGAGCGGGTCCGCCGGCTGGAAAGGCTGGGGCTGATGACCGATGCCGGCCGGAAGGTGCTGCCGCCCATGGGACCTCGCAGCTTCAAAGTCGACCCCGACATCGAAGCCGCCATGAAAAAGCACCATGTATGGTCGCGTTTCCGCCAATTCCCGCCTCTCTACCAACGCATCCGCGCCTACAATGTGGCCTTCTTCAAACACCGTGACCCCAACACCTATACCTCCATGCTCGAGCATCTCATTGAAGCAACCAGTCACGGCCACCTCTACGGCGAGTGGAATGACTATGGCCGTCTGTTGCAGTAACCCCCTCCTCCCTTCCCGCTTCGCTTACTCTTCACCCCTAAGTAAGCTTCTCATAAGCTCTTATTCACCCTGACGGTAGCGAACAACTTTCTAAGTCATTTTTTAATAGTTGTGGATTAACGAATCGACAATTGAAGCGGACGGCAGGTCAAAGGGAGTGAGAACGGACGGGGGTTGGAAATGAAATTAATCCGGAGCAATGAAAAATGGATGTGCATTGGGGTTGGATTTATTTATAGAAATAACGGCATTATGACAGGAAAGGATGACATCAATAATGGTGTTTTTGGCTGGAAATGAGCAAAATGAAAGATTGTGTGGATATTTTTTGAGGCAGGAAGAAACATACAAAATATACTGATTGAATTTTTATTGTTATCTTTGCAGGCAGAAACTGGATATAACTGCGGATTGCTACAATTTGAAAACAACCCGGTTATGAAGAGAGGCGTTGGGGCGGGAGAAACAACCAAGGGCGAATACCATTGGGAAGCGAACCCATATACTGGCAGATACAATTTGGAAACGAACCCAAATAAGGGCAGATACACTGGGGCAACTAAACCACATACGGGCAGATACATTGGGGGAACTAAACCACATACGGGCATTTACATTTGGGAAACAAACCTATATACAAACAGAAACATTTTAGAAACAAGTCGATTATGAACAAATACACTCTTCTCCTTTTTGCCACACTGGCCTGCACCGCCTGCGGGAAAGAAAACAAGCCGCCGGCCGACCCGAGTGTGAAAAACATTGTGTTGACCGTGTCGGGCACAACGTTCGAGGCCACATTGGGCAACACCAAGGCCGCACAGGAATTTGCCGCCATGCTGCCCCTCTCGCTCAATATGCAGGAGCTGAACGGTAACGAAAAATACTGCAACCTGAACCAAAGGCTCACCACCGACAGCCAAAAGCCGGGCACCATCCATGCTGGCGACATTATGTTGTATGGACGGGACTGTATTGTAGTGTTCTACGAAACGTTTCAAACCAGCTACAGCTACACCCCCATCGGACATATCACCGACCCCGCCCGGCTGAAAGAGACGCTCGGTACAGGAAATATAACCATAAAATTCACAGCCCAATGACAACAAAACCCACTGGAAAAGACTATGTAGGCAGCGACGACATGTATGCCGAAGTGCAGCGCACCATGCGTCTGGTTGCCGAGATGAACACCGGATACCACACCGAGGCCGAAGTGCGCCAATACCTGAGTGAAATAACTGTAAGCAAGGTGCCCGACACCGTACGGGTCTTCACTCCGTTCAACATAAACTATGGCCGCACCACACGATTCGGGGACGACAGTTTTGTGAACTTCGGCTGTACCTTTCTGGCGCTGGGCGGCATCACCATAGAGGACGGGGTGTTTATAGGTCCCCACTGTGTGCTGGCCACGGAGTATCATCCCGAAAACCCCGCAACCCGTCATTCTCTGCTCACCAAACCCATCGTGATAAAGCGCAATGCGTGGCTTGGGGCGGATGTGAAAGTGCTGGCCGGAGTAACCATTGGCGAGAATGCCATAGTGGCCGCCGGCAGTGTGGTGACCAAGGACGTGCCGGACAACATGGTGGTGGCCGGCAGCCCCGCTCGCATCGTCAGACCCATCCACGAATAATGCCCACCCTTGTCTGCCCCAGTTTCGGGCGAACGGAGCAGTTATTACAGTCCTTTCCATCCCCACCACAGAGGCCAGACTCACAGCATCGGCGGCAATACAGAATAAGACACAACATCAATAACATCCACATAGAAACAAAAGACATAAAAGTAATATGATTAAAGCATTATTTATCAACGGAAGTCCCCGAAAGCAATGGAACACGGCACAACTGCTGCAGAAAGCCCTGGAGGGAGCACGCGATGGCGGAGCCGAAACCGAGATGGTGAACCTTTACGACCGGGGCATGAACTACAAGGGATGCATGAGCTGTTTTGCCTGCAAGGTGAGAGGTGGGAGGAAAGGCGTGTGTTTGTTCAAGGACGACCTACAACCCATCATGGAGAAGGCTGTGGAGGCCGATGTGCTGGTGTGCGGCTCGCCTGTGTACTGCGGCTATCCCACGGCAGGGCTCCGCGCTTTTATGGAGCGGTTGATATTCCCGGGAGTGAACTATGCCGACTTCCGACACCCCGTGGTGCTGAAACCCAAACACTCCGCCACCATTTTCACCATGAACTGCCCCAACGAGGCCGTCTACCAGGCCAACGCCTACGACATACTGATGGACACCAACGCAAAACAGCTGGGCATGTTCGGCCCGACGGAAATCATGTACTCGTTCGACACGTTGCAATTCAACGATTATAGCCGATATGACGCCGAAGGAATTAACGGCGACCACAAAAAGCAATGGCACGACACCCATTTTGCCGACGACCTGAACCAAGCGTACAACTTGGGCAAACGGCTGGTGGAAGAGTGCCGGTAGGGACTTTAGCTAAAACACAACCGGCAGAAACCGTCTGCCTATGCTGAGCCATAGGCGGCAGGGCAGGCTGACAGGAATAGGGCGGTGCGCGTCAAAAAACATCAACAACTCATTTTGCGATTCCGTCATATTTATCAAGAACGTGGACTGAACAGAACAGATAACGGCAAAAAGAGAAAAAACAGAGGCAGGACCGCACAATAAAAAGGGCGGTCCTGCGTTTAAATAAGATAGAGACAACCAATATGAACGTACTATTGATAAATGGTAGCCCCAATGCCAAAGGCTGCACATTCACAGCCTTGAACGAGATGGCCACCACACTGCAGAAAGAGGGTTTCGACACCGAAATAATACACGTGGGCAACCGCGATATAAGAGGCTGCATAGCCTGTGGGCGCTGTTCGGAAACGGGGCATTGTGTGTTTGACGACCTGGTGAATGAAATAGCGCCCAAACTGGAAGCCGCAGACGGGTTGGTGGTAGGGTCACCGGTATACTATGCTTCGGCAAACGGGACATTGACCAATTTCCTTGACCGTCTGTTTTTCAGTACTCCTTTCAGCAAACGGATGAAAGTGGGCGCTGCCGTCTGCTCCGCCCGACGGGGAGGCACAACAGCCACCTTCGACCAACTGAACAAATACTTCACCATTTCGGAGATGCCTGTAGCCAGTGGAAGATACTGGAACATGGTGCACGGCAATGACGCCGAACAGGTGATGGAAGATGCCGAAGGGCTGCAGAACGTGCGCATCGTGGCCCGCAACATGGCATTCCTGATGCGTGCCATAGCCGCAGAGCGAGACCGCAACGGCCTGCCGGAACAAGAGGAGAAGGTGTATACCAATTTCATACGCTAAAACACGTACAAAACATAATCCCAGCCACATGTACAGTCTACAATATTAAGTTACCACCAGCACATGCGACAGCGAAGGACGATTGAAACTGTATTCCGCGCTGCAGATGATGCAGGACTGTTCGGAGATGTGGATAGACAGCCAACCGGAAGTGCGCGAGTATTTTGAGCGCGAGAATATGGCTCAACTGCTTGCCTCACGACAAGTGGAGATAGTGCGTGTGCCTGCCTACAAAGAGAAACTTACCGTCACCACATCGGTATATGACATGAAACCCATGTTTGGATTCCGCAACACCTTCATATACGATGAGCGGGGAAATCCCTGCTACCGCACATGGAGCATGGGGGCATTTGTCGACAAGAGTACCGGAAAACTGAAGAGGGTGGACGACAGCGTTGCCGCCACGCTGAAAATAGAGCCCCAACTGCCCATGAACTACAAGGACCGCCGCATTGCGGTTCCGGCCGACGAGGGGACAGTTTGCACCCCTGTACGGGTGATGCGGGCCGACATAGACTACAACCGCCACATGAACAATGCCAACTATATCCGCATGGCCATGGAACTGATACCCGAAGGGGCGGAAATCAAAGGACTGAGGGTGGAATACCGGGTGGCGGCCAAATTGGGCAACATACTGTCCCCCACCCTCCATGTTATCGGAAACGGATACATAGTGACACTGGCTGTAGGCAAAGAGATATGTGCCATTGTGGAATTCGAATGCACCCATTAGGACACTGTATTACCGATGCAGAATAAAAGCAAACGACCTATAAAACGCATCGAGTTCCCTATCTTGCTGACAACAGGAAACAACACATAGAAAAATGACAGACCACAGACAAGAAATAATCATCACCGACACCCTCGCCGATACAGCCACGCTGCAGCAGCAAGGTTATATCACCCACGCATTGTGCCGAAAGGGTGGCGGTTCTTTCTGTCTGGGCAACCATCAACACACATTCACTGCGGGCGATTGCCTCATCATACCCCAACAGAGCCTCCAACTGAATCATCTGAAAGAAAGTGCAGACATGGCGTTGGATGTAATCTATGTGTTACAGGAATTTATTACCGTTGCCACCCCACAGAGCAACTATGGCATACGGGGACACCTGGCATTGTTTGAACAGCCAGTGATGCATTTGAACCAGCAGCAACAGGAGGTATGCCGCATAAACTTTGAATATATCCGTCACCGACTTAACCACCCACAACACCACTTCCACCGCGACGCCATGCTCAACGCCATCCAGTGCATGATAATAGACTTTTTTGACTTCCATGTAGAGCTATATGGCGATATACCCATCAGCAATCAGCAGGCCTCACTTATGGGACGGTTTCTCTCGATGCTGGACCGTGGCGACTACCACCAGCACAGACAAGTGACACACTATGCCTCGGAGCTTTGCGTTACGCCAAAATACCTGAGCGAAGTATGCCACAAAGTGAGCGGACAGTCGGCCATATACTGGATAACACGATATACAGCACTCGACATCAGCCGACTGCTGCGACAAAGAGAGCTCTCACTAGAGCATATCAGCGACCTTTTCGGGTTCTCGTCGCAAGGCTATTTTGTGCGCTATGTGCAGAAGAACCTGGGAGCACTACCAAGCGACTTCAGGGAGTAGTGCCCCCAAGTCCACTATCGGGCCATCAGCCACACCAACAACCGCAAAATCTATCATTTTTACCGCAAAATTCATTACATCCATTTGGCAAAATGGATGTAATTTTGCATTTTGGGAGTAATCAACAGAGACTCTTATAACAGGATGAAAAATAAAGAAGTAACCTTATAGGCATGTGCGGACTCGATTGGCATGGCCGTTATCTGGAGAGTGTCGGTAGGAAGGCAAATAGTACTGGCCGATTATTCGGAAGAGAATGCCCGCACAGCGGCCCACAGCCAGGAAGAACCGACATCCCGATAGACGGCGGAACCTCAACCAGCCACTGGTATGGAAGCCATCAATACTTGAAAGTGACACATTGACAATGCATCAAAACAAAAATACTATGGAGACAATAAAACTTATAAACGGAGTAGAAATGCCCCTGTTGGGGTATGGTGTTTTTCAGGTACCACCGGCCGAGGCCGAACGCTGTGTGAGCGATGCCCTGCAGGTGGGCTATCGCCTTATTGACACCGCTCAAGCATACTTCAATGAAGAGGGCGTAGGCAATGCCATTAGCAAAAGCGGGATAGACCGCAAAGACCTCTTTATAGTAACCAAAGTGTGGATCAGCAACAATGGCGAGGCACGTGCCGCTACCAGTATAGACGAGAGCCTGCGCAAGTTGCAGACGGATTACATCGACCTGCTGCTCATCCATCAGGCCTACGGCGACGTGTTCGGCACGTGGCGGGCAATGGAGAAAGCCTATCACGACGGCAAGGTGCGCGCCATAGGTGTGAGCAATTTCCAGTCGGGACGTTTCTTCGACTTCGCCCACTATGTGGATGTAAAGCCGATGGTGAACCAGCTGCAATGCAACACCCTCATACAGCAGACAGCCATCGAGCCGATACTTGCAGAATTCGGCACACGTATGATGGCTTGGGGACCGCTTGGCGGACAAGGGGTCGAAGGCATCGTGAAGAGTGAAGAGCTTGCCGCCATAGGTGCCAAGTATGGCAAAAGTGCCGCTCAGGTGGCCCTCCAGTGGCTGACCCAGCGTGGTGTTGTGGCCATCCCCAAGTCCAGTCACAAAGAACGTATGGCGCAAAATTTCGACATCTTCGACTTCACGCTGACCGCCGACGATATGGCCGCCGTCGCCAAGCTCAACCAGCACGACACGGGCACCATCGACTTCGGCGACCCACAGTTTGTGAAGTATTTGATTGAGAATTACGGATAGCCTCTATGCGTGAACGCATCGAGAGCCGTCACGGCATCCACACCGTCGAGCACGCCGAGAAGATTGGCCTCGGCAGCCGTCAGTACAAGCTGGTCTCCATCGACGGTAAGGAGTGAAACCCACATTTATCCCATCCGAAGCAAAGAAGCCATCCGCCTCGGGAGCCACACCTCCCTGGCGGATGGCTCTTTATGTTGCATATTTAGTTCCCGGCTGGCACAATATTTTCGGGGAGTTGACGTTAAATATGGCGTAAGAAAGTATCATCAATAAAACTTCAAGATTATGGAAATAGCAATGCAAATCGACCAAATCTCCATCGCGCGGGCGGCCAACGCGGCGCATTACGAGTATCTCGACACGGTGCGCAAGCGCACGGAGGAGACGCGCCTCGAAAACGAGCTTTGGAAGAAAGCCGTCGAGGAGTTCCGCGAGGCCTTCGACAAGGAGGACAAGGCCTTCAAGCAGTACCGCGCCAGCGACCACACCTCCGACCTCCAGAAGGCCGACGAGGAGCGCGACAAGCTCTACGCCTCGCTGCGCGACACCATCAAGGCCTACGCCAAGTTCCCCATCGCCGAGACCGCACAGCACGCCGAGCCGCTGCTGAAAGTCATCAAGAACTACAAAATCACCACCCGCGAGAACTACATGAAGGAGAGCGGCCTCATCGACAACATGCTGCAAGACCTCCTGCAGTACGAGCGCCAGCTGAACCGCCTCGGGCTGCTCATCGTGGCCAACCAGCTGAAGGCTAAGAACGACGAGGTGCGCCAGCTCATCGCCCAGCGCAACGAGGAGCGCATGGAGCAGGTGCTCGGCGAGCTGAAGGCCGCCCGCGCCGCGAGCGATGTGGCCTACGCCGCCGTGGTGATGTTCACCAACGCCTACGCGCTGCTCAATCCCGACCGCGAGGAGGCCGTCGTCCTCGTGAAGCGGATGCAGGAAGACAATCTTGCCCCGCATCATTGCGCGGATATGAAACAGAGCTGCAAAACAGCCTTGCGATGATGCGAGGCCGTTTTGCATTGGTGTAAATGCCTTTTGCAATGATGCGGGACTATTTTTCAACGCTGCAATGCCCCGTGCAATGATGCGAGACCATTTTACACGACTGCAAGAGGGTTTTGCGATGATGCGAGGCGAAATTGCACAGAAACCGCAAATTTTCGCCACCTTGCGGGCAATAAAATCAACGGGGCGGCGTTTGTTTCAGTGATTAACTTTTAATGGTTTAGGATATGAAGAAATATAAGATAACAAACCACTTTTGGAGATATGCCGTTGTCTCATTTTGTGTTCTTGCAGTTTCATGCAGGACGACTAATTATTTCAAAACAGAACAGATTGACCGTCGGGTTTCTGAATACAACTATGAGGGGATTGATCAGTCGTCGCCGCTGAAATACTATCTCTCCCGTGCCCATGTCCTATCGGAAGGGAAATGGGGACAGTTAGCCAAAATGTCGACGGCAAAGTTTGAAATGGATACCAGTGTGGCTGACAGATCGGTGAACGAAAAAGCCCGTCAGCGTTTTCTTAATGAGAAGATAGCCAAGATAGTCACCTACAAGGACTCCGTGGCAGTGATTGTTACCGAGACCGCCTCCGGCAGGTTGATGCTCAATAACACATGGATTGAGAACGGCAAATGGGTGAATGGTGGCCAAGGGATGGTGGAGAATAAGGAGGATGCAGACAGGCAGCTGAAAGAAAGGTTGCCAGAACTATGCAGCAATATCCCTCGAATAGAAACGGTGCGCTCTCTACCGACAGACGTTAAGCCTTTTGCTGATTATCTCAGGACGCAAACACTTTCGCCCGAGGATTTCGTTCTGCAACAAATAGCCACACATACACTTGTAATCAACGGCGAGTATCACCGTCGGAAAGTGTCGTGGGATATGCTTCGGCGATTGGTTGCACTACCCGATTTCCCCAAGGTGTGCGGTACAATCTTTATGGAACTTCCATCGTGGAAACAAGCGACGATGGACAACTTTTTGGCCGCTGACACTCTGGATGGAGAGTTGATTTTGGACATCTTCCGCGACGAGCAGGTCGATGGTTGGTGGGACAAAGGAGAATACGACTTCATTTGTGACGTCTGGCGACTCAACCGGCACTTGCCTGAAGGAGAGCGGATCAAGATACGACTGGCTGATTACCAGATACCCCTTTCGAGAATACAGACTGCTGAAGAATACCGCGTGGAAGATTCGATAGCAGTAGAACGCAATACCCACATGGCCGATGTCATAGAGCACTACATCAACACCAAGAGCGACCCGCGAAACTGTCTTTTCCTCGTCGGATGCGCCCACGCCTGCAAGTCTGGCATGGAGACCATCATAACAGCAGATGGTGACCTGAAAGAGATAAAAGTGGCCGGAGGTCAGTTGGTGGAGCGGCTTGGTGCAGAGAATGTGTTTACGGTATTTCAGCATGCCATACCACGTGACAATATGGGCGGGCATCAGTCGTCCATCCGTGGTGGTATTTTCGACCAAGCCTTTGCGCAGGTTGGCAACCGTCCCGTAGGCTTCGCTCTACAAGGGTCACCATTCGGCAAAGAGCCTTTCGATGGCATATACGAGATGAAATACGAAGCCAGAACAGGCAATTATCAGGACAATTTCGACGGTTACCTGTTTCTGCATCCGTTGGCAGACGAGCCAACCAATGAACCTCTTTGGGAAGTCTTCAGCGACCAGTTCATTGCCGAGATGCAGCGACGTTCTGCATATCTGGGATGGGACGAGTACAAAGGCGTTTGGTTTGACTGCAAAATCTCGGAACTCACAAAAGAAAAGATTCGCCAAGCTTTGTCGGGAAAATAGTATCAATCATATAACAAACGGTATATCCTCAAACCGAAAGCCGAGACCATTGCTGGCCTCGGCTTTCGTCGTTTTTATTGCGGTGATTTGTGAAAGAATTGGTCGGCTTTCGTCGTTTTTATTGCGGTGATTTGTGAAAGAATTGGCGTAAAATGTGAAACTGCCGTGTGGCGGAATGTTCGTATCTTTGCAGTCGGAAACTGGTGAGGGTGAATGTGTGGAATATATTTAGTCATCAACGATTTACAAGAATATCAACCCCAAATGGAACTACCGATATGAGCGCAAAACAGATTTTTACCACCCTCGCGGCCTTTGCACTCTTCCTGGCCTCGTCGGGCTGCAACGCACAGAACAAGCAAGAGAATACTAACCAAAAAACGCAATCAAACAATAAAACAATGAACAAAATAGTCATCTTCTTCTCCCACGCGGGCGATAATTACAGCGTGGGCAACATCGAGGTCGGCAACACCAAGATTGTGGCCGACTACATCAGCGAAATCACCGGCGCCGACCAATTTGAAATCGTCACCCACAAGTACGACGGCATGGCCTACACTCCCCTTATCGAGCTGGCCAAAAAAGAAGCTGCTGCAGGGGAACTGCCACCATACGAAGGACAGGCTCCAGACTTGACAAATTACGATACCGTATTCATTGGCGGCCCCGTTTGGTGGGGTACCTACCCACAGGTAATGTTCACTCTGTTCAAGGACATCAATCTGGACGGTAAAACCGTAGTGCCATTTACAACCCATGAAGGAAGCGGACTGGCATCGTGCGTGAGCGATGTGAAAAAAGCATTTCCCAATGCAAAAGTGACCAAAGGATTTGACATCTATGGACACGAAGTGCGCAGCGGGCGGTCCCAAGTTGAGAAATGGCTTAAGGGACTTGGATATTAAACCACTCATAATGAACAATCGACGGTTACACATTATGATGTGTGGCCGTTGATTGCTTGTTCTCAATCCACATTCCCTAAGGTCTTCACCATATTCGAAATGATACCCGAACCATAAACAAACATTGTGGAATAAGCATCTGAAAATGAACCGGCCTTCACCTTGGGGATAAAAAAAATAATTACAATTGGTACAAAAGTTGTACTTTTGCAAAATAAAAACCAAAAGAGTGACGCAGATAATACGGCTCGCTGCCTTACTCCAAAACAATCGGAGCCAAAACAAACTAAAAATGAAATATAGCCATTTATTAACAACACTTGCATTGTGCTCAATCCTCGCAGCTTGTGGCGGAAACGCACAGCAAAATGAAACAACCGACACTATGAACCAGAAACCCGTACCCGGCACTGGCGGCGACCACTATGTGCCCATGGACCAACGCACTGGCGACACCGCCATTGTTTATTTTACCCGCGACCTCTCGGCCAACGGACTTATCAAAGCCTACGAACAGGTGAACGGTAAAATAGAAGGCAAAGTGGGTGTAAAACTTCACACAGGTGAGAAGAACGGCCCCAACATCATCCCTCGCGAATGGGTCAAAGCTTTGATGGCCAAAGACCTTAAAGGTGCTTCTATCATAGAAACAAATACCTACTACGAGGGTGACCGCTACACCACTGCCCAACACCGCGAAACACTGAAAGTGAATGGATGGACTTTTGCCCCTGTGGATATATTGGACGAAGAGGATACCGTTACCCTGCCCGTGAACGGCGGGAAATGGTTCCAACGCATGAGTATGGGTAGCCATCTGAAGAATTATAATAGCCTTGTTGCCCTCACCCACTTCAAAGGACACACTCAAGGTGGTTTTGGCGGCAGCAACAAAAACATAGGTATCGGATGCGCCGACGGTCGCATTGGAAAAGCTTGGATTCATACCACCCCCGGACAACCCAACCAGTGGGACATTGCCACCGAAGAGTTCATGGAACGTATGACCGAGAGTACAAAAGCCACTATCGATTATTTTGGCGAACACGTATGCTATGTGAACGTAATGCGCAACATGTCGGTTTCGTGCGACTGCGAAGGGGTAGCAGCAGAACCTGTCGTCACACCCAATGTGGGCATTCTCTCATCCACCGACATACTGGCAGTTGACCAAGCTTGCATCGACATAGTCTATGCCATGACCGAGGCCGAACACCACGACATGGTGGAACGAATCGAGTCCCGTCATGGGTTGCGTCAGCTCAGCTACATGAAAGAAATGGGCATGGGACACGATGTCTATATTCTCATTGATTTGGACAATGGAGGCAAACGCATCACTGCGGCCGAAGCCGCCAAAGGACTGAAGCCTTTTGTTCAAGGTAAATAACTCATTATAAAGAAAAGAGTGATGCTGCACATGGCTGCAACATCACTCTTTGTATATCCGGGTAACACAAATTGTCCCGAATGACTAGACATTAAGTCCCATCTGATAGGCTTCCTGATAGGCTGGGAGTTTAATGATGTCGCCCTTTTCTGTAGCACCGCCACCATACACACAACCCGACACACGGATGTCTTCAAAACAGTCGGCAAATCCCTGAAGTGCATCGATGGCACGGTCGAGTTGGGCGTGACTTTCCTCAGCAGCAGTAACCATGTAGTAAAACTCCTTATCGCGCATACGGTTGTAAAGAGGATTCATGCGGTCGATAAAAGTTTTCATTTGTCCAGTAACTGAATAGTAATAAACAGGCGTAGAGAAACAGACCACATCGGCCTGCAACATCTTGGGAAGTATGCCATTGATATCATCCTTCTGAATGCATACACCGTTTTTCTGACAGGCGAAACAACCTATACAGTAATTCATTTGGAGATTGCGGACATAGATAGTTTCGACGGTGTGACCTGCATCCATGGCTCCTTTGGAGAATTGTGAGGCCAAAAGGTCGCTATTGCCATCTTTGCGTGGACTGCCGCAAACAACCAATATTCTCTTCATATCAATTCAATATCTGATTGTTGCGACTACTTTTGTTTTGCCAATGCCGCACCAGCATTCCACGCCTTGCCCACCTGATCACCGCTAACGTAATAGCCATTTTGGAACTGGTCGAAGATAAGGGCATTCAGTTTCGCAGGATCCACCTTGCCGTTTTCGGCCAATACACTTTCCTCTGCGGCGACATTGACAATCTTTCCTACAATGCAGTGCATATTCTCTGTATTCACCTCCTCGGCCAGTTCGCACTCCATCACCAAGGGGAACTCCTCAACAATAGGAGCCGCCACATGGCTGCTGCGCACGGCATGGTATCCAGTACGCTCAAACTTGTCAGGAGTCTTGTTACCTGTTGCTATGCCAAAATAGTCGGCCACATCCATGTGGCTCCGGTCGGCAATACTCACTGTGAAGGCCTTTGAAAGCAATATATTTTTTGTGGTCTTGTGGTCCTTCCCGATAAACAAGGCTATCTTGTCCATATCGCAAATCATGCCCCATGCGGCGTTCATCACATTGACATTGCCTTTTTCATCGTAGGCGGCCACCATAAGTACCGGCATCGGATATACTGCCGGAATAATTCCAAGATCTTTTTTCATAGTATTGTATTTAATTTGTGGGTAATTAGTTTTATTATTTGCCATATTTCACAAATCCCATTTTCACCATCGGTGTAGTATCGATGAGTTTGAGACTGCGAACCATCTTTTCGGTAGACTTTTTGTATTTCTGGAAATGAGCCGTGCGTATATGCTGTTGATAAGCATCGTTATCCGCATAAACTTCCAGGATATATATCTTTGATGGATTATCCTTTGCCTGCATGGAGAAAAGGGCTAGCACCCCTGGCTCGGTGGTCATGCTCACTTGACCCACCTCTCTGGCAAAAGCCATATATTCCTCCAGCATCTCCGGTTCCACTTCTATCTCAGCAAGACGGGTAATACGTTCTCCATACGTCCTAATAGGCACCGATTCTCCAAACAGGCGACGTGCGTTGTTGGCAAAAATATCCTCCTCGGCAAGTGCATGAAGAGCCAAACGCCCAGCAAGCGCACGTTTCCCAGCAATCAATGCTTCTTCTGCCACATAGGGATAATCCGTTCCATACAGAAGATGATCGGGCGTAGTTATGTCAAGCAGCATGTCGAGAGCCTCATCTGTGGGAGCCCCCGCCAAATCGTAATAAAGACGGCTTAGGTTAGCATCCACATCCACCGGCTGCATTATTCCCTGTTTTACCATCACAGGCAACAACGAGCGGAATCGCGGTAACGCCGTTGGCAGGAACGACCCGCAGTGAGGCACCACCACCCGGAGATTAGGATATCGGACCAATATGTTATGCGCCACCATATTGAGAATAGCCCGCGAGGTTTCGGCCAAATACTCATAGCTGGCCAAAGGCACTGAGGCAATCAATTGGTTGTTTACTGCCGAAGGCTTGTGAGGGTGGGTGATTATGACAGCATGCCGTTCGTTCAGGAATGCCATGAGGCTATCCAATGCCGGGTCGCCAAGATATTGCCCATAGGCATTGGTGGCCAGCTTCACCCCATCAGCCCCCAACACGTCTAATGCATAACGCGCCTCCTCGATTGCGGCCCCCACGTCTGGCAGTGGCAATGCGGCACAGAACATAAAGCGTCCCGGGTAACGTGCTTTGAGCAATGCACACTCTTCGTTCACCGAGCGGCAAATTTTCGCGGCCTCTGCCACATCGCCAAACCAAGGCTGTGGTGCCGGCATCGAAAGCACCGCTGTGCTAATCCCTGCACGGTCCATAAAGGCTATATGTTTTTCTACATCCCAATGGGGAATGGGAAAACCCTCATCCATCAGTGCACCATGCTGTTCCAAAGCAGCCAGATACTGAGGAGTAACAATGTGGCTATGTACATCAATTTGTGCCATAGAGCAAAATGCCATTGTAAGGAAAACAATTACAGTTGTCTGTCGTTTCATCGTATACTTATTTCAGTTTCCCATAGACCTCGTCGGTGACTGGCTCCAGCCATTCGTTCGATGCTCCTTGGCGCATATCTGTATGGTAAGTAAGGTGCTGCATCCAGCTATCGGCCGCTGCTCCATGCCAATGTTTCACTCCTTCGGGGATAGCAATAACCACACCCGGCTTCAGTTCCACGGCATCTTTACCCCATTCCTGATACCAGCCGCGGCCGCTCACGCACACCAACACCTGTACTGCACCATGGTGAATATGCCAATTGTTGCGGCATCCCGGCTCGAAACTCACATTAGCCATCCCTCCGTCCATCTGGGCCAAGTAGCTCTGCCCAGTAAAATATTGGGCATAGGCGGTATTAGAATCTCCAAGCGGCCATGCCGAAGGCGAAACAACTGCTTCAGACTTTCCGTCCACCGCCATTGCTATGGCAGCCTCACAACGCAAGGCCTCGGCCTCGAGCCCATGCGCACGCAGTGACAACGGAATGGATCGCAGTTGTGCTTCGGTTACACCCATATTCATCGCCCCTCTCACATGTGCCTGCAACTGAGGCATCACCCCTTCCAATCCGCTAAGCGCACTGACGGTTATCAATTCACGGTCCGCATGGCTGATATTGTCCCGGGCGAAAATATCCCCAAACAAATGGGCTTTGAGGTAATAGTCTTCCGCCGGGCAGAAAGAGTAATTGAATGGCTGACCGGAAAGCTGTGTCTGCACCTCCGTGCCTTGTTTCAATGCATTGTAATTCGCTGCCATTGGTGTGGCATTCTTTCCCTCCTCTATTGCCTTCCCCATCGCCTTGCGCTGTTCCACAACCTTCTGCAGTGTTCCCAAAGCATTCAACGACCGCGGGAACCCAGTATAGGCATACAGCTGGGAAAGAGCTTCTTTTATCTGACTAACAGTCAACCCGGCATCCAGTCCCTCATCTATAGCCAACGTCAGCGACGATTGGTCGCCCCTGGCCTCTTGGCAAGCAATGACCGACATGGACGAGGCCTGTCGACCGTCAAAAGAAAGTACATTTTTGTCCATTTTAGTTTCTGTTTTAGTTCCACATGAAGCCAGCATCAAGCCGACTGCTATTATAGACATTGCTATTCCCCTCATAATCATTTATCTTTTTTAATTATTATCTTTATGACATTTCCTCAAGAAATAGTATGCGGACCTCCTACTTGTCTATCACCACCAATTCATACTTCCGCGACCCCAGCCCGATTGCTGCTGCATGCTCCAGTATATGGAGGCCGTGGCGCTTATTGATACGTTTGATTAGAGGCTGGGCATCATCTCCGTCAGCATTATGGTGATTCATAACCAAGTCAATACATGCCTGATCCAATGCCACAGGGTCGGTCGAGGCCAGAATCCCCATATCCTTCAGCCGCGGTGCCGCAGGGCTACCGTCACAATCGCAATCCACCGACATATTATTCATCACATTGATATACACTATATTCTTCCCTTCCTGATGGAAATACTGGTGTATTGCGTTGGCCACCTCTGCCATGCTTTCCAGAAATCCGTCCTGGTCATTGATATACAGCAACCAGCGTTCGCTAACCGTATTGCGTCCTGCCGAATGTATTAGTGCCTTCCCCCGGCGGGCCGACATCCCGATGCTCTGGTTTTTCAGCACACCGCCATACCCGCCCATGGCGTGGCCTTTAAAATGTGCGAGGTTTATCATATAGTCGTAATTGACAAGATGGCTTCCCACAATGGCACTGTCAAAATGCGGATTGTCCGATGTTATGGCAATGCCCGTCTCCCCATCCTCATCCATCAGATCCAGCTCGTATGGAAAACCACCGCTCACCGTATATCCCCGCTGCTGAATCACCTTCCGGTGCTTCTCCGTGGTGGAACGGTTGCCGCTATAGGTGGTGTTGCACTCAACCAAATGCCCATCCACCAATCTCACCAATGGCAGAATGAAATCAGGACGCAGATGGTTAGACTTGTCCGACTCGCCAGTCGAAATCTTCACTGCCACTTTGCCATGTGCGGGCACCTGGAGTGCTTCATATATCGCCACCAGTCCCTCGGCCGAAATATCCTTGGTCATATACACCTTCGGCAACTGCCCCTGCGGTGGGTCTGGCATCGAGTCGTTCAACGTCACTCCTCTTTCATCTGTCGCGAAACAACCACATAGTAATAAGGCAAAAGTCAACAAATAAGCAATACACTTCATGTTGATTCTCTACTATTTAAAAACAATACACAAATTGATTCATCTTTGCAAAGATACATATTTTTATCCATTCACACATTGCACAAACCGACGTTTTTATGTCACAAATCGCCCCTCCTCCCCTATCCTACTCCCCCTACCTGCCTCAAAGCCATTTCAAACTGTCACTATCACAACAAAAGACATACTCATTCCGCGCACAATAACCGCACATCATTTACGTTATTATATCGGTTGGGCATCCCCCCACCTCCACATTTAAAACCCATTAACACCTATGCAGGAATTCTTTTTCAAACTGGTCGAAGAAACCGACAGCTATTGTGCCATGAGTTACCACGGTGACGAACCCCATGTCATCATCCCCTCCACCCATTGGGGACGGCCGGTCACCATGCTATTCGACGACCTGTTCAAAAATCATCACGAAATAACCTCTGTTGTCATCCCCGATAGCGTGCGCGAGATTGGAGGATTTGCGTTCGACAGCTGCGACAACCTGCTAAACATCACCCTCCCGGCCAACCTCGAGAACCTGTGGCAATATGCATTTGTGCGAAGCAGCGTGGAAGAAGTAATCCTGCCTCCGGGCATCCGCTACATCTACCCCTTCACTTTCAAAGACTGCAAACGCCTGCGCCGTGTGGTTTGCAATGACTCCTTGGAAAAAATATGGATGTCGGCATTCGATGGTTGCCACCACCTGTCACAGCTGCTTTACGGGCCAAACGTAACAATAGTCCCCAACTAACTCCACGGACAACGTCCCTTTTGCCTTATGCTTCAACGGCATCCTGTCGCTCTTCTGACAACAGGATGCCGTTGATTTTTTGTATCCCCGTTATGGGAAATCGGTTGTAGCGTGCGGGGTAATACCGTTCTATCCCATTTTCTTCTGCCGTTCCGGCTCCGCAAACAGGCTATGGCATGGGGTCTGGCCATTGCCTTCCACACGGCTTTGCCGATGGCCGGCAGTGCCGTCCATCCCTGTCCGTGCCGCTACTCCTTCACCAGTTTCAGGTATCGGATGTCGCCGTTCCGCAGCTCCACCCTCACCATATACACCGCCGCGGGCAGCGTCGTCACATCTATCGTGGCTCCGCCTCTCACCTCTGCCATCTTCTCCCCAGCCATCGAATAGAGACTCACCGCGTCCACTTCTCCTACCTCTTTGCCGTCCTCGGCATTCACCACCTGCACCGTCCCGCGCGCCGGGTTCGGCTTCAGGGCTATTCCGGGTTCCCCATTCTTCCCTGCGCTTTCTATCCCCTGCCCTCCGTCAAACCGGAACCGCACAGGGTCGCTCCATTCCGACCATCGGAGCGTGGTATCATGGTTCAGCTCGTCATAAAACTCGCACAATGAACGCACGTATCCCACATAACGTCTGTTGGGATTTATGCTGTCGTACGACAAGGTGCATTCCGCTGAGCTATAATAATAATAGTTCAGCGGAGTGCAATCCTCGGGGCTTGTACCGTCCAGCCCGTACACAAACTCATATCTAATTTGATGTGTACCCGCATACGTCCATCTAAACACAAATCCATCCGCACCGCGCTCCACATGCAGATTTTCCACCTTGGGACAGTGGTAAATTTCCCCTCCTCTCGAAAAATACAACGGCCCTCTCCAGTCTGTCCAGACAGAATGTCCGCTGGCCTCGCACTCGGCTTTCACATAGGCCACGTACGTACTGCCGGCGGTCATGTCCTCCGGCGGCATGACATAGCTGTTGGCTGCCAAGGCAATTGTACGGCAACTGTCCGGCTCCGTACCCAATTCCCCATAGGCAAACTGGAATGAGCGGTATTCACTGTTGTTCTGCCACACGAACAGGCATCCGCCCCCGTCAAGCCCCTCAACCCTGAAATTCGCTATCCCCGGACACGAGTCGGGCGGCATCACTATGGGCAACACCGCCCCATGAAATTTACTATAATAGTGGTTGTGGTATACCCAATGAA
Source organism: uncultured Bacteroidales bacterium (assembly GCA_900319865.1). Taxonomy (GTDB): domain Bacteria; phylum Bacteroidota; class Bacteroidia; order Bacteroidales; family P3; genus Colimorpha. Next base: position 2,075 of record ONQD01000024.1, on the reverse strand, counting down.
ACGGGTTTGTTGTATCGCCCACTATGCCTTGCCCAAACAAAAACGTTGTGTTGTTTCCGCACCCCAAAGTGGCGTATCTGCAATACCCCTCCAGACGAAAGAGCTGAGGTTGGGGCAGCTCTGGGTAGAAAAGCCATGGATAGTGCTCCTTCATATAATCCTCGCCGTATGTGGCATTCAACCAGGCATTCTCACCATTCGTGCTTCGGTAGAAATATCTGAAGCCCACATAAAAAGTATCTGTAACCACATGCGGAGTGTCAAAAAAATAGTCAACCATTTTCCATGCTCCATCTGGTCCTCCATTCCAACTTGTGCATGTCGGTATCGCCTGTTCCATATAGTGGGCTATTTCCTTGTTGTTTGTGCATACCGAATCCACCCTCACATATTCCCCGTTCTCCCGCTTCATCAGAATCGCACACACATGCAGATCCAGCCGCATATCTCCAATGTATCATTATACCGGAACCAGTACCGGGGGTTGGGGAATGCAAGGGTATCCTGCGCCCATACGCCTGCCGCGCAGGCCGTCAGCACCATAAATAATACCAGTTTTTTCATATCTTATTTTTTTTATTTGTTATCTGTTTCTGCACACAAGACATTGGGTGTCCTTGTCTCCACTCCGAATACTGGCGAAATGACCATATCAAAGCACGGGGTTGGAGGGTACACAAAAGTGTCAGCCGTATACGTGACCGGCTCCCTGTCACTAATCCGTATCAAACATGGGGTATAACACCCCGTGGAACTGACACAGTTGGGCAGGTGCTTTGTTATCCAGTAGTTCCCTCCTGTGGCTATATAATTCTCATCATCCCTCACGTCCAGCGAACCGTAGCGCAATCCCGATGTTGTGTACCATCCCTGCGCAACATATGGCGTCGCCTGATACGGATGCAGTTGCACAAACACACTGTTATTGTTCGTCAACGACGGGATGGGCATTTCCTGAAGCAGCACAACCGTCTTGTCCACCGGCACATACACCATCTCGTCGGGCTTGACCTTTATCCCGTGCTCAAACTCCTGGTCCACCAGCATGCTCATTGTCGCCATGTCGAACACCCTGAAACGTGTCCTGTTCTCGGGGTTCAAATCTATATCGCTTGCCTGCGACGCCACTGCTATCGTGTCGCCGCGCATTCTGCATGCCTTGTGCTCCGTCAGCAACTCCCTCCCCTGGAATGGATACAAAAACAAATTGCTCATTGTTCCCATTATATCATCCTTCCGGCAGCGCCTTATCACAAACCAGCCATTGTCATAGACCCCCACAATGGCCACATAGTTGTCCGTCTCCACTATATCGTCCAGCACCTCCATCCGGTCGCCGTAATCCCCGGGATTCACCTCCTGTAATAGAAAGGAGCCTGATGAAGGAAGTCCGGAAGAGAAAACACCCTCAAACACAAACTCCTTGCGGCATGTAGCATTGTCAGGGCAGGCATAGAGGCAGTTGTACCACAGGCAGTCATCATATCCTATGGCCACCACTTTCACTTCCGTCCCCCACCGGTAGGCCACCATGCGTGTCAAGCAGTCGGTCTTATCGGCCTTGAGGTATGTGAAGTCTATCGGGAAAGGACCCGGACTGGTGGCAAGCTGATGGATTTTCAGATGCCCGACAAAAGCCTGGACACCGGAAACACTGCCACAGAAATACAATTCTTCACCTACCACACGCATATCATAAACCCGTTTATCCGGGCCTATGTCCGCCCGCTTGATGTTTCCGTACAGGTCCACCAGCCCGATATATGTCTTTCCGTTCATAACGTAGCTGAATACCGCCCTGCCCGAGCTCTCTCTCCTGATTACCGACAATGGATTAGTCTGAACGGGGCTGTCCGAAACCCCTGCATAGTCATACAGTGTCTGCCCCTCTGCCGCCTCCGGCACCGCCATCAGCAGAGCGCATACAACCGCTATTCCCATCAAAAAAGTGAATTGTTTTCTCATGATTACAGCATTATTTTATATTTGTTATTGTTAGGTCTTATTTTCTTTTCCTCTTGGTCTTCAATACAATACACCGCCACACACTCGCCAATCGCACATTGATTTCAAAT
>ONQD01000009.1 GCA_900319865.1 uncultured Bacteroidales bacterium | reverse complement strand
ATGCGGCAAGCTGCGTTTTGTGGACAGCCCCTACCGCAATGTGATACTGGAAGCGACCTGCAAGGGCAAGATGGTGTATGCCGGAGAGAAGATGGACCAAGGGGCAGTGGTGGACCTGACGGTGGGAATGGGAGAGAAGTTGGTGGGCTCGCGAGTGCCTTTCGTTATAGGTCAGTCGCCCGCCAAAGCCCGCAGGGGTATACTTTCGGCATCGCTGAATGTGGGACAGGAACATTTTGAAGAGGTGACCGACAGGAATAGCGCAGTATGCTACCGGCTGTCGCCTGACTATACGGGTGTGACCCGCTACCCGCTGGGTACCTATGTTGAAGTGTGGTATTGCGATGCCACCGAGGAAGATGTGGAAAGGATTATTTCGAACTTCAAGGTAGACTCGTCGAAAATTGTACATAACGAGTATGACCTGTATGAGGATATCTACCCCGAAGAAGGGGGGTATGACTTTGACGAAGGATGGGATTGGTGATGAAGAGAATGCTGCCCATAGTGCTGTTGTTAACCTTCGTGGCGGGAGTTGGAGCCCAGGAGGTGTTGCTGCCTGTGCGGCATGGAGTGCCGGCAAGGGCGAAAGGGGACGATGTGTATTTGACGCTGCCCTTTTTCGACGACTTCAGCGATAGGGACCGAAGCGAGAGCCTGTGGGAACCGGGCGGCACATTCTTCAATCAGGGCTATGCTCCGCTGCCCCCCACGGTGGGAATGGCCACGCTGGACGCATTCGACGCTGAGGGAGAGTTGTATCCCAAGATGGTTGGGCAGTTGTTTACAGCCGATACGCTGTTGTCGAAAAGAATCAGGCTGGACTCAGTATTCACACCATACAGGCGTGCTATCTTGATGAGTGACTCGGTATACCTCAGTTTCTTCTATCTGCCCGGCGGCGGGTATGGAAATATGTGGCAAAGGATAGGGGATACGCCGGAAGAGCAGGACTCGTTGGTGTTGGAATTCTATGACCCGACTAACCAGAATTGGGAAAGGATTTGGACAACGGAAGGCGTGGAGGCCGACACGCTGAAGGAGGAGACAGGCTCGTATTGGCAGTTTATGATAATCCCTATAACTGAAGAGCGGTTTCTGAACAAGGATTTCCGTTTTCGCTTCAGGAACTACTGCACATTGTCGAATATCAACAAGAATGGTATACTGAGCAATGCAGACCAATGGAATATTGATTATGTGTGTATCAATGTGAGCCGCAACTGGAATGACAAGGCGGCCCGAGATGTGGCATTTGTGAATCCGGCACCAACACTGTTGAAACATTACCAGGCTATGCCTATCAGGCAGTATACGCCAGAAGAGATGGCGGATAGTGTGAATGTTTTAATAACAAACCTGTTTACGGAAGAGTTGGCCACCAATTATGGCTATAAGATTCTGGATGAGCAGGGACGGACACTTTATACCTATGACGGAGGTTTTGAGAATGCTCCGGTGTACTGGACGGCGCAAAGCTATCAGACAGCCTCCGCCCATGCACATCCGCCGGTGGAATACAGTTTCCCGATGACATCGGAACCCCGGCAGTATACGATTGTGCACGGTGTGCGCGAAGGAGTGAGTGGTGACATCCATACACAGAACGACACGATTGCCTTTCAACAGACATTTGACAACTATTATGCCTATGACGACGGAAGCCCGGAGAACGGCTACGGCATTACGTCGACCAGTTCGCGCATAAAGTTGGCATACCGATTTAGGCTCAATGTGGAGGATACACTGACGGCGTTGGATATGTATTTCAACAGAACTCTGGGCGGACAGAACGGGAATATCCGTTTTCTCATCACGGTGTGGGATGATGCCGATGGAGAACCGGGGAATATAATCTATCAGGATATAGAGCGGAGGCATCCGATGTTTGAAGGGTTCAATACTTATGTTCGATACAAACTGGAGCAACCTGTGGTCTGCAACGGCACTATCTATGTGGGGCTGGAGCAGCAGTCGTCGGATTATCTGAATCTGGGTTTTGACAGAAACACGGATGCATCGTCAAACATTTTCTATCTTACCAGTGCCCATTGGCAGACCAGCATATTGGAAGGCTCGCTGATGATGAGACCCTATTTTGGACATAAGGCCACGGTGGGGATTGCCCATGCGGAGAAGCCGCAGGAGGCAAAGGTGTGGGCTGACGGAGGCAGAATACATATAGAGGCAGAGGATTGCCGAGGAGTGGAGGTGTACAATGCAATGGGACAGAAGGTATATGCCTCGGCGGGAACAGAGGGTTTGAGGTGCAGTATTGTGACCACACCGCTGCCGCGTGGAGTCTATTGGGTGAGAATAGGCCAGTCGGGAGCGCGCAAAGTGTTTGTTTATTGACGAATAACGATTTATTATATAGAATAGGATTATGACTACTGATATATCTCCAATTGCAGAAGTAGAGGAACAGGAACTGTACGAACATCATCGTATATTGGTTGACAAGGGGCAGGCGATGCTCCGGATGGACAAATTCTTGCAGATGCGGTTGGAGGGGGTGTCGCGCACCAAGATACAGGCAGCGGCGAAGGCTGGCTGCATACTGGTGAACGGGAAGGCCGCCAAGTCGAATTACAAGGTGAAGCCATGTGATGATATCAGTATATTGTTGCCTGAGCCACCCCACGATTTCGAAGTGTTGCCTGAACAGGTGCCGTTTAATATCGTATATGAAGACGAGGATGTGTTGGTGGTGGACAAACAGCCTGGGCTGGTGGTGCATCCGGGGCATGGCAACTACACAGGGACATTGCTAAATGGCTTGCTGTACTATATGCAAGGCAAGACAGGTCGCGGCGGTGTGCCGGAGCAGCCCTATCTGGTGCACAGGATTGACAAGGACACTTCGGGGTTGCTGCTTGTGGCCAAGAACGAGGAGGCACAGGTGGTGCTGGCAAAGCAATTTTTTGAGCACAGCATAGAACGAAAGTATATGGCGCTGGTGTGGGGCGGATTTGATGAGGACAGCGGCACCATAGTAGGCAATCTTGAGCGTTCACCGCAGGATAGACGTATTATGCATGTGACACCCGATCCCGAGCGAGGAAAGTATGCCGTGACGCATTGGAAGGTGTTGGAACGTTTCGGTTATGTTACGCTTGTAGAATGTGTTCTTGAAACCGGACGGACTCACCAAATCAGAGCACACATGCAACATATTGGACATCCGTTATTCAACGATGCCGCATACGGGGGTGACCGTATTCTTAAGGGAACAACGTTTACAAGATATAAACAGTTTGTGGAAAATGCCTTCCGGTTGATTCCCAGACAGGCTTTGCATGCTTTTATTTTGGGATTCGACCATCCGTCGACGGGCAAACACCTGCATTTTGAAAGTCCACTTCCCGAGGATTTTTCGGCGGCTATAAGCAAATGGCGCAACTATGCTTCGGGTTCGTCGCAGTTGTAGGGATGAGGATTGGGTGATGAGTTTCCATAGTTGGATATAACTAATTTCTTTTATAATGAAAAAATATCGTAATATTACTCCAGTGCTGCTGTTGACAGGCTATTTGGGCAGCGGCAAAACTACTTTGGTCAACCATATCCTACAGAACAAAAAGGGTATTCGTTTTGCTGTTATTGTTAATGATATAGGAGAAGTGAATATAGACGCCTCTTTGATACAAAAAGGAGGCGTTGTGGATCAGAAGGACGAAAGTCTGGTGGCTCTGCAAAATGGTTGTATATGCTGCACACTAAAGATGAATCTGGTGGAGCAGTTAACAGAGATTATGCAACGGGATAAGTTTGACTACATTGTTATTGAAGCTAGTGGTATTTGTGAGCCGGAACCGATTGCCCGCACTATTTGCTCCATACCCAGAATGGGGGAGGAGTATACTCAATACGGTATTCCGCGAATGGATTGTGTGGTCACGGTTGTGGATGCACTGCGTATGCAAAGCGAATTCTCTAATGGAGACCGACTGCTGGGTTCTTTGATTGGAGAAGAGGATATTGAAAACCTTATCATTCAGCAGGTCGAGTTCTGTAACATTGTATTGCTGAACAAGGTGTCGGAAGTTAAGCCGGAAGAGTTGACTCGCTTGAAGGAAATAATATTGCAATTGAATCCTGGTGTGCGTATTATTGAAGCTGATTATGCCAATGTCGATTTGAACGAGATAATCAATACGGGCTCGTTTGATTATGGAGAAACATCCGGTTCAGCTGGATGGGTGAGAGAGTTGGAACGACTTACTACGGAAGAAGAGGATGAGGAAGCAAAGTCGCCACATCATTTGGATGATGATCATGAGCATCATGACCACGATGACGAACACTCGCACCATCATGACCATGAAGACGATGAGCATGGACACCATTCGCACGAAGATGATGACGAGCATGATGAACACGAAGATGATGACCACGGGCATCATCACCATCACCACCACCATCATAATGAAGAGGAAGGAGAGGCAGAAGAGTATGGGATAGGTACTTTTGTTTACTACAGACGTAAACCCTTCGACATTGATAAGTTCAACAGGTATGTCAACTTCTCATGGCCGAAGAATATTATTAGGACTAAAGGTATCTGTTATTTCTCCGATGACTGGGATATGTCATATCTCTTTGAACAGGCAGGAGTACAGGTGAAACTGGCCAATGCTGGCCAATGGTATGCCACAATGCCCGAGGATGAGTTATTGGAGATGATGAGGCAGGATGCTGGTTTGGTTCATGATTGGGATGAAGAGTATGGTGACAGAATGATAAAGATAGTCTTTATCGGACAACATATGGATAAAGAGTCAATTGTTCGAGAATTGGACGCCTGCTTGGCAGATTAGTATTCCCACATATCTATAGAGATGTTCATGATTTCCTCCTCGATTCGTTCGGATTCGAGGAGGGCATCTTCTCCGGTAAGATAATCGTGAATGGCTCTATTCCATACATTGTCTTCTCGAATGATAAACGAGTCGTACATGAACGAATTGAACGCATATTCCCATGTGGGCATGTGGACCAAATTCTCCCTGCAGTAGGCTTCTTTTTTAGCTAGTAGCACCCTCACTTGCCAAGAGAGCATCGGAACCCAGAAAAGGGGGTTTGTGCCCAAGTATTCCAATTCCCCGTCGATTACTTTATACTTGTCTTCCAGTGGGGCCAATCCCAGTTTTCGAACTTGCATTCCACTACGAGACCGGTCCAGAAAAACGGCTTCTTTAATCTCGTATTGATATATATTCTCTGATGTGAATTCGTGTGGAACATAGATTGTGGTGTAGTCGGCCTCACCATAGTCATCGTATACTTCCATTTGTACAGTATCGCTGCGGGTAGCCCTCTCCACTAGTTTGGCTCCATCTAAAGGGATTTTCATCTCATCATCTTCAAAAAGCTCAATCTCACCTGCCTTAATTGCATCCCAAAGGACGTACGCCAGGTTTTTTCTCCCTCTTACCCCATCTGGACTATTGGGGTAATAAAAATATTGGTTCTGTTTCTCCCTTACATCGATTATTCGCCACAGAGTTTTGCTCCAATATACATCTGTTTCCCGAACAAACTCATATTCCTGTGGTTTTTGTTCCCATGTCATACTTCGTTGATAATAATCGTTTGGTTGCTGTTCCACCCATTGTGCATTGGTTTGCATGTATAGGACTACAGCAAAAAACAATATCATTATTATTTTACGGTACAACTTCAAGGGAATATAATGTGTGATTTGTTATGCAATGAAAAAGAGTTAAGAATAAGAGGAACTTACTCTTAACTCTCCTGTGATTATGTCCGAGTTTTATTCGATATCTTTGTAATATTACATCTTATTAGTATTCCCACATATCGGATTCAATATCGAAAATGCGCTCTTCAATACTTTGTGATTCGAGCTGAGCGTCCTCACCGGTGAGATAGTCGTGGATTTCGCGGTTGTATACATTGGTTTCGCGGGTCACAAAACTATCAAAGTAGCGGCTGATAAACACTTCGTCATAGCTACGCTCGGTACTGTTATTGTAGATGTCATAAACCGGGGTTCTGGCAAAAATATTGCGGACACGCATGTCGTCCATATCAATCCAGAAACGGGTAGTGGGGTTGCACTCCATTTCACCGTCAATCTCTTTGCAGTTCTCGTCGACAAGAGCCATTGATCTGATGCGAACTTTCATACGGGTATCCTGTTTGTCAATATACCAGAATTCCTTAATGTGAATCTTGTAGTAATCGTCCGAAGTGAAGGATTTGTATTTGATAGTATCGTGTCCTTCATCGATGATTTCACCATATTCATCATAAACAGGATCGGTCATTGTGGTATCAGCTTTGTTCAGCTTTCTGTACATATTCTCCCAGTCGATAGGAATCTTCAATTCATCGTCGTCGAAGATTTCGATCTCACCGTTAGCAGCCGATTTGTAAACGAGATATGCAAGGTTGGTACGACCTTGGTTATTGTATACTGAGTCCTCGCCCTTCGGGAAATAGAAGAATTGATTGAACTTCTCACGAAAGTCGATGGTGCGCCAGATGCAAGTCTCCCAGATGACATCGCTTTCACGCAGGTAGGGGTAGGGGATAGCCTGCTTGGTCTGCGTCATCTTGCGAGAATAGAACCTGCTTAAATTGTTGTCATCCTCAGAGTCGATGATGTTCTGTGCACTTACAGATAATCCACCGAGAGTAAGAATAATGAGGCTTAAGCCATACAATACTTTTTTCATGGTATTTATTTATTTTCAGTTATTATCTTGTGATTCGGAAAGTGTTACTAATACTACGCTTCGATCCGTCGGGCATATTAACATCGATTGTCAATGTGATTTTGCATCCGGGTTTTGCCTTTTGGATGTAGCTCATCAGTTCGGCACCCCATTGAGCACCTCTGTTTTCAATATCGGTAGCACCGTTTACTTTGGTAATATCAATAGTTTGTTTGATAATGGTAGGAGTCTTCATGTGGAAGGCGAACTCTTGACCATATCTTACCGATGGGGCTTTTAGGTTTTTCAAGTCATTGATGGGTATACCTTTTCCGGCTTCAACTTTACCCAAGAAAATCTTGGGGTCGGGAAGAGGTCTTGCGCGGAATTCGGTCGCACCGGCGAAACGGGTGTTATTACCATCTTTAATCGAAGCGTTGACTTTGATGTTTCCTTTCGTGACCTTCGGTTTAATGATGTAATGACCTGCACCCGATTTCGGATCGGGGATAATAGAGGCCTGGTTCGGGTCGGCAAGCGATACAACTACATTATGTGCAGCTACGCCAGGTACTGATATCTTCACTGGATTGTCAATACCTGCATATACCACGTTCATTTCTGTCAGTTCAAATACTGCCATTGGCTCTGCCACAAAGTAGGTCTCTTTAAAATCGTAGCTTTCAACTCCGTTATCTTTCTTCACATACACAGTACCGGTAATGGTCTTTGGACCAGTAGTGTTACAGATAGTGGAATACACCACCTGACCTGAGTCGTTAGAAGTAAAGTGTGCGCCTCCAACATTGGCCTCGAATTTAGCTTTCGAGTCGTATGCGCCCACATTTACGATTAACTCGTATTTTCCTCCCTGCATAATGTATGAGGAGCGAGGACGTGTAATAACGGCTACTTTATCAAAGGAGAAGTCGTTGGAACGAATCTGTTTGTAAAGCATATTTACTGCATCAAACTCAGCATTCATGACTTCAGCTTTCATACGTGTAAGAGTTACGAGTGCAGCACCGGCCACGGTGTTGTTGAAGTTCAACTGTTCCCATGAAGTTGGTTTACCCTCACTATTCAGATGGTACTCTTCAACATTTAACCCTAAAGTCACATGGCTGGAATCAGCCCCCAAACTTTCCTTTACTGCATGCTTGTATTCAATAATTTTCTTTTTGATTTCAGCTGCTGCACCTTCAGTCACTTCTTTTCCTTCGGCGTCACCAATGAAGTACCGTGTTCCAGCGTGGTTGTCGTCCAATTTATTCAACCAACTGAAACCACCTATCTTTAATGCTTCGGCTATGCTGTCGAAGTTCTTTGATCCATCATCATTCTTAAGGGGTATTACTCGTGTAATCGTCTTCTCATTGTCGGATGGATCTATCAGTCTAATCTCAGCCTTACTGGCCAATTCGCCAATAAAGCTGTAGGTAACTGTATCAATAGTGTATACCAATTCATTGGAGAGCTTTTTAATCTCCTGTGCCTTATCGTACTTCTCTTGTACTTTAGCGGGGTTGTTTTTGAGTGCGGCTTCGAAATTGTCATAGGTGTCTTCCAGCTTTACGACCATGTTCTCATTCGACTTGGTCATTGCATTACCTACTGTCTTAAAGCCCTCGACAACCTCTGCCGACACATTCAGTGCCAACATGGCCGTGTACACGAGGTACATCATCTGAATCATTTTTTGTCTCGGTGTTTCCGGACAGTTTGAAGCACTCATATATTATAATTAGAAGTTCTTATTTATTAAAACAATGTGATAGTTGTATTAGAGTTTTGTCTGCATTGCAGCAAGCATGTTGCCATATACATTGTTCAGTTCAGCAACCTTTCTAGTCAGTGCATTGACTTGATCTTTGTATTTCAGCACGCCTTCTGCCGAGTCGGCGAAGTTAGTCATCATGCTCTGTATGCGTTCTTCAACAGCCTTGGTGGCTTCAAGCTGACTGGTTGATGTCTGCAACTGCATCTCGTACATGGCATTGACCGATGCGAGACTTCCTGCAAGTTTTTTCATTTCGTCGGCATAAGAAGCGTCACCGCTGGTGAGTGCCTGTGCTGTTTCTTGATAGATGGTCGTAAGTGTATTGACTGCCTCAGTTGCGTGTTTCAGAGAGTTGACTGCATCTGCTGCACCATCCAGACTATTCACAAACTTGTCTGTAGAAGCGGTTGCACTGGCCATGCCGTTCATTGCGTTAGCGCTGTCGGCAAGATTCTCCATGCCTTTACCCAGTCTTTCAATCAATTCAGGAGTAATATTCGCTTCTTCCAGCATCTTATCCAACCGCGCTGTAAGAGGATCTTTGCTCTCTTCGGGTGCTTCAATTAATTTATCAGGTGTTTCGTTGATAGAGGCGAGTTGCTCGGAATCGGGCATCCCAGCAAGTTGGGGGTATACCAATGTCCAGTCAAATTCCACATGAGGAGGTTCAAATGCGGAGAGGAAGAATATCACAGTCTCAGTACACATACCGATAATCAGCATGACGGTACCGCCGGGCCAGTGGTTAATTTTGAACAGGGCACCAAAAATAACTACTGCTGCACCCCATCCGTATAGTTTTGCCATGAAGTTTTTGTACCCTTTACTGCGTACAATATTATCTATAACGCTCATAGTATGTTGTTTTTTTAGAGTTGCTTAATATTATGATGTATTATATTTCTAACTGTTATCGGGATGTCTCCTATCCATCTATTAATATACATTGGAAGCAGTCTTCAGGTTGTCACCCTTGACACGTCCCAGATAAGACTGGATGCAACGGAATCCGATATAGCACTTGCTGGTATCCTGGAACTCGAAAGAACGGGTTTGAACCTGAATGTAGTATTTCTGATCTTTCCAGCTACCACCGCGAACCACTTTACGCTTCATTGCGATGGGGTCGCTCTCCTTGGCGTTGAAGTTGTAGTAGGGAGACAGTGCATTGGCTACAATATAGGTGTTCTCGTTGTATGCGTCCATGCACCATTCCGAAACATTACCGGACATGTCATACAGACCGTAATCATTAGGAGCATAGTGGCCGACAACCAAAGTACGCACGCCACCGTCGTCATCGTAAGCACCACGCAGGGGCTCATAGTTGGCGAGGAAGCAGCCATTAGGATTGCGCACATAAGGACCACCCCAAGGATAACTCTCGGCAGCTATACCACCACGGGCTGCAAATTCCCATTCGGCCTCGGAGGGCAGACGGAAATCGTTCATGTGGTCATAGCTGATGCTTTCCAGATAGTCGTTCAGGAAATGGCTGCGCCAGATGCAGAATGCTTTTGCTTGGAGCCAGCTAACACCCACCACAGGATAGTTGTCGTAGGCTGAAGAGCAGAAGTAGTTGCGTGTGAAGTCATCATTCATAGAATAGGTGTAGTCGTGCACCCAGCACAAAGTGTCGGGATAAACGTTGATTCTCTCTTTATGAACGAAAGCTGTACGGTTGTTCAAGCCACGGGGACGTGCGGTATACAGAGTTCCGCGATGCTCTTCTTTATTCTGGACACCAGCCTCTTTGCGCGATGCATCGGCGTAGTCAATCCAGTAATATTCATAGTTCAGTTTGGAGGCATCAATCTCACGACGGCCAAAATATCTATCCTTCTCTGCCACATAGAGGTCGTTCAGAGCCTCACGTGTTTCGGCTTCGTTCCAGCGGATTTTGGTTTTCTTGTTCAACTTTGGGGGATCCAGGGGTTCGCCATATTCGTTCTCTTCAATCTGGTATTCACCTTCAACATCAGCCTCGGCCAACATTCTGCGGACGATAGAGTCGGTGACCCATGCTACAAACTGGCGATATTCATTGTTGGTGATTTCGGTCTCATCCATGAAGAATGAGGCAACCTGCATGGTACGTGGCTGTGAAGTGACACCATAGGTGTTGTTCTGCACACCGGAACCCATGCTGAAGTTGCCCTGGTTCACAAAAACCATGCCCTTCAAGTCGATGTCTTCGAATTTTGTGCGGTCAAGAACGCCAACCAACTCGCCGTTAGCGGAATTGGACGAGCAACCGTAGAACAATGCTACTGAGGCTGCTAACAAGAAAAACAACTTTTTCATATTATATACTTTTTTGTTTATTCGTTTTGTGTTATCTTCTAATTGTTTTGCCCGACAATTGGGCTGTCTAATTATTTGTTCTATACGATTATTAAAGCAAAAAGTTTCGTTTTTAATTATTTTTACGTTTTAATAGTTACTATTCCAACATGATGGTGTTTCCGTAAGAGGTGTTGGGTTTGCGGGGTACAACCACCTTGAAACAGAACTTCATGTATAATTCAATACTACCCTTGCTGCGTCCAAACTTATAAGCACCCAGACGGCTGGTAGTAAAGTCGTAAGATACACCTACTTGTAGTTTCTTCCAATGTATACCGGCCAATGCGTAGACAGCATCCTGCACACGGTATCCCAAACCGCCCCAGAAAGCATTTCGATAATCAATTAAGCAAGTCAAGTCTGCTTGGAAATAGCTCAGATTATCTGTCTTCAACAATGCAGAGGGTTTGATGCGCACGGAAGGAGCGCTGGAAGGCACATATTCGAATCCGCCCATCGCGTATGCGGTGCGGGCGTTGGTAAACATTATCTCGTCGCTATGGGCTCCGAGGAGGTTCTTCACCGATACTCCCACATAATACTTTCCGGGAACCTGATAGTATATACCAACACCGGCGTCAATCAGGGTTGCCGACTCTCCCAGTGCGGACAGCACTGGGTCGTTGGGGTCTTCAGGAGTGAGGCTTTCTTTGTCCAGTTTGCTGCTCATCAGGCTTACTGCTGCTCCTGCCGACAAGTTACCCTCTCCCCAAAACATTCGGAATGCATAATCCAAGGAGGCAGAAATGTTGTCATGATAACCAATCATGTCTTTCACCACGTTCAGTCCCAGTCCTCCGTGGAGGAATTTGACGGGCATGTCGAAAGTGAAGAGGACGTCTTGCGGGGTAGAACCAGCTTTGGCGTTGGCGTTAGGAGCGTCCAAATGCAGCCCCAGCCACTGATTCCTATACATCAAAGCAGCGCAGATGGAGCCGGAACTGCCTGCATAGCCGGGATTGTATGACATCCTGTTGAACATGTATTGTGAGAATTGGGGCTCCTGTGCCATGGCAACACATGAAAATACCAAGGCTATCACAAAAAGTGACAGTTTATTGCTTAGTCTTATTCTCATGTGAGTACTCATTTTGAGATCATGTAACTATTTAATAATCTATTGTATATATGCTTGTCTAACTTGCTTTTTATGCAAAAAAGCAAACTAGATTTTGACTTGCAAAGATAATAATAATTCTTCACATGCAATGCTTTTTTTTATATTTTTTTTCTTTTTTTCTTTTTCGAGGCTTCATTTATATGTCTGTTTTTCTTAGTCAATGTATTGTTAATGCGTATGGTATGAGGGAATTTTCCTGCTATTCATGAAGTGTGAGACAGCTGTCGGGGAAGTCATCTATCAACATGGCCTGTGTGCGCACCGCATGGCTGCGTGTGTCGGCCAGTTCTAGAATTACCTGAACTTGCTGATTCATTGGATTTTTCTTAAATTTTACCTTCGGTTGCAGGTCGTTAGGCAGACGGTGGGCTTCGTAGTTTGCCGCAATCTGCGAGTTGACCACGCAGAGTTCTATATCGTACAGTTTTCCTTGGTGAACCGGAGCCTCCATATATGTGGGCTCGGGCGGCACGGTTGACACTATGTCAAGCGATGGCAGAGTGTCTTGAGGTTCATGCTGTTCCTTGGGTGTCTGATTGGCTTTTTCTTTTTTTATTGGCGCCTTCTTCCGTGGAGAGGAAGATGTTTTGTCGGTAGGCGATATGGGGTAGGGGGATATACGTCGCGGCCGGCTCTTGTCTCGAAAAGCGTAATAGTCTGCTGCATCCATCAACAGTGTGTCTTGGTTCACCCACATTTCGTATCCTTCATCAGGGTCCAGGACTGTCACTATCACCTTCCCCGACCCTTTGATACCTATGGAATAAACGGCCAGTTTGGTCATGTCCAGTATACCCGCTCTGGGGCATCTGTCGTTCACTCTCACCACAACCTGTTGTTCGGTCACAGGATATGTAACCAGCAGGTAGGTGCCCATCGGAATAGTCTTGTGTGCGGCGGTGTATTGGTTTTGCCGAAATATCTCTCCGCACGACGTCTTCCTCCCCACGAACCGGTCGGCATAATAGGTTCCCAGCATCACTTTTCCGTCAGGCAGTGACGAGGTGTTGCCGGTCATTTCGTCGGAGTCGTTTTGGGCTTGCGTCGTTGCGGCAACCAACATTACTAATATATATAGTATCCTTTTAATAGCTGTATATTTTAGTTCATACTCTTATTTATGCACTACCAGTGCAGGGCGTCGTGGTGTTTTTTGTTGGGGTCGAACCAGTTGCCTTGAAGTCGCAGCACTTGTTCTATAATGTCGCGTACACATCCGTGTCCACCCCCGTATAATGAGATATAATGACTTATCTCCTTGATTTCGGTGGCCGCATCGGCTGGGCATGCAGCCACAGCGCAGTGCGACATGATTTCGTAGTCTGGAATATCGTCGCCCATACACACTACCTGACTCTCGTCCAGATTGTTGTCCTTGAGAAACTGACGGTATGTGTCCATCTTGTTGGCGCATCCAGTGTAGCATTGTTCCACTCCCAGGGCTGCCATCCTGTTGTCGATACTTTTCGAGGTGGCACCCGATATCAAGGCGATGATATACCCTTTCTTTACAGCATATTGTATTGCGTAGCCGTCCTTAATATTTCCGAAACGGACTGTCTCGCCGTCGGCATAGGTCCACACGCTGCCGTCGGTCATCACTCCGTCGAAGTCGAATACGAAGGCGCGTATATCGTGTAGTTTCTCTTTGTAGTTAATCATAGTGTTTCTTTTGTATGTGTATTTGTTGTCATTTCAGTTTCTCGGCAACATATTCAAGCAGGTCTTCATACACCTCGCGCCAACCTTCCCAGCCAAATTCTTCGCAAAGGTTTTGATTGTGGAATATGCAGCTGAAGGTACCGCCCACTGCCTCCACCTCGTCCACCAGAGCGTGATACTTTTCCGTGGCCTGTTTGGGGGATAGCTTCATGTGCGTATGGAAGGTAGTGTCCATCGTCATGAATGGGTGCATGCTCAGGTCGCTCTCCTGGTCGGAACTGAGGTCGAAAAACGGCACTATCGAGCATGTTCCGTTGCGGAACCCGGGCAGGTCGGCATACCCCATCGAATAGTCGTGCGTTACTCCGGCCCGCACCAAGTTTCGGTATGCACCAGGCAGGTTGAAACGAAGGAAATGGAACCGGTTGCGCACTATTGGGCGATGCAGTATTTCCGAAAGCCGTTGCGTCTCGCGCACGATGCGGTCGGGCTCGTCAGTAGAATAGTATGAACAATGGATTCCTATCTTTGCATAGTCGCCCAGATGCTGCAGCAGTTGCCTGAATTCGTTATTGTATGAAGAGATGGGCTTGTCGTATATGCCGTAGTCGCCCAGCAGGGTAAAGAACAGCAGACTGAAGCGGTTGGGGAGCTTCTGGTTGAGCTCGATGACGTAGTCGAAAGTGTCGAACGGGTCATGTTCCTTACCCCTCAGCACCCTCATGCGATGTCTTACCATTTCCTTGTCATGGCGGTGCAGCCCGTCGCGCATGAACCCCAGGGTTGTGCGGAAAATGCCTTTGTTGAGGTAGCAGTAGGCCGAGTCGATATCAATGGTTTGCACAAAGTTGAATATGCGCTTTGAGAAAACGGTGTCGGGATAGTGTTTCAATATGATGTCCTTGAGCATTAACGCCCAGCGGTCCACAACAGCCATCTGCAGAAATCCGTTTTTGTATGCGATGCTTTCGGTGGCGAGAAAACGCCCGTGGATATCATTGCGGTGTGGCAGGTATTCCTCATAACGTGAAATCATATAGAATATGGCTGCAAAAGGATCGAAAGGCAGCTCTGTGTTGCGCCCGTAACAGGGGAACAATACAGGAATGCCGTTGTACTCAAAGCATTGGCATTCTTGCTCTTCGATAGTAGTTTCGAAAAGCAGGTTGCGTGCCTTGATAAATATAGCGTCGCAGTTGTCGAGTGGGTGGGAGTCGTAGCACAGCTTGGCTTCTGGATGGTTGCGGAAGGTGTCGGGGTCGACGGTGATTGCAAACTCGGTTTGCAATATATTCCGCATGACTACATTGATGGTGTAGCCAAGCCTGTTGGTTAGTTTGGGAACAAATATCAGCAGCATAGACTGTTGTATTTTAAAATGCAAAGATACGACTTTTTTTTGATTTATGTAAAATGTTTTCACTTTGCATCAATTATTTTTGACTGTTACCGACCCCGTGATGCCTGATTCCAAAGTTACCGCTGACGAATGGTATCGTTATGCCGCGGAGGGCTCTACACAATTATTTTAGGCAGGCAGGAACCATTCCTATATCTTGCCCGTAATTGCGATAACAATATGCAGTAGTAATAGGCACCCTTCGGTATTTGACGATTGTCCCTTTTTGTTTCAATCCCCCTAATAGCTGTTAGGGGTCAATACTCCTTCAAACAGTTTTGCATGATTCAAGCATTATTGTTATTTATACTCTGTAAATCAGCTGTATATATGTGGGGTGTCAGTATGAAGAACCGCATATCCTATTTCGCTGTGGCATAGCTGCTTGTTTGATATATATTAACCATGTATTTACCTTGTAATAAGTTTGTATTAAGCTTAACGGTTAATAAATGATATTAAAGGCCTGCGGAAAAAGTGATTTATAATCGGAGGCGGGACGGAGAAACATGAGGCTGGATTGCTGAGTGGGATGGGGTGATATGATTAACGGTTCAAGCGATTATATGGTGAAGAATGTTGGTTCGGAAGGCTTATGATTGTTTGGGTTGGATGCAGAAGGGTAATGGGATAGGGCGTAATATTATGTGCAGAGGGAATTTGAGGAGAGTTTGTTGTGGGGGTTGTCGGTTGTGGAGGTGATGAAAACGAGAGGTTGGATGAAGGTTTTGCGGTTGGCTGGATGAGTAGGGAGGATGAAACGTGCAAAGAGGAGGTGTGTTGCATCTGTTTAATAGGAATGAGATGGGGAAGCTGTGATGGAATGGCTGCGGATGGGTATCGGGTAGGAGGTGATGTAGGCTATGAATAGGTTCGCTTTTTTTTCGAATCAGCACTGGACCCACGCTGAACTTACACTGGACTCACACTGGACCCATGCTGAACTTACACTGGACCTACACCGAAGCTACACTGGACCTATACCGAACCTTCTTTGGATTCACACTTTATTTTGTTGATGCTGGTTCGGTGCTGCGATGGGCGGTATTGATTGATGTGGGTGTTCGTTATGGGAGGAAATGCAGTTGCACTTCGTCGCCGACAATGAGGTGTGCTTCCTGCCCGAGGATGAGGGCGCGGTTGTCGGGGCCGATGTGGCCGGAGGGGAAGTTGAAGCAGACGGGATAGTTGTAGGTGGAGACGGCGTCGAGCACTATTTCTTCGGCTGAGCGGCCGAAAGGGATGGTGTTGTCGTGCATTTTGTTGAGCTGGCCCACTATCAGCGCGGCGAGGTCGGCAAGGTGTCCTGAGCGTTTCAGGTTCTGCATCATGCGGTCGATGTGGTAGAGATATTCGTCGAGGTCTTCGATGAAGAGTATTTTGCCTTCGGTGGATATGTCGCTGGCCGACCCGGAGAGGCTGTAGAGTATGGAGAGGTTGCCGCCGGTGAGTGGGGCGCGGCGGGAGCCTGGGCGGTTGAAGGGGTGGGAGGACAGTGTGTGGCAGAGGTTTTTGCCGAAGAGGGCGGAGTGGAGTGACTGAAGGGCTGGGGTGGGGGAGAGGAGGTGGTTGGCCTCTATGTCGATGGGCATTGTGGCGTGGAGGGTGGCAATGCCGAGGTTTTGCTGTATGTGGCTGTGGAGTACGGTGATGTCGCTGTATCCTACAATCCATTTGGGGTGTTGGGCAAAGTGTGAGAAGTCGAGGTTGTCGATGATGCGGACGGTTCCGTAACCGCCGCGGACGCAGAATATGGCTTTGATTTCCGGGTCGTCGAGCAGTTGTTGCATCAGTGCGGAGCGGATGCTGTCGGGGCCGGCGAATTGGTGGTAGGAGTCATAGAGGTGGTCGGGCACGACGGGTTGAAGCCCCCACGATTGCAGCAGGCTGATGGCGGGTTGCAGTTCGGAGGGCATTATTTTGCGGGCCGGTGCGGCAAAGGCTACACGGTCGCCTGGCGAGAGGAACGGGGGGAGGGTCATGAGGTGTGTTGTTGTAATGTGATTTGAGCTCATTTTTGTTGCCACATTAACGCTGCATTGCTGTTTTTATTGTATGGGGATATGGTGTTTTGTGGGTTGTGTTGGAGGGTGGTGAGGGGTGATGGAACTGCCGCATTTTCTTGTAGATAGGTATATGGATTTGGGCTATTTCCGGGTGGGGGTGTGGAGGAGTGTGGAAAAATTATTTGAGGAAATTAACTATTCATTAAAAGATATTTCGTATATTTGCAAATTCAATGAACCATTTTATTGATTAATAAAACGAATATCATGACACTGCAGGAAATAGTTGAAAAGCTCAGCGCAACAGTATATCTGGGAAGCGAGAGATTGGGCGAGGAGGTGACTACGGCCTTTGCCTCGGATTTGATGAGCGATGTGTTGACGCTCAAGGAGACCCCGATGTTGGTGACGGGTTTGTGTAATGTGCAAACCATCCGTACGTGCGATATGGCCACGTTGGATATTGTGGTTTTTGTGCGCAACAAGAAGCCCACCGAGGATATGATAGAGTTGGCAGAGGAAAACGATATGGTTCTCATTGCTACCAGCTATTCTATGTTCAAGACGTGCGGGCTTTTGTATCAGGCGGGCATTAAGCCTCTTTATTAATGGATTATTACTTTATATTATAATATGCATCAGGAATATACGGTTGTAGAAGGCGACTTCGTGAATGCCGGCACCGCGTCGAGTTCGGTGAAAAAGACACTGAAGCAACTGGGGGTGAATCCCCAGGTGGTGAAACGGGTTGTGGTGGCGCTTTACGAGGCGGAAGTCAATGCCATAGCGCATGCTTATGGCGGAAAGGTGCTTGTCGACATCGAGGCGGACAAGATCCACATGGTGGTGGCCGACAAGGGTCCGGGAATACCCGATATTGCCCTGGCAATGCAGGAGGGCTACTCCACTGCACGGCCTGAGGTGCGCGATATGGGTTTCGGAGCCGGAATGGGATTGCCCAACATGCAGAAGAATGTGGATGTGCTGAACGTCACTTCGGAGGTGGGAGTGGGCACAACGGTCGAGATGATAGTGAATTTCGCTTAACGTTGGTTGATTAAATAATATGGACACATGTTTTATCATGCTCTTGAAATAGATGAAGGCAATTGTATAGGTTGCTCGCGGTGTATGAAGATATGCCCCACCGAGGCTATCCGCATCCGCAACGGAAAGGCTTTTATTATGGAAGACCGCTGCATTGATTGCGGCAAGTGTCACGCGGCTTGTCCTGTGGATGCAATCTATATCAAGCAGGACGATTTCAAGATGGTGCACGAGTTTCCGCACTCGGTGGCGTTGCTTCCGGCAGTGTTTCTTGGGCAGTTTCCGGACGATATACGTGTGTCGCGCATATATGCCGCGCTGAAGGATTTGGGTTTCAAGCATGTGTTCGAGGTGGAGTCGGCAGCCGGTATCTATGCTGATGTGAAGCATAAGTATGCCCGCGAGCATGAGGACGACGAGCCGCTGATTTCCAGTTTCTGCCCGGCTATCGTGCGGTTGATACAGATTAAGTATCCGTCGCTGGTGGGCAATATCATCCCTGTGAAAGCCCCCCTCGACATCTCGGCCATGTATGTGCTGAAGTTGCTGACCGAGGAGCGCGGGGTGCCGCGTGAGGAAATCGGATTGTTTTATGTTACCCCCTGTGCCGCCAAGATAGCGGCCGTGAAGGCTCCGGTGGGAGAGAAACGCTCGCTGATTGACGGGGTAATTAACATGGATGCGTTGTTCAACAAGGTGTACCGCAAGATAAAGGAGCAGGGTAAAGGCTATTCCTATCAGGCCCTGCAGACGCCCCAGCTGTCGGCCGATGCCATCCTTTCGACTTTGACCAACGGCGAACGGCGCATTTGTCTGGCCAAGAGGTCGTATGCCATCGACGGTATTGAGAACGTGATGGATTTCCTCGACAAGCTGGAGAACGACGAGGTGGAGGGAGTTGAGTTTTTGGAACTGAGGGCGTGCGACCAGAGTTGTGCCGGAGCGCTGCTGTCGTGCGAGAATCGTTTCCTGTGCGGCGAGCGTATGTATGCCCGTGCCCGCAAGGCGGCGGAGCGCGAGCGGAACGGCGAGATGGCCCGTGCCCGCGAGATGGATGCATACAAGGAATATCTGATAGAGAACTCGTTTGCCGAGCCCGCACAGGCCCGGTCGATGCTCACGTTGGACAAGGATTTGACCAAGGCCTACCAGAAACTTGAGAAGATAAATAAGTTGAAAGTGTACCTCCCGCAGGTGGACTGCGGTATGTGCGGTGCGCCGACCTGCGAGGCTTTTGCCACCGATGTGGTTTGCAAGCAGGTGGGTATGACAAAGTGCGTGTTCTATCAGCGCCATTTGGAACGACTGAACGACATCACCCGGCAGGAATGCCTGGCGGCCATGAACTCGGTGTGGGGCAGCGACCCCATTGGCGACAACGAGCCTCCAGCGGTGAAGTGAGCTTATAATTCACAAAGAAAAACGGAACCAGTTGATGCTCTCGGAGAAACTTTGCACCATGTTTGTGGAAAATATGAACAAACTGGGTAGAAGCTCCGAAGGCATCAAACAAAACGAGCAAAGGGACTCGGAAATGTGTCAAGGTAATGGACAGGAGTGCTGATGCTGAAGCAATGACATTGTTTGTCAGGCATGGGAGAGGGTTTATAGGAACACCAGACGGGCGCTCCTTTATCTTTGCAGATGTTTCAACGCATACACCATTCAGAAGGAAATGGAACGGCCGCACGTATGAAGCACATACTTTACACATTCGACAGCGATGCGACCAATCTGCTCGAAAACAATACTAAGCTGACACAAATCCTATTGGCTGATATGGGTTTATGTTTTCTGAGTCTGGCTGTTAATAGAAACTTTTTGTTTATTGCCTATGCTCTTTTATGAGAGGTGGACAGGTGATAATTGAAAGGCAATATGATGTTATTGATACTAAATATTGTGTTAGTGTAAATGTTTGAATATGATATAAATATGGCAGTTACTGATTCCTTTCGCTATTTGTGTGGGCTTGTAGTTTTTCGCCTGTTTTCTGCGTTGTTATTGTGTAATCAATAAAAACTAACAAAACTAAAAGGTTAAAGTAATGAAGAAGAGACTGTTTTTTTCTCTCCTTGCGTTCGTGGCCCTGATGGGTTTGTCGTTCGCGTCGAGGTCACAGTGCCCTCCGGGTTCAAGAATGTGTCTGATGACCGTGTACTGTGACGATATGGTCGGTGACGGATGGAACGGCGCCGCCCTCGAAGTGTGGCAGGACACAGTGCTGCGAGGCTCGGTTACGCTTTCGACCGGCTATTCGGGCGAGGTCGAGGTGCCGGTGTGTACCAACGACACTGTACGTTTTGTATGGCGTTCCGGCCCGCTGGATTACGAAATCACGTTCTCGGTTGAGAACGGTGATGGTTCTATGATACTCTCCGACATCATGGCCGGAGACCTTTCCAACGGGACAATTGTGGCATTGGCAATGCCCGCGTGCCCCGATTGTGTGCACCCCATCAATCTTTCATGTGCTCCCGACACCACCAGCGCCTATGTGTCCTGGACGGCCGTAGGCAATGAGCATGACTGGGTGGTGTATCTCAACGGGGTGCGGTATACGATGGTGGGCACTAACGGCTGCTTCATTTCAGGGCTGTCGGTCAATACCGACTACACTGTGGGCGTTCGCTCTCTTTGCGGCAGTTCCGACACCTCCGATATGGTGCAGCTGAGCTTCCACACTCCCTGTCCACGCTTGCGGATACCCTATTTCAATAGTTTCAGTACCGAGACATTGGACGAGGCTCCCATGTGTTGGAATCTGGTGATTCCCTTTGGTGATGCGCCAAAAGTGTTTGACGAGGCAGCTTATTCCGACTCGCTGTCCCTATTCTTTGCGGCTGCGGGCAGCAATGTGATTACCACCCCGTTGGTGCCTCTGCCCGGCAACGAAATCAAGGTCACTTTCCAAGCACGTTTGGAGTATGGAATCAATATTGGGCCAATCAATCTGTTCAACTCTAGTTTGAGGGCTGGTGTGATGACCAACCTCGCCGACACTTCGTCGTTTGTGCCTCTGGTCTCAATCACCGATATGGACAACACTTGGCACGAATATGAATTCTCCACCTCAGAACTGAGTCCGGACTCTGCTTATTATGTGGCCTTCTTCTTCAAGGGCTCCGATATGTTGATAGGCAACGGATTTGTGGACGATGTGAGCATTGTGCGCGACAATGGCTGCGACCGTCCCAATCAGGCTTATGTCGACAGTGTGGGTGCCCGATGTGCTGCCTTGCGCTGGACCGGTGTGGGCGGCAGCTCCACAGGCTATTACCTTTATTATTCACCCTACAACAACTCGCACACCGCCACAGAGTATGGCTATGTCACCGATACGGCTGCTGTGCTCCGCGGACTTGACCAAAGCACCACTTATTATGCGTGGGTACGCACCGAATGCGGCATTGACAGTTCAGACTACAAAGCGTTTCCTCCTTTCACTACCCAGATGACCTGTTCCCCCGTGTCCGATGTGAATCTGGGCAGTGTGGGCTACACGGCTGCGGTGCTTTCGTGGCAGTACGATGCCCTGAACGGTTTCCCCTCCGAGGGTGCATGGGTGCAGGTGGCCGACCACGAGGATTTCGGAACGGTGTTGATAGACACTTTCTCGTTGGGCAATACTATTTTGCTTACCGGCTTGCAATCTGGCCATTTCTACCGCGCCTGGGTGTATAGCACTTGCCGTCTCGACAACGGATACGACACTGCCAACGCCGCGGTGTATGACTTTATGACCCAGTCGTGCAGCGAGATTGCTGGCGACGGCAGTCGGAGCGGAAACGGTTATGTGGTGAGCACGCAGCTTACCCACTCCTACGCCCAAACGCTTTACCCCCGCAGCGAGATGCCCGCTGTGGATACCATCTGGGGTGTTGCCTTCCGCACCTCTACGGGAGTGGCCGAACCCCTTATGTTCAGTCTTTATATGGCCAACACGTCCCTCCCGGAGTTGAGTGCAGACAGCTATGTGCCACACTCCGCGTTCAGCCTTGTGGCCCCGAACTATACACTTCCCGTTTCCGATGCCGAATGGCAGGTAGTGCGGTTTGACACCCCGTTTGTGTACGACACGACGCAGAATCTGGCCATCGCTGTACACAATGCAAGCGGTCATTTCTACCTGAACTCTACTGACTGGTACTATCACCCCACTGCCGGAGTCAACACCGTTACTTGGAACCACCTTTCGCCCATCCTGCTGTCCTCGCCTTCTTCATTGTTTGGCGTTTCGGCCACCCGTTATGCCGCCGATGTGCGTTTTATTGCGCAGTGCGAGGCCGATGGCTGCCTGCCGCCGGTGGTGAGCGAGGTGATTAGCGACTCGACGAGTGTTTCGCTTGCTTGGTATGGCGAAGGCACATCCAGCCTCTGGGTTGTTCAGTATGCCACCGGTATGGGATACACCACTGTGGCTACAGTGTCCACCCCATACACCTCCATCACCGGGCTGACTCCGGCCACACAATATAGTGTGCGAGTGGGCACCGTGTGTGACTCCGATACGGCTTGGTGTAACATGACCGTGACCACGGGCTGCGGCATTGTGCCGGTGCCCTACTCTGAGAATTTCGACCAATATGCCGACGGAATCATGCCCCCCTGCTGGGATTACAACTCCCACGTTGTTCAGCACCGCCACGGAGGCTTGTTCTGGCAACAGGCCACCACCCGACAGCCAGCCGTGCTGCCTGCCTTCAATATCCCTGTCAACCGACTGGAGATAAACTTCAAAGCCATGCTCGAATCGGCCTACGAGGGCGAGGCGATAGTGGTGGGTGTAACCGACGATGTTTATTCTTACTACGAATGGCTCGACACGCTTTCCAGCCCTTCCCAGTCGCTCTCGGCTTTCGAGTGGTTCCGCTATGATTTCAGCCAATATCAAGGCGACGGCACTCGCATTGCCTTGGCACATCTGCTCCCGTTGTCGGATGCTACACTGATTGATGATATTACCGTTAGTGAGACATTTGGCTGCATGCCTCCTGCTGGGTTGACCGCCACCCATCTCCGTGATGCCGACAGCATTGTGGTGCGTTGGAACGGTTCGGACGGGGTGTCTCGCTGGGAAGTGGCCTGGGACACTGTTACACAACAGTTCTCGTCGCTCTCTGGCTGGAACATCACTACAGACACTTTCTACAGAATGCCCCCACTCACAATGGGCGGAAAATACCAGTTCTACGTCCGAGCCCTCTGCATTGACGGTAACAACAGCCGGAGTGCATGGCGTTCCATCACATTTGTGGCCGGCAGTGTGGAGATGCCGTTTGCCTCCGCCAGCACGGTGACTGGCTGTGGCGTGGTGGTTTACGACAACGGCGGTCCCTCCGGTGACTATCAAAACAGCAGTGCTTCCACATTGGTGGTGCGTCCCGACGACAGCACTCACGTGGTCGCATTCCGCGGCGGAACGGTGGACCTCAATGTATGGGGAGGCGACACTCTGAGTATATATGAGGGCGAGGGCACCGATGGCACCCTCCTGTATAGCATCAATTCAACCTATGGTCCCGAGGCGGTGAATGTGAACCTCGTGTCCGAAGTGGGACCGCTCACCTTCCGCTTCACCTCCAATAGCTATGGCGCAGCCTCCGGTTTCGAATTGTACACCGAATGCGTTGATGCTCCGGCGTGCAGACGCCCGCGTTCGGTGACGGCCACCGTGCTCTCGTCCCACGAGGCACATGTCAGCTGGATTGGCGATGCTTTGGCCTATGATGTTTCCTACCGCCCCTTGGGCACCTCGGCCGCTTGGCGCACGCTGAGCGTGTCGGCTGACAGTGTCACCCTCTACGGCTTAACCGCTGGCGGCACATACGAACTCTTTGTCAAAGGCTATTGCCCGGGCAATGTGTTTTCGCCCGCCAGTGCCATTATCACTTTCTCCATGCAATGCGACACCTACACTATCGCTCCGGGGTTAACGGTTGACGAAAGTTTTGAAGAGGGTGATGCCCCCGCCCGTTGCTTCACGCTCATCCAATCGGACGACAATCCTAACACTATGATACACACCAACGAAAAGGCTTTTTCCGGTGGACGTAGCTTCCGTTTCTCTTCCTATCTCTCGTCGCCCGACTATAACCAGTATCTTGTTTCTCCTCCGTTGGCCTCGGCCGACAGCATCAGTCTTCGTTTCCGCTATAGTGATATGATGTACGGACAGGAAACACTGCGTGTCGGTTATTCATTGACAGGCAATAGTCCCGACGACTTTGTGTGGACCGACACGCTCACCACATCGGGCATTCTCTGGCAGCGCTATCAGGGCAGTTTCCCGTCGGGCACACGCTTTGTAGCAATCAACTATTGCTCGCAACTGCGCTTCTATGCCTATGTCGACAGCCTTCGTATAAGTGTGGTGCCAAGTGCCGACTGTCCTGCACCCACCATTGTCAGCGTGACCGAATCGGCAGATAGTGTCACCGTTGAATTCGACGCCTACGGCACAGTTGAGGCATATATCACCAGCCAGCCTTGGAACGACAATGTGAACGGGGTTACTGTGACCGGCAACCGCTATACTTTCCGTGGGTTGACACCCAACACCGATTATACCATTGGCCTCCGCAGCCATTGTTCCAACGGCATTGGCTCGCATTGGACTACACGCCAAGTCACCACCGCAACCAACGGCTGTCCTCCGCCACAGGAATTCTCGTTGGTTGAAGTGCACTACACAGAAGCCGTGTTCAGTTGGGAGGGTGGCTCCGGCCCATGGGAGCTGAATGTGTATGGCCACGACTTCAACCAAAGCTATGAGGCTGAGGCTTCCCCCTTCACGGTCACAGGTCTCCAGCAGGGGGTAGACTATTACGCGCGGATTAGGTCGCTCTGCAATGGCCTGCCCGGTGCATGGTATGAGCAGGTTCGTTATTTCACCACCACTTCGTGTGCCGTTGTTAACCATTTGTCAAGCCGCGTAGTTGACGAAAACTCGGGTGTTGTTGAATTGCAGTGGGAAGGGAATGGAACCAGCTATGTGCTTGAATATGGAGAGGAGCATTACTTGCCTGGCGAAGGCATAACGGTGACCGACATAGCAGAGCCGCACTACCGACTGGAGGGTTTGCGTCCCGGTGTGGCGTACGACTATTATGTGAAGGCACAGTGCGACGAGAATGCATTCAGTTTGTGGAGCGAACGAGGCCATTTTGTGGTCAGTATGTCGGACATAAAAGATGCCGACGGCGACTTTGCTGCCAACCTTTTTCCTAACCCGGCTACCGGAGTGACCGTTTTGGAACTGTCCGGAGTGCAGGGAGGTGTGGATGTTGAACTGGTTAATCTGAGTGGGCAGACGGTGTTGCGCCGCAGTGCAGAGTGCAACGGTGATTGCCGCATACAGATTGAATTGGGCAAATTGCCGAAGGGGGCATACTTTGTACGCCTTACGGGCAGCCTGATTAATGCGGTAAAGAAGCTGATAGTGAAATAGCAGCGTTCGAATAGGTTCAAAAAGAAATGGGTGCCGTTGTTTGTGACGGCACCCATTTTGATAGTTAGTTGTTTGTTATAGGAATAGATAACGTGCAATGAATAGGATGGCCAGGATCCACATGGTGACGGAAATCTTTTTGAATTTGCCACAGAGCGCATTGATGAGCACGTAGGCAATCATGCCGATGAGGATGCCGTCGCTGATGCTGTAGCAGAGGGGCATGAGGATGATGGTGAGGAATGCGGGGACGGACTCGGAGAAGTCGTCGAGTTCGATTTCCTTGATGGGGCTGAGCATCATCAAGCCCACAATGACGAGTGCGGCTGTGGTGGCTGCAGAGGGGATGTGGGTGAAGATGGGGGCGAAGAACAGGGCAATGGCGAAGCAGCAGACGGTGGTGAATGCGGTGAGGCCAGTACGGCCACCGGCACCGACACCGGCAGCGCTCTCGACATAGGTGGTGGTTGTGGAGGTGCCCAGGCAGGCGCCGCAGGTTGTGGCGATAGCGTCGGCCATGAAGACTTTGTTGATGCCGTCGATGTTGCCTTTCTCATCTACCATGCCAGCTTTCTGGGAGACGCCGATGACGGTGCCCATGGTGTCGAACATGTCGATGAAGAGGAAGGTGAAGAGCACGACGAGCATGTCGAGTGAGAGTATCTCATCCCATTGGAATTGGCAGAAGATGGGGGCTACCGAGGGCGGCACATCGACCACGCGGTCGAAAGTGGTGAGTGCGCCATAGGCAATGGTGCCGTCAGCACCGGGTATCTGCCAGATGGGCAGCATGCCGAGGAGTGCGGTGACAATGATGCCGATGAGGATGTTGCCGGGGACCTTGAGGATGAGCAGGACAGCAGTGATGACGATGCCGATGATGGCCAGGAGCGCTGTGCCATGGCAGATGTTGCCAAGGTGGACCAGGGTGGCTTCGTCGTTGACGATGATGCCGCCGTTTTTAAGTCCGATGAAGGCGATGAAGAGGCCGATACCGGCACCGATGGCATGGCGGAGGTTCATGGGAATGGCATCGACAATCCATTGACGCACTTTGGTGAGTGTGAGAATGATGAAGATGATACCTTCGAGGAGGATGGCGGTGAGGGCAAACTGCCAGGAGTGGCCCATGCCGAGGCACACCGTGAACACGAAGAAGGCGTTAAGTCCCATGCCGGGGGCAAGGGCGAAGGGCTTTTTGGCGTAGATGGCCATGACGAGGGTACCGACGATGGCGGCGAGTGCAGTGGCTGTGAAGACGGCCGAAGTGGGCATGCCTTGGTCTGCCAGGGCACTGAAGATGCCGGGATTGACGGCCAGAATGTAGGCCATGGCGAGGAATGTGGTAATGCCTGCCACAATCTCGGTGCGGACATTATGGATTGCGGAGTCGAATCCGAAAAGTTTCTTTAACATGGGTGTTCTGTATTATGGATTAAACATATATTTAGAAGGCCCATTTGATACCGGCGCAGGGAGCGACATTGAAGCCTTTGTTTTTGGCGAAGTCGTCGACGCCGTGCCAGCCGCCAGCGAAGTTGTAGGCAAGTTCTACTTCACCACCAATCATGAGGTGGTTGCAGCCGAAGTGCTGGCCGATATTGTACCAAATCTGAGGTTCGCTGAGGATGACGAGTTTGGTTACGTCTTTGGACTCTATTGTGCCCCAGTTGACGTTCTCGCCCCACACATCGAGGAAGCCGCTGAAGGTAAGACCTTTCACGCCAAAGAGGTTCTGCATGCCCCACACGAAGGTGAACTGGACGGGGATGTCGCTTACTTTGTTGAACGGACGCTCGAGGGCAGGTTTATTGTCGAGTTCTTTCTGGCCGCTGATGCGTTTGTACATCAGTTCGAAGGTGAAGGTGTTGGTGTATTCTTCGTTGTGGAGGAAATATTCGATACCGAAGAGCCAGGCATTGCTGGCGAATTGGCCGCCATTCCATTCAACGTGGAGGCTTAAACCACCGAGGGGACTGTTCTGCCAGAAGTTGATGGCACGGGCAATTTCGGTGTAGTAACCGGTGGGGCCATTGAGCTTGGATGGGTGGTAGATGTCGTTGAAGAAGAATGTACTACCGAAGGCATCGGTTTTGAACATTTCCAAAGTGGTGGTGAAGTGGCCACGTTTGAAATCGTACATTTCCTGGATGTTGGTCTGAGCCTTGATTCCAACAAAAGCCAACAGCATGGCTGCAAAGAATACTACTTTTTTCATGATGGTACTTTTTTTAGTTGATAATAATTGAATTATATTAATGAATTAACATTTACTATTAGCTAAACGACACTGCAAATGTACAAACAAAAAATGAGACGACCAAATTTTTAACATTTGCAAGTGTAGTGATTGGGAGGGCTGGCAGAAGGGTGGATGAGGGGTTGAATGGAGGATGGCGTTTGGGTGTCGGATGATGGCATGAAAGAAGAAAGGAACACTGGGACAGGAAGCCGTGTGTTCCTTAATGTTTCTGGGTTGGAAGATGATGGTGGGGGAGGAAATTGCCGTCAAGACTGAGAAGGGGGTTCGTCGGCATCGGGGGGCGGGAGTGTGATGAAGTCGCCGTGGGCTTGGAAGTGCTCTATGAGTTGGGCGTAGAAACGGTGTCGGGAGAGCGTTTCGGCATTGCCGACAACGATGAGTTTCATTCGGGCGCGAGTAATGGCGACATTCATGCGTCGTAGGTCGCGGAGGAAGCCGATGGAGCCTTGGTCGTTGTCGCGTACCATGCTGAGGATGATAACATCGCGTTCCTGTCCTTGGAAACCGTCGACACTGTTGACAGTGATTTGCTGGCGAAGGGAGCGGAAGAACTTTTGCCATTTGAGGAGTTTGCGGATGAGGCGTACTTGTGCCCGATAGGGGGAGATGATGCCGAAATCGACGCGTTCGTCGTGGATGCGGGAGAGGCCTATCATGTCGATGTAGTCGCGGAGGATGTGGATGAGCATGCGGGCTTCGTCGGAGTTGGAGCGGCTGAGGGTGCGGCTTTCTTTTTCGGAGTAGTTGCATCGGGAGGTATCGATCCAGGTGAGGGGGGTGTCGAGAGGGGAGATGAGACGGTCGGCCACTTCGGGAGCGGCGTTGAGCATGCCGTGGTAGAACCATTGGGAAGAGAAGGACATAATGTCGCGGTGCATGCGGTATTGTGTGGTGAGGAGGGAGACGCATTCGGGTTTGCTTTTAGCCACCTTTTGCATGAGAGTGATGTCGAGGCCTCCATGGGCGGCATCGATGCATTTTACGGTGGGAGGAAGCTGGCAGTGGTCACCGCTGAAGATGACGCGGTCGGCTTTGAGAATTGCTGCCCAGCAGGCGGGCTCGAGGGCTTGTGCGGCTTCGTCGATGAAGAGGGTGGAGAAACGTCGACGGTTGAGGATGAAGTTGGCGCTTCCGATGAGGGTGCAAGCAACTACACGGGCTTGATTGAAGAGGTCTTGCTGGATGTGGATTTCGAGTTGTGTTGCACGGTCGCGAAGGTTGGATAGCCGTTTCTTCGATTCGCGGCTTGAGGAGTCGGCATTGCGGTTGTCGCGGAGCACTTTGCGGATGCTCCACAACTCGGGGTAGTCGGGGTGGGCGGCGAAACGGCGCTCGTAGCTGCAGTCGAGCATTTCGTTGCTGATGCGGACGGGGTTGCCGATGCGCAACACGTTGACGCAGCGTTTTGAGAGTTGCTCACTAATCCAGTCGACGGCGGCGTTGCTGGGGGCGCAAACCAGGACTTGGGTTTCGCGTTGAAGGGTCTCGATGATGGCTTCGACCAGGGTGGTGGTCTTCCCGGTTCCCGGAGGACCGTGGATGATGGCTACTTCACGGCATTCCACAGCCTTTTGGACAGCCGACTGCTGGCTGCTGTTGAGCCAAGGTAAGGAGAGCGGGGGGAGGTGTAGGAAGGTGGGGTGGAGGGGGCCTATGAGGGTGTTGCGGAGGTGGATGAATTTCTCGTCGTCGGACCGGATGGCGCTGCTGAGGGCATCGAACATGACTTCGTAGCTGGTGGTGTCGATGGAGAGTTGGATGCCCAGAAGTCGGGATTGCGCAATGGAGCGGATGGACATGAGTGCCGATTGGCCGGGGACGGCAATTTCGAGCACGCCATAACCCACCTGTTCGATGAAGCAGAGGTGTGGGAGTTCGTGGATGTGGCTGTCGTTGTCGAGGAAGAAGAGGCGAAGGGGTTTGCCGGGTTCGAAATCGGTGTCGGCGGAGTCCTCGGAGATTTCGTAGCGGATAGTTAAGATGAGTTGGTCGAGGGCGTTGTACTCACTGTTGCCGATTGAAACGGGGTAGCGACAGTCGGACTCTTGGATGTGATTGTCCAAGTGTTTGGTAGCGAGGGTGAGGGCGTGGTTTTGCCGCTCGTATTCCATCTCCATGCGGAGGAGATCTATCTGCTTTTGTAAGCTGGATATAGGGTTGTAATCGGTCATACTTGGAAGGGGTAACGATAAATGTAAAAAAATATTTTGCATGAATTGTTGTATATATGAATAAAATGTGTATCTTTGCATGTTGCCTATTGTAGGTAAGTTATAATGGAAACAATTAATAATTAATACAGTAAAAATAATATATTAATCCCAATTTATCCAAAAATAAGGAGTTTTCACATGACAAAAGTAAAATCATTAGCTGACCTCAAAGCAATGAGAGAGA
Source organism: uncultured Bacteroidales bacterium (assembly GCA_900319865.1). Lineage (GTDB taxonomy): Bacteria > Bacteroidota > Bacteroidia > Bacteroidales > P3 > Colimorpha. The sequence goes on along the minus strand of ONQD01000009.1, from coordinate 44,590 downwards.
AGCTTCAGTCGAGTCTGGATATCCGTGAGAAAGCGGAGCATCCTGAGTCGCTTGTGCAAATCAAAATCGCTATGGCCACATGCGGTATTGCTGCTGGTGCCAAGCAAGTTATGGAACACATGATGGCGAAGGCTGAAGAGCTTAAGATTCCCGCCGTTTTCACCCAGACAGGCTGCATGGGCTATTGCCACGCAGAGCCCACTCTGGAAGTTCGCGTTCCCGGAAAAGATCCCATCGTTTTTGGCCACGTTGACAATGACCGCGCAGACGAGATTCTGACGAAATATGTCATGAATGGCGAATTGGTAGAGGGTATCATTCCTGTAAATTACGAAACTATCGATAAGTAAAAAAACGGAGGACTTACGTATGGCAAAATTTAAAATGCACGTTCTCATCTGTGGCGGTACTGGATGCAAATCCAGCAAAAGCCTGGATATTATCGAAAACTTCAAGAATATTCTTAAGGAGAAGAACCTTCAGGACGAGGTGCAGGTGATTAAGACCGGTTGCTTCGGTTTCTGCGAGAAAGGTCCTATCGTTAAGATTATGCCCGACAATACTTTCTACACTCAGGTAAAACCCGAGGATGTCCGTCGTATTGTTGAGGAACATTTGGTAAAAGGTCGTAAGGTGCCCGAGCTGCTCTATATGAATCCTGAGAACAAGGAGCATGTGAGCGACTCCCGTCACATGGATTTCTACAAAAAACAGATTCGTATTGCTCTGCGTAACTGCGGTTTTGTGGATCCTGAGAATATTGAAGAGAGCATCTCCCGTGGTGGCTACGAGGCATTGGCAAAGTGCTTGACCGAGATGACCCCCGAGCAGGTGATTGCCGAGATGAAGGCTTCCGGCCTGCGCGGCCGTGGCGGTGCCGGTTTCCCCACTGGTTTGAAATGGGAACTCTGCGCCAAGAACAAGGCTGACCAGAAGTATGTAATCTGCAATGCTGACGAGGGCGACCCCGGCGCTTTCATGGACCGTTCTATCCTGGAAGGTGACCCCAACAGCATCGTTGAGGCTATGGCCATCTGCGGTTATGCAATTGGTGCCAGCAAGGGTTTGGTTTATATCCGTGCTGAGTATCCTCTGGCCATCGAGCGTCTGAAAATTGCAATCAAACAGGCTCGCGAATACGGTTTGCTGGGCGACGATATCCTGGGCACCGGATTCAACTTCGACATTGAGCTCCGCTATGGTGCAGGTGCTTTCGTCTGCGGTGAGGAGACTGCTCTGATCCATTCTATGGAAGGTCAGCGTGGTGAGCCCACACTGAAACCCCCATTCCCTGCTGTGAGCGGTTATATGGGCAAACCCTCCAACGTGAACAACGTTGAGACTTTTGCCAATGTGCCTGTTATTATCACCAAGGGTGCCGAGTGGTTTAGCAAAATCGGTACAGAGAAATCCAAGGGTACCAAAGTGTTTGCTTTGGCCGGTCAGATTAACAATGTGGGTCTGATTGAGGTTCCCATGGGCATCACCCTCCGTGAGATTATTTACGAAATCGGCGGTGGCATTAAGGATGGCCGTCAGTTTAAAGCTGTTCAGACCGGTGGTCCTTCTGGCGGATGCTTGACTGCCAAGCACCTTGACACTGCTATCGATTATGATAGCCTTGTTGCTGCAGGCTCTATGATGGGTTCCGGCGGTATGGTTGTTATGGACGAGACCAGCTGTATGCCCGCTATCGCCAAGTTCTACCTTGAGTTCACCTGCGAGGAGAGCTGCGGTAAGTGCTCTCCCTGCCGTATCGGTAACAAACGCCTCTGCGAAATTCTTGAGAAGATTACCAATGGTAACGGAACAATGGAAGACCTGGAAGAACTCCGCAACCTCGCAGCCGTCATTAAGGATACTGCCCTTTGCGGACTTGGTCAGACCTCGCCTAACCCCGTTCTGTCAACTCTCGACAACTTCTGGGATGAGTATGTGGAGCACGTGGTGGACAAGAAATGTCGTGCAGGCGTCTGCAAGAAACTGATGAGCTATGCTATCGATCGCGAGAAATGTATCGGCTGTGGCAAGTGCGCCAAGGGCTGCCCCGTGGAGGCCATTTCCCGTACCGACTACACCGCTCCCGGTCACAAGCTTGCTTCGATGGTTATCGATAGCACCAAGTGCATCAAGTGCGGTGCATGTATCAACAATTGTAAGTTTGGTGCCATTTCTGTTCAGTAATACGGTATAAATTAATATTTAAAAGTAGACATTAATATGATTAATCTCACAATAGATAATAAACCGGTTCAAGTTCCCGAAGGCACCACCATCCTTAAAGCTGCCCGCATGGCCGGTATCGATATCCCTACTCTTTGCTATTTTGAGCTTGATGGGATGAAATTTGAAAATAAACCTGGCGGATGCCGCGTGTGTGTCGTGGAAGTCAAGGGTCGCAGAAATCTTGCCCCCGCTTGCGCCACCGACTGCATGGAAGGCATGGAAGTATTCACCCACAATGCCCGCGTAATCAACGCTCGCAAAACTGTGGTTGAACTTATCCTCTCCGACCACCCCAACGACTGTCTCCAGTGCGAGAAGAATGGCGACTGCGAGCTTCAGTCTTTGACCAAACGCCTGGGTATTAAGGAAATTCCTTTCAAAGGTGCCCAGTCTTCCTACCGTAAGGATAGCACGCTCAGCGTTTACCGCGACATGGACAAGTGTGTTATGTGCCGTCGTTGCGAAACCATGTGCAACAAGTTCCAGACCGCTGGTGCTCTGAGTGGTGTGAACCGTGGCTTCCAGGCTGTGGTTGCTCCCGCTTTCGAGCAGAACCTCGGTGACAGCAGCTGCATCAACTGCGGCCAGTGCGTCCAGGTATGCCCCGTCGGAGCTCTTACCCTGGTCGACAACATCAGCGATGTGCTCAAAGCCATTGCCGATCCTACCAAGAAAGTTGTTGTTCAGACCGCTCCCGCAGTCCGCGTGGCTCTCGGTGAGGAGTTTGGCATGAAACCTGGTGAGATTGTTACCGGTAAGATGGCTGCCGCTCTCCGTCGTCTGGGATTCGACAAGGTGTTTGACACCGACTGGAGCGCCGACCTCACCATTATGGAAGAGGGAACCGAGCTTCTCCAGCGTCTGGGCAAGGCTCTCAAGGGCGAAAAAGTGGCTCTGCCTATGTTTACTTCTTGCTGCCCCGCTTGGGTTGCTTTCTACGAGAAGAACTTCCCCGACCTGTTGCAGTACCCCTCAACCGCCAAGTCTCCTCAAGGAATGTTCGGCGCTGTTGCCAAGAACTATCTCGCCCCCAAGCTGGGTGTGAAACGCGAAGACCTCGTTGTGGTTTCCATCATGCCCTGCCTCGCCAAGAAGAGTGAGCGTGCACGTGAGGAACTCAGCGTAAACGGAGATCCCGATGTCAACTTCGTGCTCAGCACCCGTGAGTTGGCTCACATGATCCGTCAGTGCAACCTCAACCTCAACGACATGCCCGAAGAGGACTTCGACAATCCTCTGGGTCAGTCCACTGGTGCCGGTGTCATCTTTGGTGCTACCGGCGGTGTTATGGAAGCTGCTTTGCGTACCGCCTACGAACTCCACACAGGCAAGACTCTTCCCAAGATCGATTTCGAAGAAACCCGTGGTTTCGAAGGTATCAAGGAAGCTACCATCGACTTTGATGGCTTCCCCTTGAAGATTGCTGTGGCTTACAGCCTTGGCAATGCCCGCAAACTCATGGAACAGGTCCGCGAAGGCAATCCCAATGGCTATCATTTCGTTGAGGTCATGGCTTGCCCCGGTGGTTGCATCGGCGGTGCTGGTCAGCCCTATCACCACGGCGACAGCAACATCATCCGCAAACGTATGGAAGCCATCTATCGCGAAGACGTAGGCAAACCCATCCGTAAGAGCCACGAGAACCCCGATATCATCGCTATCTACAAGGAGTACTATGGCGAACCTTGCGGCCACCTCAGCCACGAGCAGTTGCATACCCACTATTTCGACCGCTCAGACAAAATCGAAACAACAAAATAAGTAATTATCAGTGTGAGGGAGACGGGAACTCTCTCTTCTCCCTCAGCTGACCAAACAAAGAATAAAATGGCAAACATTAAATTATCCGAAGAGAAAATCAATGTTATCAAAGACATTGCCAAGTCCTTTGGTAATAAACCTGGCGAAGTAATCAATGTTCTTCACCAAGTTCAGGGCAAATTCGGCTATCTGCCCGCCGAGGTTCAGGAAGTTGTGGCTCACGAGCTCAATATCCCCGTTTCACGCGTTTATGGCATCGTTTCTTTCTATAGTTTCTTCACCATGGAACCTAAGGGCAAACACCCCATCGACATCTGCTTGGGTACTGCTTGCTATGTGCGTGGTGCCGAGAAGGTTCTTGATGCTTTCAGACGTGCACTCAATGTCGAGGTTGGCAAGTGCACTGCCGACGGCAAATTCTCACTGAATACCCTCCGTTGCGTTGGTGCTTGTGGTCTGGCTCCTGTTGCCATGATTGGCGATAAGGTGTACGGCCGCCTCACTCCCGACAAGGTGCCTGGTATCATTGCCGAGTACAACGACTAATCACCTAATTAATAGCAAAGCCCCCACCATGGGGGCTTTGTTTTTGTTTATGTCATTAACTAATCAACCTCAATGGGTAGCCGCCTACACTTCTCCCCGTGCCGAGAAGATGGTTACCGACCGTATTGCTGCCGACCTTCATTTGGAGACATATCTGCCGCTCCACCGTGTTCTGCGTAAGTGGTCCGACCGAATGAAAAGTGTTGAAGTCCCCCTAATCCCGTCTTACACATTCATTAAGATGTGTGAACGTGATATTTGGCGTGTACGGGATGTAAAGGGTATTTGTGGTTTTGTTTCATTCCCCAGTACTGGCATTGCTATTATCCGGCAAAGCGAGATAGACAGCCTCCGCCGTCTGGCCGATTCTATGGAGTCTGTTTATGTCCACAACACCGACCAGCTTCACAAAGGAACTCCGGTCCAGATTATTGCAGGCTATCTCAAAGGTATGAAAGGCACCATTGTCAAGGACTGCAAGGACGGTAATTTCTCCATCGATATCCGGAAATTAAATATCAGTCTTGTTGTTAGTGTCGAACAAGATGTCCTCCAGGCCATTTCTCCCGAGCAACTCGATGAATAAAGCCCAATCAGTCATTAGGACGACTTTTATATTTTCGCTCTAGTACAACATTTAAAACCTTCTCCTTGTCGCGTCCCTTCGGGACGCCAGCAGTGAGAATATTCTGTCACCGCACTGCGCTTCGCTTATACGGTGTTATTGATATTCAGCCTCTTCGAAGCTATAAAATTAAAACTAGAGCCTGCCTTTTCTCGCCTTTTCAGGTCTCTTTATTCCATATCAGCATTTCTTTCGGCATCTTGTCCACATTCCTGTCTCGCCGTAGCCCGCTACGACTTCGCCATCGATGAGACCAATCAGCTCGAAACAAATTCTAATCTGGCACAAACCCCAATGACCGATATGGATTAAACAATCAAGTCCTTTATCTTTATTTTTGGTACGTAGTGTATCCCGTCCTCGCGGAAATAAGCATGGCTTTCTTCCGGCGAGATTGGTGTTAATTGTATTTTCTCAACGCCTTTGCCTATAGCAATTATCATCAAAGGCTGGTAAGGCAGTTCCAATTCCGTGGTTATCTCCGCCTTGTTGAATGCACCAATCGTAATTCCGTTCAGCCCCATTTCGGCAGCCTTGAGCAGCATGCTCTGAATTGCTATGCCCAAGTCCACCCACACCATTGCGTTCGGCTCCACAGTGCTACATATCACTATAAACGCTTCCGGCTCAGTGCCGGGCAGTGGCAGATGCAGTTCTGGTAGAGCCGCCCCTAACTTTATGTTCTTCAATATCTTTTCCGACCCATCTCCTTTGGTGATAAGTCTGAATCTCAGCACCTGCTGGTTTCGGGCAGAGGGTATTTTATTGCACACTCCAACAATTCGTTCCAGCTCCTCCTTCTTGACCACATAGTCTTGCAGATAACCTCTGTAGCTTCTGTTGCGTAGTATCAGCTCGTCCAGCGTATGTCCCACGCGTTTCACTCTTACGTGCCCGGCTCCGAGAGTCTCCTCATATCGTTTCTCCAAATAGTTGTCTGCCATAATCTTTGTTGTCGCTATTGCTCAAATTTGTATATCTTGTTGTCTTTTTTTTCTTTCGTGTTGAACCCCACATAAATCCATCCATCCTTTATGTCAATACCTTCTGGCTCCAGTCCTATAGTGTTCAAATCAATCCTTCTCACCTCTTTCCCTGTCTCCAAGTCCAGTACGTGCAGCCAATAACCGCCCTCATCTTCTCCATCCGGAAGATATGCAAATCCGCCCTCAATCTTGCTTCCCTGAGCTACCTTCACACAGTCGAATGCAATTGTTTTCAGCACATCTTTGTCATACAGCTTTACAACGCTGTCGCCCAACTCGGGTATCCTGAATTTTTTCAGATACATCGTGCCGTATTTCTTACCCCCGAAGGCATACAGAAACCCGTTCTCCCTGTCCAGGCACCAGTCCTGTGCAACAGGGAAACAGTTACTTACATAATAAATCCGCTGAACTATAGTAGACCCAGTGTCACTAATTCGGGTCACGAAGCAGGTTTTATCTCCGAAGCATTCCGATACATAAAGAAGGGGATATTTGTCCCCTTCCATTATTGTGTTCGAGAATGAAGCGTTGTTGCAATGTGAGTGGTTTCCGCTCAGTTGATAATGAGCCAACAGCTGTTGCCCATTCATATCCAGTATGAGGCATTGCCCGTTGTGCCGCAGCAATACGGCCCTATCCTCATATAAAGCCATTCCTTGCAGGCTCCCCCTCAACGTTATGCTGTCTGCCATCCAGTCCCCCAGCCTTTCCATCACCGGAAGTTGGGCATAGGTCATTCCTGCAAAGCAGAATAGCACTATCAGCAGTCGCTTCATCTATGCATTAGTTATCAAAAAAGTGCATAGTCGCTCCCGGCTTCTTCTGCCGGACAAGATGTTAGAACGTGTAGTTGAATCCTACTCTTACCCAGTTCTTGTTGTTCAGCAGAGGTGAACCCTTCACGTTGAACCCCATTTCGTTTGTCGTAGTCACTGTGGTAGTGGTGGTGCGGCGTGCTAGAATGCGGGGGCTGGCGGTTTCATCATACAAGTCATCGACCACAATATCAGTTGTTTTTGTATTGTCGTATGCAATGGCAAGTATGTCCAGATACAGGTCGAGCGAGCAGTGTTTCGAAAGCTGCCAGCTCATACCGGGGGTGATTTTCGCACCGATAGACACCGACGAGTTAGTGATTCGGAATGATGTATCGATGGTGTAGTGCATCTCATGGTTATACCAATCCAGAAAGTCGTGTCTCAGCGGTTGCAGCACCTTGGTGAAATAACCGTTCAGTTCAGCAAACAAAGCCACATCGCCAAATTGTATTAACTCATGTCGCACATAAGGGGCTATGGTGAAGTGCATCCGTTGCTCTGTATATTCGCTCTGGCAATCTTCTACATTCAAATTCCATCGTGCCTGGATCGACTCGGGATGTAAGTCGTAAAACTCTCTAATAGTCTCTTCTCCCTTAACTCTGTTCATCCCGAAATAACCGGCAATACCCACCTGCGTACGTACAAATTGGTATCCAAACTTGAACCCTCCGGTAATATCCATTGAAGGTATATGTGTTGTCGTGTCACCAAAGTTGTAGGTAGTGTCTGCACCGGTCAATCTGCTGATTCCCGTAAATGTAGAATGGTTTTCGGTTGTGCCCGAATTATATGCCCCGCTCAGCTGCAGGCTCACCACAAACTGCGCGTTTGCGATTGTGGTCGCAGCCACCAAGGCTATGGCAATTAGTATCTTTTTCATGGTTTACACTCTTAGAATGTTAAATTAAACCCTACTCTCACCCAGTTGTTCACACCTATATCGGTCAGCAGCGGCGTTCCGGTCAGCCCTCCGCCATACTCCGTCGTTTTTGTGATAGTCTCGGTAGCGGTAACGTCGTATGTGACTTGCTGATCGGGTGAGATGTGAAAACCATAATTCATCGTTGTGAACACATTGGTGGAAGTGTAGTATGCCAGCGAGAGGAAATCCAGATACAGGTCAATGCCGCAGTGGTTGCTCAACTGCCAGCTCAAACCGGGCAGCACACGTGCTCCCATCGATGTTGTGCTGCGGGGCACTACTCGGTTATTACACGTATCGGTCATAGCTATTGCTGGCATTGCAATGTTCCAGTTGCGCACCTCGGCCGACATCTTGGGGTTCATCACTTTCGAGTAGAAAAGGTCCAGTTCAACAAACAGTGCAACGTCGCCCGCCGTGAGTACATCATAGCGGAAATAGGGCGCCACCATAAACGAAGAGCCTTTTGTGCTCATCTTTCCCGTATATGCCCATCCCGGCATATGTGTGCTCACCACAGGCACCAGCGTCAAATCCAGCGGCTGGTTCTTGATGGTATACATTCCGTAACTACCGGCCACACCCACTTGGGCTTTGCCAAATTTGTATCCGATTTTCATTCCGAATGTGAGGTCCATCCGGTTTTCCATGGTATCGGTTCGGGTTACTGACGAGTCGGTCACCACTGTGATGTGGGTGTTTGTGACTACGGTTCCAGAAGTCATGTTGCCGCCAATATTGGCACTGATGGTTAACTGTGCATTGGCTGCAAATGCAAATGCAATCAGGGCTAAAGTAAGCGCTATTTTTTTCATTTATAATGTATTGTTGTATTGTTTCAAAATATATTTGCATGTCCATCCCCATGTTTTTGCCCATGGGTTTGAACATGCAAAAATACAACTTTTTTTTTAATTAAAAAGAAACTTCTAATAAATATATTTATTTCTTCTGCTGCATCGCTTTTGGAAAACAATGCATCTTCCCCTCTCTGTTCCGGCTTTTTCTTAAAACACTACTTTCGACGAGAATATCCCACCTTCCACTTTCCGCACCAGCGTGCCGTCCGGTTTTAGTGTGTATACATCGGCGTTGGCATTATATATGCTGTTGCAAATGTACAGGTTCCCTGTCTTTGGGTCTATGTTCAGTCCGTAGGTGTTGTTGAGTTTCGCCGTGTGTTCTTTCAATATTTCTTCTGTTTGCAGCGTATTTGCATCGGCATGATAGAAAACCGCTCTCGCGTTCCCTCCGGCATCGTATGTGGTGGCATACATATAGATATCGTTGCCCTTCACGTCGAAATTTGTGGCTGCCACAGCCAGTGTCTCCATGCTGTTGTCCATGGTGTTGACCACCACGGTTTTGGCCTCATTCTCCCCATAGTCGCCCCCACAGGCCACAATCACTCTGTTGTTGGGCAGGGCTTTGATTCTTCCCGGGTTCAGCCCCACGGTTATTTTCCCCGTCTCGGTAAAGCTACCAAGGTCCACCACCGACAACGTGCTGTCAAACACCGAACCGCCCGTTGCCGTCCGCTGCCAGCTGTTGCACACATACAGCTTGTTCCCTACCACGCACAGCTGTTCAGGCTGCAGTCCGCTCAGGTTGCATTTGCTCTCTATTTCCAGTGTGGCGGTGTCAATCCGCGCTATGGTTTTATCGTAGCACGACACATACACCTTGCCTTCGTGCCCCGCCAGATATCTCGGTCCCGCATGTCCGAAATCTATCTGCCTTATGCTGATTCCTGTTTCCGGGTCTATCACTTCCAGCACATTCGAGGTGAACACCGTGACATACAGTTTGTTTCCATAATGTATCATGTCTTGTGCCAAATCGCCCAGTCCGCGTTGGTTGTTACTCCCGAACCAGTCAGCCACCACATTCTCGCTGTTGCGGTCCAACAGACTGATTTCTGCGTTATTGCCTCCCCACAAGCCTTCGCTCAGCAGGTATATTTTGTTGTTCACATCTGTGGTAGTAGGCCCTTCGGGGGCGGGTTTTGTGCAGCCTTCCGCCACTACCAACAGTGTCAGCACCAGCGCAAAGCCTAAAATGGAGTTCTTTTTTCTCATGTTTCTTTATCTTTTTTGTTCGTTTTCAATAATTCCTAAAGCTGCCACACGATGCCGATGCGGTAGTTCCGCCCCATCATGGGGTAGCTTTTCACCACCTCATATTGCTTGTTGAATATATTCAGCACCTGGGCTTTCACCCGTATGGTGCTCTCTCCGAGGTCAAATTCCCGGCTCACCGATATCCCGTGGTCCGTATAGCCTGCCACCCGGTTGGCCGACGTGTTCTGTTGCAGCGCATATCGCTGCCCCACCATCATGGCCGAATATCCCACATCCACCCAGGGCGTGGTGGCGGTAAGGGTGATGTTGCCGCTGTGTCGCGGTGTGTAGGGTATTTGATGCCCGTAGGTCTTGCTTTCTGTGTCGGTGCGGTCTACGGCATATTGGAACGAGTATCCCACACTCAGGTCTATCCTCCAGCGCGGTATATCGCGGTTCTCGATACACCCGTTCACCGTCACGTCCACTCCCTCAATCTCCACTTTCCCCATGTTCATCATCGACCACAGGTACATGTTCTGCATCGGTATGGCCACTATCTTGTCGTTCACTCGGTTGTAGTACAAGTCTACGGTGGCGGTCCCGGCTCCCACCAGTTCCTTTTTCTGTATCGGCCGGCTCCGGTAGGTCACACCCAGATTGTGCTGCCGCGCCCTCTCGGGTCGCAGGTCGTGCCCTATGGTGTAGTAGTACAGCTCGTTAAAGTTCGGCACACGGAAATGCTCTTTATAGAAGTACCTCAGTGTGAAATTGCCCATCGGCCAGGTCACGCCCGCATAAGGCGACAGCCGGGCATAGGGTTCCGACACTGTCTGTGGTTCGTAGTCGCGTATCCAGGTGCCCAGTAGGTGTCCGCTAATGCGCATACCCTTCAGGCTCTTCGCCTTGTGTGCCACATATTCCGCCGACACTACCCCCAGCGCCGACAGCCGCTCCACCTGGTTGTGGTTGTCCAGATTGCTCATCAGGTTGTTCACCGCCTCGTCGACCGACAGCGTAAGGCTGAAATAGTCTTTCCCCTCGGCTCCGGTGTGGTATCGCACACTTTGCGACAGGTACGACTCGCTCTGGTTGTATTCATTATGCACCAATCCCACATTCATCGCGGCGGTGTCCTCGTATATGTCTTTACTGCGTTGGTGTTTCCCCAGCAGCTGCCAATCCCAGTTCCTCCCCGTGTGCCGGTGGCGCGCCTGGGCAAAGAACAACTGTTCTTGGCTGTGCTCCGTCCCCAGCCTCGAATAGTATATCACAGGTCCGGGCAGAGCATGGTAGCCCTGCATATAGTGCACCTTCACATGCAGTCGGTTGCGGCTGTCCATCCTGTAAAAGAGGTTCGCGTCGGCAGTGGCAAGGTCCACTTGCGAGTTCTGCCTCCGTTCGCGTGTGGTGTTGCCTGTCTGCCCCGGCCTATAGAAAAGGGTGAAAGGATAGTCCCCTTTGGTGTGCAGGTAGTTGGCCCATGCCGAGACCGAGAGCCGCTGCCCCAGTTGCCGCTCCACCGAGAGGGTGGGCGACAGCAACCAGAACGACCCTGCCTCGCCGCCTATCTTCAAGTTATAGGGGCGTGCCCCGAACTCGGGTTCGTGTGTCTCCATGTTGATAATGCTGCCCGCCGAATAGGCCCGGGCCGACCCCAGTGTGTTGTCCACCTGTCCGTTCGACATCGAGATGTAACTGCTGTTGCCCAGCAGGTAGCGCCCCAGGTCCACCTGTCCGTTCTGGCAGTCGGTCACTGCCACACCGTCTATGGTCAAGGTGCTGAACTGGCTGCCCAACCCCCTGGCCGACACTGTCTTTATGCCCCCGATGCCACCATAGTCCTTCAACGTCACCCCCACCATGCGCCGCAGCACGTCGCTCAGCTGCGCGTCGCCCAGCCGCTCTATTTTCTCGGCTGTGGCCACCTGGGTGGGTGTCTGGGTCAGGGTGCCTTCGGGGTGGGTGTTCAGCTGTATTATCTGCACCTCCGGCAGCATAATGGCCTTGCGCACCGTGTCCTGTGCAGCACTTTGCGGCACAATCGCACAAGCCAGTATGCTCCCTACTATTATTTCTTTCAGTCTTCTCATTGTTTTCGTGCCATTCCTCGAGGCCGTTTAAATCTTGGCTTACAGGTCTTCTGACTTGTTCTTTGGCTTCCTCGCCTTCCCGTGTCGCATCGGGGCGCACAGTGGCTTTTCTCGACGGTTGCCGTGTGTTTGAACTTACAGCAGCGGGACTGTTGCCGACTTTCACGGCATTCCCTCTTAGCACCTTTGCGGTGACCAAACCGGATGCAAAAATACAAAGAAAAATCGACTTATTGCATTTCTTCCCTCCACTCTTTCCCGCCGCATGCTGTATCAAGTTGTGGAACACCATTTTCCATCTCCTCCCGTTTCTTTGGTCCGCATCGCCCCAACCCTTGTCCGTGGTCCTCTTTCCAACCCCGTTTCACCACTTCCGTAACACTCTTTTTCCGCATTCAGGCTCTGCCCCAACAGGGTCTTTTCATCGCTTTCCGGTCGCACCCAAAGTTAAATAATCATAAAAGTGTTTTTGCAATTACTCGCTAAATCACCGTTACTTACCTTCGGGTAACTATCGTACCCCCGTGAAAGTAGGTCTGGCTGTGATTTTTTGTTTGTACCTTTGCATCAAATTTCAAAACAATTAATACAATGAAAACAATTGAAACAATCAAACAAGGCAAGAACTACGCTGCAGTCAGCGTGGGAAACATCAACCAGATTATCGAGCACGAGCTCCCCATGGGTCCCAATGTCATTAAGGGTAAAGTGTTCGTGGGTCAGGCTGTCGGCACCACCGGCAGCGAACTCTCGTTCCAAACCCTCGTGCCCGGGCAGGACAGCGGTTTCCTCCACACCCACAAAACCCACGAAGAGCTTTACATCATCCTTCGCGGTGAGGGCACCTACCAGGTCGACGGCGAGCAGTTCCCCGTGGCCGAAGGCACCGTGGTGCGTGTCAGTCCCGACGGCCGCCGCGCACTGAAAAACACCGGCAAGGACAACCTCACCATGCTTTGCATCCAGTACAAATCAGCCTCCTTCACCGATGCCGACAGCCCTATGACCGACGGCAATATACTGCCCGACCCGCTGCGATGGTAGTCGCTTCCGGCTTCGCTTCTTCTTCAGCCCTTAGTCACCCCTTCTTAAACTTCTGTTCACCGCACCGGTAAACAAAATGTAGTTAAGGAATGAATAGGGGCTGAAGGTGTAGGGAAGGTTCGGTGTAGGTTCGGTGTGGGTTCGGGGAGGCTGGGTGGAGGCTGAAAGGATGATTGGCCGACGCGAGCCCGAGAGCGGATGGGTTGTTGAACGGTGTGGGGAGGTGCCTGTGGCGGATTTGCCAATGGGCTGAAGGGGAGGGGTTTGGAGGGTTTGACGGGTGGTTGGGCAATGTGGAGCGTGAGAGAAATGCGGAATTATTTGTATCTTTGCAAATTGAAATGGACAGAATAGAGAATATAGACTATTTGATAGGCGGATTGCTGCGTGAGCAGCAGCGCGAGATGGCTCTGCCCGGGACGTTGGAGGAGAAGCAGGCCTTGCTGCGTGCGTTGATGAACATCCGTCCGCCTTGGCCGGCGACAGACGAGTGGCTGCGCTGTCAGGACAGAGAGTTGGCGTGGCAGCTGGAGGACAAGGGCATTGTGGAATTGGAGGAGATGGAAACGGTGATGCAATCGGAGCTGTACACGTTTCGGCTGTGGCAGGGCGATATTACCCGTGTGCATGCCGACGCCATAGTGAATGCCGCCAACAGCCAGATGCTGGGATGCTTTGTTCCGTTGCACCGCTGCATCGACAACGCCATACACTCGGCGGCGGGCATACAGTTGCGGCTGGAATGTGCCCGCATGGTGGAGGGCGACGAGCCCACAGGCTCGGCGCGCATCACTGGGGGCTACAACCTGCCGTCACGCCACGTAGTCCATACCGTGGGTCCCATTATCCCCAACGGGGTGCCTACGGCCGAGCAGGAGCGGCAGTTGGCGTCGAGTTACAGGAGCTGCCTGTCGTTGGCCGACGAGAAAGGGTTGACCGACATTGTGTTTTGCTGCATATCGACGGGCGAGTACCGGTTTCCCAACCGGCGTGCAGCACGGATTGCGGTGGACACGGTGAGGCAGTATATGGAGGGATACAGGAGAAATACGAGTTTTAAAACGGTGGTTTTCAATGTATATAAAGATATAGACTATGATGCATACCGAGCCATTTTCGGAAAGGGTTGAGGCGTTGAAACGCAGTTTTGCCGAGGCGGATGCCATAGTGGTGGGCGCAGGGGCAGGACTTTCGACTGCTGCGGGTTTGCGCTATGACGGTGAGGACTTTGAGCGGGAGTTCGGCCCATGGATTGAGCGATACGGGTTTACCGACCTCTATACCTCGGGGTTCTATCCATTTGAAAGCGAAGAGGAGCGATGGGCCTATTGGGCAAAGCATATTTGGTTTTGCCGCTACCGCCAAGAGGGTACCCCTTTGTACGGACAGCTGCGTAAAGTGCTGGAGGGGAAAGAGTATTTTGTGGTTACCACCAACGTGGACGCGCAGTTCGAGTTGTCGGGATTCGACACCGGGCGGGTGTTTGCCACACAGGGCGACTACTGCATGTTTCAGCCGGCCAGCGGCAGTCCCAAGACGTTGATGAACAACCGCGAATGGGTGATGAAGGCGTTGCCTGCCATAGCCGACTGCCGTATACCCACCGAGATGATTCCCCGTATGCCCGACGGGCAGCCGGCAGCAATGAATTTGCGAGTGGATGAAACCTTTGTGGAGGACTACCACTGGCACCGGCAGGCCAAGCGATATACCGATTTTGTGAAGAAATGGTCGCAGAAGAGGCTGCTGTTGTGGGAATTTGGTATCGGATACAACACCCCGGGCATTATCCGGCTGCCTTTCGAGCAGATGGCACAGCAGTTTCCGCACACCACGCTGGTGCGGTTTAACCTCGAGCACCCGGAACTGTATTATGAAGGGGTGGAGCGCTTTGTGGCGTTCACCGAGGATATACCGACAGTGTTGGCCGCCCTGGGCGAGGATGAAGTGAAGGATGAATGAATATAGATGAATAAAAGAAAAGAGATATGTCAAAGGTATTTATAAAAGATCCCATATTTCCGGAATGCCCCATACGGAACGTGCTGTCGCGCATCAGCGGCAAGTGGGCGTTGGCGGTGCTGTATACCCTGAACGGGAGCGGGGAGCCAATGCGTTTTAAGGAGATAGAGAAGGCCAATCCCGACATCTCGCAGAAGATGCTCACCTCCACCCTGAGGGGACTGGAGGCGGACGGGCTTGTGAGCCGGACGGTGTACCCAGAGATGCCGCCGCGGGTGGAGTATGCACTCACGGAGAGGGGGCAAAGTTTCATGCCCGTGATGCGGCAGTTGCTGGATTGGGCATACGACAATCTGCACGATATAGTGAGTGACCGCGAGCGATACGCCCAGAAAGAGTCTGAGCAATAGGCCGCTGTATCGATATTGTAGACGAGCGGCAGCGACTGGCCTGCTGGACTATCGGTCTGGGATACCGGTCCTTTTTGCCCATTAAAGGATTCAGCAGTATTCTTTCCAAGCAGATAAACCATCCAACTAGGGAGCCACACCTCCCTGGCGGATGGCTCTTTATGTTGCACGATTTGTTCCCGGACGACACAATATAATTCATTTGCCTCTCTGCCGACGGAAGCACAATATAGATACAAAAAGTATTTTGCCAATCCGATAATTCTTCGTACTTTTGTACTTGTAAATAACAACAGATATGGAAACCGTTGCAGATACAAACAACACAAGGACAAAGCCTTTGCGGAAGGTTGAGGCCCATCAAAGCACCCCACAGGTGGAGGCCACGCCCCAAGAGCGGCTGCACACCGTCGAGGAGTTTATTGACAAGTTGGAACAGGCTGTGCTGGAGAGACTATGAAGGTGTACACGGTCAGATAACTCGCTGATTTTTACCTCTCCCCAAGAATTGTATAGGTAATCGTCCGGAAGCTTTCCTCTTTGTTTTTCTCTGTTCTCCGCTTGGCGGCACTCCGTTTGCCACCCTGCGGGACGCTAGCGAAAGCCACTGGCTTTCATCATGTGCCTCTCTCTGCCGACGTAAACACTCTATAGATACAAAAACTTTTTTGCCAATCCGATAATTCTTCGTACCTTTGCAAATCGAAAACAAGATATAAAACCAATGGGCAAACTGCTACTCATACTCCAATTCATTCTCTCCGTCTTTCCTGCTGACAAAGACAAAAATCGAAGACACGTGCACGTCGTGAGACGCGGCAGCAAGCAGTCGCACCGAGGCAACACGGTGGCCAAGATATGGATTGAAGAGAATGGAGCAAAAAAGATTGAGGTGGCGTGGTCGGAGCTCTCCGCCTCAGAGGAACAGATGATTGTCAAAGCAATCGACGAGCATTGGGATGAAATCAATCGTCTCATCGACCAGGTTTTCGATGGCAAGAAGATACAAGTCAAACGAATAAAATAAACAGATATGTGCAAATATAAAGACACCAACCTTGGAATCAAGAAACTCGACTTTGGGCTGAAGCGCGGTATGATGGCCGTCTATCTCACCGACGGCCGCGTGGTGATGGTGCCCGTGGGGATGTTTCCCGACATCAAGCGCCTCACCAGCAAACAGCGCGACGAGTGGATGATACTGGACGACCAGTACTTCACCTTCGAACACGACAGCCGCATCTATTCCATCAAAGACGTGCTGCATGTATAACCACAATGCCCTATGCTGTGCAACGCTCATAACTCGCTGATTTTACCCCTCCCACAGATTTCACAAGTAATCGTTGGGAGTCTTTCCTTTTTGTTTTTCTCTGTTCTCCGCTTGGTGGCACTCCGTTTGCCACCCTGCGGGACGCTATCGAAAGCCACTGGCTTTCTTCATGTGCCTCTCTCTGCCGCAATGTTGCGGCGGGGCGGGATGGTATGTAAAAATATAACTGTTAAAAAAAAGTATGGGAAGTTTGGAAACAGAAAAGAAAACATCATTGGTACGTAATATTCTGTGGGCAATCTTGCTTGTAATTGCTTTGGCTCGTGGAATTAGCACTGGCCATTGGAAGGCATTTATCTTTCTTGCCATCCTTTTTGTCATTTCAAAGGGAACATTACTAATAGGACAATACAAGTTGCGCAAAGCGACTAAACACCTTGAGGAAAGTTTAGCAGCACGAGGATTGCCTGAGTATATTCCCGAACCATCTATAATTGATGCTATGCAGAAGAAAACTGCCGCTATCATAGAAGAGATCAATCGCTTGCACCCTCCAAAGCAATGCTTGCGGTTTGCCATTGATCACAACAGAAAGCCATCTGTCTTCGAAAGCAAACTCGGCGGTATGCCTTACTGGGATAATACCCAACCATATCCCACTGATGCGAATGGGAAGCCTATGGCAATGGTGATGCAAGTGAATTTTGGCGATGTGCCACACCTTGACCCATTGCCACAAGAGGGTATGTTGCAATATTTCATATCCTCAGACGAAAACATAATAGCCGAGGGCTATGGCGTGGATTTGGACAATCCTGTTTCACAGGCCAATTTCCGCGTGGTGTATCACAAAGTGATTGACAAAGGCGCGGATATCTCTTTACTTGGTCAATACCCACGGATTGAAACAATCGAAGGAAGCCCAGTGATGGACGAGTTTGCGTTGTGCGTTCGGCAAAGTGAATCCTGCATTAATCAGTCGGATTTCGATTTTGAGGATGCTGCCGCCCAAGCTGTCCGCAACCTGTACGACGAGGAAATGGGGACCTGTTATGTGGCAGACTACGTGAAGAAGATACTTCCCGAAGAGAAACGGGAGCAGACTGCCGACGAACTTGCACTGGGCGACAACACAATGTTTCAGGCTGTCTCAGAAGAGAATTTCCAAATGCTCGGTTATCCTGCCTTCGAGCAATATGATGAGGTAGGAAGTCAATTTGATACATTATTGTTGCAAATTCCAACAATTGATGCTACAGACGATACAATTGACGATTACCAATATGACACAATCTGGGGCGACTGCGGGTCAATGCGACTTTTCATCAACTCCGACAATCTGCGCCGCCTTGATTTCAGCAGCGAGGTGCTGTGCGTCTTCCAATGCTACTAAAAAAAATGCTGCAATACCCCCAATCGGTTTTGAAAACGGCTGTCGCGGGTTGCGAAAGCGCCAAATGGTTTTGAAAATGGGTGTCGCGGGTTGAGACGGGGCGTTTTAGAACGGAAACAGGGTTTCGCAGCTTGAGAAAGTTTGTTTTGAAATATAGAATCTGATTTGGAAACGGATATAATGGGGGTGGTAAATCGTGAAAAATGGGGGAAGAATCTATAGGAATTTTTTTTGTGAGAGTGGGGCAATAAAAAAAAGTTGTTGGCGTTAACAAATTTTACACCTAAAGAGGTGTAGTGAAAATGTTATGGCGAAGAATGCAGAAAACGATTCCCCTTTGATGCGTCAGCATGCAGAGATGAAACGTAAGTTTCCCGATGCAATGCTGCTGTTCCGTGTGGGTGACTTTTATGAGACTTTTGGCGAAGATGCCCGCAAGGCGTCGCAGATATTGGGTATCACCCTGACGCGGAAGGCGAGCGGAGGCGGCGGATACACGGACTTGGCCGGCATTCCATATCATGCTGTGGACCAATACCTGCCCCGGCTGGTGAGGGCTGGGTTGAGGGTGGCTATCTGTGAGCAGCTGGAAGACCCCAAGACGGTGAAGGGGCTGGTGAAGAGAGGTATTACTGAATTGGTGACACCGGGCGTGTCGTATAACGACATGGTGCTGGATGTGAAGGAGAATAACTTCCTGTGTGGACTGCATTTGACGGACAAGATTCACGGCATATCGTTTCTGGACGTGTCCACGGGCGAGTTCTATGTGGCGCAGGGCGATATGGCTTATATCGACAAGCTGTTGCAGAACTTCCATCCTTCGGAGGTGGTGCTGCAGCGAAAGAAACTGCACTGGTTTTTGGACCATTTTCCCGAGAAATACTATACCAACACATTTGATGACTGGGTGTTTACGTACGACTTTGCGAACGAGCTGCTGATGAAACAATTTGACACCGCGTCGTTGAAGGGGTTCGGAGTAGAAGAGTTGACGGAAGGTGTTGTGGCGGCGGGTGCAGCGCTGTACTATCTGCAGGCCACCCAGCACGACCGTACACAGCATATATGCTCGATCAACAGGATAGAGGAGGACCGGTATGTGTGGTTGGACAAGTTCACAGTGAGGAATCTGGAATTGGTGTATTCGCCACATGAGAATGCACGCACATTGCTGGACGTGCTGGACCAGACGGCTACACCTATGGGTTCACGCCTGCTGAAGCGGTGGATAGTGATGCCCCTGAAGGACCGGGAGGCGATAGAGGAGCGGCTGCATGTGGTGGACTACCTGGTGAGGAACCGCGACCTCTCGATTGCATTGTTGCCGCAAATCAGGGCGATTGGTGATTTGGAGAGACTGATTTCGAAGGTGTCTGTGGGACGAATCAACCCACGGGAACTCCAACAGCTGAAAAGGTCGTTGGGTGCCATAGGGCAAATCAGAGAGATGTGCGGCAGGGCGGAGGATGCGGCTTTCAAACAGATGGCGGAGCAGCTGAACCCGTGCCAGAGCATATATGAACGCATTGGACGCGAGATAGTGGAAGAACCACCGGTGAAGGTGGACAAGGGGGGAGTGATAGCGCAAGGGGTGAACGACGAGCTGGACGAGCTGCGCAATATGGCGGGGTCGGGGAAAGACTACTTAGTGGACCTACAGCGAAGGGAGAGCGAACGTACAGGCATTCCGTCGCTGAAGGTGGGCTTCAACAATATCTTCGGCTACTATCTGGAGGTGACGAATACGCATAAGGACAAGGTTCCCGAGGAGTGGATCAGAAAGCAGACACTGACCAATGCGGAGCGATATATCACCCCTGAGCTGAAAGAATATGAAGAAAAGATATTGGGTGCGGAGGAGCGGATATTGGCGTTGGAGAGCCAGCTGTACGAACAGCTGCTGACGTCGCTGATGACCTATCTGGAGCCGATACAATATGATGCGCAACTGGTGGCGCGGCTGGATTGTTTGCAGTGCTTTGCAGAGGTGTCGCTGGCCAGCAACTACTGTAGGCCAGAGCTGTCGGACGATACGGTGATAGACATTAAGGAAGGCCGCCACCCGGTGATAGAAACGCAGTTGCCGCTGGGCGAGCAATATGTGAGTAACGATGTGTATCTGGACCGGGACACGCAACAGATTATTATCATTACGGGTCCCAATATGTCGGGTAAGTCGGCATTGCTGCGGCAGACCGCATTGATTGTGCTGATGGCGCAGATGGGTTGCTACTGTCCGGCCAGAGAGGCGCATATAGGACTGGTGGACAAGGTGTTTACACGGGTGGGTGCTTCGGATAATATTTCGTCGGGCGAGTCGACATTTATGGTGGAGATGAACGAGACGGCAAGTATTTTGAACAACATATCGGACAGGAGTTTGGTGCTGCTGGACGAGATAGGCCGGGGAACGTCGACGTATGACGGAATATCGATAGCATGGGCCATTACGGAGTATTTGCACAACCATAAGAATGCGCGCCCGAAGGTGATGTTTGCCACGCACTATCATGAGTTGATAGAGATGGCGGACCAGTATGAGCGAATCAAGAATTACCATATCTCGGTCCGGGAGGTGGCAAACAAGGTGATATTTATCCGCAAACTGGAAGAGGGTGGGAGCGAACATAGTTTCGGTATACATGTAGCCCGGATGGCCGGAATGCCGCCGCAAGTGCTGAAACGCGCCAACAGTATGTTGGAGCTGCTGGAGTCGAAAAACGAGAAGATTTCGGACTTGAACCCCAAAACCGAGAAGTCGAAAAAGAAGGAGACTAAGAAAAGCCCGGAGGGAGGGTATCAGTTGAGTTTTATACAGCTGGACGATCCGGCGTTGCTCGACATACGCGACAAGTTGCTGGATATAGACATCGACTCGCTCACACCGATAGAGGCTTTGTTGAAACTGAATGAGATAAAAAAGATAGTTTCGAAGAAATGACGCGGAGCATCGAGATGGCGGAAAGGGTAGGGTGGAGCGGATGTGTTATTAAGATAAGTTGTTTGTTTTCAGATGTATTGATGGGATGGAAGGAGAACGGGAGGGGATAATGGTTTGTAAACAGGCGAAAAATGAGGGGAATGGGAGTCGTGAAGATTGTTTTTGGGGCCGGGATTTGAATGTGAAGATGAAAAATTTTTATTTGGGAATGAGGGTGTTATGATTTTTATTCAAAAAAAGTTTTGTTGAATGGAAAAAAGTTTGTACTTTTGCACCCGCTTTTAAGGCAAGAGATACTTGATATTTTGATAATGAAATGCGGAAATAGCTCAGTTGGTAGAGCACGACCTTGCCAAGGTCGGGGTCGCGAGTTCGAGTCTCGTTTTCCGCTCCAAGCGAAGAAACTGCGGAAATAGCTCAGTTGGTAGAGCACGACCTTGCCAAGGTCGGGGTCGCGAGTTCGAGTCTCGTTTTCCGCTCTAAAGTCACCAGTCCGAACTAGTCCATTAAAAACAGAACGAGAAGGTAGAAATGCTCTGGTGGTGGAATGGTAGACACGAGGGACTTAAAATCCCTTGCCCGCAAGGGCGTGTGGGTTCAAGTCCCACCCAGAGTACAACAGGAAGAGAGTAATTTGAAATACTATAAAGCCAAAAGCACAGAGTACACAATACTCGTAGCTCGAAGCAAAAAAGATGTCTTGGTAGCTCAGTTGGTAGAGCAATTGACTCTTAATCAATGGGTCCAGGGTTCGAGTCCCTGCCAGGACACTACTGCGGGGTGTAGCGCAGTTGGCTAGCGCGCCACGTTCGGGACGTGGAGGTCGGAAGTTCGAGCCTTCTCACCCCGACAAACTCTCTCCTGAAAAGAAACGGAACGCTTTCCAAACAATCTTACATCAATGCCGCAACGCCACTTTAGCTCAGTTGGTAGAGCAACGCATTCGTAATGCGTAGGTCTGCGGTTCGAGTCCGCAAAGTGGCTCACTTTAATTATTTTAGACATTTATAAATAACAACAATATAAAACAATTAAATTAGTTAACATGTTAAACCGTTACGAAACCGTTTTCATTGTAACTCCCGTTTTGTCTGAAGATCAGATGAAGGAAACGGTAGAGAAGTACACCAACTTCTTAAAAGAGCACGGTGCAGAAATTATCTACACCAACAATTGGGGTATGCGTAAGCTGGCCTATCCCATCCGTAAAAAGAACACTGGATTTTACTACCTCATCGAGTTCAACGCAGAGGGTAGTGTCATTGCCGACCTTGAGGTTGCCTACAAACGTGACGAGCGTTTGCTGCGCTTCTTGACTGTGTCTCTCGACAAGTATGCCATTGCATACAATGAGAAGAAACGCAATGCCAAGAAGGTTGCCGATGAAACCCCCGCTAATGAGGAGGAGAAATAAAAAATAGTTTATGAATGGAGTGAAGGCGTGAGAACAACACTGCCGCCGCTCCCCCAAAAAATTGAATCATGGCTAACGAAACTGAAATCAAATATCTGACCCCGATTGCCGTAGAAACCCAGCGTAAAAAATATTGCCGTTTCAAGAAATTAGGCATCAAGTATATTGACTATAAAGATGCAGATTTCCTGCTGAAGTTTGTCAACGAGCAGGGTAAAATTCTGCCCCGTCGTATCACCGGTACTTCCAACAAGTATCAGAAGAAAGTGTCCAAAGCTATCAAGCGTGCTCGCCATCTGGCTCTGCTGCCCTATGTAGCCGATTGTTTAAAATAATTAATTAGGAGGAAGAATAGAATGGAAATTATACTTTTGCAAGATGTGACCAATCTGGGTTACAAGGACGATATCGTCAACGTTAAGAACGGATACGCAAACAACTATCTTCTCCCCAACGGTATGGCCATCATCGCCACTCCGTCGAACCGCAAAGTGTTGGCCGAGAATCTCCGCCAGCGTGCCAAGAAAGAGGAAAAAATCCGCAAGGATGCCGAGACTTTGAAGGCAGCTGTCAACGAGAAGACCGTCCGCCTCACCGCCAAGGTCGGAGAGAATGGCCGTCTGTTCGGTTCTATCACCAGCGACCAGATTGCCGAGGCAATGAAAGAGCAGCACAACTACGACATCGACCGTAAGAAGATTGTTGTTGATGGTGCTAAGCTGAAAGAGGTGGGTACTTTCCCCGCTCAGATCAACATCTACAGAGACATCAAGGCTCAGATTAACGTTGAAATCGTTGCTGAATAAGATGTCACTTGTTTAGAACAAATAGAAAAGCCGCTCTTGTAGCGGCTTTTTTGATGTCAGAAACCATTCAGCTTTTGAGGCAGAGGAGCCGGATGGTGCGGCATTACTGATAACAAAACAAGTTTTATTTACAATGTATTTTACAAAACACATCAACAGTGCGGTTATCCGCTTTAAAAGGTTCTCAAGAGCCACTTACGCTGTGTTCCAGTCGATGCATCGTGTTGTCAATATCGGGCATGTGGCCTCGTATATTGCCGACTGCCAGATGCGCAAAGCGACCGGTGCCATGCTATTGGTCGTAGCTCTGTGTGCCGGACCCGTTTCAGCCCAGGAGGTTGGTGACGACGACTCGCGAGACCCCATTCTGTTGCCCACGCTTACGGTGGCGGCATTGACCGACACTGTGGAGTCGTCGCCGGATGCGGTGGCGGTAATTTCTCAACACCAGCTTAAAGGCATTACCGCCAATTCAGTGGGTGAGTTACTGAAACAATTGCCCGGTGTTGATCTCCGTACCCGTGGAGGCAACGATGTACAAGGCGACCTTACATTGCGGGGTGGCACATTCGACCAGGTGCTGGTTCTTCTCAACGGCATCAACATCTCCGACCCGCAAACTGGGCATCACAATCTCGACATTCCGATAGACCTTGCAATGGTGGACCGCGTGGAGGTTATTCCTTCAGCGGCCTTGCTGCATTATGGACTCACCTCCTATTGCGGAGCCATCAATATTGTGACTACGGAATGTCATCGCGACCGTTTGAGATTCATCCTTTCAGGAGGCAGTTTTGGTCAGGCCAATCTCTCGGCAGGAGCAACAAAGGTCCTGGGTCCTTGGACTTTATCGGCCAATGCCTCTTATCGTCGTAGCGACGGATACCGAACCAATACTGACTTCAGACACGGCTCCTTGTTTCTTCAGGCACGGCGACAGGACAGCATTGGCCTGTGGCATTTGCAGCTTGGTGGTCAGGTAAAAGACTTTGGCAGTCAAGCATTCTATAGTACAGCCTATCCTGACCAATATGAAGCCACACGCACATTGACGGCTTCGGTGAACCGTCAGCGCATGTGGAAGGGCGTTCACCTCGAAGCCTCTCTGTATGGCCGTCTTCATCGCGACCGGTTTGAATTGTTCCGCCACGAGAAGGTGGTTCCTCCTGCTTGGTATGCTGATCACAATTATCACCTCTCTAATAGCGAGGGACTTCGGCTCCGTGCTGCCAAACGGTTCGGCATCACTACTTCCACCATCGGAACTGAACTGCGTCGCGATGCTATTGTGAGCAACGTGTTGGGGAAACCTCTCGCGGTGGCAATCCCCGTACGTTTCGAGTCGGGTGACCACAGCTACACTCATGGGACTTCACGCTTTTCTGCATCCTGTTTTGTGGAGGAGGGTGTGGATTTCTCCTGGATTCATGTTGCGGCCACAGGCCTCCTGTCATACAACAATTTCACCCACTGGAACTATGCCTATGGGCTCAATGCCCGTATGCCTCTCGGCCCGAATACATTGGTCCGTGCCAGTGTGGGCCGTTCCTGGCGTTTGCCTACTTTCACCGACCTGTATTATCACAGTGCCACCCAAATCAGCAATCCAAATTTGCAGGCGGAAGTGAGCCATCATGCTGAAATCAACATGAGTCACCAGTGTCGCCAGTGGACAGTTCAAGGCACTCTGTTTGCCCGTCACGGCACGAATGTTATCGACTGGATTCGCCAGCCCGAAGAGACGGTATGGCATTGTGTCAACCATGCTGCCGTCGATGCTTTGGGAGGTGATGTGGCCGTATCCTATTCGCCCAAAGGTTTCGTATACAGGGTAGACGGTGCCTATTCCTATTGCACGTTGGCACAGAAGGCCGATGATTATATCTCCAACTATGTGCTCGACTATCTAAGGCACAAGCTGTCGTTTTCGATGGTTCTAGCACCCGTGACATCCCTTCATGTCAAGTTAATGGCCGACTATCTCTATCGTGTCGGCTCTTATACCGACAATGGTGTCCACCCATACCAGCCGGTGTGGCTGGTGAATGCCTCTGCGGAGTATCTCTTGAAACAGTTTGTTTTCTTTATCGAGGGATACAATCTACTCAATGCCCAATATCTTGACTATGGTGGTGTTCCGCAACCGGGCGTGTCGTTCCTTGCTGGAGTTAAGCTGAATGTATTATAAATAATATTGCCGTCTTTCCGGCTCCTCTGCCCAATAAAAAGATGCCGCCTCACAAATAAAGGCGGCATCTTTGTTATTTCGTCAGAATATTGATGGCTTTAGCGGCATCCTCCTTGGTTATGCCCACTTCGGCATTGGTTCGAACCAGCATCTCAGCCTGTTCGGGCAAGAAGTCGTCCCCGTCATCAAGAATCACATACCGTGGTTGCTCCTTCCCCTCGGGATAATTCTCCGAGAGCCATTTCAATATTTCCATCCCGCGCATACAGAAAAGGTCTCTCCTCATTTGGATGGAAGGTGTGATGTCTTTTACATAGCCGTGCATGGCGTATTCCGTCCACATATTGCGCATGGTTTCCAGCCCCTTATATTTCCAAGATGAGGTGATAACAATGTCGGCATTGCTGTTGTCCACAATGTAATTCAACCATTGCACGGCCTCGAGGTCCAAAGAGAGACCGGTATAACCTCTCATCATTGAGTTTGGTCCCCTCATTTGTTGCATACTGCGACGGGTATTCAGCACCCCGTCAATATCCAGAAATATCAACCTTTCCATATAGCTGTCCCCTTTCTTCTCTGAGGCGTACTATTTCTGTTTCTTATTTCCTCGCTTTGCGGTGCGACCTTTTTTGGTTTCGGCCTTGGCTTTCGTGCTGCCGTGTTTGGGTGTCTCTTTCCGGCTTCTTGTGCCTTTTTCCTTGCGGGCGGGCTTCTCGGCTTCTTCGTCCACCAACTCGAAATCAATCAGTTTCTTCAGCATGTCCACATGCTTCACGCGTATGGTCACAGGCATGCCCAGCTTGTATGTCTTCCCGAATCGTCTACCGATAACTTGGTAGTTGTCCTCGTCAAGCATATAATAGTCGCCCTGCAGACTCCCGATGGGAATCATGCCTTCACATTTGTTGCCCTCAATCTCGGCATAGATGCCCCATTTGCTTACGCCCGAAATCAAGGCGGGGAATGTTTCGCCCAACTTGTCGCTAAGGAATTCGGCTTGTTTGTACTTCACGCTGGTGCGTTCGGCGTCGGCGGCCCGTTTCTCCATCTGCGAGCAGTGCCGGCAATACTCTTCATACACCTCTGCGTCCGCCGATGCTCCCCCTCCCAGATAGTGTTCCAGCAGGCGGTGTACCATCAGGTCCGGGTAGCGGCGTATGGGCGAGGTGAAATGGGTGTAGAACCGGAATCCCAGCCCATAGTGTCCTATATTCTCGGTACTGTAGTAGGCTTTCGACATTGTGCGGATGGCGATGGTGTCAATCATATACTCCTCGCCTCTTCCCGCAATGGTTTGGAACAGATTGTTGTAACTGTGGGCCAATGCCTGTCTTGACCCCACTTTCATCTTGAATCCCAGCTTGCCGACAAACTCTACAAATGTGTTGAGCTTCTCGGGGTTAGGCTCATCGTGCACACGGTATACAAACGTCTTGGCGTGGGCTTTCTTTCCATCTCCCTTCTTCTGTTCGGGCAGTTTGCCAATCCGCTCGGCCACCATCTTGTTCGCCAGTAGCATGAATTCCTCAATCAGCCAGTTGGCCTCTTTGCTCTCCTTGATGTATACCCCTATGGGTTTGGAATTCTCGTCGAGTATGAATTTCACTTCCTGGCTCTCGAAGTTTATGGCCCCTTCCTTATACCGTTCCGCCCGCATAATGGTGGCCAGCTTGTGCAGTTCCAGAATAGCCTCGTCGGTTTTCTTATGTTCGGGGTGGGCCACAGCACCGCTGTCTATCACTTCCTGGGCCTCTTCGTAGCTGTAACGTGTATCGCTGTTTATCACACTCTTGCCAAACCAAGTTTTCAACACCTCTGCTTTTTCGTTCAGTTCCATCAGCACACTGAAGCACAGCTTGTCCTCGTTGGGACGTAACGAACACACCCCGTTGCACAGTTTCTCGGGGAGCATGGGTATTGTGCGGTCAACCAAATAGACACTGGTGCCCCGTTCATAGGCTTCGCGGTCTATGGCTGTGCCAGGTTTCACATAGTGCGACACATCTGCAATATGCACTCCCACCTCGTAGTTGCCGTTTCGCATCCGTCTGAACGACAGGGCGTCGTCATAATCCTTTGCGTCGGCGGGGTCGATGGTGAATGTAGTCACCTTGCGGAAATCTTTCCTGCCTTCCATGTCTTTCTCCATTGGCGGTACAATCTTTTCAGCCTCTTTCTCGGCCTCTTTGGGGAAGTCTAGAGGGAAATCGTATTCGGCCAGTATCGACTGCATCTCAACGTTGTTGTCTCCGGGTTGACCCAGACGTTTCACCACGTGTCCCACGGGGTTGTTCATCCGTTCGGGCCAATCGGTCATCTCTACCACAACCTTCTCGCCGTCCTGCGCTCCGTTCAGCTCGTTCAGCGGTATGAAAATGTCCACCACCATGGTGCGGCTGTCGCTTATCAGGAAAGCAAAGCGGTCCTGTTTCTGTATGATGCCCACAAACCGGGTGCGGGCTCGTTTCAGAACCTCCACCACCTGTCCCTCGGGCTTGTGCATCTTGCGTTGGGGGAACATCAGTACCTTCACCGTATCGCCGTGCAGGGCGTGGTGTGTGTTGTTTGCCGATATCAGCACATCCTCGCGGTTCTCGTCCTGGGGTATCACATAGGCCTTGCCCGTCTGCTTCATGTCGATGGTGCCTATCAGGTAGTTCTTGGGCAGCAGGTCGTCGTTGATGTTCTTTGGGTTGATTTTATATTTGCCGCGGGCGTTCTTGTCTGCCACCAATATCTTGGCTTCGGCCAGTTCCTGAAGGGTGGCAATCACCAGTTGGCGGCTTCCCTTGTCGTGGGCTCCCACCCGCGAGGAAATCTGTTTGTGGTTGAACGAATCAAAAGGATTATTGGCAAATATCTTTAATATCTGTTTTGCGTAAATTTCATTCATGTTGTTATATTTTAAAGTGGTGCAGGTGCATTCGGCTGGACATATTTCGCTTGTTGCAGCCTGTGCATTCTGCTTTTTTGTAGGGTTGTTTATAAAGCGTCCTTATGCTTTGGCAACAGGATAGAGGCCGGTGGTCTCCATTATTCGGGTATCGAGGACAGCGTCTCCTGAGTGAACCCACAGCGAATCATCAGCGCATTGTTGTTGGGGTCTCTGCCCATAAAGTTGCGGAACAGGATAGAGGGGTGTTCGGTGCCGCCTTTCGACAGTATCTCCTTGCGGAACGATTGTGCGGTCTTCTTGTCGAAAATACCGTTCTGCTTGAACTTGGAGAACACATCTGCATCCAGCACCTCGGCCCATTTGTATCCATAGTATCCCGATGCATACCCTCCGGCAAAGATATGGGTAAAGGCTGTGCTGGTGTTGGCTCCTTCCACCTTGGGCAGCAGCTCCACCATGTGTTGCCGTTCAAATTCTTCCACCGGGCCCTCAATAGGTTGGGTGATGGAATGGAACGCCTTGTCCACCAGTCCCAGGCTCAGCTGTCGCACACACAGCCATCCGGCCAGGTATTTCTCGGCGGCTTTTATCTTTTGGATGTATTCGCCGGGCACCGTGTCGCCGGTTTCGTAGTGTCGGGCAAAGGTGTTGAGGAATTGTGACTCGTAGCACCAATTCTCCATCACCTGCGAGGGCAGCTCCACAAAGTCGCGTTTCACACTGGTGCCGCTCAGCGAGGGATATGTGCAGTCGGTAAGCATCCCGTGCATGGCGTGTCCAAACTCGTGCATAAAGGTCTCCACCTCATCAAAACTCAACAGAGCAGGCTTCCCCCCCACTGGTTTCGAGAAGTTGCAAACCACATGTATCAAGGGTCTCACCTGCTGGCCGTTCATGTTGCTTTGCTCTCTGAATTCGGTCATCCAGGCTCCGCTGCGCTTGCTGGCGCGGGGATGCATGTCCAGATACAGGATGCCCATAAAACGTTGTCCATCACGCACCTCATACACCTTCACGTCGGGATGGTACACATCGATGTTCTTTGCCTCGCTGAATGTCAGGCCGTACAGTCTGCCATACAGGTCGAAAATACCCTGACGCACTTTCTCCAGTTGGAAGTAGGGTCTGAGCAGCTCTGCATCGAAGTCGTATTTCTGTTTCTTCAGTTTCTCGCTATAGTACGAGAAGTCCCAGCGTTGCAACGGCAACTCGGCCCCCAGGCTTTGGGCAAAGGCACTCACTTCCTCCAAATCCTTCTTGGCAAATGGCAGGGCGGCATCCATCAAACTCTTGAAAAAGGCATCTAGCTGTACCGGGGTTTGGCACATGCGGTTGGTCAACACATATTCGCAATAGGTTCTGTATCCCAGCAGTTGGGCTTGTTGCATGCGGAGGTCGGTCATCTCGCGGATGATGGCGTTGTTGTCGTTTTTGTTGCCTCGGTTGCCTCTGCTGTTGTATGCCTTCCAGATTTGCTCGCGCAGGTTGCGGTTGTCGGCATAGGTCAGGAACGGACCGAACGAGGGGTATGCCAGAGTGAAAACCCAACCCTCCATGTTGCGCTCCTGGGCCTCTGCACGGGCGGCGGCAATCACATTTTCGGGCAGCCCCGAGAGGTCGGCTGCTTTAGTGATGTGAAGTATGTAGTCGTTGTTGTCGGCCAGCACGTTTTGGTTCATCTGCTGCGACAATTCCGACAGCCGCTCGCTGTTTTTGGCATAAGTTTTGCGGTCGTTGCCTGTCAGTCCCACACCGTTGCGCACAAAACCCTTATAGGTGTCCTCCAGCAGTGTGCGCTGCTCGGTGGTCAGATTCAGTCGGTCGCGTTGGGCATAGACTTTCTCCACCCGTTCGAACAATTTCGGATTCATGTTCACACTGTTCGAGAAACGGGTCAGCTTCGGCGTCAGCTCCATCACTATGCGTTGCATCTCGCTGTCGGTATTGCACTCGTTCAGGTTGAACAGCACACTGCTTATGCGGTCCAGTTTGCGGCTGGCCAGCTGCAGTGCCTCGATGGTGTTCTCGAAAGTGGGGGCTTCTTTCTGGTCAATAATCTTTTCGATATTCTTTTCAGCCTCCTTGATGGCCTCCTTGACGGCAGGGGCGTAGTGCTCGTTCTTTATCTGGCTGAACGGGGGAGTTTGGTAGGGAGTTTTCCATTCCTGCAAAAGGGGATTGCTGTTTTGTGCCACGAGGGGCATAGCGACGGTAGTCATGACCATAATCGTTATAATTTTGACGTATTTCTTCATTTTTTAGAATTATTAAGATTGTTTCTTCCTATTTGTGCAATAAAACAAAAATATCTTCGTTTCTAAATAACGAAAAGTTACGGATTTATTGTATAACGAACAAAAAATAATAACAAAATAAAAACAATCAACATGAAACGATTTTTATTGGTTTCCTCAATTGCCTTGGCCGCTTTCTTCTGCGCCTCGTGCAACAACCATCAGGCTGAACTTGATGCCGCTATCAAGCAGAACGACTCCCTTTCTCTCATCATCCAGAATAAGGATTCCGAGCTTGACTCCCTTTTCTCCACACTCAACCAGATTGAAGAAAACCTGGCTGCAGTCAACGCCCGCTACAATGCTGTACAGGAATTGCGTCGTGCCAACATCGAAGGCCAGCCCAGCGTCAAAAACCAGATTGCCGCCCAGATTAAAGAAATCGAAAGCCTGATGGCTGCCAATAAACAAAAGATAGCCAACCTCCAGTCGAAAATCAGCGCCGACAACAAGGAGAGCACCCGTCTTCAGGAACTCGTCTCCAGTCAGGAAAAGCGCATCGCCGACCAGGAGTCACAAATCGCACAGCTCCTCACCGAGTTGGAGAACAACAAGGTTATCATCAACAAACTCAACCAGGATGTAACCGAACTCACCGCTGCCAACCAACAGAAAGATGAGTACATCAAACTCCAGACTGCCGAGGCCAACCGTGCATTCTATGTGGTGGGAACATACGACGACCTCAACGAGGCCGGTATCGTCAGCAAGTCGGGTGGATTTATCGGCATCGGCCGTCGTCAAGGCACCAACAGCGAAATGCCTCTCGACCGTTTCACCCAAATCGACCGCACCAAGGTCACCACTATCCCCATCAACATGAAGAGGGCTGTCGTCGTGTCCAAACACCCCGAGAACAGCTATGAACTTGTAATGGATGAGAACGACAGCAAGCAGGTCTCGTACCTCCGCATCCTCAACCCCGCCAAATTCTGGGAACTGACCCGCTTCCTGGTCATCTCCACAAAATAACACCGTCACATATTAACATATTAACATAATAAGAGGCAGAGCTTCGGCTCCGCCTCTTTGTTATTTATGACCGCCCCACCGCAATTCCCGCCACGTGGCAACAACGTCACATCTTTCTTCGTTCTTCCTTTTTGAAGGTTTAAGTTGTATCTCCCCAATCATTTTTGGTCCTCCCGCCAAATGCTTAGTAGAATCACAATAAAAGAAGCTGGCATATAGTATTGTACACACCATTAATTATACTGAATGCCAACCTTATTCATGTATCATTGCCGTTGAATCCGCGGGCAGGAATGCACACCGACACGCTACGAAGGCGGAATAGTAATCTTCTGAGAAAAATCCAGCTTTGCTTCCTGTTCACCATCAAATCACTCCTTTTTACAGGCATTTTTTACGGCTGAGGTGAATAGAAGGTAGCTAAGGGGTTAATAAGAACTTAAGGGTTAACGAACCTGGAATTTTTCAAACTGCGACAGAAAAGTGTAAGTTTGTGTCAAAAACTCCGACTAAAAAGTGTATCGGGTGTACAAAAACTCAGACTAGAAAGTGTATCAGTGATACAAAAACTGCGACTAAAAAGTGTATGACCATTAGTACATGCATCCCAAGATTCAGAATGAATCGAGGGATGGCATGTTATGTCAATGTGGGTAAAGGAGTGTTTGCGGTCAGGTAAATACAGCTATCCGTTTATTTGTGTAGTTGGTGCAAATCCCCAAATTTAGTATGAATTTGGGGATTATATTCCCCGAATTCATATATAATTTGGGGATTATGTTCGAAATTGTAGAATTAGACGTAATGGACAAATATGATGGTCAAATTTACATAATAAGTGCAACGACAATTAGTTATATTACATTAAGGATTTTGGAGATATTTAGATAAATGGGGTGAGCTCAAATAACCGAGAGTAATTATCTGGTTATGGGTTTTTTGAGGCATAAAAGGGTATTACCCAATGAAAGAAAAAACCATTAATTTTGTCCATTACACCTAGAATTACGACAGAAAAAAGGTCGCTTTTATCAGAATCTCCGATTGATTAGGGAAGGTACTACCCCAAACTTAGTTGGAGCAGGGATGTCATGTTAGTGTGGGTAAGTTTTTTATCGCAGAGTGCTGATGTAGTTGCGGACGGTCTCGCGGTCGGAGCTGAAGGTGAGGACGGAGAGGGCACGTTCGTAGTTCTGCGGGTCGAAGCAATGGCTGTAGGCGGCTTTGAGGAAGTCGACTTGCGAGGAGCCGAAGTCGAGGGTTTGCGCGATGCGGGCAATCTGTGCGGCGGTAAGGGGTAGTCCATTGTTTAGTAGACCTTTGGCGGCGGTGAGTTTCTCGCTGTCGAAGCTTTGGCGTTTGATGATGGCTGTCATCTCGTCGACCCATTGGTCAGTGACTGTGGCGGGTTCCTCTATTACTGGCGGATTGATTGATGGGGGAATAGTGGTCGTGCCGTGACCGTGCCGATGGTTGCCGTCATGATGAGGGTTGTGACCATTGCTGGGGTAGTTCCCTCCAGTCTGCGAGGAGTAGAGCAGCATTTGCTGACGGCGCATGTCGTAGCTGACGGTGACAATGGGAGAGGGGATGCCGGCATAGAGCTGTGTGGCGGAGGCCTTGTGGGCGGGGTGGGTGAGGACGACAATCACTTCGTGGAGACGGGTGTCGAGATTGTTGATGAGAACCTCTGAGTTGGGGATGTTGTTGACGAGGTCGCCGTCAATGTACACTTGGAATGTCTCGTGGTTTTGTGATTGCACCAGGATTGAGGGTCCTTGCGGAGGAGGAGGGAATGTGCCGCGAGGGTTCTTGTTGTGTGTGCCGTGAGGCTGTGCTGCCATTGTGCAGACGAGCAGGAGGGCGGAAAAAAGGAGACTGATTTTTTTCATGATGATGAGGTCTTATGAGCCAAAGAGATTTGCTGTATTAGGTGTCAGTTGCCGCGGGCGCTCTCCAATGCCTTCTGCATGGCGCGGATTTGGTCGCGGTATTTGGCAGCGGCAAGGAAGTCCATTTCTTTGGCGGCAAGCTGCATTTTGCGCTGGGTGTCGCGTATTTCCTTGCGGAGTTGTGCCTTAGTTTTGTTGCACCATTGCAGGTCGTCCTCGCCTGCTGTCTTGTCCGGTTCGGATTCGGCCACCAGCGGGACCGGAGAGGTGTTGTGCGGTGCAGCAGGGCTTTTGCCGTTGTGGGCAGGAGTGTTGAGAGCGTAGGGTGAAGCGGCGATGTTGGGGATATTGGGGCCTTCGGGGGCTTTTTCTTCGTAGTGTTCCTCGGCGGCACGTTCGATGACGCTGGTGGAGCCCAAGATGGCCTCGGTGCTTTTGACAATCTGACGGGGAACGATGCCGTGTTCCAGATTGTAGCGTATCTGTTTTTCGCGGTGGCGATTGGTCTCGTCGATGGCGCGTTGCATGCTGCCGGTGATGGTGTCGCCGTAGAGTATGGCTTTGCTGTGCACATTGCGGGCGGCACGGCCGATGGTCTGGATGAGGGCGCGGTCGCTGCGGAGGAATCCCTCCTTGTCGGCATCGAGAATAGCCACCAGCGACACTTCGGGGAGGTCGAGGCCCTCGCGCAGGAGGTTTACGCCTACCAGCACATCGAACACACCCATGCGGAGGTCACGCATGATTTCAACACGTTCGAGGGTGTCGACATCGCTGTGGATATATTTGCTTCGAATGCCCAGGTTGAGAAGATAAGAGGTGAATTCCTCGGCCATACGTTTGGTGAGGGTGGTGACCAGGACACGCTCTTTCTTGTAGATGGTTTTCTCTATCTCGTCCAGGAGGTCGTCGACCTGGTTGACGGCGGGACGCACCTCCACCACGGGGTCGAGCAGTCCGGTGGGGCGGATTACCTGTTCCACCACCACGCCTTCGGCCTCTTTGAGTTCGTATTGGGCAGGGGTGGCGCTGATGTAGATGGTTTGGCCTGTCAGGTTGTAGAATTCCTCGTAGGTGAGTGGGCGGTTGTCGAGGGCGGAGGGCAGGCGGAAGCCGTATTCCACCAGAGAGGTTTTTCGGGAGCGATCGCCGCCGTACATGGCACCGATTTGGGGAACGGTGACGTGGCTCTCGTCGATAACGAGGAGGAAATCGTCGGGGAAATAGTCGATAAGACAGAAAGGACGACTGCCTTCGCTCCGGCCGTCGAAATAGCGGGAGTAGTTCTCAATGCCACTGCAGTAGCCCAGTTCTTGAATCATCTCCACATCGTAGTTGACACGTTCTTCGAGGCGTTTGGCTTCGAGTTCTTTGCCTATGGAATAGAAATAGTCACGCCGCTCGTACATGTCGCGTTGAATTTGGAGCAGAGCGTCGCCCATACTCTCTTTGGAGGTGAGGAAATTACTTGCCGGATAGATGATAATCTCGTCGAAGTTTTCCAGTTTCTGGCCGCTGACGGGGTTGAAACTCTCGAGGCTCTCTATCTCGTCGTCCCAGAAACAGATGCGGTAGCAGAAGTCGGCGAAAGAGGGGAACACGTCCACGGTGTCGCCTTTGACGCGGAAACGGCCATTGATGAATTCGATTTCGTTTCGTACATACTGGCCGTTGAGCAGCTGGAGGAGGAAATTGTCGCGCGAGATGTGGTCGCCAACCTTGACGGTAACGGTGCCTTTTTTGAATTCTTCGGGGTTGCCGATGCCATAGATGCAGCTGACGGAGCAGACCACAATCACGTCGCGGCGGCCGCTGAGTAGGGCGGAAGAGGCGCGGAGACGCAGCTTGTCGAGGTCCTCGTTGATGGCAAGGTCCTTCTCGATATAGGTGTTGGTGGCGGCGATATAGGCCTCGGGTTGGTAGTAGTCGTAGTAGGAGACGAAGTATTCTACTGCATTGTTGGGGAAAAACTGTTTGAATTCGCCATAGAGCTGAGCGGCCAGCGTTTTGTTGTGGCTCATGACGAGGGTGGGGCGGTTGAGATGAGCGATGACATTAGCAATGGTGAATGTCTTGCCGCTGCCGGTGACGCCTTGAAGCACTTGGGCGCGTTGTCCGCTGCGAATGCCTTCAACCAACTGACGGATGGCTTCAGGCTGGTCGCCCATGGGGGCAAAATCGGATTGGAGATCGAATAGCATGGCGATAGGTATGAGTTTTGGATAGTAGGTGGATGTTATAGTAGGGATTTGATTTGTTCTATGGCACGAATGCCGTCCATAGCGGAGGAGACGATGCCACCGGCGTAACCGGCACCTTCGCCGCAGGGGTAGAGGCAGCGAAGCTGGGGGTGTTGGAGGGAGTTGTCGCGGGGTATGCGGACAGGTGAGGAGGTGCGGCTTTCGACTGCCAAGATGCTGGCTTGCGAAGTGTAGAAACCATGCATCTTCTGGTCGAACTGGTGCAGACCTTGTTGCAGGCAGGAGGTGACAAAGGGTGGCAACAGCTGATGGATGGGGCTGTTGACAGTGGTGCCTATATAGTTGGATTTATTGTTGTTGAGGCTCATTGTGCCTTGGCAGAAATCGGTGAGTCGTTGGATGGGGGCGGCGATGGTGTTGCCGACGGCTTGGAAGATGGTTTGCTCTACATCCTGCCGTTGACCACCTGCTGGCCTGGAGCCGTGGCGGCAGGGACAATGACTCCACCCGGGCACATGCAGAACGAGAAGACCCCGTGGCCGTCGACCTGGGTAGTGAGACTGTAGGCGGCGGGAGGCAGAAACCGCATATTAAGTTTAGGAGAATGGTATTGTATTTGATTGATGAGCTCCTGCGGGTGCTCTACGCGAACACCCAGGGCAAAGGGTTTGGCCTCGAGCAGCCAGCCGTGGTTGTGGAAAAGGTAGTATATGTCGCGGGCGGAATGACCGGTGGCCAGAATAGTGGCGATACCTCGATACTCGTTGCCTTGGCTGTCCCGTACACCAAGCATTTGTGTTTGTCCGGCATGCTGGGAAACGATGAAATCGGTGACCCGTGTTGCGAAATGGTATTCGCCACCGTGGTCCTCGATGGTGTGACGGATATTGGCTATTATTCCGCTCAGTTTGTCGGTGCCAATATGGGCGTGGGAGTCGATGGCAATGGCGGGGTTGGCGCCATGCTCAATAAAACGTTCCAGCACGTACTGGATATTGCCGCGCTTGTTGCTGCGGGTATAGAGTTTGCCGTCCGAGTAGGTGCCTGCACCCCCTTCCCCGAAACACCAGTTGCTGTCGGGGTTCACCTGTTGGGTGCGAGCCAACTGGGCGATGTCGTAGCGGCGGGAGTCGACAGGATGACCCCGTTCGATGATGACGGGTTTCAGGCCAAGCTGCAGGCTACGCAGGGAAGCGAAGAGGCCTGCAGGGCCAGCACCGACAATAATGACCTGCGGGCGGTTGTGGCAGTCCTGATAGTGGCCGGAATAGTCGGGACGGGAGAACTCCTCACCGATATAAATGTCCACGGAAGTGTGGTAGAGGATGCGTCCCCGGCGGGAATCGAGGCTTCGGCGGAGAACCTCCACATGAGTGATGTCGGATGGAGAGATACCGCATTTGTGCGCCACCGCGCGAGATAGTAGGGAGTGGGTGCAATACTCTTCGGGAGTGAGGTCTATGTCGAGATGCTTAATCATGACGGATGGGGTGATTCGGAAGTATTATAGCCCTCCCTCGAAAGTAAACGAGAGCATAAAGGTGCGCGATTTGAGATTGTCGGTGGAGAGAGTGTAGTAGTCGTCGTCGGCCACCTTGAGGTCTAAGAGACCAAACGCCATTTTGAATTCGATAGCGAATTTGACATAAGGGAGGAAGAAGTCGAAGCCCACCCCGACGGTGTATCGGAGGTCGACAGGGTTGAGACGAATAATGGATTCGTCGTTGTTGTTCTTGTTCTTGAAAAGGGAGGCGAAGTCGAAACCGATGCAGGTGCCGGCGGTGAGATAAGGGCGGAAATCGGTGTAGCGGGCGGCGCGGAACTTGACTTCGATGGGCAGTTCGCCGTAAACCGACTCAACAGTACGCCGTGTGTCGTATTTCCAGTGGGTGCTTGTGTACTGTTTCGACCAGTCGTAATGCATGTCGCGGCTAATAAGTGTGATGCCCGGGAGCATGCGGAGGTTGAAGTAGTCACTGAGACGGAGGTCGCCAATTACATTGATGTGGAATCCTGGGCTATAGTATGAAGTGGTGCCGAGGATATTTTGCCGTAAGGTGTCACTCTCTGAGAAATGGAGGTCGAATTTGGATTGGGTATAGCCCACCTGAATGCCCCAGTGCAGCAATCGGTTGTCGAAATTACCGAGGTGGGAGGCGCGGGTTTGGGCGGACAGCGTCTGTGCCGACAGCAACAGGAGTGCAAATAATATGTGGCGAAAGGTTTTCAATTGACGGCGGTGTATGTATTGTTGAGAATTATGAGAGGCGGGACTGGTTGACGGTAATCTCTCCACGGAGGGAACATTGCAGGCTGTGACGAACGTGGTCGTGGTCGTCGGGGTAGGTGCCAAGGAGGTACATCATCTTGGTGACGGCGGCTTCGAGAGTGATGTCGTTGCCGCCAATAATGCCAATGCGTTCCATTTCGCAGCTGGCTTCGTACTGCCCCATGACTACCGCTCCGGCCTTACATTGGGTGACATTCAGCACTATGATGCCGCGGCCGATGGCCTCCTTCATAGCATTGATGAACCAACTCTCGGTGGGGGCGTTGCCCGAACCGAAGGTCTCGATGATGACACCATGAAGTCCTTCGGCATGCAGCACGGCGTTCACCACTTGGGGAGTGATGCCGGGGAACAGTTTCAGCACTGCAATGTTGCGGTCGAAATTCTTGCGCACTTCGAGAGGCTGGCCGTTCTGTTGCATGAAAAGGTGGGGTTTGAAACTGAAATTGATGCCGGCTTTGGCCAACGAGGGGAAATTGTAGCTATAGAAGGCGTCGAAATTCTCGGCACTGATTTTGGTGCTGCGGTTTCCCCGATAGAGGTGGTTTTCAAAAAAGAGGCAGACTTCGGGGATGAAAGCTTCGTGGCAGGAGGCCAGTTCGAGGGCGCAGATGAGATTCTCACGGCCGTCGCTCCGCAACATACCCATAGGCAGCTGGCTGCCTGTGAGAATGATGGGTTTGGAGAGGTTCTTGAACATGAAGCTGAGGGCAGAAGCCGTGTAGGCCATAGTGTCGGTGCCGTGTAGAACCACAAAGCCATCGTAGTTGTCGTATTCGCGTTCTATGCATTCGGCAATATTCACCCAGAAATCAGGGGTCATGTTCGAGGAATCGATGATGTTGTCCAGCTGACAGGTGTCGATAGTGTAGGAACAGCGCTTCAACTCTGGCACCAGGTCGTAGATGTGGCTGAGAGGAAAGGGTTTTAGGGCACCGTTGCTGTCCTGCACCATGCCGATGGTGCCGCCGGTATAAACAATTAGGACTTTATCCTTCATAGTGGAGTTTGTGTTTTATAACGGGTCAAATATTACTATGTCGGGTCATTGGGCGCGTCTGTGTAGAGAGGGCTCAATACTCGATACCTTCATAACGCAGGATGCGTTCTTTTATTGTGTTGGGAATCTCCGCACTTGTATTTGTGATGCGGGAGTAACCGGACATCACGGTGCGGCAGTGAGCACAAACCTGATTGGTTTCGCTGTTGATTACCTCTTGTTTCACGGCGAGGCTCTTCTTTCCGAAATGGTCTACGCAGGTGGTTACATGGATTTTGTCGTGGAAATGGATTTGGCTTGTAAAGTCCACTTCAACATGGACCACCATCACGGTAAACTCGCCCTCTTCGGGTGGAAGGCCGATAGCGGTGAAATACTCTGATTTACCTAAGTCGAAAAACTCCATGATGACGGCGTTGTTTACGTGCCCCATTTGGTCTACATCGTTAAATCGTAATTGAATCGGTAGTGTATGCATATTGTTGTGTAGTTTTGTTTCGGTTGGTGTGAAAAGTGTTGTGTTATGTGGTGTGGCGCTGAAGTGAGAAGAAGAATTCCAGGCCACCGTTTTCGCGGTTCTTTACATAAATGTCGCCACCGTGAAAGAGAACGGCGTGTTTGACTATGGAGAGACCCAACCCTGTGCCGCCCCGTTTTCGGCTGCGGCCTTCGTCAATGCGCAGGAAGCGGTCGAAGAGTATTGGGAGATATTCGTTGCTCACCCCCTTGCCCGTGTCGTAGAAATGGATGAAATAGTGTGTGTCGTCGGCAGGCTTGTAGCAGCGGATGCCCACAGAAATGTTGTCGCCGGCATATTCAAGAGCGTTCTCTATCAGGTTGCGGAAGATGGAGTAAAGCAATTGGCTGTTCCCGTTCACAATGAGGTCGGTAGGCAGATCGTCGGTTATTGTGATATTGTGCTGTTCGGCTTTCGGTTGGAGCTCGAGAATGGCCTCCTCGGCCTGTGCGCGGAGGTTGACAGGCTCGCGGTTGAAGAGGTCTTCAGCCTCTTCCAGTTTGTTTATGAGCGACACGTCGTTGATGAGGTCGGAGAGACGGAGTGTTTGGTTGTAGCACCGTTCAATGAAGTATTTGCGTTGCTCGTCGGTGACGGGCTTGTCGCCCATCAGTATCTCGAGGTAGCCGCGGATAGAACTGACCGGGGTTTTCAACTCGTGGGCTATATTGTTGGTCATCTCCTGTTTCAACTGCCGGTTGCGGGTTTGCTCCACAATGATTTGCTGCTTGGATGCCTCGGCTTCGGCACGTAGTTGTTGCTCGTTCTTGACCTGTTTGCGCCATTTGAAGGTCAACCATACGTACATTATGATTGAGATAACGAGAAAGGCAATCACTATGGAGGTAAGGGTATTCATGGTGTATTGGCTTAGTTTTTGGGTTCGTGGGTGCTGATGGCATAGCCGAAGCCTGTGCGGTTGACGATGCGTCGGCCTTCGATGCCCATCTTCTTGCGAAGACGGGCAATATGCACATCAACACTGCGGTCGTTCACCAATGCGTCGTTGGGCCATACGGCAGAAAGAATCTCATCACGGCTGAAATATTTATTGGGCCGTTGAGCCAAAAGGCAAAGGATGCTGTATTCCCGAAAGGTGAGTTCGATGGGAGAACCGTTGAGCGAGACGGTGTTGTTCTGAGTGTCGATGGAGAGGGAGCCGAAAGAGAGGGGAGCGTGAGTCGGGGAGGGTAGGGAATGGGTGCGTTTCAGTACGGCGCGTACACGTGCCAGAACGGTGTCGAAAGCGAAAGGTTTGGTGATATAGTCGTCGCAGCCGCTGTCAAAGCCTTTCAGTTGGTCGTCGTGCGAATCGGAAGCGGTAAGGAAAATGATAGGCGTGTTGTCGCCGTGTTGCCGGAGGTGTCGGGCCATATCGAAGCCGGACATGCGGTCCATCATCACGTCCAATAAGATAAGTCCCCATGCACCAGAATGAGTATTCTCCATCAGCTCCAGTGCTTCCTCTGCACTGTTGGCGGTGGTGACATCAAACCCTTCGTTCGTTAGGTTGAATCGCAAAATCTCACAAAGATCCTGCTCGTCGTCGACTACTAATATTCGGGTCATAACCATTAAACGTTATTCGTGTTTCTTGGTATATACAACGAAAAAAGGAGACAAATATTATTGTCTCCTTTCATTTTTGTGGCATTGACTGGAATTGAACCAGTGACACAAGGATTTTCAGTCCTCTGCTCTACCAACTGAGCTACAACGCCATCATTTCAGTAGAATTTCTCTCTTGAAATCGTTTGCAAAAGTACTGCTTTTTTTCGAACTGACAAAATATTTTTTCAAAAAAAGTTGCAACTTATTGTGTAGTAGATTGAATAATTTTTATCAATGGATGTTTTTGGTCTTACAAAGTTGGTGATTTGAGGTGAAAAATCAGCTTTTTTGGGGGGTGGAAACAGTTTTCTTGTCATTTATTGTGTCGCTGGCCTCATTCTTTTCTTTACGTTTGTCGGCAAAGAATAGGAGGTCTACAATAAGCCAGATGGCGCCAATGGTGATAGAAGCATCGGCCACATTGAAAATGGCGTTGAAAAACACATCGGAAGTTCCCCCGACGAAGGGTACCCATTCAGGCCAAGTGAACTGGAAGAGGGGGAAATAGAACATGTCTACAACTTTGCCCTGCATGAAAGGTGCGTATCCCCCTCCTGAGGGGAACAGATGCGCTACTTGGTAGGTGCTTTCGTTGAAGATGAGTCCGTAGAAACAGCTGTCGATAAGGTTGCCTATGGCACCCGCCAAAATCAGCGTAAGGTAGCCCACCACCGATGTGGATGTACCTTTCTTGATGAGTTTGAACATATACCACATCAAGGCACCTGAAGCAACAAGGCGGAAGACCGAGAGGAGTATCTTGCCGAATCCTTCGCCCAGCGAGATGCCGAAAGCAAAGCCGTTATTCTCAGTAAAATTCAACAGGCACCAATTGCCTATCAGCGGAATCTCCTCGCCGATATGCATGTGGGTTTTTACCATTATTTTGACTATCTGGTCTATTACCAGAATGCAGCCCAGCAGAATGCCGAATAATCGATATTGTGTTTGTCTACTTTTGTCCATAGCACCCTTTATAACTCATCAAATGAAAAAATATTGCACTGCCGAAAGGGAAAATTATTCTTTGTTCTTCAGTTCAATCATTAGCAGTAGCTCGTCGTACCAGTCTTGGCCGAATCTCCGCACAAGAGGCTCGCGCAGATACTCGTAAAGAGGTTGACCCTCTTGATTGCCTTTGACCACCGCACATCGGCAGACATCCCACTGGTGGTAGTTGACGGTGGTGAATTCGCCGTATTCGTCCACCCGTAGAGGGTAGAGGTGGCACGAAATAGGTTTCATAAAGTCTATTTTGCCGTCACGAAAGGCCTGCTCGATAGCACAGAAGGCGGTGCCATCGTCGCCCCAACTGACGTAGGCGCATTCCCGGTTGTTGACCAATGGGGTGCAGGGTTCGGCGGCATTATTGAAGGTTGCTACCCCTTCGCTTTGCACAACTGCCTTCCCTGCTTCGGTCATATATGGCTCCACTTGGGGCAGTATCTGTTCAAGTATGGGTATTTCCTCATCCAGAAGGGGGGCGCCACAGTCGCCTTCCACGCAGCATTGCCCTTTGCATTGAGAAAGGTCGCAGCAGAATCGGCGGTCTACTATGTCGTCTGAGACGATGCTGTTTTTTACGATTAGCATTTGTGTGTGTGAATTATGAGAATAAATAGGTATTCAATATTATTGAGACAGAACGTCGATAATCTTTAACGCGAGAACTTTTGCCAGTTTCTCTTTCGATTCGACGGTCCATCCAGCCACATGGGGAGTGAGAACGGTGCGAGGGCTGTTGAGCAGATAGCGGAAATCGTTGGGAAGATGTTCCATATCGAGTCCATCGCGGGTCATATCCTCGTATTCTATCACATCGAGAGCGGCTCCGGCAATCTTTTGCTGCTCGATGGCTTCGGAGAGGTCGGGAGTACTCACTACGGCCCCGCGTGAGGTGTTGATAAGGTAGAATGGGTGAGAGAAATTGGAGATGAAATGGCTGTTGACCATGTGGTGGGTTTCGGGGGTGAGGGGGACATGCAGGCTCAGGACATCGGCGTGTTCCTGGAGGTGGGCGAGTGAGACCTCTTCGACATAGGAGGGGGCGAAACCGGCAGGTTTATATTTGTCGTAGGCCATTATGCGGCATTCGAACCCTTGCAGCCTTTGGGCAAAGGCGCTGCCCATATTGCCGAAACCGATGATGCCAATGGTGCGCCCTTTGATTTCGAGCCCGCGGTTGGACTCGCGTTGCCAAAGACCCTTGCGCACTTCGGCATCGGCACGGGCGATGTTGTTGAAGAGCGAGAGCAGTAGTCCGAGGGCGTGTTCGCCCACAGCATCGCGGTTGCCTTCGGGTGAGTTGAGGCATCGGATGCCGAGACTCTCG
This sequence comes from uncultured Bacteroidales bacterium, assembly GCA_900319865.1. GTDB lineage: Bacteria > Bacteroidota > Bacteroidia > Bacteroidales > P3 > Colimorpha. The sequence continues at coordinate 1,105 of ONQD01000009.1, read as the reverse complement.
GCATAGTCGGTGTCGATTGTTTCCATCCCCGCTCCGAGTCGGGCGATGCAGCGAAGGTTGAGCGAACCTAGAGCGAACCTAGAGCGAAGGTTGTCCAAGAAAGGACGGTCGATGATGATTTTGCTGCGCACAACGAGTGCGTTGTATTGCGGGAGGCAGTCGAGGAGAGCGTCGCGGTTGAGAGAAGTGTCGATAACGACTTCGTGGCCTGCCTGGAGCAGAAGAGTTTGGAGAATGGGGTGGGTGCGGTCGGTTATTAGGATTCTCATGGTGTTACTTTTGGGATGTGGTGTCTGGCTGGGTGAGGTCTAAGGGTATGAGAATAGAGGCTTTTCCGCCGAGGATGCCTATGCCGCCCTTCACATTGGTGTGTATACGTACAGGTTCGGAGACGAATCCCAGTATGTCGCCGCCGTTGCTTTGGCTTTGTTTGGTGACGGTGAAGAGGTAGTTGTCGCGGCTGAGGCTGGAGATTTCGAGGTGGAGGGTTGCTTCATTGTCTTGGTAATGGATCCAGTTGATGGAGCCGTTGATGGTGTGGGTGTGACCGTTGATGCGCTCGTCGGTGAAGAGAATCTGTGTCCCTTCGGAGAAGTTTTGGGAGATGTCAAGGTCGAAATAGTCATCTGCGGTGTTTGCGTCAAAGAGTAGGTTGTCGTCTATATTCAGGTAGAGATAGTCTTTGGTGCCTCGAGTCTCGAGATAGTCTTTGGTGCCTCGAGTCTCGTTGTAGAGGTAGGCGCGTATCATATAGTAGTTGTTTTGTCCGTCGGGATCGTGAAGTTTGAAGTGGAAGTCAACATTGCCTTCAATGCTGGTATGGGTAATCCATGGGTGTTCGTACTCGGGATATGAGTATATCTCAACATTGGGGTCGATGGTGAGGTCACTTGTCTGCGGACGGTTGGGCATGCGGCATCCGGCGGTCATTTCGCCCTTGTCGGGTATGATGACGTGCAGGGTGAGTGTGTCGTTTTCGCGGAGGGTGAGATTGGAATGGTAGATACCGTAGTCGTCATAGGAGAAGTTTGTCGAGACGGGGGAACCGTTCAGCTCTGCACGGAAGGTGGCGTTGTCAATGGGTTTGAATTCGTTTCGACTGAGG
>ONQD01000075.1 GCA_900319865.1 uncultured Bacteroidales bacterium | reverse complement strand
CCCTGCTGCGCGATGCTGTCGCTTATGTGAAGCATCTTCATCTCGCTACGGCGGCTGTAGATGTTGTCCAAGTTGATGCTTTCGGGGACAGACGACCCTTCGGCAAAGGATGAGAGGCCCTCGTCGGCTACCGTGAAGACGGTGTCGAGGGGCATGCCACAGCGTTGGGCCAGCAACATTTTTGCAAGGAGCAGGCCGTTGGTGGCTTTGGTGAGATTCATCTGAGCCTCGTTGAGTTTCACACGGACACGGGTAAGGTCTCCCTGTGTGGCGACATCGGCCTTGACCATCTCGTCAACGTTATTGTAAAGCGTCTGCAAAAGGGCAGCATACTTCTCCGCTACCTCTTTTTTATGCTGAACCGAAACCACCTGCCAGTAGGCTTCGTCGACTGCGACAAGGGTTGCCTCGCGCTGCTGGTCGTATGCAACGCCCGAAAGGCTGTTGGTCAACCTTGCAGTGCGATAAAGGGCCAGCAGTTTGCCACCCATAAAAAGGGGCTGGGTGACGGTGACAGTGCCGAGAGCCACAGAGTGGGTGTTGAGTTCAAGTGCATCGGTGATTCGTTGTCCGGCATTGTTCAGCGCATTCTCGATGCGGGTGTTGTGCAAGATGTTGTCAACGGCAGGACCTACCACATCGCTGTTCAAGCCAAGGTTGGTAAGTTCATCGGTGATGGCTTGGTTGATATTGCTTTGAACATTGGTTCCCATAGAGTTGATTTCGTCCCGTTGCTCTTTGCTCAGAAGGTTGACCTCTTTCTGCATCCAGGAATATGTACCGTTGGCACTCACTTTTGGGAGCATCTGCCATAGCGCCACCTTTTCCAGGGCAGCGGTTTCGGTACGTTTGATTTCGGCACGTTTCAATCCTTTGTTTGCCTCAAGAGCACGTTGGCGACACTCTTCCAAAGTGACGCACTGCTGTGCCGAGAGAAGCATCGGAATAAAACACAAGATTAATAATGTCAATGTTTTGCGTATCATATCATACTGTTTTTTGATGATGCAAAATTACATACATTATTAAGAGTGGGACGGGGATAGATGTCCCAACTGCCCAAAATGGAGGTTGAAATGAACAAATTAATGCGTGAACGAGTTAATGTGTTAGTCGATTTACGAAATAACGAATTAACGCATTCAAAGGTGAAGAAGGGTTGCCACTGGTAACCCTTCTTCATTTCCTTGAACTCCAGCACAAGCTCGACCGAAGGCCAAGAATAGCGGTTTCGACTTGCCGTTTCGATAGGTTAATTAGTCGTTGCAAATGATGGGTTGCGTCTGGGTCTGGTATCTATCGATATGTTTTTTGGGTATTGTTTTTTGTTTATGTCGACAAAAGGATGTATCTTTGCATTTTATTTTCAGGATATGATGTCTGTTGTTTTCTTTGGCCGGGACAGGACGTTGCGCAGGGGCATGGTGTGCCTGTCGCTGCTGTTGTGTTTGCTTCCGTTTGTTGCACGGGGGCAGGCGTTTGGCTTTATATCCCCATCGGGTCACTTGTTGAAGGGCAATGTTGTGGGCGGTGGACTGGAAGTGAGCAAGTGGCAGGGGGCCGAGTTGACGGGGGCTTTGGTAATCCCGTCGTCGGTGTCGTATCAAGGCACCTTATACAGTGTGCGGAGGATAGGATCGTTTGCCTTGACGGGTATCACGTCGGTGAGCATCCCCAATTCGGCACGGGTGATTGTCGACAGTGCTTTCAGGGGGTGTACAGGTTTGACCACGGTTTCGTTGGGGGATTCGGTACGGGATATTGGGAGGTGTGCTTTCTATCGGTGTACAGGGCTTCTGGCGGTGGTGTTGCCGGCAGCGCTGGAGACTGTCGGTGAGTATGCTTTTGCCGGGTGTTCGGCCCTGGGCGATACGTTGGTGATCCCCAGCTCGGTGGTGACGGTGGGAGGCTATGCTTTTCGCGAGTGCAGACGGTTGAAGGGGATACGTGTGGACGGCTCTCTCGGCTCGTTGCCTGATGAGTGTTTTGCTTATTGCGACTCGTTGGAGTGGGTGGACTTCGGCTCGGGTGTTGATACCTTGGGCCGCAGTGTGTTCTTCGATTGCTTTAGTCTGGTGTCAATAGCGCTGCCTGAAGGTCTGAAGTATATCGGTATCGGTGCCTTCGAACGGTGTGACGGATTGACGGAGATGGTGGTGCCTGACAGTGTGGCGGGGATTGATGATTATGCTTTCAGTTGGTGTACCGCAATGAGGAGGATGACTTTGGGCAGCGGAGTGGCAAGTCTGGGTCGCTCGGTTTTCAATCAGTGTGATGCACTGGACACGATTGTGGTGATGCCTTTGGTTCCTCCTTCGGTGGAGCCGACCACGTTCAACAATACTTCGCAGGGGATGGTGTTTGTGGTTCCCTGCGGCAGGGTGGAGGATTACCGTTCGGCCTGGGGTTCCGGATTGGCTTTTGCCGAACCTCAGCCGGAGTTGACGCTGACGTTGGGTGTGAACGACACATTGCGCGGTACAGTCTCGATGGGCGATGGCGTGGGGTGCGATTCGACGGCTGTGGTTGCCGCCAGCCCTTTCCGCGGCTACCGGTTCGAGCGGTGGAGCAATGGGCGGACGGCCAATCCCGACACGTTGTATCTGACAGGCGACTCGGTGCTGACTGCTTTTTTTGAACCGCAGCTATATACAGTGGATGTGCAGGTGAATGACGAGGGGTGGGGTATGGCAACGGGTTCGGGAGTATACGAATATGGCACGGAGGCGGAGCTGGCGGCGACGGCTCTGGCGGGATATGTGTTTGTGCATTGGAATGACGGCAGTGTCGATAACCCGCGCAGGGTGCGGGTGGAAAGCGATACTGTTTTTGTGGCTGAGTTCGCACCAGCGGGTGCAGTAGAAGCGGTTGAGGGGGAGAAGCGGGTCCGCGTGTATGCCGAATGGCAGCATGACAATGCTGCGATTGTGGTGGAGGGTGCCTTGGGCAGGCCGGTGAATGTGGTGGACAGACTGGGGCGCGGTGTGCTGACCATGGCATATGCCCCCGAAAGGCTGAAAATCCCGGTATCGGGTAACGGCATTTATATTGTCAGGGTCGGGAACAGCGTCCCTGTGGTTGTCATTCCATCAGCAGGATGCCGCTGACACACCAGTGGCTGAAACTGCCGGCTTGGGGCTTGCCTTGCGG
>ONQD01000078.1 GCA_900319865.1 uncultured Bacteroidales bacterium | reverse complement strand
ACTATGGGTTCCACTATGTGTGGCACCGCGTGTTCCCAAAGATAAAAGGTCTGAAAAACATCTATTTTGCTGTCACCAAAGGACGCAACAGGACCTTCCACCGGGTGGAGATTCTCGGTAGACTCTACCACGCAGGATTCGAAGTGGTGTATGAGAGCACTACCCATGGCGAATTCAGGGTGATAGCCCGCAAAGTGAAAGACCCCATCACCGAAGGAACGCCGAGTTCATCGCCCATCGCCAAGCTGGAACGTGTGGGCAAAAACGGCAAGATCATCACAGTATACAAGTTCCGCACGATGTATTCATACAGCGAATACCTGCAGGAATATGTCTACGAACACCGAAGGTTGGACAAGACAGGCAAGTTCTACCACGACTACAGGGTGAACACAATGGGTGCCTTGCTAGATTGATTGATTCATTCAAAAATATATTCAATATTAATTTAATTACAAAATTTCAATTTAATTTCAACATATTCATTCAATAAATTATTAATTAATTATTTACTAATCTATTAATCATAGCTCTATTTAAATAATATGAATGTTTAATATTTTTTTCATTGAAATTAAATTGTTTAAGAAAATTCACTAATTTAGGATTATAATCTTCATTATAACAACATTTTTTTGAATCATAAACATTCACACTGATATTTTCATACCCTATTTATATGACTGAATCACAAGAGTGGACTACCGTCATCCAACCGAAAGATAAATTATGGTCGGTTGACTTCAAAGAGTTGTGGGGCTACCGCGACCTGTATACCTTGTTCATCAAAAGGAACATTATCACCCAGTACAAGCAGACCATTCTGGGTACGATGTGGTTTGTGATACAACCCATCCTGACGGTGCTGATGTACATGGTAGTGTTTGGTGGCATTGCAGGCATCGCCACCGACGGTATACCCCAACCGCTGTTCTATCTGGCGGGTACATGTATGTGGCAGTACTTTTCCGACTGCCTGAGCAAGACTTCGAACACGTTTGTGACAAACAGCGGTCTGTTCGGCAAGGTGTATTTCCCGCGCCTGATAGTCCCCGTGGCCAATGTGACGTCGAACCTGTTGCGTTTCGGCATCCAACTGGGGCTCTTTGTGGTTGTATATATCGTCTATAGCATCATCGGCTGCCCCGCCTCAATGAATTGGTACGCGCTGCTATTCCCTGTGCTTGTGCTGATGATGGCCGGTTTGTCCTTGGGATTCGGCATCCTGATTTCAAGCATGACCACCAAGTACCGCGACCTGCAGATTCTGTTCACGTTCATTCTTCAGTTATGGATGTATGCAACGCCTATTGTCTACCCGCTCAGTCTGGTGAAAGGGAAAACCGCTGCAGGCATTGACCTTTACACTGCGATGCACCTCAATCCCGTGACCCCTGTACTCGAAACCTTCAAATACGGTGTACTGGGAGCAGGCGAGTTCATCGGCTGGGGTTGGCTTGCCTACAGTTTTGTGTTCATGGTAATCTTGCTGATATTCGGTGTGGTGATTTTCAACAAAACTCAGAAGAGTTTCATGGATACTGTCTAACGTTTGCGAGAGTGAGAGAGTCCTCTATATTAATATATTGAGTGCGATGAAAAGAGCATTGATTACAGGCATCACAGGACAGGACGGAAGCTATCTGTCCGAGTTCTTGCTGGAAAAGGGATACGAGGTGCATGGAGTTATCCGACGTTCGTCGGTAGACTTTCGTGAACGCATCGCCCATCTGGAGGGACATCCCTGCTTCCATCTCCACTATGGCGACTTGGGTGACACCCTTAGTATGGTGCAGACGGTAGGCAAGGTGAAGCCCAACGAAATCTACAATCTTGCCGCCCAAAGCCATGTACAGGTTAGTTTCGACGCACCGGAATACACTGCCAATGTAGACGCGACAGGTGTACTGAGGATTCTGGAGGCCGTACGACAATGTGGACTTGAACAAAGCTGCCGTATCTACCAGGCCAGCACCTCCGAGCTATATGGACGTGTGGAGCAGGTGCCGCAAAACGAAGAGACTCCCGTGAAGGAATACCGCGAAGCTTACGGCATGTTCTGCTGCAATGGCATCCTGTTCAACCACGAGAGCGAACGGCGAGGAGAGACCTTCGTCACCCGTAAGATTACCCTTGCCGCCGCCCGCATCTGTCAAGGGAAACAGGAGAAACTGTATCTTGGAAACCTGTCATCGCTGCGCGACTGGGGATATGCAAAAGACTATGTAGAATGCATGTGGATGATACTGCAGCACCCGCAGCCCGACGACTTTGTCATCGCTACAGGCGAGCAGCACACCGTGCGTGAATTCTGCACAAGCGCTTTCAGCCACGTGGGCATACAGCTCGAGTGGCAGGGAGAGGGTGCAGCGGAAAAAGGCGTCTGCAGAGCTGTGACAGGCACCCTTGGTGCAAGCGACAGTCTGGTGGGGAAAGTGCTGGTTGAGGTCAGTCCCGACTTCTACCGCCCCACCGATGTTGTGAACCTGTTAGGCGACCCGTCGAAAGCCCGACGCCTTTTAGGTTGGAATCCTCAAAAGACTTCCTTCGACAAATTGGTGAAAATCATGGTGGACAGCGATATGGCCAAGGTGGCATCCGACGCTGCTGCAGCTCACGTGAGATGCAATCTGGCCGAATATTTGGAGAAAGGCATCGTCAAATGAACAGCGACTCGAAGATATACGTAGCAGGCCACCGTGGCATGGTGGGTTCAGCCATTGTGCGTGAGTTGAAAAGGAAAGGATACAACAACCTTGTTCTACGAACCCATGCCGAACTCGACTTATGCCGTCAGGACGAAGTGGAACAATTCTTCGCAACCGAACGTCCAGAATACGTCTTCCTGGCCGCAGCCAAAGTGGGAGGTATCATCGCCAACCAGACGGCACCGGCCGACTTTATGTACCAGAACATGATGCTTGAGATGAACGTAATCCATGCAGCATGGCAGCATGGGTGTAAGCGGCTGGAGTTCCTCGGCTCAAGCTGCATCTACCCCCGCCTGGCACCACAACCAATGCGCGAAGACTGTCTCCTCACCTCACCGTTGGAACCCACCAACGAGGCCTATGCCCTAGCAAAGATATCAGGACTCAAATACTGCGAATACCTAAACCGCCAATACGGCACCGACTTCCTCAGCGTAATGCCCACCAACCTATACGGCCCTAACGACAACTACCACCCGGAACACAGCCACGTGCTGCCTGCCCTCATCCGACGATTCCACGAAGCCAAAGTGTCCGGCCTGCACGAAGTGGTGTGCTGGGGCGACGGCAGCCCCCTCCGTGAATTTCTCTATGTCGACGACCTTGCCGAACTGGCACTCCACCTGATGGAACACTACCACGGCAACGAAACCGTCAACGCTGGCACCGGAAAAGAGATTACCATTAAAGAACTTACCGAGACCGTGGCGCGGATAGTGGGATACGAAGGGGCAGTGACGTGGGACACCTCACGCCCCAACGGCACGCCGCGCAAGCTACTCGATGTCAGTAAAGCCACTTCTCTTGGGTGGACTGCTAAAACACCGCTCGAAGAGGGAATCCGCCTCACCTACCAAGACTTCCTCAACAACCCCATGCGCGCGGAGCGGTAACAAACAGCCCTGTCCCCATGATTCATCAAGATACAACACACAAAAAACCTCAGAACATAAAACCTAACACAACACGATGTCAACGGCAATAGAATTCAATAATATCTCCAAGCAGTACCGTCTTGGTCTTGTATCCACACGTACACTCAACCACGACCTCAAACGTTGGTGGACCGTCAATGTGCTCCGCAAAGAAGACCCCTATCTGAAGATAGGCGAAGTGAACGACCGTGCCACCAAAGGTGAGAGCGAGTATGTCTGGGCTCTCCGCGACATCAACTTCAAGGTGGAACAAGGCGACGTTGTTGGGATTATCGGGCGGAATGGTGCAGGCAAAAGCACCCTGCTCAAGATACTCTCCAAAGTCACCGGTCCCACTACAGGCACCATTCGTGCACGGGGACGTATCGGCTCCCTGCTCGAAGTGGGTACGGGATTCCACCAGGAGATGACCGGACGGGAAAACATCTTCCTCAACGGCGCCATCCTTGGTATGACCAAATCCGAGATTGCCCGCAAACTAGACGAGATTGTCGACTTCAGCGGCTGTGAACGATATATCGACACCCCCGTCAAACGATACAGCTCGGGCATGTCCGTCCGCCTTGGTTTTGCCGTGGCTGCCTTCCTCGACCCTGAAATATTGGTCGTCGACGAAGTCCTTGCCGTCGGTGATGCCGAATTCCAGAAAAAAGCCATCGGCAAGATGCAGGACGTCAGTCGCAGCGAGGGACGCACCGTCCTGTTCGTAAGCCACAACATGGTGAGCATCCAGCAGCTATG
>ONQD01000040.1 GCA_900319865.1 uncultured Bacteroidales bacterium | reverse complement strand
CTTCAACAATTTCTTCGTGGCTTCCATGTCTTTTTGTTTTGTCCTGCAAAGATAATGCTTTTTTCTGATTTGTAAACACAGGGTTATGCAGGTGAACCGTTTATCCTGCCACAACGCGCACTACCGCAAACAACAAAAGGATGCCGACAGTGTGTGCCGGCATCCTCTTTATCCTTTTCTCGAATATATTTACCGTCTGGAGGTCATCACCCATGGGCTTTGTCCCATCCGAGGAATGACCCTTATCACAGTCTATCAGCTGGGATGTAGAAACTCCGTGCTTTTGATTATTAATGGAAAAAGCGGTCGAGGCTGGTTGAGACAGAGATATAGTTGGGGGCCTGCGACAGGTGGTAGTTGTTGCGCGAATAGCAGAGTTCGAAGCCTTTGACGGTGATGCCGAGACCAAACGAGAAACCGGAGGTGTTGAAGCGGTCGGCAGCCTTCATCTCGACCATCTGGCGGTAGCTATAGCCCATGCGGAGGAAGATGGAATTGCGGATGGTGAGTTCCACTCCCACGGCCAGATGCCGGCCTATGTTGTCGAGCGTGCGTGCAAAGTCGGATGGCTTGGACACCACGCCGGTGAAGGGGTCGGTGGTGGAGGTGGGATTGAGGGGGTCGTCGTAGGCGAGGTTCCACTTCTGGATGTCGTTGACGGCAAAGAAGAGGCGGAAGGGGGCATCTTGCAGTTTGTAGGAGCCAGCAACAGAGAGTTCGAAGGGAAGGCTTTCGGTCGAGCCGTTGAAGGTGAGCAGTTGGGCACCGATGTTGCGACCCATAAGGGTGGCGGCAAAAGCCTTGTTGTCGGACATCCAGGTGGCGGCCAAGTCGAAGCCGAGGGCTACGGCGGTGTAGGCCTCGTAGTGGCTGATGACAGGTTTGAAGTTGGCGCCGATGGAGACATTGTCGTCGACGGCATGGCCCCAACCGATGACCATCACATAGTCGGCCGCGGAGAACTTGCCGGTTGGCTGGTCGTACTGGTCATAACCATCGAAACGGCCATAGCTGCCAAACTGCAGACCGAAAGTGAAGGCTCCCAAATGTTTGAAGTTGTGCCCATAGATCACCGAACCGAAATTGGCGCCGGAGAAAACATTGACATAACCCAAGGAGAGCTGATTGTTGAGGGCGGGGGTGATTAGAGATGGGTTGTTGAAGGCCAGGGTGATATCGTTGCCATAGACAGAAAGAAAGTCGAAGCCCAATCCTGCCGAGCGTGTCGAAGCAGGCATGTCGAGAATGGCAAGAGTCGACATGCCTGCTATCTGGGCTCGTGTAGCCGAGGCTACTGCAAGCAGAAGGAGTAGGGCTACAACCTTCTTCATGGTGTGGGGTATGAATCGTACCACCAACGTGCAGAGGTCTGCACGGGAGGGGACTACTGATTGCGTTTCTTATTGCGTTCGTGGCGCATCAGATGGCTGGGTTCGAGCGACATGCGGTCGGTTTCCAGCAGTGAGGCCACGCCCTCGTCCACCTTGCGCTTGGCTTCGCAGGCCTCGCAATGGCAGTCCTCGTGATATTCGCGGGGTTCGGTATAGGTGGTGATGACACCTTCGAAATTGCGGAGGATAACCTTGTTGGGGCTTTGGGAGATGACATAGGTGGGCATGACGGGGGTCTTACCGCCGCCGCCGGGAGCGTCGACCACAAAGGTGGGGACGGCATAGCCACTAGTGTGGCCGCGGAGGTTCTCGATGATTTCAATACCTTTGCTGACGGGGGTGCGGAAATGCTCAAGACCCATGCTGAGGTCGCACTGATAGATATAGTAGGGACGGATGCGGTTGCGCACCAGTTCGTGCATCAGTTTTTTCATCACATGCACACAGTCGTTCACACCACGCAGCAGGACGGTCTGGTTGCCGAGAGGGATACCGGCGTTGGCCAGTTTGGCAACGGCTTCCTGAGCTTCGGGAGTCATCTCGTTGGGGTGGTTGAAGTGGGTGTTCAGCCAGATGGGATGGTATTTCTTGAGCATGTTGCAGAGGTCGTCGGTGATGCGCTGGGGGCAGACCACGGGGGTGCGGCTGCCGATGCGGACTATCTCGACATGGGGGATGGCGCGGAGGCGGGAAATGATATATTCCAGTTTAGCGTCGCTCACCATGAGGGCATCGCCACCGGAGAGGAGCACGTCGCGCACTTCGGGGGTACGCTCGATGTACTGGATGCACTTCTCGATGCGGTCCTGAGGCGACTCGTCATCCTTCTGGCCTGCAAAACGACGGCGGGTGCAGTGGCGGCAATACATGGAGCACATGTCGGTGATGAGGAACAGAACGCGGTCCGGGTAGCGGTGAGTGAGTCCGGGAGCGGGCGAATCCTCGTCCTCGTGCAGCGGGTCGTTGAGGTCGGCGGGGGCGATGTTGCACTCGGCACCTTGGGGGATGCACTGACGACGGATGGGGTCGTAGGGGTCGTTAGGGTCAATCAGACTCAGGTAGTAAGGGGTGATGGCCATGCGGAATTTGGCCAAAGCTTTTTTGATACCTTCGGCCTCTTCGGGGTCAAAGGTGAAATACTGGCTCAGCTGTTCATAGGTCTCGATGCGGTTCTTGACCTGCCATTTCCAATCGTTCCACTGCTCGTCGGTGACGTTGGGGAAGAGCTCTTTTCTGCGGTTGACTTTCATATATTTATTTATTAATTGTTCTTAGAGCCTGCGGGCGGGTCTCCCCTGCCCGCAGGCTGGATTGTTGGTCGGACCGGTCTGACCGGTCTGACCAGTCAGACTGGTCAGACTAGTCGGACTGGTCGGACTAGTCGGACATTATTAGGCGTAGAGCTCTTCGAAAATTTTGCGCAGTTCGGGGCTCTCGCGGAGTTCCTGCAGGGTGAATTCGGCGTGGCCCTTGGTGTAGCCGTTACCCATAATCATGTTCACATCGCTGCCGATGCCCTCAGCACCGAGGCTGGCTTTGGTGAAGCTGGTGGCCATGCTGAAGAAGTAGACAACGCCGTCGTCCTTGGTGCAGAGCACAGCGGTCATCTCCTGGTCGGGCACGTTGACGCAGTTGATGGTCACGTCGGCCATCTTGCCGTTGGTCAGTTTCTCAACCAACTCGTAAACCTGGACGGGGGTCATGCCAGCGGCACTCTCCACGATATCGCAGAAACCGAGGTCCTTGATGCGCTGAGTGCTCTTGGGGCTGTTGGCAATGCCGATAACCTTACCGGTAACGCCAACGCGCTTCTTGGCCTCATAGCAGCAGAGCATACCGCTCTTGCCACCAGCGCCGAGGATAACAACAGTCTGGCCATATTGGCACAGCTTGGCGGTCTGTGCGGGAGCACCAGCCACGTCGAGGGCAGAGAGAGCGAGTTTCTCAGGCATGTCGGTAGGAATCTTTGCATAGATGCCGCTCTCGAAGAGGATAGCCTTACCCTTGATGTCGACCTGGTCTACATCGGGACGGATTTCGATAATCTCATCGATGCGGAGAGGAGTGAGCGAGAGGCTAACGAGGGTGGCAATGCGGTCGCCTTCCTTCAGGTCAATCTTGCCCTTCAGAGCGTCACCAATCTTCTCGACTTTGCCGAGGAGCATACCGCCGGAACCGGTGCGGCGATTGCGGTGTTTGCCCTGCAACTCAACATTGAGGAACATCTCTTTCTTCACCTCTTCCATGATTTTCTCCTGGCTTGCGCCTTCGCCAGCCTGCTGCTTGGCGTAGTTGTGGATGTCGGTAAACGAAGCGGAGTCGATGTTCAGGGTCTGCACGTCGATGAGAATCTCATTGTCGTAGAGAACGTCCATGTTGTTGTCCAACTTGTTTGCGGGCTGGGGAAGAACGCCCTTGGGTTCAATGACACGGTGAGTGCCGTACTTGTTGCCTTTTGGTTGCATAACAGTAGTATTTATTTTATTGATAATTAATATTATGATTAAAAACAAATCACTTTTAAAACGTACAAAGATACGCTTTTTTTTCGAAACGACAAGAAAAAAAGTACGTTTAGCATTCCAACTAAACAAGTGTCCACCCTCCTGAGCTCAACTCGACGGCCAGGTACAGCCTTGTCTTGCTGCGAATACACCGCTTGGATAGAATAGATTGGATAGAGGGGATAGATTTTATAGGCTATTTTCTATCTTTTCTATTCTATCGTATCTATCCCCTCTATCATTTCTATTTCACAGTTATTCTCTGGCCGCGGCTGGTGGCGCGGAACTCGGGGGCGTAGAGGCATTGCAACACCGAGGGCGCCAGCGTGAAGGAGCCAGGATTGGTGACATAGTAGTCGGCATCGATGATGTATTTGCCTTTATCCAGACGGTCGATATAGACGGCGTTGTGGCTGTTGTTGATTGCCACGTAATAGCTCAATCCGCTTGTCCACACCCAGCCGGAGGCGGTGCTGACTGGCTCCAGGCAGGCGGCGCGGAACTCTTTAAGCTCCACATACTCCATATTGCGGTCGCACTGCACATGCAGCCTCACCCGCAGGCGGTCGCCCACGGACACTCCCCTACCCTCTTTCAACTCGGTCAGCGACCCGTCGGCCTCCACTTTGTAGAGCGTCCGCGCGAGGGTGATGCCCGTTTGGGAGGCCGGCACCTTGTCCATCTGCTCGGTGTACTGGTAGTAAAGTGCTCCCCATGAAATGCCTTTGTTGTCCCGCACTATGGTTGTTGATATGCTACGCGAACCCGACATCTGCGCCAGCGAGTCGCTGCGGTAGGTATGGCGCATATAGCCTGCATTGGCTTTGGGGACAGCGAGCGTGTCGACCATCGCCTTTCCCTGCACCACTATGCGGTCGGATGCCGTAGAGCGTCCAAAGTCACTCTTCCCCCCTACCTTTGTGGGCATCAGTGCCTGGATGGCCCTCAGTGTGGCGATATCCGAGCTCCAGCGGGTGGTCTGTTTTTGCTTGAGAAGCCACTGCTGCATCTGAGCGACGGAATGGGTGTCCTGCGGTGTCACCTCTCGGAAAGTCTCGATAAGCAGTGCCTGCGTCTCCACCGGACGCTGGTAATAGAACCATCCCGCCTGATTGTCGCGCCAATACATGCCCATTTCGTCACTGTAGAGGGCTTTCTGCCGTATGCGCTCCACCATTTCGCGTGCCAGCTTGACATCGCCGTTGCGTTGGAACACGAGGGCGAGCAATGCCTGGTCGTAGAGCGAAGTATAGTTGCTGTAACGTTGCTTGGCATTGCCATAGAAGAAGTCGAAAGCCTGTTTCGTATTCCCTACAAAAGACTGTTTGACATAGTAGCTGCGCGTATAGAGGTAGTCGAGCATGATGGGCTTGCACTGGCTGTTGGGGTGTTTCTTCAGGTACTTCTGCCATTCCCGGTAGTCCTTGTATGCCTCCTTGTCCACATAGGCCAATGCACGGTTCTGCATCGAGGTGTTGCCGCGCGAGATTTGGCGGGCCATTGTCCCGAAGCCCTTGAGGATGTGCTGTGTCACGTAAGTGCTGCTGTATCTGCCACCTGGCATCCACGACCAGCCGCCGTCGGCACGCTGTTCTTTCTGCAACTTCTTAAAAGTCTCGGAGCTCAGCCGCTGCAACTCCTCGTTGTCGTAGAAACGGGCTATGTTCTTCAGCTGTTCCTCCTCGCTGGCACCCGACCGAAGCCACGGAGTCTCGTCCAGCAGGGTCTGCTTGATGTCGGCGTTGCGCATCAGGGGGCTGTCCTCCTCGGTGGCGTTGTCGGCGCAGTGTTTCAGCTGCGGGAACTGCTCGGCGATGGTCTTGCCTATCGTGTTCACATAATAGCTGTTGAAGAGATAGATATTCGACGGGTTGCTGCACTCCTTCATAAAAGGCAGCGACTGGATGGCCAGCCAAATGGGATTGCCTGTATACTCCACCGTGAAGCTCACAGGCTGTGCGGTCGAAGATGTGGGGAGGCTCATGGTATACTGCTTCGTCCCCTTTCCGTTCATATACATGCTCACCGACTGCGTCACCGCCTGGCGGTTCGTCAGTAGCGGCAACGGACCTTGCTCGCCGTCGCTATGCCTTGCCGCCTTGGCGACGAACTTATATGTAGCCACTGTGCCGCCCTCGGGGACATTGACATCAAACTGCACCGGCACCGTACCCCGTGCAGGAACCACCACATGCAGGCTATCACTTACAAGCGTCCGTCCAGGAATGTCGAAAGAGAATTCCACCTTCACCGCAAAGGCACTGTCTGTCAGATTCATCACCTTGGCCATCAATGTGGCGGTATCCCCTTCCCTCAAAAAGCGGGGCATATTGGGCTGTATCATCAACTCCTTTCGGGTGATGAGCTGCCGCTCCAGCGAGCCGGTGGCCAGTTCCTGTGTCCACGCCAGCCCCTTCACGTTCCACTGCGTCAGCAGATCGGGGGCGGTGAAACTGTAGCTCACCGTGCCGTCCTTGTCGGTTATTAGGGTGGGCTCGAAGAACGCCAGCGTACTGAGGTTAGTACGTATATACGGTTTCTCTGCTGTGCCGCCTTTGCCTAAAGAATTGGCAGGTGCAGCCGATTCATTTTCAACAACCTCAAGCAATTCCTCGGCATAATCATCCGTCTCCACTACTAAGTCCGTTGAAATCTCCACAGCCTCATAATAAACAGACTTCGACCTGACTCGTTTGCTCGCGTTACCATCCATCGTCACCATGTTGCTCTCTCCTCGGGCTGTGGCGTATTCCACGCCTCCCACCGAGGCCACAACACCATCCATGCCTCTCCGCCAACGCCAGTCCCTGTGGTTGAGTGCTGTGAAATCCCAACCCATTGGGCTTTTCCCTTTATAATTCTGATACTGTCCAGAAGGCACTAAAAAGACTTCACTCCTCCTATAGTGCCAATTGAAAAATAATGACAATCCAGGTACATTACTATACTCGTTGTTCATCCACGGGAACCACGAAAAGGCATTACCGCCATAGCCGTAGTTGTCCAACGCTGCATCGTACATGCCCAGCAGCAGGACAGCGGGTGTGACAAAGGGTACGCCCTCCCGCTTTGGCGACACCTTGAGGGTCCAGCGTTCCTTCTCGCCGGGCGTGAGCTTGTCGCGGAAAGTCACTATCTGCACATCCAACTTCTTGTGTTCGAAGGGCACCTCCACCCTGTAGTGTTCAGTCTCGTCACGGCCCTCTTTCACTGCACAAAGACTGACATTAAAGCCGCCCAGCAGTTCCTCGGTCACGGGTATGCGCAGCGTTTCCATTCCGTTGTCCAAACGCATCAGTCGGCGTTGCACCGTCTTTTTGCCTACCATCAACTCATAAGCCACATACACATCCTTGTGGCGTGTGCCGAATCGCAGCTCCACGGTATCCCCCACACTGGCCTCGTTGGTGCTGATGTCCGACCACAACAAATCCATTGTGAAAACTTTGCGGTTCCCCTTCGGGGAATATACCACCACCAACGTGTCGGCTAGAGTTTCCTTTCCACGCTCGTCCAAGGTCATCCGCAGGCGGTATACTCCCGGCTCCAGCACAGGCAGAGACACCTTGTTCAAGGTCAACCCCTCGCACTTAACGCGCGTATCAAACACTTTCTTCTCCACCGGCCAGTTCCACATCTTCTCTTCCTCGTGGCTATAAGCAGTCAGCGGGAACCTTTTGTTGAACTCCTCACGGCTTATGGTATGGCGCACGCCGGAATGTACCTGCGCATGTGTCAGCCACAGGCTCTCGGGCTGCCGCAACCGCTCTACATAAAGGTTGACAAATCCCTTCAGCGGCGTGCCGTTGATGTCGCAATACTTGTATTCCACACTGCCCAGCTCACGCAGCTGTTCTGGCGACGTGATGGAGATGAAACTATTCTGGTATCCTGCATTGAGCGAGAGGGTCTGGCTGTGAGTCTCGCCATTAATATCGGTCACATCGACACGCACTTCATAGGTAAAACAGGGTTTGGTGGATAGTTCTATATTGCTGTCCGGCAAGGCTCTGAAGGCAATACGGAACTGACCTTCTGCATCGGTGACTAGCGAATCGGACACCAGCGTGACTGCGCCGTAAGATTGATTACTCCAATAATGTCTGCGCCACCAGGGGCGTATCCACGAGCGCGTGACGGAATAGACCACCTTGGCCCCCGAAACAGGCACCTGCGTATACGAAGCCGCCAACCCCTCCACCGCCAGGCTGTCGCCCAGTGCGGGAGCTACCGAGTTGCCCTCGGCATCCTTGCGGTCCACGCCTTTCAGCGTGACGGTGAACTTGGGCTGCTTGTAAGCCTCGACGGGAAAAGATTTCTCACAAACCTGCACGTTTCGGTTGTCGAAAATGGCGCGGTAAGCGCGAATGACGAACCGTCCCGGCAGCGCATGGGCGGGAATGACGAAACTCCCGCTGAGGCTGCCGTACGCATCGGTGGTGCCGTAAAGCGTGTCAATCGCCTTGTTGTTGACATCGAACAGCAGCAACTGCAGTCGGGAGCCGAGGACAGCATATCCCATGCGGTTATGCTCCACTTGGCCTTTCACCAGCATAAACTGCACCGTGTCGCCCGGCCGATACACCGGCCTGTCAAGAAACAGCTCGGCCACCTCGCGCACCGTGTCAAGCTGGCTGGGGCCAAAATAACATTGGCTCTCCAAGTCCAACCCCTTATACTCAGTTTTCAAACGCCAGTCGAATTCATACGAGTTCTTGAGTCCTTTCATGCCAAAGGCGAAAAAGCCCTGCGCATCGGTCGTGGTGGTGGAAACCGTGCTGTACTTCGCGTCGTAGTAGTTCTTGCTTCGCTGCAGCTGCACCTTCTGCCGTGCCACGGGCTCGCCCGTCACATAATCGACCACATAGCCATAGACACTGTCATCGGGCGACGCCATCAACACAAACGCCCCTGCCGACACATTGAACGCCTTCGAACAGAAACCCCTGCTGGCAAAGTCCTTAGTGGGCGAGGCCATCAGTATGTAATGTCCCGGGGCAAGGGCTGGGATGTAACCATAATGACGGTAAGGCTTGTAGTCTTTGGGCAGCACAAATGGCTGTTCCCATGAGCTGACCACTTTCTCCTTCAGTAGCCTGGCCCGTACTTGCGAGTTGCTCTCGTAACAGTCTTTTTTCCATTCGGGATACCTTATCACTCGATAATAAAGACACTCCACATTGCGGGTTTCCACCCTCATCAATATATCGCGGCCGGCAGGCGACACCTCATTTACACTAATGTAAATATTCCTCCCTTGCATCATCCGTTTGCGGTTGGCACAGTTCACACCACCCATGCTTTGAGGCCAGCGGGCAATGGCACTGTCGCAATAGGCTACCGCTCCCAAATAGTCAGAGTCAACCTCACAATAGCGAGCCAACTGTTCATAAAACAAAGCCAACTGCTCATTGCCTGTCCATCGGTAGCGGTTCAGGCATTCCTGCGTCATCCGTTTGCGGTAGGTGTTGGATTTGTTCGTCTGGTCAGTGAGATAATCCAACAGCCGCAATTCATTAAACAATAAAAGATTGATATTCTCCTTTGAGGGTCTGCTTCTGTACCATGAAGTCAGTTGGCCTTGCAACTCTATCTTCCTTTTCTGCGGCACATTGTTTATGGCCAACTGCATCAACAGGTCGTACATCGTAGGAGTGGTGTTGAACTGGGCTTCCTTCGGTGCGGAGCAGAAATCGGCTATTTGTGTGTTCGGCACCTTGCGCAAGGCCACCGTATCCATCAGCGCCGAGTCGATGTTGCCGAGGAAAATGTGGCACAGCGTGCGGTCCACGGGTGTGAGATATGGCAGAATGGCACGGAAGCGCGCCAGACTGCTGTCCGCCGCATCCTCCTGATAGTTGATGGCAGCACGCTCCATATACCAAGTGGAGGTGAGCAGCTGTCGGCTCACCGCCTCGACGGCCTGCCCTGCACGCGCACGGGACATGGCTGCGGCGCGCAGGCTGTCGGCCGCGTTGTAGGCGTCGGTATAACGCTGTTTCGAAATCATTTTCTCGATGCGGGAATAAACATCGGAGCCACTTTTTTCACCCTGCTGTGCAAACAAGGGCTGGAGAGTCAGCACGGCAAAAAGCAGAATGGAGACAATTGCTTTCATGGTTCAAATCATTTGTTCATTTTAAGAATCATAACGCCAAAAGGGGCAAAATATTGTCCCTATATCGCTTTATCCCAAATCGGTCATTAGACTCCAATAGATGTCAGCACTTTTTATCCCACCTCCATTTCCCCTATTTGCTTCATCCATCCTTCTTCCCGCTCCCTTTCCTCTTCACCTCTTCACAACCCCATAGTTAGCTATTATTAACCTCTATACTGAAGAAGAATTAAAGATGTGTTGGAAGAATAATGAACCGTTAGCGAAGTTTGAACCCATTTGCATCATATCTGATGACCAATTGGGCTTTATAAACATTCATAATGGTTACGTCCAGAGTGACACACCTCTACAAAGAAAAGTGACACACCTCTACAAAGAAATGAAGGGCGGCCATACAATGACCGCCCCTCCTGCTCTGGTTGATTTGAAAAATGCTTTTATATGTTCGTTGTTGATATGTTGATATAATGCAAGAAATAAAAAAATATCAATCAACCATTAACATATCAGCATTATTTTGAAGGTGTACCGGGATACTGGAACGAGCCGTCCATTGACACCGAGAAGGAAACCAGACGGGGCTGGCCAGCCTCGGCTGAGGCAATGTCGAGCATGGAGCCGGTGGCCGTCAGTGAGACGGTACGGGCGTTGAGGTCGAGGGCAGCGACACTAACATCGTAGGTGCATCCGGCAGAAGGCACAGACAAATAGGGAGGGAATGTTCCCTGTTCGGTCTCGACAAAGTCGCTCTCGCTGACATAGAAGAAGCACTGGATGCCGTCGTTGATAGTTTGGTTGCCGGTACGCGGGAGAATGTAGGTGGCAAAAACAGGACCTGACTCGCCTGCATAGACAGCAAGGTTGAAGAGGTTGTCGCTTTGACCCATGCTCACAAGGGCAACGCCGTTATAGGGAGTGCCGTCCACTACAAATGATGCAGTGAAGTCGCCTGGGTTCTCACCGCCACCACCAGTGGTATCGGGATCGGAGCCAATGGCTTTGAAGTAGGCAGTGTAGGTCACATTGCCATTGACAGTGATGTTACGGGGGTTGTCGGTGTTGCCGTCATTCCAGCGTTCGAACTGATAGCCAATTACAGGGGTACCCCAAATACGGACGGTTTCACCAGCATTGTACTGGCCACCACCGTAGACCTTGCCCATCTGTTCGTTGTCAGAGGTAACGGTCACAGTGAACTTAGAGTTAGCGGGTGTGATGTTTTCTTTTTTGCAAGAAACAAATACCATGCCTACCAGCAGTGTAAAGCATAGCAGTCTGAAGATGTTTTTTTTCATGTTGTGATACTTTTAAGTGTTATTATTGAATTGAATTTTACTTTCTGATTTGATGGAAGGTGGTGGGACCGCCAACAACCTGTGGGTTCTCTTGAGAGAATCCAGTAGTAATGCGGAGGTCGATGGAGAAGGTGCGGTTGACAGGGTCAATCTCGAAGACGTCGTGCTGCACTTCGCCATCTTCTTCACTGATAATTTCACCCTTGTGTCCATCATAGGTATAAGTGCAGGTCATCTCCTGCGGCTGCTGGGCCTGCCCACCCGTGACTATCTCAAGGAGAATGCTGACATTGGTTTCGTCGACAAAGTCTAACGTCCATGTCAAGACACAGGGAATAGTGCCTGCCTGTGGGTGCACAACGGTACCGCTGTAGACCCCTTGCCAGGAAGTGTGCACGATGTCCATAGTTGTCGGGATTTCGGGCGTGCCCGGTCCCGCAGGATTATTGGCTGCGGGTTCTTTCTCACAGGAGGAGAAAGCGATGACGGCAATGGCCATCATAGTCAGTAAAAGGAGTTTTTTCATTTGTTTGTGTATTTTGATAAATGTTTGATTATCCGTTGATATGTTGACATGATGTAATCCGTTATACTTATCAACATTAAACTATTTCTTGATTATTCTTGATTCTGACACACCGCTGTGGGTGACTACTCGAAGAATATAGACACCTGCGGGCTGACCGGAAATGTCGATGTCATTGCCTGTTGTCATCACCACACGGCGGCCATAGGTGTCGAACAGTTCGGCACGCAGCAGGGTGGCGGTTTCTATGTGCAACACATCGCTTACGGGATTGGGCCACACCCGACAGATTGAGGATTCTGCAGACTGTTGGTCTATACCCAGATGGGCGCACGGCCATTCAATGAAGTGGGTGCCTCCATTCATGAAAGCATATTCCACCTTCACCAGTTCTTCTCCGTAACGGTTGAGCACACGGTAGTTAATGTAGCGGTCTGTGCCACCACCATGATGAAAGACCACATTGACATCGTGTGGAGCAACCCCCACCTCGACGGTGGCACTGCTGCCCGACGAAAGCGTTGCGGTGCCGTAGACGTAGCCCGAAAGACTCTCGAAACTGAGATAGGCACCACCTTCCCAGCCACCGTTGCGGGTGCTTTCCATCACGACGGTGAGGGGACAGTATTCGTCGGGGGCGTAGTAGGTCTGCACCACAATGACGGAAATACTTTGACCCTCCTGCGAAAAGGTGATGGTAGCCTGGCGTTCGCTGCCTGTTGTGTTTTCTTCGGTTGCAACGATTATCGACCCAACGTGTTCCACCCCGTTACGATCCACAGTCACCCACGGCTGATCGGTACTAACACTCCACGGCATTGCGGAGGTGTCAATGCTGCAGAAAAGCAGCTGAAGGTTGCCGCCATCGTGGGTGAAGGTGAGCAGTGTGTCGCTGACATGGAGTCCATAGTCCGGCACAGCGCCAAGCAGTGCTTGGTTGCTTTGATTGAAATGGTATATGGAGCCTATTTGACCTGTTGGGCTGACGTTGGGGCAAATGTCGTCAACGGTATAGTAGCCATCGCCATTTCCACTCCAGCCGAAATTGAAATGGAAGAAGACTTGGCCACCGCGATACTCATAGCCGTCGCACACAAAGCCATGTCCACCTTCGGGAGCCACGCCGCAATAGACGATGGGGTGTTGCAGGCGCAACTCGGCAACGAGACTGTCTGCCCACCGCTGGTCGGTATATCCGTCGTTTTTGAAGAGAGACCGCATGTTGTGGCTGTAGTAGAAGTGGTCTTTGAGCGAATTGTCAATACTGGGTACTCCCGGACGCCCAACAACACCAGCGGCGGCACTGCCAGTGGGCGCATATCCCATGTGGAGGCTGACACCAACATGGTACATCAGCGTGGAAACGGCCATTTGCTGTTGGTAGGGGCTGCTTGTTGACACCTGGTCGGGCATATTGTCCCAGTCATAGAGTGTGTGGGAGAAATCGGCCGACTGGGCACCATAGGGCTGACAGTTGTATGACTCGTTGCCATGTCCAAAGGCCGGATAACGCCAGTAGCGCATCATCTGTGCCTGTGCCGTGGCAGCACAACCAGTGGGTGTGTGCTGCGGAGTGAGCAGGGCATAGCCTCCGTCTTGGTGCCAATGGGTCTCCAGCAGCGGACCTACGCGGTCGTCATTGTCACCGTCTTTCGGCACATTGCCACTCGTCAGTTGTTCCCACCGCGCGGCATCGGCATCTGTGGCAGCGACCTGTTTGTTTTTGCCTTCGGCAATCAGGCCACAGTAGGCCTCCATCCTCTGGGTCAGCTGTATGGGCAACGCCTCCAGCGACAGGCTGCCGTGGAGCGAATAGGCTATCACCGGGCGTGCGCAGTCATCGGCCGACACCATGACAAAGCCACCATAGTCGCCCACGAACAGATAGATTTCGCTGTATTGCCACGGCGTAGGGCGTAGCTGCCCCTTTCCGTGAAGCACCGACTGCCAGAATTGGTTGGCCACGCGGGTGGCGTCAGTCTGTGTCACCGGTTTGGCCATGCCTAAGCCGGCAAACAGACACATAGTTATGAGCAGAAGTGTTTTTTTCATGGGTTTAGTTCTTTACCACTTTCTTTACCTTGACAGTGTTGTCAGTTATTATTCGAATGTAGTAGACTCCTGTGCCGAGAGGGGCAAGGTCAACAGATAGTCCCGTGGCGTTCAGCAGCACCCGCCCTGTGGCATCGATAACCTCCAAGCGCACGGTCTCTCCGTTGTCGTTGCCACCGGTTACGGTGAGCCGTCCCGTTGTGGGGTTGGGAGAGATGTTCCATTCCTGTACTGCTTTCTGCGGGTCGTCTACTCCAAGACGGTAGCAAGGCCAAGGTATCAGCACATCCTCGCCATAGAAGTATGCGTTGTCGACTTCAACAAGCACTTCGCCGTGGCGGTTCTTCACTCTATAGTTGATATAGCGATCCAGCGCACCACCGGAATGCCAACGCACCATGACATCGTGCGGGGCAACGCTTACAGTAGTCGTGCTGGTACGGTCGTTGACGGTGTGTTTGGCTATGCCGTAGAGTGTGCCACTGGGGGATTCGAAAGACAGGTGTGCGTCGCCAGCCCATGGTTCGTTGTGGGTGTTTTCCATTTCTACGGTCAAGAGGCAGTAGTCGGTGGCAGGGTCGTAGGCTTCCTGTACCACACGAAGCATCGCCACGAGGCTGCCCTGTGTGAAGAGCACAGTTCCGATGCGTTCTGCTCCGGTGTTGTTTTCTGTCACACTGATGGTCACTTGTCCCAGATGGCTGAAGGCGGTGTCACCGATTTGTATCCAATTGCCGGAGCTGCTGCCCTGGCTGTCGTTTTGCACGGTGGCGGTCCAGGGGGCATCTACGGTATCACTGCTGCAGAGCCACACCCGCTGCTGTCCGGCATAGCGAGTGAAACTCACGGTCTCGGCATTGAGGCAGATACTGTATTCGGGGTGTAAACCCAGTATTGCCTCGTTGGCCTGATTGAACGAGTATGAACCATAGGTGATGGCACCTACTTGGTAGTATCCGTCACCCTCACCGTCCTCGCCGAGGTTGAAATGGAGGTAGCGCTGCGCATTGAAGCCGTCACATACAAAGCAGTGTCCACCGGCAGGGCCGATGCCTCCATACAGGATGGGCCGATGCAGACGGAGTTCGGCTATCAGCGTGTCAGTCCATGCACTGTTGCTTATCTGTCCCTTGGCGCAGTGGCGGATGTCGTGTCGGTTGTAGCGGAAGTAATCGGGCATGGCGTCTTTACATTTGATGAGACTCGTTCCGCTGTATACAGTGGAGTAGTGCATATTGACGCTTACGCCACAGTGATACATAAGTGTGGCCACGGCTGTCTTCTCTGCGGCAGTGGAGTTTCCCGTCAGGCGGTTGGGCATGTTGTCCCAGTCGTAACGGGTATTGCCAAAGTCAGCACTTTGTGAGCCATAGCCCGAATCGTCGGTGTAGGTGTGGCTCCCTTTACCAAAGGCGGGATAATTCCAATATTTCATCACCTGCGCCATGGCAGTGGCCACGCAGCCAGTCATCGTGTTGCCGGGACATAGCTGGTTGTAGGGCGATTTCTGGAACCACTGGGTGGTCAGCAGGGGCCCCACTTCCTCTTCCTCTGCTCCATTGAGGGACTTCCCTCTTTCCAGCAAAAGCCATTCCTCATGTCGGGGTGCGCCCTTGACTTTGCGTACCTGTTCTATTTCCTGCTGATAGACGCTCACAATATTTTGCACTGCCACAGCTTCTGGGTTTAGCCTGCCGGTCAACGAGTAGGCCAGCACAGGACGGGCACAGTCGTCAGCGGCAACCATCACCCAGCCTCCCTGGGGTAGAGTGAACAGATAAACAGCATCGTATTGCCAGGTTTGTTGTTCCAATCGATCTGTTGTTTGGGCTTTCCCCACGAGTGTGCTGGCCTTCATTGTCTGTGCCAGAAAGTTCTGCGCCACAACGGCTGCCTTCTCCGCACTGATGGGTGCGGCATGGACTGATACCTGGCAACAGACAATAACAAGCGCGGCTAAGATTGTCAGTAACCTATTCATCTTATTGTGAATGGTGGTGTTGGTATGATTATCTTGTCTGGTGCAGTGTTGTGGGGCCGCCATAGGTGAACATCTGGCCACCCTCTTCATGCTGGGTCTGGAACTGGAGGGTCACATTCATGGTCCTGTTGTAGGGGTCACATGTGAAAGGCCAGTTGCCGTCCTCATCGGTAATGACACCTGCATTGTGTCCGTCGTAGGTGTAGGTCATTTGCCATGAATACTGGTCAGCATCGAAAGCCTGGCTTTCTATCCAGAACATCACCTCGCCTTTGCCGTCGCGCAGGAAGTCGACTGTCCAATGTATGGTGCATGGCACGATGCCATATTGTGTTTGGGTGGTGGTGGCATAGGTGCCTTCCCATTCGGTTCCCACAAGGGTTTCGTATACAAGTTCTGTCGGAACGGTGCCGCCACCGGGTTGATTGTTGTTGGCAGGTTCCTTTTCGCAAGCCACAAAGCCGATGGTCGCCACGGCTATCATAGCTGCCATGAATAATCTAATCATGTTTTTCATTGTAGTGGATTTTTTATTGTTTAATAATTTTCTTGGTTGTTATGCCTTCGGCTGTTATCACACGGAGTATGTAAAGCCCGGCAGGCAAGGTTGAGACGTTGATCTCGCGTCCTGCAGAGGTGGCCTGCACACGTCCGCAAAGGTCAAGTACTTCGACACGGCGGATATCTGTGCCATCCGATATGTGAAGCACACTGCTCACCGGATTGGGCCATACATTCCATTCCGCAGTCTGGGCATTGGGTTCCTCTATTCCCACAACGCTACCGATAGGACCGTCGGTGCCGGGAGTTGTGATATTGAAATAGTAGTTGTCCCATACCATCAAGTCTTTGGCATTCCGGCTGAAGAGGGTGTTGTTTGCGGCATCAGTGACTGTCACTGTTCCGTTTAGTCCGTCTCCGCCCTCGTCCATCAATTTGAGTCTATAGAGACCGGCAGTAGCGGGTGAAAGGGTGTATTCTACCGTTTTGTTGGCATTGTTGCTCTTCCCCACAACACGGTAATAGTACTGGCAGTCGGACAATCCGGCCAAACTGAAACTTACCTCCTCAGGAAAACCATCATATTTTATCGTAAGCTTCAACGGCCCTTCGACAGTGTAGATGTCTGCTTCGGCATACTCAATGTCCATCATCTGGTTCGAAAGGTTGACGGTCGCTCCCTCGGTTGTATATCCCACAAACTGCACCCTGCATGTCTTCTCATAGTTTTCGTGCACTGCAGGCATATCACCGATGGTGTACTCCAGCAGTTGTACAGTGTCTGTGCAATAGGGGTGAATGCTTTTGTTTCTCAGCACCTCTTGCCCGTTCACGTCAAAACGCAGGTTGCTGATGGTCTTTCCCGTCGGGTTCACCACAA
Organism: uncultured Bacteroidales bacterium; assembly: GCA_900319865.1. Classification (GTDB taxonomy): domain Bacteria; phylum Bacteroidota; class Bacteroidia; order Bacteroidales; family P3; genus Colimorpha. The sequence goes on along the minus strand of ONQD01000040.1, from coordinate 4,576 downwards.
CAACATTGGGTCGATAATCCATCGAACACTCTTTGCCGCCTCCGTTACCATAAGCCATGTAGGCCTTGTCGCTGATGCGGATGGCCTCGCAAACATTGAGGACTTCCTTCTGGTTTTCGCACACAAACACCAACACGCTCAGGTCATCAATATTCGTTATATCCAAGTCGTTGATACGTTGCGGCACCACATAGGCATATTCCTTGGTGAAAAACGTACCCGCCACAGGGTGTTGAATCGTATCGCCCCATTGGCCGGTGAGCAGGTGACGCAATATGTGATTGTGACGGTACTGGCCGTTCACTATATTCTCCGGATAGTAGGACGAGCCACCCGTCTGCTGTCCCAACACATTGTTCTGCACCAATGCCACATTGAGCAGATCGAAGTCGCCCTGGCTGTAACCCGTATAATATACTTCCACTTTCACCACCATCAACCGCGTTGCGGGGTCCACATCTACTGTTGCCGCCACATTGACCGGCGAAGACTCTTTCAGTATCTGCAAGGCACACGGGTATGCCTGTCCGGGGTTTATCTGTATGCTGCCGGCTTCGAAAGCATGGCGGTTCATTGTGGCCGAAGGGTATCCAGTCACCCCTGCCTGTTGGGCCAGGGAGTTGCCCCATTGGGTGGTGTATCTCGATGCAAACATGCCCTGATGTATATTGATTGCAAATACCTTGCCGGGGAAAGCCGCCATGGTCTTATCCACCGCCTTATGACCTAACGGACAATACTGGCATTCCACACCGGTATATTCCTCTATCAACACATTGCGTTCCCCTGGCTGGGTGCTCACAAATGTCTGTCCCCACATCGTAGCCACCGAAACCAACATACTAATCAAAACTACCAATTTCTTCATTTTCTATATTTTTTATTTTATTTTCGAGTTTTCTATCTATTATTTCTATCCCATCTATTATTTCTATCCCTTTCTCCTCCCCTTTCGCAAACGCAGTGCAGTGCGGCACTTATTGCCAAACACTGCAACTGCGCCTATCAAAAAACAATCATGGATGAATATTAATAAAACACTATAACACTCTACATTAACACGAGTCAATGGCATCTATACCCTTCTTGACATCTTTCCTTTAGCGGCGTTTTTGACCATATTGCACCTCCAAAAGTTCCGGCAAGGCTGCATAGAATATGCCCGACTCGTACATCTCTACCGAGAGCTTCACGGAATTCAATCCAAAGCTACTCCCCGACGACACTTTGTACTCGCCAATCTGAGGAATGCTGTCCACTATCGTTACATTGTGTTCCGCCACCCATTGGTGGAATTGTCCCAAATTCCGCGAGTCAATAGCCACAACCACCGTGGACAGCGGATATACTCGCCTGTTCTCTATCGAGGGCGACAGCAACAGCAGCTGACCGCTGTTCTCCAACATGTTCTGCAGCACCGAATAGTCCACTTTGAGATTCTCAATAATAATGACGTTTGCGTATATTCTCAAAGCATCGCCCATCGTCATGAGTTGATGCAGCAGCACGCTGTCGGCCAACTCGTTCATTTCCACAAAAACTGTCGTGGTGTCTATCGCGCACTGCACCCTGTGCCCATCCTCTTCATAGTAATAATAGTCCGCGTCCACATCCGGGGCGGTCTCTCTGGGACCTAACACGTATGCAGTACCCGACCACTCTCCCGTGGTCTTGTTGTATACAATCGTAACAGTCTTGCCCTCTGCCTCCTTCTCTCGGCACCATGCCTTTATCTTCTCCCGGCTGGTGGTGGTGATGGTCTGGTCCGACTTCCCCTGGCCAGTTCCTTTAGCCTTTGCGGCTGCCCCTTGAAGGGTAACCTTGCGGCCCGTATTGTAGAAACTTACCGCACGGCCATCTTCCGCATAGTCCAGCAGCTTTCCTATCAGGCCGTCCCACTCGGCATCCGACTGTAGCGTGATCTCCGATATATCCTGATCCACCGTATAGGCAATCGTCTGCTCGCCATCTTGCCATGGGGTGTTGGGCTCGACTGGGGGATTCTGCTTACAGGATGTCACTCCTGCCAATGCCAATATTATGGCAATAATTCTGAATGTATTTTTCATTTTTCTCTATTGATTTTCTATTTTACTGAATTGATACTCTAGCAAAGCATCGTACTCTTTCTGGTTTTTGATTGTGTAGATGCACAGCGTCCTCTTTTCATGCGACGCTATCACCTTGCAGCATCCTTTCCCCGTCCATTTTGTGCGGCGGGCGGGCAAGGCTGGCTCGCCAAGCCACGACGTGCTGCCTTTATCTGTCCTTATATCGAACTCTTCCTTCAGTTGCTGCCAGGCCTTGTCGTTGTCGGCCACCAGTATGAGCACATCCACACTGACTGTGTCGTTCAGCCGGAAACCCACCACCTGCGCCACCGTCAAATTGCTCCGCGTGGCAAACCGGTGATATAGGCTGCTCTGTCCAACCACCACTAAGGGCAGCAACAACATCATTATTGTTATTAATTTTTTCATGTCATCTCTATTGTTAACATCTCCGAAGCCACATCCACCCAATGGCTGTCGTCTATCGAAGTTCGGTTGCAATATACTTTATCGTACATCTTCTGTTGCTGCTGCATCTGCAACGGGAATAAAGCAATGGCACCCACAAGGCAGGTCGTTACACCCACTGCTATCCACCGCTGTCTGCGCTTCCAGGCGGCATATCCCGACACCAGCTTGCGCGCATGCGTCTCGGCCTCGGCTTCTTGCCACAGACCTTCAAATTCCTCTTGTGACATTAATCTCTGTTCCACTTCCTTAATCTTTTTTATTATTACACATTATTTCATTATCCTATTGTTTCTCCTGTTGTTTTCTTTCCACACATGGCCTGCCTCAACCGCTCCTTCACCCGCACCAGTCTCACACTCACATTCTTCTCTGTCATCCCTGTGGCATCGCCTATCTCTTTATAACTGTAGCCTTGCAGCTGCATCTTCACTATTGTCTTGTCCGGTTCACCCAGCAACTCTATCTGCTCATACAACTCCTCTATCTGCGTCTTCCTGCTATAGTCCTGCACACTCTCGTCGCTCATCCTCCGCGACCCCGCGTCCAGCTCCTCCATGTGGTCCGACAACGGCTCGGTAGGCTTCGTCCTTCTCAACACATCCACCGCCGCGTTATACGCCGTGCGCCACACCCATGCAGCCTGTTTTGGCCCTGCCGGTATACTCATCAATTTCTCCCGGTTCTGCCACAGCGCCAACGACACTTCCTGCAGCAAATCTTCTGCATCAGCACCACGACGGCTCAACCTCCGGCAAATGGAGTAGAGCATCCCGTGATATTTGTGCAACAATATGTCGAAAGAATCTATGGGTCTCACATCTTTAATAACGTAAATTCATCCCCAAAAACTACAAGACAACTATTTTTTTCATATTTACCTCCCCCTTATCAAATCCCTCCCCTCTATCATCTCTACCGCCCCGCCATCTTCCATCCTCAATCAACCTCCAACTCAAACCGCGACTTTTCCCAGTCCAGCACCAGTCTCAAAGTGGGCGACTCTGCCACCTTTCTATACACATTTCCATCACTCACACACGCCTCCCAACACAACCTACGCGGATTGAACAACACTTCATCATATACATAATCGGCACTCTCTCCAAAAGAATCGGCATGACCAAGCAACTGCATCGTTTTCCCGTCCCATCCATATAGATACTGACAGAACATGTTATAAATACCCGTCATATTCCCCGAGCATAGATAATACGTTCTCCCCTCTTCATCCTTCAATTTAAACACCTTGTTAAACTCCGTCTCCCCTCGCTCTCCTACGCTCAGCACCCTCAGCCCCTCGTCCGTCTTGTACACAAAAAAGGAATAAAGCGGACCGGTATTCCACTGTTTGTAGCAAAGCATGCCTGTCTCTCCCCCTTCCGAGTGGAAATGTGTCACATAGTCTATTACCGGACTATGCATCACAGCCTGCTCAACAAATCTGAACAAAAACATCTCACTGCCATCTACCTCATAATCCTCTTCACACGAGTGGTCAAAATAATAGCCCTGTTCGAACGCCATCAATTCGATAGCATGATTCACCTCCTCCACCGGATAGTATTTCCGCTCCCCCTTCACATAGCGGTCCAGCTGTTTCACCCCTTCCCACACCTCTGCAATCGACTCTTCATCTCCCGAATGCACAATCACTTTTGCCCCAATACTGATCAAAGAGTCAAAATAGCCCTGTATGTCAGCCTTCGGCCCGATACCGCTGTTGCCCGGATAGGCATACAAATCCACTTCTGCCTTCTTCTCCTGGCTGCATCCTGCCATCAGCACTGCAATCAGCGCAATAAATAACAATTTCTTCATTTTTCAAATCTTTTAATTCAAATCATTCATTAGGGTTTATTCTGCACCAAAGCACCCTACCGCAAACAAAAGGATGCCAACAGGGCAAGCCGGCATCCTCTTTTCCCTTCTCGAGGATATATTTACTGTCTTGGGATCGTTGCCTCTACCACCAGTTTCTTGGTCAACACGCCGTGAGGCAGATAGATGGCCGCAATATATGTGCCCGAGGCAAGGCCGCTCACGTCCAGCACCGC
>ONQD01000001.1 GCA_900319865.1 uncultured Bacteroidales bacterium | reverse complement strand
CCATATACAGGACATATTTATCATCATCAGAAGTCCATTTACTCATACAACCGCCCTAATCCGTGTCGGGCGCAACTTCTTCCCAGCGCGATTCCCTTGGCGTTGGAGTGATTATTGTGATGGAGGTAGCATATAAAAAGAGCGCGGGAATCTGCCACTTTGCTTATCCCGCTATTCTAGGCCTTCGCATTGCCCTTAGTACAGAATAAGCAATGCCGAAGCCCACGCTGACGGTATATAGTAGAACACTATATGCCCAACCATGGACATTGAACATTGCGTTATTGCGGTACTAAGTTCAGAAGTTGCGAAGTTCAGAATAGCCGCAGATAAACGCCGTTACAACGTCTTATCTATATGTTCTGTCGCCCACCCTTCACCCTTGCGGACTTCGGGGTGTTTGACGTTGCAAAGATACACATTTTTCCTGACATAGCAAGAAAAAGAAATCCCCGCCAGCATAGACCAGCAGGGAATAGAGCCAGAAGATAGACACTTAGCATATTAGGTAAGTGCTATGCTCGGTTATGTTTAAAATGATTATTTCGTTATCATTTTTGAAGGAAGAATGCGGTCAACGATGACCATATCCGTTTCTATATGGAAAACATATACCCACCGCTTATTATGAGATACCATGCGGCAAGCTCTCGGATGGTAACACCGGATGTCGGCATATCGACTCGGGCGATATAGGTCAGCAAAGATTGAGAGAGAATTGACCTCGGCTATCATTGCATCAATATAACGATTTGCCCCTTCTTTTGACATGACCGATATAAGAAATTCATACAGTGCGTCCATATCGAGCACTGCCATGCGATGCATTCTAACCTTATAGGTTGTCATAATACTCGTTCACCCTCTTTCTTAAAATGCCGAAGTATTCCTCCACCGTCATCAGTTCACTTTCCGGCGTTTCAGTCATCTTTTCATTTGCATCACGTGATGGTGACGGCGCATGAATCGACACTTTTGCGATAGGATTTGTCGTGCATTCTATAGTATCCATAATAAACTCCTTTCATTTTGCAAAAATACAACTTTTTCCCGACATAGCAAGAAAAAGAAATCCGATTGATTCCAGACCAAAACGCAACTTATGAATGCAAAGATAGATAAAAGATATAGCATGGAGAGTCAGATAACTCGCAAGGAGTGGGGTAGTGCCTTTCGTCCTGCAAGAATGAAATAAATACAAATACAATATGCATACAGAATTAAAACAGTACACCGTTGCGGAGTTGTGCGACGGATTTATGTACAACGAATTGGAGGAGAAAGGCCTTTACGGTCTCTCGGGCAGGCTGACTATCCAGCCAGAGTATCAACGTAACTATCTTTATGCCGAGGACAATGGAAAGAAAGAGGTGGCAGTGATTGACTCGGTGCTGAAGGAGTATCCTTTGGGGCTACTGTACTTCAATCGACTTCCTGACGGTAGATTGGAGGTGCTGGACGGACAGCAACGTATCACTTCGTTGGGGCGCTTCTTGACAGACAAATTCTCGGTAATGCTAATCTGCCAGAAACACTAATGACCGAATTGGGATAAAAGAAGCTGGCATATAGTATTGTACACACCATTAATTATACTGAATGACTACCTGTTTCAAGCCTCGTTGCCGTTGAATCCACGAGCGGGAATGCACACCGACACGCTTCGAGGGCGGAATAATAATCTTCTGAGAAAAATCCAGCTTTGCTTCCTGTCCACTTTCAAATCACTCTTTTTCACAGGCATTCTTCACTGCTGTGGTGAATAGATGGTAACTAAGGGGTTAATAAGAACTTAGGAGTTGGCGAACCTGGAATGGTGGTGGAAAAGTTGATTTTAGGGTTGAAAAACTCAACTGAAGAATATAAGATGTTGCGCCCATTGGGCTGCTACATGTACATTGTGGTGGGTGCTACGCTACGGTTGCTACAGTTCGAAAACTATCTTTTGGGGTACCGCAATGGGGGGGTGCAATGACCGTTTATTGGAAAAATGAACTGTAGCAACTGTAGCTGTAGCACGGGGCGTTTCCAATCCCGCTGAAGAGACCTTTTGGGTTCGCCTTAGGTTCGCTCAGTGGGGCGGACCTAGAGCGAAGGAAGAGTGAACCTACAGCGAACCTTCACCGGTAGGTTTTCAAACATTGGTGTCAGACAAAAGGAATTAAATCATTAGTAAGTAATATAATATCAATATTATATGTCTTGTATTGATTTACGATGGCTTGAGTGTGCTAAAGGCACACAATACTATTAACCCCACACTAAACACCGTAGGTGTGCAGTGTGGGGGAATAATGCCCATCCTATGCGTGTAGAAGATACGCAACAAAATAACGATCAACAAGGTAGCGTGCCTCCAGCACGCAGAATTAAGGTGTCTGTCCCCACCCCACACGGCACTTCGTTTCGTGTGGGGTTAATAAGATTACGTGCTTTCAGCACGTTTATCGGACACTAATGGTTTTCAAATACTAATTTAGCTGTGTTCTCCTGAAATCGCTTGACAGATTTTTGCTGGTTAAACTGATTGGCTTGTCAAATAATATGCTGCCATACGGAATTGCTTGACAGAGGAGATGACAATGGAAAAGCACGAAATATATAAGGCCACCGATGCATTTGCATTGGTGGCCTTAGGTTATAAAGCTTTGAGAAAGCTTGTTGTATTACTTGATGATGTAGTCGACGAAGATGCCGGGAGTCTTGACATTTTCGGGGGCGATGCTGCCGGTTTTCACAATTTCCTGCGGTTCGACTATAACCACATCGGCTGCGGTTGCCATCATGGGGCAGAAGTTCTGGGAAGTACCCTTGTACACCAGGTTACCGCTCTCGTCGCAGATGTTGGCTCCGATGATGGCCACATCGGCGCGGATGGGTTTCTCCAGAAGATATTCCACACCGTCCACAGTTACTTTCTGTTTACCGTTCTCGACCACGGTACCCAGACCGGTGGTGGTAAGAACACCGCCTAGACCGGCGCCAGCGGCACGTATTTGTTCGGCCAAAGTGCCCTGGGGCTGAAGGGTTACATTCAGTTCACCGGCATTCATCTGGTCGATAGTGTTGTTGTTGGTGCCGATATGTGTGGCAATAAGGTTCTTCACCTGATGGTTGGTGATAAGTTTGCCCACGCCTACTTCGGGGTATGCAGTATCGTTGCAGATAATGGTAAGGTCTTTCACGCCCTTTTCAACGAGAGCGTCGATTAAAGCGATAGGATTGCCCACACCGAGGAATCCGCCAACCATTACAGTCATGCCGTCCTTAATCATGTCGGCAGCTTCTTTTACAGTTACGAATTTATTCATATGTAATTTTTTTTATGTTTTTATTCATTTGTTAATGGTGGCCTATCTGCGGTTCGCGGTGGAGCCTGAACCGGTTTTAAGCACCATTTTTTTGTTTTGTTCTATTTTTTAGCCGTTGTTATTGACTGTTTATTAATAGTTTCTAACAGAAATTATTCTTTTGTATCCTGTTCGGTATCAAATTGCAAATATATGAATTTTTTCGCAATCGGAAAAAAATTTTGTCTATTTAATATTTTCTGTGTACTTTTGCACCGAATTTTGCGTTATTAGGCAAACGAATAATATCAGAAAAAAAGAGAATGAAAAAAGCAGCATTTATAGTAGCAATGGTATGGGCTCTCTGTGGTGTGGCCATGGCGCAGGACTATGTTGTTCCTGTCGAGACATGGGACTACGAAGAAATCAATGGCAGCAACTATCACGGATATGCCTTCCATGAGTCGTGGGATGTGGATTTCACTATTGAGAACCAGGATGGCCGCTACACTCCTACCGAGGAGGACATAGCCGAGGCAGAGCGTATCATACAGAAGCGTCTCGCATACGTGAACCGGTATCATGTCAATCAGGAAGGCGACTGCCCGGTAGTAGACGAGCATATACGCAAATATGAACGCCAATATGTGGGCTTCACCGACATCACCGGCTGCCATATTGTATGGGTAAACTTTGTATGGGATGAAAATGCTGCCGAGCGTCTTACACAGGATATCGTGCTGACCGAAGGCGGTTGCGGACACTATTGGCATATCAAAGTCAATCTCTCAACCGGCAAGCTGTCGGCCCCCGAGGTCAACAGCTATGGCGATGTGAAATTTATACCCCGCACCAAGAAACCCGCCCACCGTATCAGCCGTCCCAAACGGCCACAGGCTCCCGGCAAAGTTCGCAAAACCGGTATTCCTCACGACCCTCAAGAGGCTCGTTTCTAATAGCAACTAATACTCTATCACGCCCATTCACGTTATGTCTTCCGAAGGCAACGAACAGCATGTTTCACCGGAGGTGAGCCAGTCGGCCATTGTCGGGGACGATAAGATGTTGCATAAGGGCGAAGACAATATAATTTGGAAATTTATCAAGTTCGGCATAGTTGGCTTTTCCGGAGCCATTGTCGACTATGGTTTCCTGATATTGTTCATTGAGGTGTTCCATTGGCCCGACCTTGTGGCCAATGCGGGCAGTTTCACCCTCGCTGCCACTTCAAACTATTTTCTCAACAGGATATGGACATTCCGCAGCAAGGATAAAGAGGTGGGGAAAGAATACCTCAAGTTCTTCATTGTTTCCCTCATTGGTTTAGGCATCAGCACACTTACCATCTATCTGCTCGAACTGGCTTTGCCCGATTGGAGTGCCACTGTGGGCAAAGGCTTCCACTTCATCATTTTCATCAAATACTTCTACATACTCAAACTCATTGCTATAGCGGTTACCATGCTGTGGAATTTTTTTGGCAACCTGCTGTTCACTTTCAAGAAATAACGGTGCGGCATCGCTTAGCCCGGTGTCGGCCTCTTAAATATCCAATACGATGAAAAGAACAACCGTATTTGTACTATTCCTTTTGGCAGGAGGTTTGCTCTTTGCCCAGAAACCGCGTCCCGATGCATTCCCGCCAGCACCCGACACCCTTGCCCCCAAAGCGCTTACGATGGCCACCACCCTCGAAGAGATGTACCAGTGGAACCGGTATCCCACATACAATGTCTACATTGACATGATGCGGGACTTTGCAGACCGCTATCCTGAACTATGCCATCTCGACACTATAGGACTCTCTATTGAAGGGCGACTCATCCTATCGCTGGCCATTACCGGCTCATCTCTCACTGACGTATACCGGCCGGAGTTTCTATATTCTTCAACGATGCATGGAGATGAGATAACAGGGTTTTATCTGATGCTGAGGCTTTGCGACACCCTGTTGCGGAGCTATGGAACATCTCCTGAAATCACTTCGTTGCTCAACACCACCCGGATATATATCAATCCGCTTTCCAATCCCGACGGTACCTATCATGGAGGCGACAGCACGGTTGCGGGTGCTTGGCGCTATAACTCCGATATGGTGGATCTGAACAGAAACTATCCCGACCCGTTCGGCACACCTCCTCTCGACTCCCTACAGCCGGAGAACCGAGCCATGATTGCTTACGTAGAGGGCCATAATTTCCTCCTCTCGGCCAACCTGCACGGGGGCTCGGAGGTGATGAACTATCCGTGGGACAGCTTCACCTCACAACAACGCCTCAACGAACACAGCGAGTGGTGGAAAGAGGTCAGCAAGCGATTTGTGGACACCTGCCGTAAGGTAGACCCGATGCGCTTCCGCGATGTAAACCACAGAGGCTATGTAAACGGGGGCGACTGGTACGTTATAAGCAATGGCAGACAGGACTATTTCAACTACTATCACAATATGCGTGAGTTGACAATGGAACTCTCTACCTCCAAGAAACTCTCCACCCATTTACTTGACCACTATTGGCAATGCCTGTCGCAGTCGCTTATCAACTATATCAAGGAAATACATCATCTCGATGATACTACCACCGAAGGCATACAGTTGGTGGATGACCGTTACTGCGTTTATCCCAATCCCACGCGAGGCAAGGTTTGCATTGATACCCCTCAGGGGGGTCGTAGCCTCGACTTGTCCGGACGCCCTTCGGGAGTGTATATTGTCAATATAGATGGTCACGCTGTCAAAATCGTGAAATTGTAAGTGGCATCATCCCGCTATTATCATGTCTCGGTAGCCGTTCCGGCATTGGCCGAAAGGGATAATCTGCCCGGTCTGCTTTGCCGTTTGGGTGGGCAAACCCATCATGATTTTACCCTTTACATCTGTATCAACAATGAGGAAGGGGGCTATGGGTTTGAAGAGAACCAAGAGAGTTTGCAGCTGCTCAGACACGCGACCGGCTTCCCCATGCTGGTGATAGACCGCAGTTCGCCCGGATGCGGATGGACAGGCAAGAAGAAAGGTGTGGGGTGGGCGCGCAAGCTCCTATTTGAGCGGATTATGGCTGAGCAGGGCGGCGACGACCTTGTGGTGAGTCTCGATGCTGATACCAATTTCGATGCTGATTATCTGGAAGCGGTGGTACGTGCGTTCAACAACTATCCGGAGTGCAGTGCCTTTTCGGTGCCATATTATCATCCTTTGAACGGTATCGATGCTCTCGACAGGCCGCTGTTGCGCTACGAATGCTACATGAGGCATTATTTGGTAAATCTTATGTCGATAGGCAACCCATACGCCTTTACCGCTTTGGGAAGTGCCATTGCATTTCCTTTGTGGGCCTATCGCAGGGTGGGGGGGATCACACCTCTGCAGGGAGGCGAAGATTTCTATTTGTTGCAGAAGTTCGTAAAGACGGGAACCATACTGCAGCATTTCCCTCATGATGAATATAGTGATATGGTGGTTCGCCCCCAAGGGAGGGCCTCAGGCCGTGTGCCTTTCGGCACAGGTCCCGCAATAGCGGGTGGGGTAGGCGAGATGGAAACCCGGTATCCGTTCTATAGACCCGAGGGGTTCGCTGACATCAAGGCCACCTTCGATGCCTTTCCGCAACTATACGAAAGAGATATCGAAACTCCTATGACCTCCTTTTTGAGGCAGCAGCTGGATACTGACGACCTTTGGGAACCGTTGCGCCGCAACTTCCGCACACGCGAGCACTTTGTGCATGCCTGTGTGGAGCGCGTTGACGGACTCCGTATCCTCCAGTATTTGAAAAACACCCCTGCCTTCCATCTTCCCGATAAGGCTTTGGGGGTTGACTTCAAGCAGGATACTATAGCCACACTTGATGCTTTCCGCCGTCAGCTTTTCGGGCAGGAAATGGAGTTGAGGCAAAAAACTCTAGCCACACTATCAAATAAAAAACGCTAATCTTCGTTATCACTATTATGGAAGAAAAGAATGTTATTGAAATAAAGAACAAACGGGCGGAATATGAGTACTTTCTGCTTGACGATTATACGGCAGGCATTGTACTTACCGGCACCGAGATTAAGTCCATTCGCGACGGTAAGGCCAACCTGACCGATGCCTATTGTACTTTTATAGGCAATGAGCTGTTCGTGCGACAGATGCATATATCTGAATATCGTTTTGGCTCGTATCTCAACCATCCCGCCAAGCGCGACCGCAAGCTGTTGCTCAACAAGCGGGAGTTGCACAAATTGCAAAACAAGATAAAAGAACGCGGATTCACCATTATACCCGTCATGCTGTTTGTCAATCCTCAGGGACGGGCCAAACTGCTCATTTCGTTGGCACGGGGCAAGAAGTTCTACGACAAACGCGAAAGCATCAAGGAGAAGGACACAAAGCGGGATATGCAGCGCGAATTGCGTAGATAGAAAGGGGGAGCAAAAGCGAACCTACCCCGAACCCTCAATGTAGAAATCACAGCGGTAATCAAGAAGGAATAATAAAAAATGATGTTATGAAGGTATTCAAATTTGGAGGTGCCTCGGTCAACAGTCCGGAAGCGGTGCGCAACATGGCCGACATTGTGCGGAGCTATAGTGATGACTCCCTGGTGGTGGTGGTATCAGCTATGGGCAAAACCACCAACAAGCTGGAGCAGCTGGTGCCCGGTGTGCGTCCGGCCAGCGAGCATCAAGAATTGTTGCAAGAACTTTATAACTATCATATTGAAATCATCAACCAGCTGTTTCCCGACGCACATCAGGATATCTATACGGCTTTCGATTCCCTTTTTGCCAAGTTGAAACAACAGGTGGCACAATCGCCCACCCGCTATAATTTCGATTATGACCAAACGGTATGTTTCGGAGAACTGATGTCGACCATGATTATAAGCCATTACCTTAATTTTATCGGGTTGGACAATCAATGGGTAGATATCCGTGAGCTTATCCGTACCGACAACAACTATCGTGAAGGGATAGTTGACTTTACAGCAACCCAACGCTGCCTGAAACAGTGGTGGGCGGAGCCGAGACAAACCTCGTTGATTGTGACACAGGGGTTCATAGCGGGCAATTCCGACGGGTACACCACCACCTTGGGGCGTGAAGGCAGCGACTACAGTGCCTCAATTATCTCATATTGTATCGATGCCGAAAGCATGACTATTTGGAAAGACGTCCCCGGATTTCTCAATGCTGACCCCAAGTATTTTTCCGATACTGTCAAGATAGAGCAAATACCATACAACGAGGCCATCGAGCTGGCATACTATGGCGCCAGTGTTATACATCCCAAGACAGTAAAACCCATCCAAAATAAAAACATCCAGCTTCATATCAAGTCGTTCCTCACTCCGGATGCCCCCGGTTCGGTCATTGGCCCGTTCGAGACCATCCAGCCTCTAACACCGCTTTACATCATAAAGAACAACCAGACACTGCTTTCGGTGCTTCCCAAAGATTTCAGTTTCATTGCAGAAGACAATCTCCAAACCATCTTTGCCACACTCTCGCAGTTGAATATCCGGGTCAATATGATGCAGAATTCGGCACTCAGTTTTTCGCTGTGTATTGACGACAATGAGATGCTCCTTTCCCAACTACGTCAGCGTCTCTCGCCACAGTTCCGTCTGCGCTACAATCTGGGTTTGCAGCTCATCACCATCCGCTATTACACCCAGGACATCATTGACCGCATAGTGGGCAACAGCACCATACTGCTCCAGCAGCGTTCGCGCAACACCACCCAGCTTATCATACAATGAAATGAACCCGTTATACACCATCCACTGACAAATATCCAACGTCCCTACGCTCATCCCATAAATAGTCTGTCATCATGAAAACAATACTACCCTCAAGCACCTCGTCCCTCAGCCGTCTCAACCGTATGTTGTCCGGAAAGGACTATAACAATGCCCGTTTCTTCCTCCTTGTGGATGAGAACAGCTATAATCACTGCCTGGCTTCATTCATTTCGCGTGTCAGCAGGGTGGAGGAGTCGGAATTTTTGGAGGTGCCCGTTGGCGAAGAGTGTAAAGACTTGTCCATTGCTTCTCAACTGTGGCAAACACTGCTCGAAAGTAATGCCGACCGCGACACGGTGATAATAAATATTGGAGGTGGGTGTGTGAGCGACTTGGGAGGTTTTGTGGCCGCGGGCTACAAGCGGGGGATACGCTATGTCAATGTCCCGACAACCCTTGTGGGTATGGTGGATGCTGCCATAGGTGGCAAAACAGCACTCAACCTCGAAGGGAGCAAGAACCAGATAGGTTTTTTCCATCAACCGGAAATCGTGTGCATAGAGCCAGAATTTCTCTCCACTCTACCCGACGAGGAGTATTTCAATGGCGTGTGCGAGATGCTGAAAACCTTCATGATAGGCGACCGTGAAGCCTACGAGAGCCTTTGCAACATGGTGCTGGACGGTAATTTGGAGGTGACCCCACAGATGATATCGTCCTGTGCAGCCATCAAACTGGCTGTAGTGAAGGAGGACCCGCAAGAGCGAGGCATCCGCCGTATCCTGAATTTAGGGCATACCTTTGGTCATGCCATCGAGGCCTACAGCCATCATGAGGGCCAGACTCCGTTGTCGCATGGACTGGCTGTGGGCATAGGGCTGCTGTGTGCACTTTACCTTTCGGTGCATAAACTGGGAATGGATGCCGCATATCTCGAACGCTACCGCTCGGTAATATCCAAGCTGGTGACGCTACCCCATTACAACCTGCGCGACACCGAAGAGCTGCTCTCCTATATGCGTCAGGACAAAAAGAATAGCGACGGCAATATCTGCTGTGTTCTGATGCAGGACATCACGGCCCCAGTAATCAATCTTCCCGTCAGCGAATTGGAAATACGCGATACATTTCTGAAGTTATGTTAGAGTTACTCTCACCGGCCAAGAACTATGAACAGGGTTGTGAAGCTATCAACCATGGGGCCGATGCTGTGTATATAGGAGCCCCGTCGTTTGGTGCCCGTGTGGCAGCCGGCAACAGTGTTGAGGAGATAGAGTCGTTGGCCCGCTATGCCCACCTCTACCACGCAAAAGTGTTTGCAACGGTCAATACCTTGCTTTTCGACGATGAGGTGGAAGAGGCAGTCAAACTGCTCCACCAACTCTATAATGCAGGAGTCGATGCAGCTATCATCCAGGATTTAGGACTTTTGGAGTGCGACCTTCCACCCATCGAGCTTCATGCCAGCACCCAAACCCACAACGCATCCCTGGAGCGTATCCAGTTTATGGAGCAGGTGGGCTTCAGCCGTGTTATTCTGGCCAGAGAGACATCGCTGGAACAGATGAAACAGATTCGCAGTAACACACACATCGATCTCGAGGCTTTTGTGCAGGGAGCCCTCTGCGTGTGCTACAGCGGGCAGTGCTACCTCAGTCAATACATCAGTGGGCGGAGTGGCAACCGGGGTTGTTGCGGTCAACCCTGCCGGTCAGCCTACGATCTCTACAATGGTCAAGGGCGAATGCTTCTCAAAGACAGTCACCTCCTGTCGCTTAAGGACTTCTCGGCTGCACAACAATTACAAAGAATGATAGATGCCGGCATCACCTCGTTCAAGATAGAGGGTCGACTGAAGGATATGGGATATGTGAAAAATGTCACCGCCTACTATCGCCAACTGCTTGACAGCATTATGGAAGGCCGTCCCGACCTCCATCCTTCCTCGTCGGGCAAGTGCCGCTTCTTTTTCGTACCCGACTTGGAGAAGACGTTCAACCGTGGGTTCACCGACTACTTTTTGCGGCAACGCCAAACTATGGCCTCGTTCGCTACCCAGAAGTCTCTGGGCAAACGCCTGGGGAAGGTGAAAAGTGTGGGTAACGGCAGCATCACCCTCAACACCCGTGAACCGCTAACATCGGGCGACGGTCTCTGTTTTTTCAATAGTCAAGGCCAGTTGGAAGGCTTTCTGGTCAATCGGGTGCAGGGCAACACCTTTTTCCCCAACCGCATGCCGCAGGATATAGCGGCGGGTACTACCCTTTGGCGTAATAACGACCAGTCGTTCAACAAGCTGCTGCAGGCCAATAGTGCCAGTCGGAGGATAGGAGTCGCTATCACCGTTTCCGACATCGACAACGGGCTCCGACTCGAAATGGTCGATGCCGAGGGATGTAGGGGCGAGAGTGCTGTGGTGTGCGACAAGCAGCCGGCACGCCAACCCGAACGGGCATTGGAGCAGATAGAAAAGCAAGTATCCAAGTTGGGCGACACAGTTTTCGAGGTCACCGCTGTCAGCAACCAATGCAAAGGTGTCTATTTCATCCCTGCAGCGGTGCTCAATGCGTTGCGCCGGCAGGCTGTGTCGCAACTCGAAGCCAACCGCATAGCCGACCACATGCAGCGTCGAGGCCACTCCGGCACTCTTGCACAGCGACTTTCAAACCATGCTCCATATATCAGTCCGTCGGTAGACTATAGGGCCAATATTCTCAACGCCCATACCGAAAGTTTTTATCGTCGTCACGGGGTAGAGCAGTTGGAATATGGATTGGAGAAGACCCTGGACTATGAGGGCAAATCATTAATGACCACAAAATACTGTTTGCGATATGAGTTGGGCTGTTGCCTGAAGGGGAAATCTGCGGGTCAATCCAGAGTGGCAGTTTCGCTCGGCGATACCCTCTATCTCAACAATAACAGGAACTGGTTCCGTCTTGATTTCGACTGCCGCCAATGCCAGATGACACTTACCGCCGTCAAAGCACCATTCCAGCAGGAGGCACATTGATGTTCCGATAGAAATTGTGCGGGTAAAATAAAATGAGTATCTTTGCAACCGCTCCCGAAAGGAAAGAACTCTTGATGACATTGTAAATAAAGACGATAGCAACATGAGGTATATCCGTGAATTCATCATTACATCAGTTGTATCAGCCGTTATGTGGGTTGGATGCTCCTCGCCCAGTCAGGAGGCCGAACCGGTTGTGAAAGATTGCGAGGCAGAATATGCCGAAGTGTGCGAAACTCCATTTACAACCACCACTGCTGCCATCAAACGGATGGACGACTATCTGGCCGACTTTGGACAGGAGAACTGTGCTCATGTGGACGACGTGAAGCGTATGAAAGAGTTGTTCGAGAAGATGGATTTGTTCTTCAACAACAAACAATACGACTCGTATTACGAGTATCTTACCAAGTCGCAACAGGTGGAAGAATGGTTCTTGAACAGCGGCTACCGCTCCGTGCGTGCCACTTGGCTGCAACTCTACGAGAAGGACAAGCAGGCTATGCTCGAAAACGCCATCATTGACATCACTGCCGAATCGTTTGTGGAAAACATGAAAGAGGATGTGGAGCGCATAGTGCAGGAAGAGGTGTGCGGAAAAGGCCCTTTAAGGTGGGATATTACGTCGGTTGAGATTGTGCGAATCGAGATGCCCACGCGCCTTTCAGGCCTTCCCGGCAAGCAGTGCAAAGCGTTGTTCCGAGTGCACATCTCGGGGCCTCTGGGTTGGCGTTCCGGCTCCGTCAAGGTCTCTTTGCTTTCGCAGCTCCATTACTCCGCCTCGGGCACTTTGGAGTATCGGTTGGTCGACTATGCCATCACAGAGCGGAGTGGGAGCATGCCGCTATTCAGTTGACCCCTAATCGGCCAATATAGGCTGTTCGGTACACCACTTGTTGCCTGTTGTATCCCCAAATTCATACTGAACGTACAGCGAACCTTCCCCGAACCTACCTCTTGTGCAGTTTGTGGTGAAATAGTATTGTGTTTTCTGACAGATGTGCGGTAGCTGCAAGTTCTTGTGATATAAGTTGGTGGGATTATTGTAGGAAGTTTAGGGGAAAAATAGGGTTGAAATAGGGATTTTTCCTGAAAAAATGGTTGTACTTTTGCATCGTGAAAAAAGACGCTGGGCAATACCAATAGTTGCAAGTCGTCTGAAACAAGCAAAAAAAGAAAGTAAAACAATAAAACAGAAAGGAGAAATAACATGAAAATGTCCCGTTTAGTAAGCATCGCTCTTCTTGGAGTGGCTTTGACACTTACTCCGGTATATGCACAAAGAGGTGGTGGCGGTAGCCGCGGTGGCGGTGGTGGCCATAGTAGCGGGAGCAGCGTGAGCAGCAGCCGCGGTGGCGGCGGTGGTTTTTCGAGCAGCCGCAGCAGTGGCTCGAGCTACTCGGGCAGCCGCAGCAGCTCCAGTTTTTCCAGCCGCAGCAGCAGTAGCTCACCCAGTTATTCCAGCCGCAGTTCCTCAAGTTATTCCAGCCGTAGCAGTTCGGGTGTGAGCGATCGAGGCAGCAGCTTCTCATCCAGCCGCAGCGAGTCTTCGTTCCCCTCCAGCCGCTCATCCTATCGTAGCGGCGGTGACGACTCCGGAGAATCCACAATGCGTTCCAGTGGTATGCGTTCCCGTTCGGGCAGCGTTCCCGACCAGATTCGCAGCCGCAGCGCCCAGTCATCACGTAGCAACAGTGTAGGACCCCAGCGCAGTGCAGGTTCCCGCGTCGATGCCCCCAAGGAAGGCGGCAGAGTTGTTGGAACCAGTGGTCGCCCCAGCGGCATTGCACCGGCTCCACAGGGTGGATATGCCCGTCCGGGTCATCCGGGACCTATGCCTCCGTCACACAGACCCATCCATCCCGCACCTTACTTCTGGCATCCCCATCACCACTGTATGGTCCATTGCCACAGACTCTATTGGGATCCTTTCATCCCGAGACCCTACTACTGGCCTGGCTTCTGGGTATATTGCGATAGCTACTGGTTCGACTATCATGTAACCGATGTGGTTGTGGTGCGCCAGTATGTCAAGGAGACCTACAGTCTGGATCTGATTACCTACGCCATGAGTGGAAACTATATGTATGCTCTGGTCAACGACCCCGATGGCCACACCTACCTCCAGATTTACGACAGAAATGACAAGCTCTTGGCCGAACAGCAGGTGAGCCGCAAGTACTGCAAAATCGAGGTCGATCCCGAGAACGGCGGTTGCTGGATAATGAAGAAACGCGATAAAGATCCCCTCCTTTTCTTCTACACCGAGGACGGTCAGCTGCTCATATACGAGGCCGATTAATGCCCCGAACAATCGAATCAAGAGTGTAAAGTTATCTTACTATAGCAGGAGGTCGACGAGACTTCCTGCTTCTTTTTGTGCCATGCGCTCTGCCATTTCTCCCCGCCGAAGTCTTAGTGCAACAGCACTCACGCTACCCGAATTCCACACCGCTCAACTATTTTCGCTCTAATCGAAATAAATTTTGTATTTTTGCAGTCCGATTTCATCATAGGGGTACTTGATAACCCCCTTTAACAAAACAAGATAATGCAGAATAAGACCCAACCGGTAAGCACTTTGTTCGTCGTCTTGGCAACGGTGTTTACCTCCTGTCTGATAGCGGCGAACCTTTTCGCATTGAAACAATTCAGTTTTGGCCCCGTCAATTTCACTGGGGCGTTGTTGGTATTTCCTATCAGCTACATCATCAACGATGTTGTAGCCGAGGTGTGGGGCTATCGCCGAACCCGTAAGCTTATCTGGCTGGCCTTTGGGGTCAATTTCCTGTTTGTGCTGCTCGGTGCTTTGGTCGACTTCCTGCCCGGTGTGGGGGACAATGTAGAGAGTTTCCACGCCATTTTCGGCCTGGCTCCCCGTGTGGCAGCCGCCTCCTTCATTGCTTTTCTTATCGGTTCGTTTGTCAATGCCGCCATCCTTTCGCGCATGAAAGTGAGGTGCAAAGGCCGTTGGTTTCCGCTGAGGGCTGTGCTGAGCACGCTGGGTGGCGAGTTGTGCGATTCGCTCATCTTTTTCCCCATTGCGTTGGCTGGCCTTGTGCCTTGGCAGGCAATGCCCAGCTTCGTGTTGTGGCAGGTGGCACTCAAAACCCTCTACGAGATTGTGATTCTCCCGGTCACCGTGAGGGTCGTCAAGGCAATCAAGCTTCGTGAGAATGTCGATGTCTACGACAACGGCATCTCCTACAATATTTTCAAATGAAGTTACACATATAAATCAAATACGATGGACAGAACCAAAGATAATTTGCAAGTGTTGGGTCATCACACCGAATACAGAACCGATTATGACCCCGAAGTATTGGAAACTTTCGCCAATCAGCATCCCGACCACGACTATTGGGTGGAGTTTCTCTGCCCCGAGTTCACCACTCTGTGTCCCATCACCGGGCAGCCCGATTTTGCCGAAATCCGCATTCGCTACATCCCCGACCAGCGCATGGTGGAGAGCAAGAGCCTCAAACTCTATCTTTTCTCTTTCCGCAATCATGGCGACTTCCACGAGGACTGCGTCAACATCATCATGAACGACCTCAATCGCCTTATGGAGCCACACTATATCGAGGTGCAGGGCCTCTTTGTGCCACGCGGAGGCATCGCCATCCATCCCTTTGCCAACTTTGGCCGTCCCGGCACCAAGTACGAGACCCTCGCCAACCACCGCATGATGAACTACCGTCTCAACTAGTCCACTTGCTCTTGCCGCCGGGTTCCTGTGTGTGGCACCTTCCTCTCGGGCATCCCTCTTCTCGTGTGAATAGGGATTCCCGAGTTTTTTTGTCCCGTTTATAAAAAAGATTTGTCTATTTGAAAAATAGTTAGTAATTTTGCAAAATCAATATGGCCAGAAACAATCAACATATTAACGTCCGTATGAGTTTCTTAAACATTAAGAAAAGAGACGTTTATGTGTGTCTGTAGGTTACATTCGGCATTGCCGGTGTGGCCTTTTTCTTTTTGTCGCAACAGACAATTTCATCATTCAATAAGTTAATATTTAATCTTTAAAATCGTTATATTATGGAATTACCATTTGCAGAAGCGTGGAAAATCAAGATGGTTGAACCTATCAAGAAATCCACCCGCGAACAGCGCGAAAAATGGCTCGAAGAAGCCCACCAGAACATTTTCATGTTGAAGAGCGATTACGTCTACATCGACCTCCTCACCGACTCCGGCACCGGCGCCATGAGTGACCGCCAGTGGAGCGCCATGATGATGGGTGACGAAAGCTACGGCGGAGCCCGCAGCTTCTTCCACATGAAGGACACCATCACCGAGCTCACCGGCTTCGACTATGTCATCCCCACCCACCAGGGCCGTGCTGCCGAGAACGTCCTGTTCAGCTACCTCGTAAAACCCGGCATGGTTGTGCCCGGCAACGCCCACTTCGACACCACCAAGGGCCACATCGAGAGCCGCAAGGCCTTCGCCATCGACGTCACCGTCCCCGAAGCCTACGACACCCAGCTCGAAGTCCCCTTCAAAGGCAATGTCAGCCTCGAGAAACTCGAAAAGGTGCTTCAGGAAAATAAGGGCAATGTCCCCTTCATGGTCCTCACCGTCACCAACAACACCGTCGGCGGTCAGCCCGTCAGCATGAAGAACATCCGCGAAACCTGCGAACTCTGCCACAAATACGGTGTCCCCGTCAACATGGACAGCGCCCGTTTCATCGAGAACGCCTATTTCATCAAAACCCGTGAAGAAGGCTATGCCAACAAGACCCTCCGCGAAATCGCCCGCGAAATGTTCAGCTATGCCGACTGCATGACCATGAGCGCCAAGAAAGACGGTTTGGTCAACATGGGTGGTTTCATCGCCACCAACAAGAAAGACTGGTACGAAGGTGCCAAGCTCTTCTGCATCCCCTTCGAAGGCTTCCTCACCTATGGCGGTATGAATGGCCGCGATATGGACGCCCTCGCCGTTGGTCTGAAAGAGAACATTGAGTTCGACATGGTCGAAACCCGCATCAAGCAGGTCCAGTACCTCGCCGCCAAACTCGACGAATACGGCATCCCCTACCAGCGCCCCGCCGGTGGTCACGCCATCTTTGTCGATGCCGACAGAATCCTCTCCCAGATTCCCAAGGAAGAGTTCCCCGCCCAGACCCTTACCTGCGAGCTCTACCTTGAAGCCGGTATCCGTGCTTGCGAAATTGGCTATGTCCTGGCCGACCGCGACCCCGTGACCCGTGAAAACCGCTTTGGTGGCAACGACTTCGTGCGCCTCTGCATCCCCCGTCGTGTCTACACCAACAACCACATGGATGTCATCGCCGCCGCCCTCAAGAATGTGTACGACCGTCGCGAAACCATCAAACGCGGTCTCGAAATCACTTGGGAAGCCGAGCTTATGCGCCACTTCACCTGCCAGTTCAAACGCCTGAAATAGTTTCTCGCCGTTTTCTGACACACAATAAAAAGCGGGTGCCTCAATCCTATTTGGGGCACCCGCTTCATTATTCAGCGGTGTCTGCTATAAGCGGGTCTACGGCTCTTCCAGCGCCATAATACAGGCCATTTTTCTTGGCTCAGCCGCCATGCGTGCCGGGCTCATCTTCCGCTATATCCTCCTTGGAGAGCATGCTGTTGCATTGAGGGCATCGCCCCAGCGCGTCGGCATCGTAAGTCCCGCCGCATTCGCATGTGGGGTCCCAGCCCCATCCGCCGCTGAAATCCACCGCCTGCGCCCGTCCGCAGCGCACACAATACATCGTCCCCTGTCCGTTATTACCCACGCCGTAGTTCCGGCTGAACGTATGTCCGCACTTGCGGCACCTGATTCGATATGTAACTCCCATAGATATCTTTCTTTCTTGGTTTAACGGGATATCGTCGTAATTATTGCTATATAGGCAAACTGTCTATAGTTGTGTCGGCATAGCTGTGTAGTATGGGCAATTTCACATTTTGGTAGTCCTTTTGTAGTTGTCGACTATATTTTAGGTCGAAGGTTATTCTTAGTTTATCGTCTCCCTCGCCTTTGGCCTTGGTATCTGTGTGTATCCTCACCACCTCGTATAAGTCTCTGATGCCGAGTCCCGAAAAATAGGGTGCAAAATAGTCAATGCCGTCAATGGCAATAGTCGAGGGGAAAGTGTCACCAGAATAATAATAGGTTGCTGTGCCGTTCTTGAAATTGTCGTACTGTGGGTTGTCGGGCTTGACTATCCCGACGAGCACACGCCTCTTTATTTCCAAGGAGGTCCCTTTCTGAGGGATTACCTGTTCTACTATTTCCACGGCATGTCTGTCCAACAAATCCTTGATAAAGGCGGCCAGCAACTCATGCTGATTGTCTCCTGGGCGCATGGGGAAGGCTCCGATGTTCACCTCGTCAATGCTGCGGCGGAAGCGCGAGGTGTCGTCCATCAGTCCGGGGAAGAGGATGTAGCCACCGATAACCTCTTTCTTTATCTTTTCGTCGTGGAGTTTGCTATGATAATATATTGCGTCACGGTAGCGGTGCATTTGGTTGATGGCGTCGTCGGGTGGCACATCGTTCGCACCATCCTTCTCAAGTTGGTATTTGGCATCGAAGAGGTAGGTGAGTTTCATGCCCTGCTGCAGGTCGTCTTTGGTCAGCTGAAGTACAATATCCGGCTTCTGTGGAACTGTCTTTGATTCCAAGTCTCCAATACCTTTCACATCGTCCTTGTCGCTGTGTCTGGGATTGTACACCAGTTCAGCAAGTGTCACATCGTCTTTCTTGAAGATAATCTTCGAGTGTTCCCCCTTCCTCAAGTTATAGGCGAAGATTCCGCTCATCTCCACGCGATTGTCTTGTTCGGGTTCTATGCCGGTCAGCTCTTTGACCACCTTCTCCACCTGGATGAAGCACCATATCTCGTATAGGGTTGCAATGTCCTTGGTCTCCATGCGGTAGAGGCCGTCGTTCAGGCTGAATGATTTCTTCAGTATTGTGTAAATGCTGAATATTTTTGAGTAATTCACATCCTTTTGCAGGATGAGCGATTCCTGTTTTATGCCGTCAAATGGCCCCACGGTGCGGAAGAATGGGTGGCGCGACAGTCGGTTCAGCTCGTCACGTATGCTTGCAATCCGATCCCTATGGGTTTCGGCCAGATTGGTTTCCTGAGCCAAAACCCTCTTGGCAAGGAATGCATATCGTTTCTGCACCGTCAGCAGGGCGTGTTTCAGAAATCGGTTCTCCGGAGTGTTGTAGGTGTTCTGTTGTTCCTCCACGCGGTACAGGCGGGCCTCCTCCGTGCGGTGCTCGGCCAGTTGTTGCTCCAGTTGTGGAGTGAAACGGCGTATCTGGTCGGCACGTTTGTAGGTCTCTATTCCTTTCAGGCGGTGGCGTGGACGGTCTATAATGGTGTGGACAGTGCGCAGAAACTGCTCCTGCTTGCTTGCAAAAACATTCCACCAAATGATGTCGTAACTCTCGCCCTTCTCCTCCTTAATGCCGTGATAGGTGCGTTTCAAGTAGTCTAGCGAGAGCATGCGGTATTCCGCCTCAATGTCTTTGATTATCGCCTTCCAATCGTTGTGATAGTCCAGTTTGGCCGAGATAACATCGTAGGAGAATACAAAGCGTTTCTGCACCCCGTCAAGGGTGTAGACTATCGGCATGTCGGCACGCCCAATCTCGTTGCCGTAGTTCAGGAATCCCGCTAGCAGTTGCTTGCTCTCCTTCCACGAGAAGCGGTCATTGACATCCTTCCTCGGACTGTCGAACCAAACTTTTGCCACCTTCTTCTTGAAGTCCACCCAAACACTGTAGTCTGTCTGCTCAAAGAATATTGCTTCCGCATCGGCATCGTCCATTGTTATATCCTGTTCCACGCCATCATGAACCAACTGTACAGACTCTACCCCGTCGCTCCATCGGTAGGGGGATTTCAACCTCTCCCTGCCGAGTATGTGCTCCCCCTTGTCCCACATCCGTTGGAACTGGGTGCTCTCCACCGTCAGCGTGAAGTCTTCGTGTTCTATGCGCAGGAGGTCCATAAATGGTTATTCTTTAGGGGGTATAGAAGTGTATTTTTGGTTGCCACTTGTGGGAGCATCAGGAATAGTCATCCAAAGTTGTGTTCCAAGTAGAGGATTGATGTATACCTCCCGTAGCCATCGGGTATTTTTGTATTTCAAGTGAGCGGCTATTTCTTTCAAAGTATGAGGCTCTTTACAAAAAGCGATTATGAGTTTCTCTTGATGGATTTTTCTCAGTGACTTTTCTTGTGCAGTATCTTGTCTAGTACCTTGTGCAGTATCTTGTGCAGTATCTTGTGCAGTATCTTGTGCAGTATTTTGTATATCGCTGTTTTTCAGTTTTGTATCTTGTGCAGTATCTTGTGCAGTACTTTCAAGATAATTCTTGTTAACCTGATACATCGTCCAGCGTCCTTTGCCATCCGATACCAAAAACTGTTGTTCAACCAGATGGGAAAGCAGATGTCCAACATCCAATGAGTTCTGTTCAAGCAACGTCTGAATGGTGCCGTTGTCAATCTCCTCTTCAAGCATAGTTGTTGCCAACACCCTTTTTTCTATACCATTCAGTTGGTCGAATGAGTTTCCATACATATCGTGGAGTTTGGTAATAATCTCTTCTGGCATCATGGATACCATCCATATTTTCAGGTCGACAGTTCTCAAATCAGGAATCTCTTTCATATCAGGTTTGCGCCACTGCTCTTGTCTGCAAGCATCCAGTATGGTAGGAAATCCGCTACCGATATTATCGCCATAGCCTATCATACGGAACATGTCCTGCAGCTTTGGATTACGGGCTGCGGTGTGATTCCCTTCGTAAATCCTCTCTACAGGGATTCGTAGACTACCGGGATTGGAGAAGTAAAAAAGATTCTCTCTTCTCTCTACGCGCAAGACACCAGTTATCATATAATCGGCGTGGATAATCATATTTGTCACCGCCTCGCGCACTGCTCGGAACACTGGCGAGTCATCCTCTCTGGCAATACCCTTCAGAACAAATGGCTTTTTTAGGCCTGTTGTCAGTTTGCCAACAACTATATGAAAGAAGTTGTATAGGTTGTTCTCCCATGTGCCATCGTATGTTATGCGGTCACTCCATCGCTGACCATCGGCAAGATTGGTCTTGTCTATATAATCCATCCTGATATTGTCAAGCCGCTCTCTTATGGACAATCCTTTTCCAAACATAAGCAACCCTGCCAATGTCAGCCCCTCCTGCTTTTGCTTGCGGTTGGCAGTATAGCCACCAATGCTTTTTAGAAAGGTCTTGTCGTCAAGTTGGTTGAATGCGTGTACTTGATTCCTCACGGCGAATTCGTTGCGGTAGGCATGTAGCGAGGTGAGGTCAACATCGTCCATAGTGTAGTCCTCAATGAGCATTCCGTCGCATCCCTGTTCGTTTGCGTCGCGAAGCATTGCCCTGACCTCAACCTCGTTGCAATGATAGTCTCCCTCGTATGTCCTTTTGAAAGTGCCTTTTATGGGATTCCCATTTATGTACACAGGGCGTTGCCGATAATCGGCCTGCGGTATGTCAATTACAACAACCTCTTTGCCATCGACATTAACAGCGTATACATTCTCGTCTTTCAGTATATTAACATTTGTCTTGTCGCCGTTAATGGTATTCCAGAAATTCCCGATAACTCTCGACTTATCGGACACGCCAGCTATGGTGAACCGTTTCCTCATGTCAGGCTCGTTGACATCCTCATGCACCCCCAATAGTATTACACCCCCGTAAGTGTTAGCAAACGACGAATAAGTCTCCCATACTGATTTTGGAATGTCTACCCGACACTCTTTGCATTCCAGATGGATGCTTTCGCCATATAGCAGCAACTCTTTTATCTCCCGACAAGTCATCATAGTTTTTATGTCTAATAGCGTTTAATAATGATTGGATATTATGTCCAGTAGCTGGTGAATCCGGAGCTCAGTTTATTCAGCATCTCTTCTATCTTCTTTGCCGATATGCTCTCGGGGGCAGTCTTGCCCTCTTCGGCTGGTGGGATATGGTCTTCTATTTCCGCCTTCACCAGGTCCTTCAGTTCCTTCAGCACTTTCTGGGTGCGTTCTTCGTCGCCCTCTATGCGTGAGAGGATTTTCATGCTCGTCATCTCGTCCAGTGTCTGCCACAGTTGGCTGTCCTCTGCCAGTATCTTTCTGTTCACGGCGTACATCAGGAACTCGTTCCTTGTGCGGTAGGCTATCTTGAAAGGCGTGCGCTCCAGTATGGAGTTCACCTTCTCCAAGTAGGCCAGCACCTCATCGCACAACTCCTTGTTCGCCTCATACACGTCGCTACCCTCGGCGGCATCGCCGATAATGCTATTGCCGATAGAGCCAATTTCGTTGCCGGAGTCTTTCTCCAGACCGCCATGCAAATCCACCTCGTTCATCTCTATGGTCATAGCGCGGTCCAGCACCTTGCGGCTGAACGAGAAGGTGGTCTCGTCCATATTCACCGTGCCCACCACAAAGAGGTTCTGCGGTATGGTCAAACGCTTTCCACCCTTTTCTGTTTTATAGGCCTTGCGCTCCTCTGGTGTGTCAAACAGTTGGTCTATCAAGCTACCGTAGGCATCAGTGTTCTCATAAGGGATGATTGGATCGGTTTCTATTATTGTCTGCCCGGACACCGGGTCTTCATTTACTTTGCGGCTCTCGATGACCGACAAATATTCGGCGAAGTACTGCTCCACAGGGGCAAGGTTCATCTCGTCGAGGCATAGGAAGTAAGGCACATCGGGTTCTTTGAGTGCAGCCGCCAGGAAGCGCAGGAAAGGCCCCACCACGAACTTCTCTCCACTTAGTCGCGACACATAGCCTATCAGCTCGCTACTGTCGTGCCAGTTGGGTTTTACCTGTACCATGCAGAAGTTCCTCGGGTGGTTATTCCTTATTTGTTTATCCTTGTCCTTCCAGTATTCGTCGTCTTCGGGTTTCCAACATGCCTTGGCCATCTCCCTCACAATACGGCTCTTCCCCGTTCCCGAAATCCCTGCCAGCAACATAAACGGCTTCGTCCGCAAGGCGGTGAGATATATAGAAAAGACAGGGTTTATTTCTCGTTCATGGAGTTTTATTTGAGGAAGATTGTTTTTTGTTACTTGGGAGAAATAATTAAAATATAGTGAAGGGTCTTGCGCATAGACTTCATTTGGATATAATTCTGAATTAATGGGATATAACTTGTCATTAATGGAGACGTTATGGTCTTCGTCAATTAATATATCTGTAAAATTCGAGAGGAATACAATCAACTTATCGTGACTGCTTAGTTTGATTCCAAAAATTGAATCAACAATTTCATCAAAATTATTCTTCCCTTCTTGGACTGCTTTGACAACATAAGAATATATGCAAGTGGGCTTTTGACCTTTTAAACTTGGTGCATAGGGATTGGGGATGAAATATTTTGAAGCCCAACTTTGAACATAAGAAAAAAGCTCTGCATATGTGGTCCGTTCATCAAATCTAGGATAGCAAATCCCATCTTTTTCATAATAAAAAGCCAGTTGTCTCGCAATTTGACTATGTGTTTGTGTCCATGCCTTTATACGCGATTCAACAAATGAATTAAATTGGTTCTTGGGCATGGGTTTTTTGGGCATATTGTTGAAGAACAATATAATTGTTTCCCATGTAAGGTTTTTCCCTCTGCAAATAGGAGAAGAATCTTCGAAAAGTGACATATTAATTATTTTGATCGATTAACAGAAAAGTCCATATAATAGACACCATCAGAAATTAAGCTAATATCAATATGAGATCGTCCGTATCGTAACAAATCAGTTTTGGTTATAGTATGATTTAAGGAAACTCCAAGTCTATTCCGTAAATATTTCCCCATGATGGATTTTTGTGGGCTTGAGCTTAGTTGCTTTGGGTATATCATACCGTCATCTTTATTGTAGGCTTGCCCTTCAAGTAGGCCAACCATAACAGTACCATCATCCCAAATTAATTCTACTTCATCATTTTCCCTGTTCTTTTTCCCTGTAGTATTAGTATTTACGATTCCATCAATATATTTCTTAGGGGGAAATATTTTAGGGAACATACGGATATAACTTAATCTTATTGGAATATATGCATCGCCTGCAGAAACATGACCCTTACTCAAGCCCCAATTTAATCCAGATTTCTCAGGGACTAAGCCCATATTATCTAATAAGGTTGCTCGACAAATATTATTCGCAATTAATGGTTGAACTTTTAGAGTTGTGCGTGGAATCTTTACTATTTTTCGTACTTTAATACTTTTATCTATACAAGGAATACTATGTTCCTTCACATAATTTAGATATATCTCATAATTAGGGAATGTACTATTGTCTATATCTGCTAATACTTCCTTGAAATCATTCCGTAAACCATTTATAGAAAAATTGGCCGAACCGATAAACCCTTTGACAATAGAATTGTCTAAAAGCCCCATGTATATCTTAGAGTGAATAGGAATAGTTGAGTACAAAATATCAATGTTTTCAATGTTTTGATGGATATTTATTAATGTTTGATGGAGAGGGGCAGAAATATTATCGCTTCCATACATTCCGTAAATTACTGTTTTGTGTATTTCTCTTGGAAGAGTTGATAGTTGTCTGATAGGTTCGCTCCCCACGTAACCAGAAATTATTACATACTCGTTAATTTGACTGTTAAGCGACAAATCAAATACTTTTTTCTCTAGATCAGTATAATATAACATGGCATTAGTATCTATCAATAATCTTTTTTAATGCATCTGCAATAATAAAAGCAAAGGCTGATGGAACGGCATTGCCCACCATTTTGTATTGTTCCATCATGGGGCCGATCAATTCGAAATCATCATCGAACGTTTGTAGTCGGGCAGCTTCTCGTACTGTGATTGAGCGAGCTTGTTTTGGATCTGGATGAATATGCCTCATACCATCTTTGTATAGATGCGCAGGAATAGTGTTGCTAGGCTCATCCCAACGGAGAACATAATATTTATGTATATTACTCTTTTTCCCAGTCATTTTAGTATATAATGCTTTTAATGACTCAATAGAAACAAATTCATTTCTCTCAGATGCGATGTCTTCCCCTAACATGGCAAATATTTTCTGATCTCTTTCATTATGGAAACGGGGTTCGTGATTCAAAATGCCACCTCCATCTATAGGAATATGAGAAAACTTATGTCCATTATGGATGATAATATCTTTACTTGGCATTAATGCAGGTAAGTCGCCAATGGCATCTCTTACTGTTCTTTGTTTTGCCTGCTCCCGATATTTCGGCATAATGACATTGTAAAAATCATCCAGTATCTTATTGCCAATATTGTCTTGTTTGGAGAATGATCGCTTGTTTATACCCAGTATAATGACACGTTTTCTATGTTGTGGTATTCCATAATCTGCAACATCAAAAACTGCGTCTTTAAAATCATCTATCACACAATAGCCTGCATCGTCAAATGCTTTTTTTATTCGATTGACGATTGGCGTCCCGTCTGGTGCTGCACTAAGCATTCCGACAACATTTTCAAAAATAAAGAATTTCGGATTGTAATATTCCAAGATCCGAATATAGCTCTCAAACAAATAGTTCCTATAGTCATTCTTCATACCATATGGGTCTCTTATGCGACCGGCTAAAGAATATGCTTGGCATGGGGGACCTCCAATCACAACATCAACTTTTTCCCCTCCAATTATCTTATCAAGTCCAACATGTTTTCCGTATTCTTTATCATCAAAGCCGTTTATTAGTTCTTCCGTGCGTTGAATATCGAATCGGACAACCTCCTCTTTTGCGTTTTTATGGAGCCATTTTTTTTCGAGTCTATTCGCAATTGTAAGACATGGATACGTTTCCCACTCAACACAGGCCAATGTGTTGAACCCACCCTCTTGCATAAATCCATCCATTAATCCTCCACATCCAGCGAACAGGTCTATCGTATTATATTTTCTCTTCGACATTATTTCAAGTATTTTAGCAATTGTATGCCCACAGCTTTGGCCATAAGGCAAGGTACGGCATTGCCCACCTGCTTATCTTGCTGCCCCTTTGTTCCTAAGAAGATAAAATCATCGGGGAACGATTGAAGACGTGCACTTTCTCTAACAGTTGGACATCTATTCCATTTATAATGGAAGTTATTTCTATGGCCAGTATCTATCGTCCTTGATGGCTTGAAACTGCAATATCTTGTCCATGCCATATGAAAGTTTCTGCTCTCACCTACTCCAGGAGGTAAATCCTTCCAGTTACCGCCATCCGGAACCAATGCGATAGTGTCCTTGACGAATTGTTTGTGATCTATGGATTTATGGTTGTGCAACACGTTGCATTGACCTCTCATAAGTTTTTGATAATCGGAGAACGGTTCTTTCTCGTACTCAGACACATCATCTCCAAGAGTGTGTTCTAAACTGGGGAGATCCCCTATTGCCTGTTCGCAAGTAATATATTCTTCTGGTTTAAGATAGGGCGCCGGGAATTGAAATTTTTCTTTTCTGTCTAACAACCCAACAAATACTAGCCGTTTGCGAATCTGCGGAACACCATAATCGGCAGAACAAAGAATCTGGGTGTTTACAGTGTATCCCATTGCCGTAAAACGTCTTACAATTTCATCTTTTACTTCACCTTTATATAGTGTGGCCATACCGGGGACATTTTCAATCAAAAAGGCCTTCGGTTTATAGCGCCGTACTGTTTCTATCATGGCAAGGTATAGTTTGTTTCTTTTATCATCAAACTGCCTTGGTCCTGTTAAACTAAAACCTTGACATGGAGGACCTCCAATAATAACGTCAACTTTTTTCCTTCCCAGTAGATAATCTATCTTATCAAAGGTGTTTGGATCCGCTAAATCTCCACAAAGCGTTTTGCTTCCTTTATGATTATAAGCGTATGTTTTAAGGGCGGGTTCATTAAAATCAACACCTAATACAATGTTGTAACCCGCCATCTCGAATCCTTTTGACAAGCCGCCACACCCACAGAATAAATCTAAAACGTTATATTTCTTTTTGGACATTTATTTCAAAAGTTCATTAAAAATACCTGAATACTTCAATATGTTTTTGCGTATATCCTTAAAGAAATACTCATCAAAACATTTATCCCCTTTTCTAGTCAGTAGAATTTCTTTGCCTTCGCGTATTTCGCTTTTACAATGTGCCAACTCATTCCGAGGAATAATAATTGCCACTACATATTCTTCGTAGAAGTTGCCATCTTTATTCAAATCTGGCTTGCCCTGTTCAAGAATTAATTTTATTGCACGGGCTTTTTGTGACGAGTCTAACTGAGGTACTATCTCTTGAATGTCAATGCCTCGCCATGAAAGCTGGCATTTGTTGTTGCAATTTAATGATTTCTGAAGTGTTTTCTCTCTGTTGGCAGTAATATGCTTGTGGAACAACACCATTCTTTCCTCCGTGTTGAAATAAGAGGGTATGATTTTATCCATCAACGCATCAAGTTCACTGACTTCAGCCATCACCAATCCTCGCAGATTGTTCAGGTCTTGAACTTTCTTGAGCGTGGCGTCAATGACAGCCTTTACTCTATTCACAAATGCTGTATCTGGGGTGCGACCACTGTAGAATACACCCTCAAGCTCTTTCTCCCTTCCTTTGGCTCTCAATTCGTCTATACCACTCGCTGAATAGAATACGACATCTGTATAAACACCTAACTCACGTATTTTAGAGATGAGTTCTGCACCATTTGGTTGGTCAGCAAGATTTAAATCCATAAGGATTAAGTCATAATCATTATAGCTGATGTCTTGATCTTCTTTGGCAATCAGTTTTCTTTCGTAAATGAACCCCAGATCTTCAAGGTATTCTTGAATTTGGTCTTCAATGCTCTCTACCCAATCTTCCGCGTTCTCAATCCACAGTATTCGGTATTTCAAATTCATAATCGTTAGAATTTTATTTTTAGTTTAAATCCCTGCTTGCCCAACTTGTTTTCAACAGAAACAGAGCCATGCATAACCGTTTTGACAAATGAGGCCACATTATAGAGGCCTAATCCGGAACCATTGGTTGTTGTATAACCTTTCTCCAGAATGCTATTAGGGTCGGCAATATCTGGTGATAGGCCGTCGCCATCATCCGAGATGGTCATACATACTGCATCATTGTCGTTCTCAAAGGCCACATCAAAGTGTTTTGCGTTTGCTTTTACCGAATTAGACACCAAATTGTCTATAAAAATGCATGCTTCCAATGGAGAAAAGTCAAGATTTTTAGAACAAGTATTACTGATGCAGTGCATCTTAAGGTCCCCATAGAACTCCGGCAGTACATTGTTGATATATTCATCGATGTAATTTACAATATCTGCATGAATTGTGTCTGCATTGATGCTGTAGTTCGCTTTGGTGGCAAATTGGGCGATAGAGGTTATCTTGTCATTAGCGCGGGAAATACGTTCAATCATCTTGATAGTATCCTCTATTGACAATGAGCCCTGACTCGCTTTTCTTAAAATCTGTCCAATAGTGTTATGTATTGTTGCTGCATGAATGCGGATGTCATGATGGTATTTTAATATACGGTCGGTGTCAAGACTCCCAACAGATTGCAGAAATAGGTTTTGTTTCGTTCGCTGTTTTAATTCTACTTCAACTTTTTTGCGTTTTTCCTCTTCCTCTTTAACCTTAAGTTCTGCTTGTTCCTTCGCCCTACGCTCTTCTGTTGCTTTTCGTTCTGCCGCCTCTTTTGCCCTGCGCTCCGCCTCTGCTTCCCGTTCCGCCTCTTCCTTTTGGCGACGCAACTCGTCCATGTGCTTCTCAAACTCCGCAATCCTATCCTGCAAGTAGGGATCGTTGGTTTTTTCTGCCAACTTACGGACATCATCAATCATCTGTGCCTGAATTACCTCGGTGTCCGTAGGGTCAGCTACAATGTTGGCCAAATCTTCATTGTATTGAATTACATTGATGGACTTGTCGTTGACAAGAGATTTTATGAGTTGAAGGAAGTCGACTTTGCTACCGATATTTGAATATAGATGTTTTGCGGAATCGGAATCTTTATCATCTTCCAATTGTTTCCGTGCATCCAATGCGTGACCTTGACTGACGAAATATTCCTTTCTCAGGAAGCCCTCTCCCCACAATACACCGACTACATATCTCTCCAACCGACGATGGATTAATGTGAAATATTCCATCAATTGTTGGGATGCTTCTGTTTCTATCAAGCCACCGTCACGACTGGAAACCTCTTTGATTAATTCGGGATTGTCCGTTTCGATATCAACCCGTCCAAATAAGTCACGGGTGCCGAGGAAGCGATTGTATCCTTGCTGTTGGCGTTGATTTAATCCCCAACTGTCATCGTTCCAATTGCCATAAGGCAGAATACGAAATCCATTTCTAAATAGTAATACATTCCCATAACTGACTGGTTGAACTCCCATCATTGAAGTAAATGAATACTTGGCAGCACGATTCAAGAAAAAAAGACTTATAGAAGCGGAATCTAATTGGGAGAAATCGGTATTGGGTTCTTCAATTTCGTACATGAGAATTCCGCGATCTTTTAAAGTCGTGTGAATTGTTCCGCCTAGAATATGGCTCTCTATCTGTGTGGTTTTTAGTTTCAAGACATCAGCGATGGAGTTTTCAATTATACCATTCACTTTGTCGTGTTTAGATTCTATCTGAGAGTCTTCTTCTATCATCTCTGGAGCGATTATTTCTATCTGGAAGTTATCATCTGTTCCTGAGAATGGATTAATCATTTTTTCCAGAGACTTCCGAAGCCGTTTGATGTCATCTCGACGCCAGGAAGTATGTAATCCAGTAAAATCCAATATCGTTCCCGTCGGATACCCTAATGGAAATTGTGGTATCGTGTCCAATGTCTCATGAGGAATATCTACTGTGTCAAACTCGGTCTGCCTATTTTTTTCAAACACACTCCAATCCACGTGAAGTACCTCGGTTTTAGACTCCTCACTGCGTGTGGTAAGGGTTAGATTTTGTGCCAGACGGTCGCATGACATACGACCGATTCCTTTGGCACCTGCATAATGGCGTTTGAATTTGCTGCGATAAGATTTGTCTTCTGTTCCATCGCTTTTGGCAGAATAGGCGACAAATAGCCATTTATTGATTAAATCGTCTTTTGTCATGCCCTTGCCATTATCCGCAATGCACAGATAATCTTTATCAAATGTGATTTCCACTTTGGTGGCGTGGGCATCGTATGAGTTTTTGACCAACTCTAATATGGCGATGTCAGGACTTGTTATCAAATCCCGACCCAGAATGTTTTTCAGTTCTGCACTAACACGGAATTGTAGGTTATCTTTCATTCTGCAACATCTCCTTTAATACGATTCCGGCCTGTTCTGCGAACAACGGGGGTATAGCATTACCGACTTGAGAGTAGCGGGGGACTTCAAGTTTACGCATCTTGCCACCGGTGGTGTATTTTGCTTTTATCTCATACCAATCGGGGAATGACTGAATACGTGCACACTCTCGGACTGTCATAATGCGGGGTTCTGAATAGTGTAGGTAGTCATCTGGCAACCCGGTAATAGTTGGCGAAACAGCATTGGGGTCTAATACTGTTATTCCACGCTGCTTGATGCCCCAGGCTTCGCGGGCTGTTCCATCAATGCGCTTGCCTCTGGGTTGATATTCGGACAGGAGGCGTTGGAATAATGCAGTCTTTTCAGATGTGTGGTGGGCAAAGCTATGACTGTCGGGAATGGTATGCATCTTTGGATAATCCCCACGCATCACCTTTGCGTAATTGCTGATTCTCCCTTTGCCATAGATTCCCGAATTGAATCCTTTTCGGTCTGGCGTAGGTAGCTCTCCATTGCTGCGTAGCAAATCGGATATGGCCTCATGTAGCGTAGCCGTAGATTTTAACCCTTTGCTTTTTAAGAAAGCGTCACGATGAGCCAATAGCAGTTGTTCAAAGTTGTCGGGAGACCCTAATCCTTCTTGAATTCCCACAAGGATGAAGCGTTTGCGACGCTGTGGAACACCATAGTTGGAGAAGTCAAAAACATGCGGCTTGACGTTATACCCCAATCCTTGTAGTCCTCGAATCACCTTGCGCGAATAAGGCTCAGCGTTGCTAGCGTTCTTTCTGTCGAAAGCATAGGTAAAACCCTTCACATTCTCAAAAAGGAGCATGTGGGGACGCACCAAATCGATGAACTTGATGTAGGAGAAGACCAACTGGTTGCGCACATCGTCTTCGACTCGTTTTCCCGCCATAGAAAACCCTTGACAAGGAGGTCCGCCAGCCACCAAATCCACCTTGCCACGCAAGGCTCTCAGTTGGTCTTGGTATTTCTCAAGCACCTCGTTAATGTCGTGATTGGTTTGAGGAAGCCAGTCAGGCCAATCGAAATGCTTCTTATTGTCGACAAGGTTGTGCTTTAGCGTCTCAAAAGGGAAAGCATTTTTCTCAATGGCAAAAATCCCTTGCCATCCAGCAAGGTACAGACCGAGGGAGAGCCCTCCGCAGCCTGCAAACAAATCTATACATGTCGGTTTTGCCATTTTTTTACCTTATTACAATAAGGTAAAACGTATTTTTTCTTCATTTATTGTTTTGGACTGAAAAAAACAATTAAAACAATTAGTAGGATTTGTAATCTTTTTTTATGATGATTTTAAATAAGTGTATATGAGTTTTTACATCAATCAGTTATTATGTAAACCTACACAAAGGAGGGAAGAATACAGATATATTACATCCCTTTCTAATGAACGATTATGTAATATTGTTACTTTATCTATCTCTATATTGTCCCCAATTATGTACAGCTTCGTTGCCCTATCTGATTCAGGTCTTTTTTATCCTATTTCCTATTTGACAAGCCAATCAGTTTAACCAGCAAAAAACTGTCAAGCGATTTCAGGAAAACACAGGGTTGCAGTTTTTTGATGTTATGTCCTATTTGGGTTCGCAACATGTTAAGCTTTTAGTCACTTCTTAGTAAGGTTTTCTTGACCTTGGGGGTTAAAAAGTGTTTTTTATGGAGTTGCTATGAGGTGAAGGGTGAACGGAACTTGAATATAGATGGATGGAATCCTGAAGGGGAATTGGTTTTATTAAACAGATAGAGACAGACGGGCTGCTACCGCGCGTCCCCTTTCGAAAGGGGTACGGCGGAGCCGGGGGGTATGTAGCTGAAAACAGATGTAGAAAGTCCAATTATTTTTTTAAATAGGACTTTTGTGATATGTGCTGGCTCCGCCAGCGTTATACATACCCCGCCACTGTCGTGGCACCCCTTTCGAAAGGGGACGCTGCCGCGGTGACGCTTGTATCTACATTCAGTATCCTTAGCAAGAGACAGATGGACTGCTACTGCGCGTCCCCTTTCGAAAGGGGTACGGCGGAGCCGGGGGGTATGTATTGTAAAACAAATGCAGAAAGTCCATATTGTATTTAAAAGAGGACTATTGTGATTTGTGCTGGCTCCGCCAGCGGGATACATACCCCGCCACTGTCGTGGCACCCCTTTGAAATGGGGACGCTGGCGCGGTGACGCTTGTACCTTTATGTTGGCGCGGCGACATAATCCATATAAAAAAGCGGGAGGAAAGTAACTGACTGGGTATTTCCCTCCCGCTTGTGGCGAAGGCCAAAGGCCCGGGACGGCTGGTTAGCGGTGCAGGGCGGCTTGTTGCCGTATCTCTGCATCGGTCTGGAAAAGGTCGTCGAGCGAGGGCTTGGCTATGAAGTGTCCTTTCTGCATCTGTGCCTCTACAAAGTCGGCAATGCCGAGGAAGGGTATTTTCCCTTCGATGAACAGCTGCACGGCCACCTCGTTGGCGGCATTCATGATGCAGGGCATATTGCCGCCTTGGGCAATGGCCTGATAGGCCAGGGCCAGACAGCGGAAAGTCTTGGTATCGGGCTCTTCGAAGGTGAGTTGGGGGTGCTGTGCAAAGTCCAGCCGGGGCAGGTGGCTCTCGATGCGATCGGGGAAGCTGAAGGCATACTGTATGGGAGTTTCCATGGTGGGCACGCCCAGCTGCGCCTTGATGCTGCCGTCGACATACTGCACCATTGAGTGCACTATGGACTGCGGGTGTACCAGCACCTGTATCCGCTCGGCGGGCACGTTGAACAGCCATTTGGCTTCGATTACCTCCAGCCCCTTGTTCATCAGGGAGGCCGAATCGATGGTTACTTTGCGTCCCATGTTCCAATTGGGGTGTTTTAGAGCATCGGCCAGAGTAACCTGCTCCAGCTGGGCTCTGGAATAGCCCCTGAAGGGGCCGCCCGAGGCGGTGAGGAGGATTTTGTCGATATTCCCCATCTCGCCCACGAGGCTCTGGAAAATGGCGGAGTGTTCGGAGTCGACGGGCAGGATGGGCACCTGGTTGCGGGCAGCGGCGGCGGTCACTATCTCGCCTGCCACCACCATAGTCTCCTTGTTGGCTAGGGCGATGGTTTTGTGGTGCTCGATGGCACGGAGGGTGGGACGCAGACCGGCAAAGCCCACTATGGAGGCCAGCACCATGTCGATAGTGCTCATCTCCATGAGGTCGGCAATGGAGTCGTTGCCGGCAAAGACTTTGATGCCGTGGGGGTCGAGTGCGGCCTGCACCTGGGGGTATTTGGTCTCGTCGGCAATGGCCACGGCGTTGGGCTCGAACTCGAGGGCCTGTTGTATCAGCAGGTCGGCGTTGCCGCCGGCGCACAGCACCTCGACGGCAAAGCGGTCGCGGTGACGCCTTATCACGTTCAGCGCCTGTGTGCCTATGGAGCCTGTCGACCCTAGTATAGCGATACGTTTCATCATTATTTGTGGGCTCTAAATACGGATTTAAAGTTTTGCCCTTACAGGGCTTATTTTAGCGGTTGCCTATTGTGGCAGCTACTTTTTTTTGCGTTTGTTCTTATCGGACTTCTTCTGTTTCTTCTCGCGGTCTTCTATCTTCTTGCGCAGCAGCGAGTCGGCCTTGGAGTGTCGATAGGTGATGGCTTCGCCTGACACCTCCTCGCCGGAAGCTTCGACGGGGGTGGAGAGGGTGTTGCCGCTCAGGGCGCTCTGGATGATTTTGATGTGCTGTTCGTGCTGGTCGATAATCACTTCCAGCGAGTCGATTATTTGCGAGTTGCGGATGCTCTGCTCCTTCAGTTCGGGCTTGATATATCCGGGAACCAGGGCGCGCAGGGGGGTGAACGCGATGAGTAGCGAGGTGAGGACTATCAGCACGATGATGCTGATGCCGGCGTAGGTGAACAGATTGACACCGGTCAGCTCGATGGAGAATTTCTCCTGGAACGTGTCGGTGTCCATCACCACAAAGCGGTGCTTGTGGTGCATCCGTTCGCGTAGGTCCTGCCATTTATCAGAAAGGCGCAGCCGCATGGCCGCGCCTTTCTCTTTTATCGCGTTCGACCGTTCGCTATCCATTAGAAGAATTTGTTGCGTTGGTCGATAATCTTGGCGTTGTCTCTGAGCACAAGCTGGATGTTACGCAGGCTCTGGCGGAAACTCTGCTCTTTCTGGCTGCGGATGGCGGCCACATCGGGAGCGGTGGTATTGGCGGTCTTGGAATTGACCTTGACCATATACACGCCGTTGGCACCCTGGATGGGTCCGATAAGAGTGTTCTCGGCAGAGGCTGCGATAGCGGCCTGCACTTTGGGCT
Source organism: uncultured Bacteroidales bacterium (assembly GCA_900319865.1). Classification (GTDB taxonomy): domain Bacteria; phylum Bacteroidota; class Bacteroidia; order Bacteroidales; family P3; genus Colimorpha. The sequence continues at coordinate 102,720 of ONQD01000001.1, read as the reverse complement.
CCATGCCGTAGGCACCCAGGAAGTAGTCGTTGAACGAGATGCTGTCGAGAGTGTCAAGCTTCACATTCATCTTGGCGGCGATAGAGGCAATGTCTTTGCTAGTCTGTTTGGCCTCTTCCAGACGGGCTTTGAGCAGTTCGGCTTTCTTCTCGATGCGCACTTGGTTCTCGATCATGGTGCGGACCTGGTCGAGGGAGGCAAAGCCTTCTTTATAGACATCCTTCAAAGCGGCTACGATATACATGTCGTCAGACTCGAAAATCTGGTCGGCCACCGAGCCCACTTTGGTCTCGTCGTTGAAGGCCCACTGCACGATGCTGCGGGCGTTGTTGATGCCGGCCAAGGAGTAGGTCATGGAGTTCACCATGCCGTTGCGTATCTGCAGGTTCTCGGCCTGTGCGGCAGCGGTCATCTCGGCATAGGTGCGGTTGTTGCCGGCAAACTTGTTGGCGCTGTTGTAGATGTTGCGAGTGGTGGTCTCGGAAGCGGCAATGGTGCGGGTGATGGCGGCCACACGGTATTTTCTGTTGAGGGGGGTCTTGCCGGTAACCTTCACGATGGTGTAGCCAATCTCGTTGGGCAGACGGGTGATGAACATGCTGCCTTCAGCATTGTTCACGATGTCCTCGTTGAGGAGGCCGTAGTAGCCGTCGAGCTGCCAACCCATGTCGCCGCCGTTGCTGCTCTTCTGGGGGTCTTCGCTGTATTTTTCAACAGCCTCTTCGAAGGTCATGGCACCGGAGCGGAGCACATTCAGCACGCTGTCGGCAAGCAGTTTGGCCTGCTCGTCACCGCGGGTGATGTTGCCGCCCACTTTGCTGTTGAGAATTTGGATGAGGCTGGCGCGGATGCTGTCGGGGCGGTTGGCCACTTTCAGCACTTTGCCCATAATCCACTCGTTGCCTGCAATGCGGGGGCTAATCAGCGAACCTTCGCCGGCTGCCATCAGGGCAGAATCCATAGGCGAGGTGAACTCGCTGGCTTTGCGGTAGGTGGAGTCATAGCTGTGGTCCGATTCGGAGTTGACGAAGAAGATAAGCTCGTCGGGCTCGATGGTCTGGAATTCCTCCCAGGTCTTCTCTACCTCGGCCTGGATGTTGGCCATATCCTGTGCGGTGGGTACAATGGGATAGACGATATAGTCCAGCTCGCGGAGCTCTTCACGCACGCGGAACTCGGCTTTGTGTTTCTTGTAGTAGTTCTGGTAATCCTCATCGCTCAGGGTGATTTCACCGTCTTCGACCGACTGGTAGGTCAGGTTCAGGGCGGTGACATTGCTCAGCTGGTTGCCCATCTCGGCAATCTGCTTGGCGATGTTGTTGGGCATATACATACCGCGGGCAATCAGGTTGCTATATTTCTGCTGTTTGCGGTCGGCTTTGACAGCCTTCTCCAATTCCATCCACTGCATGCGCTGGGCGGTATCGAGGTTTTCGAAGTTGTCGAGATAGTATTGGATGGCCTCGGTCTGGTAGGTGCCGGTTTTGGGGTCGGTGAACGACTGGCGGAGGTAGGGGTGGATAAAGTTACCCAGATACATGTCGCTCAATTCGGCATTGGTCACGGTGAGACCCAGTTTGTTTAACTGTTCTTCGGTCAGTGTTTCGCCCACGAGGGTCTGCCACACTTGGTCGCGGAGCTGGTATTCCACATCGGCGGGCACCTGGCTGACGCCCTGCTGACGTTTGTAGTTGTTCTCCATCTCCTCGGTCAGTTCGTTAAAACGCTGGTAGGTGATTGTAGAGTTGTTGATTTTACCCATATCGGGGATGCGGCTGTTGTTCTTCCACACGTCACCGATAATGAATGCAATGATAGCTCCGCCCACTACGACGACTGCTATCCAAGAGTGTTTTCTGATACTTCCTATAATTCCCATATTAAGTATTTTTATTTATTTTATCTATTCCTTTTGTTTGCTATTTTAAGCGTGCAAAGGTACAAAGATTTTTTAGTGTATGAAACTTTTTTGTTGGTTTTTCTTACTGAGAATTCACATTGTGCTATATATTAGCATTTTGTATTTCTTAAAAAAACTTATAACTCAGCCTCGAAAGTGAAGGGAAGCAGGCTTTTCACACCATGAATGCGCCGAACTCGACCCCCTTTGAGGTAACAAAACACATCAATTTCGTTGCCGTAGCGCATCTCGTATTCGACCATTACCTGGCGGCAGGCACCGCAGGGCGACGCCTCCAGGAAGTCGCCCTCCTGACTACCCACCACGGCCAACGCCACAACCGCCTGCCCGGGATGCTGGGCCGAGGCGGTGAACAACGCCACCCGTTCGCCGCACAGGCCCGAAGGGTAGGCCAGATTCTCCTGGTTGCTACCTTGCACCAGCGTCCCGTCGGCCAGACGCACCGCCGCCCCCACACGGAAACGGGAATAGGGCGAGTAGCTGCTGCGGGTGGCATCCATAGCGCACTCCATCAGCTCGCGGTCGCACGCGGGCATCTCGGCCAGCGAGTCGTATTCGCAGTAATCTATCAATAATTGTTTCTTTTCCATAGTATCAATCTTTTTTGTTGTTCGTGTAATGATTCTATTTTGTCGCGTCCCTTCGGGACGCTTTGTCCTTTGCCTTCGGCATTTGCCACGCAGCGCGGGCGGTTGCTGGGGCTGTCATCAGCCGTTGGACTGTATGGTGGCAGTTTGCACAGTCCGCTGTAGCCAGTGGCGTGCCTGCTCTGCATCAGGCAATTCGATGCCCAATTCCTCTCATTGCCTATCACGCAACGGCCAGTACTGAACGCCAACCCAACAATAATAGTATCCAAGCCCGGCAAATAGAGACCGTTGCGGTAAAAAAAGCGACGATTCAGGCACTTTGGTGCATCGGTTCTCCGCTTTTTTTGTATCTTTGCATCGTGAACACTAAAACGCTGGATTTCGGAAAATATTGTGTCCTTGGACTTTCGCCCATGGACGACATCACCGACCAACCCTTCCGCCAACTGTGCAAGGGGTTCGGTGCCGACTTGCTTATCACCGAATTCATCGCCTCCGAGGCCTTGAACCGCGAAGCCGAAAAGAGCTACCGCAAAATGTGTTTCACCCCCGAGCAGCACCCCATAGGCATCCAGATATTCGGTGCCGACGAGAACGAACTGCTGCAATGCCTCGACATAGTGGAGTCGCGTGAGCCCGACTTTGTCGACATCAACTGGGGCTGCCCGGTGCGCAAGGTGGCCGGCAAAGGGGCGGGCAGCGGCATATTGAAGGACATACCCAAGATGCTCCGCATCACCGAAGCCCTTGTACGGCGGTCCCATCTGCCCGTCACCGTCAAAACCCGTCTGGGCTATGATGCCGACGACAAACCCATTGTGGAACTGGCCGAACGGCTGCAGGACATCGGCATCGCCGCCCTCAGCATACACGGACGCACGAAGACCCAGATGTATCAGGGCACCGCCGACTGGACTCTCATCGGCGAGGTGAAAAACAATCCCCGCATGCATATCCCCATTTTCGGCAACGGCGACATCACCACTCCGCAACAAGCCCTCGATGCCCGCCGCCGCTATGGTGTGGATGGCATTCTCATAGGCCGCGGGGCAATCGGCAACCCCTGGATATTCGAGCAGACCCAACGCCTGCTGCGGGGCGAGGAGGAACGCGAAATCACTGTGGCCGAGCGTGTGGAGGTGTGCCGCCGACATCTGATGGCCGCTGTCGAGTTCAAAGGCGAGCACACCGCTATGTTCGAGATGCGCAAACACTATGGCGGATACTTCAAAGGCCTGCCCGCCTTCAAGCAGTTCCGCATCCCGATGGTCAACACCACCACCCTCGACCAAATCCTTCCCATCCTCGACCGCGTGGCCGAATACTACGCCTGAAATATGCATGTCGCGTCCCTGCCGGGACGCCTTAGGGGCTGTCATGCTGCTATCACGGCACTGCGCCCTAGGGGGCTTGTACCGTGTTATGCATATCGCGTCCCTGTCGGGACGCCTTAGGGGTTGTTATGTTGCTATCACGGCACTGCGCCCTGTGGGCTTGTACCGTGTTATGCATATCGCGTCCCTGTCGGGACGCCCTATCGGCTGTCATGCTGACATCCTGACACGTCCCGATAGGGACGAGACCTTGCATATCACGGTACAAGAGGACGAAGTCCTCGCAGTGCCGTGAGAAGACAACCAATAGACCAGCGTCCCGATAGGGACGCGACAAAAATGACCCACCTACAGTGTGTGTGATGGCTCATTGACACTTATGACTTTACATGAAATTGGTTGACTGTTTTTTCCAGATTCAGTGGGTAGCTTGATGAGTCGGGTGCTACGCTACAGTTGCTACAGTATGAAAAAACTTCTTATATGGGTACCGCAATGGAGTTAAACCCCAATGTCCGATTTTGGGTAAAAGGAACTGTAGCAACTGTAGCTGTAGCGCGGGGGCGTTTCCAACCCCGTTGAAGAGCCCTTTTGGGTTCGCCGTGGGTTCGCTCTGGGGGGCGGACTTAGAGCTAAGGTAGATCGAACCTACAGCGAACCTACGCTGGAGAAGCTCCGTTTTTTCAATAGACTATTTCGGTTGATGGGAAGGGTAGGGAAGTGATGGAGCGGGGTTGATGCACAAATGTGCAAAAGGTTGCTGGTATTGCCTTATGTCGGCACAATGGGCAGAAGTAGGTTCAGTAATCGTCAAATAATTCTGATAATTCAAAAATAATGTGTATCTTTGCAGACTGATTTATTTGAATTGTTTCACCATATAGAAAGGACCCGACTATGACAAATATCGAGAATCTGAACATTGATGCTTCGGCAAAAGAAAACGTCAAGACTTGGTTGAACGGCCAGTATGACGAGGAGACCAAACAGGCTATCCGCGACATGATGGATAACCCGAACGAGCTGAACGAGAGTTTCTACCGCAGTTTGGAGTTCGGCACGGGTGGCTTGCGCGGCATTATGGGCGTGGGCACCAACCGCATGAACAAATACACGGTGGCTATGGCCACTCAGGGCTTGGCTAACTATGTGAAGAAGTGCTTTCCCACGGCCAATCCCATCAAGTCCGCTGTGAGCCACGACAGCCGTAACCACAGCCGCGAGTTTGCCGAGATTACTGCCAATGTGTTGGCCGCAAACGGCTTCCATGTATATCTGTTCGAGGCTCTGCGTCCCACTCCGGAGCTTTCGTTTGCCGTGCGCCACTTCGGATGCCAAACGGGCGTGATGGTGACTGCCAGCCACAACCCCAAGGAGTATAACGGCTACAAGGCCTATTGGGACGACGGCTGCCAGCTGGTGGCTCCGCACGACACCAATGTGATTGACGAGGTGATGAAAATCAAGGGCCTTGAAGATGTGAAGATGAGCGGTGGCGAAGCCAACATCGAGATAATCGGGGAGAATGTCGACAGCGTCTATCTGGACCGCATTGAGCAGAACTCCCTGCACCCCGAACTGATAAAGAAGCACCACGACCTGAAGATTGTCTACACTCCGCTGCACGGCACGGGCATCACCCTCATACCGCGTATGCTTGAGAAACTGGGATTCACCAATGTGAATGTGGTGAAGGAACAGGCCACACCTGACGGCAATTTCCCCACCACGCCTAGCCCCAACCCCGAGGAACGGGCGGCCATGAAGATGGCTGTGGATTTGGCTCAGAAGATAAATGCCGACATCGTGTTTGCCAGCGACCCCGACGCCGACCGCGTGGGTGTGGCTGTGAAACGCCCCGACGGAGAGTGGATGCTGCTGAACGGCAACCAGACAATGAGTGTGTTGATATACTATCTGATGAAAGAGTGGAAGGATACCGGCCGCCTGACCGGCAAGGAGTTTATAGTCAAGACCATTGTCACCAGCGAGCTGCCCGCCGACATTGCCAAGCGGGTGGGCGTGAAGGTGTACGACGTGCTGACGGGCTTCAAGTTCATTGGCGACAAGATTCGCCAGCTGGAAGGCAAAGAGGTGTTTATCGGCGGTGGCGAGGAGAGCTACGGCTATATGATTGGCGACTTTGTGCGCGACAAGGACGCTGTGGCCGCCTGCTCGATGATAGCCGAGATTGCCGCCTGGGCAGCCGAGCAGGGCAAGACCTTCTACGACGTACTGGTGGACATATACCGCGAATACGGCTTCTACAAAGAGGGCTTGCTGAGCGTAGTACGCAAGGGCAAGAGCGGTGCCGAGGAGATTCAGCAAATGATGAAAGACTACCGCGAGAACCCGCCCAAGGAGATAGACGGCGAAAAGGTGGTTTGCATCAAGGACTACAAGCTGCACGAGAGCACCGACCTTGTTACGGGCAAGAAAGAGACCATCGACCTGCCTGCCAGCAATGTGCTGCAGTTTTTCACTGAGAAGGGCAACAAGGTGACCGTGCGCCCCAGCGGCACAGAGCCTAAGATTAAGTTCTATTTCGGCGTGAAGGGTACCTTGGAGAGCAAAGAGGACTTCGACAAGGTGAACAACGCGCTGGATGGCAAGATTGAGGAGATAAAGCACTCGATGAATTTGGCATAGTCCCCTTTGGTTCGGCGGCGGGCGGAACGCCCGCCGCCGAACATTACCAATAGCCACTGCTTATGTCTGATATTTGGGAAAACGTCTTACTGGCATTGCTCACCCTGTTGCCCATAGCAGCCTTCTGGTGGAGCAAGAAACGGGTGGAGCCAAAGGCCAATGAGACACTAGAGCAGCGGCGCGAGGAGTATGGCGAGGCGATGGTAGCCCGCTATGGCGAGCCGCAGCAGATGCTGTGGACACGCGATATGCCCTTGCTTTTCTATGAGGACTTTATGGTTTTGGCGGGCATCCAAGTGCCATACGGCTGCATTGCGAATGTGACGTGCAACAACTCCAACGACTTCGGTCCTGGAGAATGCTATCAAGTGATAGTACGCACCACGCTGCCGGGACATGAGTTTCTCCATGTCCTGATGGATACTGATATGGAAGAGGCCATCGGCATGGTGGAGTATATCCGCAACCACGCAGATAAAAAGCGACACCCATGAAAACGTGCCGTTCGGCTTTCATCCTCCTTCTCATTCTGCTCCCGCCCATGCTTTGGGGGCAGGAGGACGCACGCTGGACGATGGCTTTCTGGAATGTGGAGAACTACTTTGACACGCAGCACGACACACTGAAGGACGACTGCACCTTCACGCCCCAGGGAGACAACCACTGGACGGCCAAGCGGTATGCCGACAAGCGCAACAAGATATACAAGATGATAGCGGCAATGGGGAATCCGGTGCTGGTGGGAATGGCGGAGGTGGAGAACGACCGGGTGCTGAATGATTTGTGCCGATACACCCCGTTGCGGAAGCGTGGGTATGAATATGTGCATTATGAATCGCCCGATGTGCGGGGTGTGGACTGTGCATTGCTGTACAGACGGGAGCGTTTCTGTGTGCTGGAGAAGGGAAGAATAGAGGTGTCGGACAGCGGGGAGCATTTCTATACACGTGATATATTGATGGTTGGGGGAGTGGTGGTGCCCGAGGGGGACACCTGCTATGTGATGGTGAATCATTGGCCTTCGAAACTGAACGGACACATGGCCGAGAGCCGGAGGATGAAGATTGCCTGCAGGCTGAGGGCGGTGATGGACAGTGTGCAACGGGCGCACCCAGGGGCGTTGGTGGTGGCAGTGGGCGACTTCAATGCCGCACCCGAGGAGGAAGCGATAAGTGTTGGGATGGGGTTTGGCGAGAGAGAGCGGAACGCAGAAGGATTTTACAACCTGATGGCGGGTGTGGAAAAGGGGACGGGAACGTACAAATACAGAGATGCTTGGTCGTGTATAGACCAAGTGATAGCGAACAGGAAACTGGATGTGGAGATATTTGCAGCCGACTTTATGATGGTAGACGATGAGAAATATATGGGAAAGAAGCTGTTCCGCACCTATTCGGGGATGAAATACCTGGGAGGGTATAGCGACCATCTGCCGATAAAAATAAGTGTGCCATGAGATGTAAGTGGTTGATAGTTGCGGTGATGCTGCTGATGGCGGCAACGGGTAGGGCGCAGGAGCTGATGCCCTATGTGTGGCGTAACTATATAGAGATGCTGTCGGAGGAGGGTGAGGATGAGACGGCGGAGGAAATGACGGAGCTGTTTGCCGAGTGTCAGGAGAACAGGGTGAATGTGAACGATACGGCAGTAGGACTGTCGGTATTTCCATTTGTGAGCGAGTTTCAGAGAAACAGCCTGAGGGTGCACATATTGCTATACGGTCAGTTGCTGAGTATGGAAGAGCTGTATGATGTGAACGGGTTTGACAGCACTACGGTTGAGATGCTGAGACCGGTGGCGAAGGCCGGGATTGTGGAAGAGAGGGAGAGTGTGGGTTGGAAGGATTTGTTCAAAAGGGGACGGAGTAATTTTGTGACGGGAGTTGGTGGAACGGTGGAGCAGGCAAGGGGATACAGGGACAGCATTTATGAGGGCAACAATATGAGGGTAATGTGGCGGTATGTGTACAAGTACAAAGAGAGGGTGCAGCTGCAGCTTTCGGGCGACAAGGACCCGGGCGAGGCTTTCTTTGCCGGGAGCCAAAGGAAGGGATTTGATTTCTATGGTTATAGCTTGATGATTAATGATATAGGCAGATATGCCGAGAAGGAGAGGGGACGGGAAAGGAATGTGTATGTGAAACGGTTGGTGTTGGGGCAGTATCACGCCCAATTCGGGCAGGGATTGACCATGTGGTCGGGATATGGGTGGAGGTCGGTAGTTGGCACCAGTATCTGCCGGACGGGACAGGGGGTGAGGCCCAACGGGGCTTTTATGGAGTATGGCTATTTGAGAGGAGGAGCCGCAACGTTGCAGTTGGCCAGAAGTTGGCAGATGACAGCTTTTTACTCGTTTGTGGATAGAGATGCCACGCTGCCGCGTGGAGGCGGGGAGAATGCAGAGCCAAGAGTTCAGAGTATTTATAATTCAGGATACCACCGCACGCAGACAGAGATAGGCAAGAAGGGCCAGCTGGGGGAACACCTGTTGGGTGGACATATAGAATACAGGGTGAGTGAATTGAGTGTGGGGCTGACGGGAGTGGCTATGTTGCTGGACAAGACCATTGTGCCGGCCACATACGTGTATAACGACAATGCTTTCGTAGGGAGGAGGAATTACAACGCAGGGGTGGATTTCCGATACAGGTTTAGAAACGTGCTGTTGTTCGGGGAGGCTGCGGTGTGTGTGAACATGGCTGCGGATACGGTTGAGAAGAATGTAAGTCCGGCAGCATTGCTGGGATGCGAGTATGTGATAAACAACAATCATAGAGTGAGCGGTTTGACACGATATTATTCGGAAAGATACCACAATCTTCACAGCAATGCCATAGGTCAGAACAGCAGTCCGCAGAATGAAATAGGTTGCGGGATCCAGTATCGGGGGAGATTGCCGTTGGGGATAGATGCAGTGGCAACTGCGGATTGGTTTTATTTCCCGCATATGAAGTATTTGGTTTATGGACCGAGTCGTGGACAGGATTATAGATTGACTTTGTCGAGAGGATTCAGCAGGATAGAAGGGTTGACGGTGAATGTGCGATATAGGTATAAGGACAAGGGGAGGAATATCACTCCGTCGACAATGGTGGACGGGAAGTATTTGATGGAACAGGTGTACAGACATCAGATACAGGCAGATGTGGTTTACGAGAGGGGAGGATGGAAGTTTGTTTCGCGGGCGGCGTACGCGCTGTATTATGGAGAAGTTACGGAGAGGGACAGGGGTTGGCTGCTGTATCAAGATGTGCAATATCAGGCACAGAGGATTCCGTTGACGGCGGTGGTGAGGGTGTCGTGGTGTGATGTGGACGACTATGAGGCCCGGATATATGCGGTGGAGAATGATTTTATATATCAATCGAACAGTATGGTGTATCAGAATGAGGGTTTTAGATGCTATTTGTTGCTGCGGTATGATATAAAAAAGTGGTGGAACATTGGGATAAAATACGGCATAACGGGGTATGTGGATAAGGACTCTTTCGGCTCGGGGTACGAGTTGATAGAAGGCAATCACCGCCAACAGTGGCGAGTGCAGATGCGGCTGAAGTGGTAACCCTTTTGAAAAAGTATTCTGTACTACAGAACAAAATCAGCATAGATGCATATTCCAAACCTCGTTAAGACATTGATAGAATATTTTGCCAAATCAAAAATAGTTTGTATCTTTGCAAAATGAAAAATGGAAGGTAATGAGTACTTCGGACATAATCCTGCTGCTAAGTGGTTATTTCAAAGACAAACCTGTAAATAAGGTATGGCTCTTCGGTTCTTATGCTCGTGGAGAAGAAAATGCCGATAGTGACATTGACCTGATGATTGACCTTGATCATTCCCAACCCGTGGGTCTCAAGTTCTTCGGGATGTGGAATGATTTAGAGTCTTTATTGGGCAGAAATGTCGATTTGGTAACGGAGGAAGGACTTGCCGACTATGCTCGTGAAAGTTACAATCGGGACAAAATTCTAATCTATGAGAGAAACAGTTAGAGACCGAGAACGTTTGCAACACATCGTTGAAGCAGCCGACTTTGTGATAGAGCATACAAAGGATGTTGACTTCGAGAGGTTTCTATCCGATAAGTTACTATATGGAGCTTTGATTTATTATACCATGGTTATAGGCGAAGCAGGATATAAGCTAAGCCATGAATTTACTTCCAAGCATTGTGAAACACCATGGTCTGACATTGCTGGCATGCGCCATCATATTGTGCATGGATACTACAGGGTTGATAACCGAGTAGTGTGGAACATAATCACTAATGATATACCAACATTACGAAAACGTGTTCAACAATATCTTGATGAGATAGACTGGGTGCAGTGGGAGAATATTTTGAAAGAAAAATAATACCAGGCAACTTTTAATATTCACAGAAGTCATTACCAAAGGAGGTGATGATTTGTGTTAATACTCTATTCTTTTTATGATCATGCATAATCATCAATAATGCATATATTTTTTCGGTTTATGATGGGATGGTTATTATGCCATTTTTATTTTAAATTTAAGTGGACATTTTGGATGTTAAGGGAGTGGAGTCGGAGTCATTGTTGCTTCGTTGATGCTCCGTCGGCATGAACGTGGCAGGGGATATGTTAAAAATTGGTGGGGACGGTGTGATAATTGCACCGGTGTCTATTGTGAACGGATAGATGTATGTGAGGGGGGATGCCTTTATGAGGCGGCGGGTCAGGGTTGGTCGGTGTGGGGCGGAATGATACCTTCCTCCTGGTATTTCTTGTAGGTTTTTTCGGCGGCGAGCTGCTCGGCAGCTTTGATGGAGTATTCGATGGCGTGCTCGGCTGGGGTGTCGTCTATTTTGACGCGGACATCGTATTGACGGCGGCTTTCATGGCCTTGGTACATAACGCGCTCGACTTCGAAGGAGACTTTCTTGTGGTTTTTCTGTCCCCAGTCGATGAGTTTGCTCTTGAAGTTCCAGTCAGTATGGGCCATTGCATCGACATCAAGGTGGATGTTGATTATTTTATTGATAAGGATGCGGCGGGTGAACTTGTAACCTTTTTCAAGATAGATGGCACCTACAAGAGCCTCGAAGGCATCGCCGTCGATGGATTTAAAGACACCTTGCGAGATACGGTTGTATTGGATAAGTTGTGAGAGACCAATTTTTTGAGCAAGTTTGTTGAGGTTGGCCCGGCTGACGAGTTTGGAACGCATTTCGGTGAGGAATCCTTCTCCCTGGTGGGGATATTTTTTATAAAGAAATTCGGCCACGATAGCGCTAAGAACAGCATCGCCGAGGTATTCGAGACGTTCATTATTGACACGCCAACCTTGCCCAGTGTCGACAGACTTGGACTTGTGGATGAAAGCTATTTGATAGAGAGGGATGTTGTGGGGAGTGAATCCCAGAGTGTTTTTGAAGAAAAGATAAAAATCTTTGTTTTCCCCTTTGTAGCGACGGAAATGGAACATGGTCAATATTTGCGGAAGGCAAGACAGGCATTGTGTCCGCCGAAACCAAACGCATTGTTGAGGGCAAAGTCTACGCGACGATGGGTAGGTTTGTTGAAGGAGAAGTCGAGTGGTGGGATGTTGGGGTCGTCGGTGAAGTGGTTGATAGTTGGGGGGATAATGTCGTTCTTGACAGACAGGACAGTTGCAATTGCTTCGATTACACTGGCGGCTCCGAGGAGGTGGCCGGTCATTGATTTGGTGGAGTTGAGTGTAATCTTGCTGGCGTGATCGCCGAAAAGCGAGACAACAGCCTTGGGTTCGGAGATGTCGCCGATGGGGGTTGATGTGCCGTGAGTGTTGATGTGGTCGACGTCGGAGAGTTGCATTTCAGACTCCTCGACGGCTTGTTTCATGGCCTTCATGGCGCCCAGACCTTCGGGATGAGAGGCGGCGATGTGATGTGCATCGGCAGTGAGGCCGCAGCCGGTCAGTTCGGCATAGATTTTGGCACCACGAGCTTTGGCATGTTCTAGTTCCTCGAGGATGATGGTTCCAGAGCCTTCGCCCAAAACAAAACCATCGCGGTCCTTGTCGAACGGACGGGAAGCTGTGGCTGGGTCATCGTTGCGGGTAGAGAGCGCCTGCATGGAGGAAAAACCGCCTATACCACAGGGAATGACGGGAGCTTCGCTGCCGCCGGTGACGATGATGTCGGCCTTGCCTAAACGGAGAAGCATGAAAGCATCGCTGATGGCGATGGCCGATGTGGCGCATGCAGCCGTAGTGGAATAGTTGGGGCCGCGGAAACCGTATTTAATGGATATTTGTCCTGCACAGATATCACCAATGGTCTTGGTGATAAAGAAAGGACTGAAACGAGGGTTGAAATGGGACTCGGCAAAAGAGACAATTTCGTTTTGGAAAGTTTCGCAACCACCCATACCGGTGCCAAAAATGACACCAATGCGGTCAAGATCTAATTTTTCAATGTCGAGACCGGCATCGTGGATAGCCTCGTCGGTAGAGACGAGACCAAACTGGGTGAATAAATCAAGTTTGCGGAGTTCTTTTCGATCGAAGAATTGAGTAGAGTCGAAATTCTTGACTTCGGCAGCAATGCGACATTTGTAGTCGGAGGTGTCGAACCGTGTAATCAGGCCGGCTCCACTTACCCCTCGTAACAACGCATCCCACAATTGGGGCACATTGTTGCCAATAGGAGTAAGTGAGCCGAGACCGGTGACTACTACTCGTTTCAGTTTCATTGTACTGAAGCGGGAATTAATTATTTCTGAGCTTTCTCAATGAAAGCAACGGCATCACCAACGGTGACAATTTTTTCAGCCTCTTCATCGGGAATCTGAACATCAAATTCCTTCTCAAGTTCCATAATTAATTCTACAGTGTCCAAAGAGTCAGCGCCGAGATCATTAGTGAAGCTGGCTTCCAGCGTAACATCTTTTTCATCAACACCGAGCTTATCAACAATGATAGCTTTTACTTTTGTTGCAATTTCAGACATGTTTATTTAATTTTTTGAGTTAAACAGGGTGCAAAGAAACGAAAAAAAATCCATATAAACACTAATTTTAACTTTTTTCTTTTGGGACGAATGTATTAATAGTTTGATAAACATTGATATAGTTAATTTAAAAGTTTGCTATTTAAGGATAAAAAAGGAATGAGAAACGACAAAAAAAGACAAGGAGTGGGGTTGTAATTTGTTAAATTGTGACAAACTGGAGGTGCCAATAATGTTAAATTTCGTGGAAATACAACAATTTGAGAGTTTTAGCGTTATTGTGGAACAATAATAATCCAAGATATGATAAGATTAGCAATATTAGCTTCGGGTAATGGCACGAATGCTCAACAAATTAGCGAATATTTTGCCGGTAGCGACAAGGTAAAAGTTGAATGTATTATTTATAATAAAAAGGATGCTTATGTGGCGGAGCGAGCCCGTAAATTGGGTATTCCGGCTTATTATCATAATAGAAAGGATTTCTATGAGAATGGAGCCGTATTGAATAAATTGCGGGATATGAAAGTGGATTGGGTGATATTGGCGGGTTTTTTGTGGCTTGTGCCAGAGGACATGTTAAAGGCTTACCCCAACAAGATAATAAATATTCATCCTGCGTTGTTGCCCAAGTATGGCGGTAAGGGAATGTATGGACATCATGTGCATGAAGCTGTGATAGCCAATCATGAAAAAGAAAGCGGCATCACAATCCATATTGTTGATGACCAGTATGACAGAGGTTCAATTCTGTTTCAGGCAAAATGTATCCTAACGGATAAGGACACACCGGACACTTTGGCTGAGAAGATACATCTACTAGAAAGGGATTATTTCCCTGTTGTAATTGAGAAAACTGTTCTGCAATGAGGATAGCAGTCAATACGCGTTTGCTGTTGAAAAACAAGCTGGATGGTATAGGGTGGTTCACGGCAGAAACAACCAAACGCATTGTGTTGGAACATCCAGAGCATGAGTTTTACTTCTTTTTCGACAGAAGTTACGATCTGGATTTTGTGTATGCCGACAATGTACATCCTGTAGTGCTTTGCCCTCAGGCACGACATCCTGTTCTGTGGTATCTTTTTTTTGAGGTGAGTGTTCGCAGGGCATTGGAAAAGTATAAGATAGATTTGTTTTTGTCGCCTGAAGGATATATGTCGTTGGGTTCCAAAGTGCCCACATTGATGGTGATACACGATATTAATTTCGAGCATGGATCGAATTATCTAAAGAAATCGCATCAGAAGTATATGACTTATTTCAGTCCTCAGTATGCGCGATATAGCACCCGTATTGCCACTGTGTCGGAGTTTTCGAAACAAGATATTGTGGATACCTATCACATTGAGCCGGAGAAGATTGATGTGGTATACGACGGGGCACACTCTGACTATAGGCCAATAGACCCAGAGCTCAAACAGAGAACACGAAACGAATTTACGCAAGGCAGCAGGTATTTCATTTTTATCAGTACTATTATTAAAAGGAAGAATCTGGCCACACTGTTGACAGCGTTCGATTTGTTTAAACAAAATGACACAGGGGGTATGAAACTGGTCGTTGTGGGGCAGCGTGTGTGGTGGCAGGATGAGTTGAAAGACGCGTATAACCGGATGGAGCACAAGGAGGATGTAATATTTATAGGCCGAGCAGAGTCGGAGACGTTGGCACGCCTACTTGGATCAGCGGAAGCATTGGTTTATCCGTCGTTGTTCGAGGGGTTTGGGATTCCGATTATTGAGGCATTCCAGGCAGAGGTTCCAGTTATTACGTCGAATTGTACCTCGATGCCCGAAGTGGCAGGGGAGGCTGCGTTGCTAGTGAATCCAACCGATAGTCGGTCAATGTCTGAAGCACTCGGAAAGATAGTTAATGATCCAACACTTAGCTTTGACTTGGTGCAAAAAGGAAGGGAACGCAGGAAGTGTTTTAGTTGGGAGAAGACCTCGAGTAGGTTGTGGGATAGCATGATGAAAACAGTGGGCGAAAAGATGGACGAGAGAAGAGAGATATGAGAAAAGGGTGGATTTCATTGGGATTCCTGCTGTTGTCCTGGCTATGCGTGCATGGACAGGAAGAGGCTCTGCAAGATAGTACGAAGACCGTAAATTTGGTGTTCAATGGTTCATTTGAGGAGTTCCGAGCATGTCCAAAGAGGGTAAATGCAACAGGGGTATTATCCAATGTGGATTGCTGGTATCAGCCGACGTTGGGGAGTGCAGATTATTTTAATGCCTGTGGTGGAAAGGAATGTGGAGTGCCCTCCAACAAATTGGGTAGGCAAGAAGCGTATGACGGGGATGCCTATTGCGGGATTTATTGTAGCAGGAATGACTATAGAGAGTATCTGCAAACTCGATTGAGAAGAAAACTGCACTTGGGAGATAGCATCCGTCTATCGTTCTATGTTAGCCTTTCAGAGGAATCAACGGGTGCCGTAGCAACAATAGGTGCCCTATTTACAGAAGAAAGGATAAGTGATACGGTACGAAGCCTTTTCCTGTATAAGGAAAGGGAAGAACTGGCTGAGAATATCTCGCAGACTGTGGCAAGGCCATTCGAGCCTCAGATTGTTAACCCAGCAGACAGGCCTTTGGTTGATACTAGAGGATGGCAATGTGTCTGTGATACATTTGTGGCCAAAGGCGGAGAACAATATATTACAATAGGCAATTTTAATATAGCAGAACGGTCGGGATATGTGGATTTGGATATGCTGACACGATTGCTTCCGGGAGCATATTATTATATAGACAGTGTAAGCGTGGAATGTCTGAATTGCCCACCTCCCGTTGTGGATGATTTGAATGTTGACTCGGTTTATCTGTCAAATGAGCAACCAGTTTTTAGTGTGGGGGGTACTTTTGTGCTTCAAGAAATATTTTTTGAGTATGACAAGAGTACTATTCTACAGCAGTCCTTTTTTGAACTTATGCGCCTTACGACTCTGATGGAAAAATACCCAGATATGACTATTGAAGTAAGAGGCCATACGGATGCAAAAGGGTCAGATAGTTATAATCTACGGCTGTCGGAGAACCGTGCCAAATCTGTGGTTGATTATTTGGTGTCGAAAGGTGTTAACCCCAAGAGATTAAAGTATAAAGGTTATGGAAAGTCTATGCCGATAGATACAAATGAAACCGAAGAGGGGAGGTCGAAGAATAGAAGGGTTGAGTTCAAAATCATTTCTATGTAAAGAAAAGAATCTGTTTCAATAACGTATTGTTTTTAAGTATTATCTTCTTTCCAGGAAACTTTATGGATGGGAGGTGAGCTTTGTTCTAGACTATATTTTGCTTGATTAGTGTTATAACATGTCGGACTATGGGATTTGAGCTATTGCAGTATTTGTTTTGGAAAGATCGGCCGCATATTGCCGGGAGCGAAGCGGTCAACTTTGATGCAGTGAGAGAATAAAAAAAATCTGAAATAAATGCAGGAATGGTATAGATATCATATAGAATTCAGAAATGAAACGATAGAGAGTAGAATGACAAATTTGGAATGAAAGATACATATTTGGTGGCATTGGATAACTCAAACTAATAAAAAAAGAGGCGGATTTTTTCCGCCTCTTTTAGTGTATTGTTGTTCAAAAGAACTATTCAATCACGCGATAGAAGGAGGTGCGACGGTTGAGAGAGTATTGGATGTCGCCGAAAGCAACAGTTTTACCTTTCCAGTCAACAGAGATACGATCGGGATCGATACCATACTTTTTAACCATGAGGCGTTTAACCTCTTCAGCACGCTTTTTGGAGAGTTCCATGTTGTATTCGTGAGAAGCAGTGTAGTCGCAGAAACCAACAACGGTGATTTTAACATCGGGGTTGTCTTTCATGACGCGAGAAACGGCCTTCACTTTAATCATTTCGGAAGAGCTTACGTGCCAATCATCGTTAGCATAGAGAACAGAGAAAGGAATAGCGTAGTAGTTAAGTTGGTCGGCCTTCAGTTTGTCGAGAACACCATTCAGGCTGTCGGTAACGCTTTGAGCGCGAGCCAAAGCTTCCTGTCTGATTTTGTCGTTTTCGTTGCGAAGATCCTGAACTTGATCTCTGAGTTTCTTCTCATTGTCTTTTGCGTTTTCAAGTTCTTTCTTGATCTCGTCGTTTTCGTTGGTGAGAGCATCGAGAGCCTCTTTGGTGATGAGTGCACGCTGGGCAATCAACTCCTGGTCGGCAGCGGTGATGCCAAGGTTGAAGATGTAACCAATGGAAGCAAGGAAATCGGTGTGGTGGAATCCAGTCTGTTTGTCCCAGAAACGAGGAGCATCAGCGATGACGTCAGCTTCTACTTCTGCAAAGAGGAAATGGCGATCGCACACTCTGTAGCTGAAACCGAGACCAGCGTCGAGTTGGCAACCAACTTTATACATACCGCGAGCTTCGTTGTGGCTGAAAGCCAAACCGGCACCGCCAAAGAGGTAGATGTTGGCACGACGTTCGGGGTTCCAGTTATGGAAACTGTTGTTCAAAGACAGCAAGAAATCAACAGTAAGAGCACTGTGTTGATCCATTGACTGAAGTTGTGATTTGTAAGGCTCGACATTCCATCTGGGATCTCTCTGTGCATAGGTCTCTGCATTATTTTTGTTGGATTTCCAGAAAAGGCTGGTGTAGTTGTAGTGCAAGCGAATGGAAGCACCGCGGTCAACTTCTTTCTGAAGAATTACACCAAGACCGGCATTGTAACCACCACCAAAATAGAGGTCTTTAACACCAGTGAATTTAGTGACATCGGGTTGCCACATAAACGAGCCGTTGATACCGATGCCCCAATTGCTCCAAAAACCGTACTGAGGATATTCGGGAACCTCGTTTTGAGCAAATGCGCTGCCTGAAAAAGCTATCAGACAGAACAGCGCAGCGATTTTTGATACTTTTTTCAACATAATGATATACTTTTTGTTATACAATTTTTATTCAGTATTTCAAATTGCAAAAATACACTTTTTTTTTTACTCAGCAACTTTTTTTTGAATAATATAGATTATTTTATGCAATTTGGATATAAAATATGCTTTATATTGATTTGTTTTTTGGACATTAAAACTGATTTCTGTCAGAGTGATTTGGGAATAGTGGTATTTATTTAATATTTTGATTGTAAGTGTGTTTGTTTGATAATTCTCAATACGTGAATATCTATTATTTCAGCCCCCCATGCTGGTAGGGTTAAAAAAGACAATTTGATGTATGATTAGAGTTGTAAAAATGGTGAGTCAAGTCGTACTTGTCCAATCAACAATCAGTTTTCTTTCAAGAATGTTGACCTTGGGTTCAGTTACTGTCCTATTATGAACATCAACAAAAAGAAGGAATGGGTTGTGGGATGAATGGATGTGGTAAAGAGTAATGGAAAGTTTGACGTTTGTTAGTATAAAAACCATTTTCTTCTTTCCTCCGATGAATTTGCTGACGTGTCGGGATTTGGAAGTTTAATATTGTAGAATGAAAGTTATTAATAGTTATAGTTTCATGTTTTGTTATACACTTTCATCTTTTTACGGGTGTTTATTAGGAGTTTGGATTCTTTTTTAGGGCTCTTTTTTTAATTATTCAAAATAATTGTGTATATTTGCAAAATCAACGTATTAATTATTATTTGTCTTATGAACACTATTAAATTGTACACAGAGCATTTAAGTAAATTTGTCAACGAGAGAGACATGTCGTCCATTCATAAAGAGCTTATAGAAGCTAAACGAACCCTTCTCGATGGCAGTGGACTTGGAAGTGATTTTCTTGGTTGGGTAGATTTGCCAAATAATGTTTCAGCCGAGGAGTTAGAAAATATCAAGAAAGATGTCAAAACCTTGTCAGGAAAAGCGAAGATATTTGTAGTTATAGGAATCGGTGGCAGCTATCTGGGTGCAAGAGCCGTGATTGAGGCGTTGCAGTCTGAGTTTTCACCATTTGAAAATAATAGTGAACATCCTTATATAGTATATGCTGGTCACACTTTAAGTGAGGATTACTATTATCAATTATTGCAATTGCTTGATAAGAGTGATTATGCGGTGGCTGTGATTTCCAAATCGGGTACCACAACCGAACCAGCTGTGGCTTTCCGGATTATCAAGTCTCATATGGAACAAAAATATGGCAAGGAGGAGGCAGCACGGCGAACCATTGCCATTACTGATGCTCGTCGCGGTGCATTGCATGATATTGCCATTCAAAGTGGGTATCATATATATGTGATTCCCGACAATGTGGGCGGGCGTTTTTCTGTCTTGACCCCTGTTGGGTTGTTGCCAATAGCAATGGCCGGCTATGATATTGAAAAATTATTACGTGGAGCACAAGATATGCGTAAAGTTTGTGTGGATAAAGATTCTTATGAGGAGAACCCGGCAATGCTCTATGCAGCTCTGCGAAACATCCTATATAGAAAAGGTCGTAAGGTAGAAATATTAGCGAACTTTGTTCCGCACTTGAAGTATATCAGTGAATGGTGGAAGCAGCTTTATGGTGAGAGTGAAGGAAAAGACGGGAAGGGCATTATGCCGCATAGTCTCAGTTTTACTACCGATTTGCATTCGATGGGTCAATATGTTCAGGATGGTGAGCGTTTGATGTTTGAAACTGTGCTCAGTGTTGCCAAACCTCAGCATGAAGTTAGTATTCCCAAGGACGAGCAGAACTTGGATGGCATCAATTACTTGTTGGGTAAGACACTTACGGAAATCAACCACAATGCGGAACTCGGTACTATTATGGCTCATTATGACGGCAATGTGCCGGTTTTACGTATAGAGGTACCATCAGTGGACGAGTATGTGTTGGGACAGTTGATTTACTTCTTTGAGTTTGCTTGCGGCATCAGTGGATATACACTCAAGGTTAATCCTTTTGACCAACCTGGTGTCGAGGCCTACAAGAAAAACATGTTCCGCTTGTTGGGGAAGCCGGGATATGAAAGCAAGTAGTCCTAACTTCAAATAATAACACAAAAACACAAGGCCGGAAATTCATTTATTCCGGCCTTGTGTTTTTTATTCTTGTCAGATTTAGAAAGGTAAATCTCCGATGGGTTCGGTGTCATTATTTAAGATGGCGGAAAGGGGATCGTGATCATGGATGTTTTGCTCGTCCGAACGGTTCTTGTTGGCTAGAACTGTAAAATTGTCGGCAACAACTTCAGTTATGTAACGTTTGTTGCCGTCTCGGTCTTCCCATGAACGTGTTTGTAATTTACCTTCAACATATATTTGAGTACCCTTTCTAAGTATCTTTTCGGCGATCTCGGCAAGTGTCCGCCAGCAAACAACGTTGTGCCATTCGGTTTGTTCCACGCGTTCGCCATCCTTGTTTTTGCGGTATTCAGTTGTGGCCAAGGGGAAGGAGGCCTTTTTTACTACATTTGAGTTTTCGTCGTTGCGGTCCTGTTGGAAAGCGACTACATCTGGGTTCTTTCCTAAATTCCCAATCAAAATTACTTTATTGACTCCAATCATAATCTAAAGTTGTATTATTAGCTCTATTAATCAAGTATTCTTTGTCCGATGTCTCGATTTTTCGTTTGCAAAGATAGTATTTTTTGGCGAACTGATTAGATAAAGATATTCACAATTTCGACAAATATCTGTCAATCAAACGTGAAATGGGAAGGGTTTTTACGTCGGATTCCATTATGATTTGAGTTTTTTCAGGTATTTTGGAGGGCTTATCGTTGTATTTTGCCTGAATAAAATGGGCAATAATGGTGCGGTGTGTAAGTTTATGCTCATAAACAGGACCCAATTCAAAAATGGTAGGTTCATCGCCAAACCATGAAGTGAGAATCTCGAGCAATTGTTTCTTCTGCCTTTTTTCGGGGATAGGGCTATTGGGTTCATATAGCGGAAAGTCGTACAATCCTTGCCAAATATCTCCGGAAGCACGTTTCTTTACGAGTAGATATTTCTCGTTGCAGCCCCATCGGATATCAAAATAGTAAAAATATCTTTTCTTTATAGATGTTGGTTTCGTTTTGACAGGTAGTAAATCCACCTTTCCTTTTTGGTGAGCCTCGCATTCTTCGTTGAATATGCAGTTATTGCAATCATAACCTGTTGGCTTGCACCATGTCGACCCGAAATCCATCATTGCTTGGTTGAATTGACCAGGGTGTTCCTTGTCGATTAATCGCATCAAAATCTTCTCGAATTCTTTATATGCTTGTTCTGCCCCGATGGGTGTGTATATTCCATATAATCGTGAAATAAACCTGTAAACATTGCCGTCTATAACGGGATAGGCCATTCCGAAAGCAAATGATGCTATTGCAGCGGCAGTATATCGTCCAACACCTTTCAGTGCAAGGATTCCGTCATAAGTGTCTGGAAATTTTCCATTATAGTTATCCATTATTTGTTGTGCTGCAGTATGCAGGTTTCGTGCTCTTGAATAATAGCCCAGTCCCTGCCAGCTTTTAAGTATATCTTCTTCAGATGCATCAGCCAATTCTTCTACTGTTGGATATTTCTTTATAAACAGTTCATAATAAGCCAAACCTTGCTCTATGCGGGTTTGTTGCATTATGATTTCCGACAACCATATATAATAAGGATTGTTTGTCTCTCTCCAAGGCAATTTTCTACCGAATTCTTCATACCAGGTAAGTAGTTTTTTTTGGAACATCTAAGTATGCCGTTTTTTTGAAAAATAGTACTTTTTTTCTAACTTTTGAACAGGTTATTAATGTATAAGTGCTTGATAAATCAATGTTAAACTAATATTTTAGAATAATTATATTTGCATATTAATCAGTATTTTGCAAAATACGATATGTTAAATATTTTATTTTAGTGATTTTTATGTCTCTCAAATCTTTGTCAATTCAAAAAAAAGTCCGACTTTTGCAGCCGTTTTTCAACAGAAAAAACGCTTGTATAACGTAAAGAAACAATAAAAATTATAAGTAACATGTCAAAGATTTGTGAAATTACTGGTAAGAAAGTGATTCGTGGTAACAACGTTTCCCATTCCCGTATCCACACCAAACGTACCTTCTCCCCGAATCTTCAAACCAAGAAGTTCTATATTCCTGAAGAGGATATGTGGATTACCCTCAAAGTGAGTGCCAAAGGCATGCGCATCATTAACAAGAAAGGCATTCTTGCAGCCCTTAACGATGCCGCCGCTCAAGGACATCTCCAATTCTAACCGAAGACAAGTAGGTCTTAATAAACTTTATTTATCAATCCTTAATTAGAAAGAGGTATTAACAATGATCGTAGTTCCTATCAAAGAAGGTGAAAACATTGAAAGAGCATTAAAGAAGCTTAAAAGAAAATTCGAGAAAACCGGTGTTGTAAAAGAACTCCGCGAACGTCAGAAATTTACTAAACCTTCCGTTATCAATCGGGAACGCAGACAGAAAGCCATCTATGTTCAGCATCTGCGTCAGCAAGAGCTCGACAAATAATTTTTTCTGTCGGCACGTATCAAACGATAAAGGGCATTCCTTCGGGGGTGCCCTTTTTCGTGACTAATCGTCAGAGATTGTGGTAGACATAAAGAAACAGGAGGCACGCATAGAATAACGCATGCCTCCTGTTCCCTATCTACGGGATTGTTTTTTTATTTGTAACGTTCTTTATATTTGTCTATCTGAGCCTTCATGGCATCAACGCATTCGGAAACGGCTTCCTCAAAAGTGTCGGCCTGTTTGCTATTGAAAAGGGTCTGTCCAGGCAGATTCAACGACAATTCTGCAATCTTGTTGTTGTCGCTTTCTGGTTTGTCGACTTTCAGGATTACTTCACACTTGGTGGCATTGTCAATTAAACGGTCCAGTTTTGCAACTTTTTCGTTGACAAATTTTTCCAGTTTGGGGTCTGCCTTGAATTTTACGGCATTAATTGTTGTATTCATAGTTATCTCCTTATTTTTTATTGGCCCTGGGGTGGGCATGTTTATAAGTTTCTTTCAAATGTTCACGCGTCACATGGGTGTATACTTCTGTGGCTGCGAGGTCACTGTGTCCGAGCAATTCCTTTATGGCATCTATATTTGCACCTTCGTTCAGCATGTGGGTTGCAAATGAATGCCTGAACACATGTGGGCTATATCTCTCTGCATGGGCAAGTGTCGTCATATACTTTTCCACTATATTGTATATTGCAGAATCGCTAATAGCCTTTCCTTTGCTGTTCACCAAGAGCCTGTCTGTGTCCTCAAGGTTTGGTTGCTCTTCATGCAGTTCCATCATTCTCCTACTACGTAACGCAATATATTGTGAAATATTATGTGCCAGTTCATTTTCTATTGGAATATATCTTTCTTTGTTACGTTTTCCCCTAACTTTGATGGTACAACCTTCTATATCAATGTTTGCCAAACTTAGTGATGCCAGTTCTGAACGCCTCATTCCCGTCTCGTAAAGCATGCGCAGCACCAATTTTTCAACAACTCCTTCATAAGTGTCCGGATAGATGTCCGAATATATCTTTTCAACATCTTTCTCTTTAAAAAACACCGGTAGACGTTTAGGGGCTTTGGGGGGTGATATTTTAGCCATTATATCACGTTGCATATATCCATTTTTTCGGAGATACTTAAACCAGGCACGGATGGCTGCTAGATGTTTAGTAACTGTTCCTGGAGCCTTTCCGTCTTCTATCAATCCCATTTGCCATGCCCGTATGTCTCTGGGTTCAATCTCTTCAATAGTGTGGATTTCTTGTGACGATAGATATAATCCAAACCATTCAGTCACTTTTAAGTAGTACTGGATGGTGCCTTCTGCCAACCGCTGTTCTGTAGCGATATAATCGGCAAATTGTTGTATGGCATCTTCTATTTTCACGACTGCAAAGATACGGAAAAAAAACGTATCAAATGTTAATTCCTCGAAAAAAATTATGTCTTTCCCCAATTGATGGTATTCCAGATACTTTATTTCTTTAATGTGGTTAAAAAAAACTGCTGTTTATAAAATAATTTGTATCTTTGTACGTTTTTTTGACATTACAATTGTAGTATAACAGAATGAAAGCATTGATATTTCTTGTCAGCCTTACCCTCTTGGTTGTCACCCACGAGCTGGGACACCTCCTTTTTGCCAAACTTTTTGGCACCCGTGTCAACCGATTCTATGTCTTTTTCAATTGGAAGTTCTCTATTATTAAGGCCAAAAAGTTTAACGGAAAGTGGCATTTTCTCTTCTTCAACTCCAAGACTCCTGAATCATGGGAGACCGAGAATCTGCGTCCCGAGGATCAGAACAACACTCTTTGGGGACTTGGGTGGATTCCCTTGGGCGGCTACTGCGACATTGCGGGTATGATTGATGAGACCAAGGATTCCAGTGATATGGCAAGCACTCCCCAGCCGTGGGAATACCGTACCAAGCCGGGCTGGCAGCGCCTTTGTATCATCTCTGGAGGCGTGCTGGTCAATTTCATTTCTGCTCTGATTATTTATTCTTGCATTTTTGCTCATTGGGGCACTGATGAATTGCCCATGCGCAATGCTAAGTTGGGATACGAATACCATCAATTATTGTTGGATGAGGGTTTCCAAAACGGCGATATCATTTATGCTATCGATGGAGTAGAGCAATATAGTATGAAAGATGCTAGTCAGGCCATTTTGCTTAATAATCCCCGTACGGTCACGGTGCTTCGCAACGACAGCTTAGTTGACCTCTCCGTTCGTGAGGGTCTTCTGAATAGATTAACCGATGCGAATCCCAAATACCTGATGATTCCTCGATACCCCTTTGTGGTGAAAGACTTTATCCCTGGTTCTTTGGGCAAACATTGTGGCATGCAAATAGGGGACAGCCTCGTCAGCATCAGTGGCATACCCACCCCTTCAGCGGTTGAGTTTACAACCACCCTTAGTAAGTTTGCCGGCGATAGCATCACGTTGGGCTTCTACCGCAACCGACAGTATATGGAAATCCCCATCCTCCTCGAAAAGGACGGGAAACTGGGCATTTACGCTGTCGACGACATGAGTCAACTTTTCGATGTTAAACATGTTGATTATACCTTCTTCGAAGCCATCCCCGCAGGCATAAGTTATGGATGGGAAACTCTGGTTTCATATGTCTCTTCGCTCAAGATACTCTTTACTCCCGGAGGTACTAAAGGTTTGGGTGGATTCATCAGTATGGCCAGCCTCTTCCCCGACACTTGGGATTGGCTCCGATTCTGGAATCTCACAGCCCTTCTGGCATTGGTCCTGGCATTTATGAACATCATTCCTATTCCAGGCCTCGATGGTGGCCATATTGTCATCACCCTCTGGGAAATGATTACTCGTAAGCCGGTCAACGAAAAAGTCCTTAATGTGATACAAAATATTGGTTTAGTGCTCCTGCTCCTGCTCCTCATCATTGCCAACGGGAACGATCTCATACGGCTTTTCAATGGATTTACCCGATAGCTTTTACTCCTAACTTCCGAACTCATGAAAAAAGTCGACCGCCTCATATTAAAATCCTTTCTTGGGCCATTATTGCTCACTTTTGTGATAGCGGTGTTCGTTCTTTTGATGCAGTTCGTATGGAAATACATCGACGACCTTGTTGGCAAAGGACTTGATTTTGCAGTCATTGCCCAGCTTATGTTATATGCCTCTGCCACTTTTGTCCCTATGGCACTACCCATTGCGGTTCTTTTTGCTTCAATCATGACTATGGGGAATTTCGGCGAGAAGTATGAACTGGTTGCCATGAAAGCCGGCGGAATCTCGGTCAGGCGTGTTATGATGCCTATGGCACTCGTTTCTATGCTACTGATGGGCATCGCTTTCTATTTTGCCAATAATGTACTGCCTGTAGCAATGTATAAGTATCGTTCCACCCTATACGATATCCAGCGCAAAAAGCCGGCAGTAAGTATCCGCCCCAGTGAGTTCTACAGCGAAATCGACGGCTATGTAATCCGCGTCAATACCAAAGATCCCGATGGACGCACCATGCGTGACATTATCATTTATGACCATACCGAGGGCATCAACCGCACCAATATTATTGTCGCCGACCACGGATATATGCAGTCTACCCCCGACGACCATTATCTTCTTTTTACGCTCTATGATGGTTATAATTACAGTGAGCCTACCGATGGCGAGAACGAGCTTTCACGCCCTCTTACCAGTATTGGTTTCACCGAGCAGACGCTTACCTTCGACATTTCCTCCTTTGCTTTCGAGAAATCTGACGAGGAGTTTTTCAGCGGCCATTATCAAATGCTCAATGTGGCCCAACTCGACTCAACTGTCGGGTCTCTCAAGGATGCTCTTGACAAACGTTATGTCGAGATGAAAGATAATTGTTTAGAGAAACTCACTGCTTATCGATACCATACAGCTCATGTGGAAGATAGCTCCTCATATCTCGACGTCAACCAGTGGCTTGCCGATACCAATGGCGAAGCTCTTCGCACGGTGATAAGCCAAGCCAGTATCATTTCCCGCAACGCACTCAACGATGCCGATATGTACGAATCCATGATTGAACCGGAACAGGAATACATCAACCGCCATTATATCGAGCTCATGCGCAAGTTTACCCTCTCTGTTGCTTGTCTGTTGCTTTTCCTTATTGGAGCCCCGTTTGGCTCTATTGTTCGCAAAGGAGGTTTGGGCATGCCTTTGGTGGCCTCGGTTGTTTTCTTTGTGCTTTATTATGTTATTGGCATGATAAGTGAGAAATCAGTGCGCGAGAGTGCTGTTCCTCCTGTGGGCATGTGGATTTCTACCTTTGTTTTTATCCCAATCGGTATTTTGCTCACATGGCAAGCCACAACCGATTCAAGCATCTTCGACCTCGCTAGTTGGAAACGGTGGCTCAAGATAAAGTCACGCTATAAGTCAAAACAATAGGACAGCTTTCACTGCTTTTTTTCAAATTCTTTCACTTTGTCTTGAAACCTTAAGTTGGCACGGGCCAGTGCTGTGTCAGCATTGATTCCGTGTTCGTGTGCCCAATGAACAAGATTGAAAAGAAGGTTGCCGAAACTCTCCTCGGTGGGTTCATGGTCAGATGTGATGCTGTCAATTGCTATTTCTTCTTTTTCTGACGAAAGAGTGGCTTCCACTCCTATCCCCGAGGCTTTTTCTTGCATGCGCACTGCCTTAACCAATGGGGGTAAACTGGTCGGCACTCCCTCCAGCACCGATTTCCGTCCCTCATGCATTTTGATTTGTTCCCAGCTTTCGCCTTTATAGCTTTCGGGTTTATAAATAAATGGGTGTCGGTCAATAAGCTTATCGCATACGGCATTGAGCACATCGGCAGTGCTAAATCGCTGTTCATCCTCAGCAATCTTGGAATAGAAAAGCAGGTGCATGAATATATCTCCCAGCTCCTTCTTCAAGTCGGAGTTTCGTTGTTCGGCAGTTGGACTATCAGACTGTTCGGCAGGAGAGAGATTGAGGATAGCTTCGCTCAACTCATAAGTTTCCTCAATAGTGAGGTATCGGAGGCTATCCATTGTTTGAACTCTATCCCATGGACATTGCTTCCGAAGGGTGTCCAATATGTCGCTCAGCCTGCCGAAAGCGTCAAGTGTATCTTGTGTCATAATCGTCTTACTTCTTCTACTCCTTCGAGTGCTTCTAGGTTATCCAACAGATGATTGAGGTTATCGAGATTGAGCACATATAGCATAATGATGCCTCTCACAATGCCTTCCACTGCCTCGAGTGTAATGGCTCTCATGTTAAGGTCCATCTCTTCCGACACGATGCGTGTTATTTCTTGCAGCAGTCCTTTGCGGTCTATTGCGGTGAATGCCACACCGGTAAGAAATGCCACATGCTCTCCTGGACGCCAGCGGGCACGCACTATCCTGTTCTCGTGGTTTGCCATCTCATCCATGGCAATCTTGCAGTTGGTGCGGTGAACCATGATTTTGCCCTCCGATACTATACCCACTACATGGTCGCCCTGTACGGGTTTGCAACAGGGGGCCGGTTCGGTTACATATTTATCATAGTCGCCATCCAGAAGGAACGACTGTTGGGTTTTTGCGGATGCATAGTCATTGTGAATGATGGCAGTACTGCTTTTGTCAAACAGAGAAGTATATTCACCCATGAAATAGGTGTTGTGGTTGGGGCTGATAACGCGTCCGAAACACTGGGCTATGTCATTCTCGGTAATGATACCCATGGCCAGTTGGAAAAAGAGGTCCACTTCACTCTTCAAGTCGAAAAATCTCTTTACCTGTCCTATGGTGGCGGTGGAGTACCGGATATGGAGTCGCATAAAGATATCTTCCAACCGTTGGCGGCCTTCGTCTCTATATCCTTTGCGCTGATCGCGTAGGGCGTCTTTCAATGCTTCTTTGGCACGTGTGGTATGTGCTATTGTGAGCCATTCTTCCGTTGGATGGGTCTTGCGGCTGGTGAGCACCTGCACTTGTTCGCCGGCACGTAAAGTATAGCTTATGGGTTCCACTTTCCCATTAACTTTGGCCCCCATGCAGTGCAGGCCAAGGTTCGAGTGGATGGCAAATGCAAAGTCAAGCACTGTAGAGTGGGCAGGAAGCTTTTTCATATCGCCTTTGGGTGTAAAGAGATATATCTCTTTGGTATACAATGTCTCCTTAAACTCTTCCACAAGGTCCAGTGCGCTTTTCTCAGTGTTTTCAAGGGTACTGCGTATTTGTTGCAGCCATACCTCCACGGGGCTTAGTTCCATATGCTCCTCAGGGTGTGCCTCCTTGTACAGGAAATGGGCGGCCATACCTTTCTCGGCTATAAGGTCCATACGTTCCGTTCGTATCTGCACTTCCACCCACTTTCCCATCGGCGTCATTACTGTGGTTTGCAGCGACTCGTAGCCGTTGGTTTTGGGTGTGGATATCCAGTCACGGAAACGTGATGGGTCTGGTGGGAATTCAGAGGAGATTAGCGAGTATACCTTAAAGCATTCCGCTTTCTCGTTCTCTTTGGGCACATCCAGGATAATTCGGATGGCGAAAAGGTCGAATATTTGATCGAACTTCACACCCTTTCTTTCCATCTTTTTCCAACAGCTGTATACCGATTTGATACGGGTCTTCAGAGTGTATTTATAACCGTTCTTGTCGAGCATCTCTCTCACCCTCTTAGAGAATTTTTCTTCAAGCTCGTCCTTGGTAACGGATTCTTTCTGTATAAGAGCGGCTATCTCATTGTATATATCGGGGTTCGTGTATTTCATCACCAGCTCCTCCAGTTCGGTCTTTATGGCATAAAGACCCAGTCGGTGGGCCAGCGGTATGTATAGATATTGCGTTTCGGATGATATGGCAAGTTTCTTGGTGTCCTTCATGGAGTCAAGAGTCCGCATGTTGTGCAGCCTGTCGCATATTTTAAGAAAGATGACATACGCATCGTTGCACATCGAAAGCAATATCTTGCGGTAGTTCTCAGCCTGTTTTGAAGAGGTATGTTGTATTACCATTACATCCTCTATCTTGGTCACACCGTCCACTATCACGGCCACCCGCTCCCCAAAAATTGTCCTGATTTGGTCCAGGGTGATGTCGGTGTCCTCTACCACATCGTGCAGCAAGGCACATATCACGGCTATGGGCCCCAGTCCTACTTCCTGAACAGCAATCAGAGCCACAGCCAGTGGGTGGAATATATAAGGCTCTCCCGATTTACGACGTGTGCCGGCATGGGCCTTCTTGGCAAGCGAGAAAGCACGGAATATTTCGTCTTCCTGTTTGTCTGTGAGGGGGGAGTTCTTGCGACATGCCTCCAGCAACTCTTCATACTTTGCCTGTATCTCTTGCTCTTCACGAGCCTCATCAATTACATACATGTTTACGTGTCTTTTTTATTGGTGTTAATAAAGAGTTTGTTGCACGAGTAGAACTAATCGGGAGTTCTGTTTTTATAGTGTTTTCATTATTTCGAAACGCTTCAATTGTCGTCTATCACATCACCAAGAATCCTCTAATGCCAAGTATCAGAGCGTAGCACTAAAAGTTGCCCAACAGCAGTAGCATGGCTACCACTGCGGTTATGGATATGCCAAATCCCATAGTGACATATACCGAATGGAAATCGGTTAGCACTCCTACACTGGCACTGGTCATGCAAAATTTCCCCGAACCATCAGGTGATGCCAATCGCACTCCCGCCTCTAAGGTGGGATAAATCACTGGTTTGCTCTGGTTGTCATAGTTCATGCCAATGTTACTATAAAGATGCCAGTCGAAGTATGTCCATGGCTTGGAAAGCCGGTATGCGACACCCCCCGATACCCAGTAAAAGGAACTGTTCAGCAGTGTGGCTGATACATTGAATCCCCATACTTCTGGAATGTAACTATACACCCCACCCAATCCGATACCCTCGGGGCCTATTATCAATCTACCCTCGGCAAAATGCTCACAGAATGGATTCCCGAAATAATAAATGGGGTTTCTTCTTGGCTTAAAGAACATTTTGCCCTCATACTCTGCTGTATCGAAATATGCGTATGGCCCGGTTTCTATAGTGTCGTTTGGGTGCGACCTTATGGAATCGGTTTGAGCATACGCGGCAGTGGTGAGCAATAGTGTGAGGGCAAATAGTATTTTCTTCATTCTTGATGAGCGTTGTCTTTCATTGCAGCACGTATTTTCTCCTCCAGTTCCTCGCATAGCTCTGGGTTGTCACGCAACAGTTGCTTCAGTGCTTCCCGTCCTTGTGCCAGTTTCGAGTCGCCGTAGCTAAACCACGACCCGCTCTTGCGCAATATATTGTATTCCACACCGAGGTCAACTATTTCGCCCAGTTTTGATATTCCCTCGCCAAACATGAGGTCGAACTCGCATGTGCGGAATGGAGGTGCTACTTTGTTCTTAACAATCTTTACTTTTACACGATTACCCACATTCTGGTCACCGTCCTTGATAGCCTGCACACGGCGTATGTCCACTCTCACCGATGCGTAGAACTTTAGGGCATTGCCACCTGTTGTAGTCTCGGGATTGCCAAACAGCACTCCGATTTTCTCGCGCAGCTGGTTGATGAAGATGCAGCAGCAGTTTGTTTTGCTGATGGTGGAGGTAAGTTTGCGCATTGCCTGGCTCATGAGGCGGGCTTGCAATCCAACTTTCGAATCTCCCATTTCTCCGTCAATCTCGGCTTTCGGTGTAAGTGCAGCCACCGAGTCGACCACTATGATGTCGATGGCTCCGGAACGAATCAGGTTGTCGGCAATCTCCAAGGCCTGCTCCCCGTTGTCGGGCTGCGATACAAGCAGATTGTCAATATCCACCCCGAGTTTTTTTGCATAAAAGCTGTCGAATGCGTGTTCCGCATCGATAAACGCTGCTATACCACCATTTTTCTGGCATTCGGCTATAGCATGTATGGCTAAGGTCGTTTTACCCGACGACTCGGGTCCGAATATCTCAATTATTCGGCCTTTTGGGAAACCTCCCACACCCAGCGCAGCATCTAGGTTGATGCTTCCGGTCGAAATCACATCCACCTTGACGGATGCTTGGTCTCCGAGCTTCATAACGGAGCCTTTGCCGTAGTTTTTTTCAATCTTCTCAAGAGTGCTCTGCAGAATCTTCATTTTTTCCAGTTTCTGAGCATCCATGTCTGTGGTCTCTTTTGCCATAATTTACAATTGTTTATATTATTTGTTTTGTTATATATTGTTTCGGTCTATCGGACTACAAATATACAATTTTTTTTTCAAATCTGAGAAATATGAAAAAATATGTGTAACTTTGCATTCTCAATTATTGAGTTACTTTTCCGTGGCAGTAATTTACTGCGTTTGATGCAAGAAATTAACACACACAATATTAATAGTTATGAATATCCTTAGCAATAGAATTCTCAACATGGCCGAGAGCGAAACATTGGCCATGACCGCTAAAGCCCGCGAACTGAAAGCTCATGGCAAAGACGTTATCAGTCTTTCCATCGGTGAACCCGATTTCAATACCCCGGAGGAAGTGAAAGAGGCTGCCAAACAGGCCATCGACGACAATTTCACCCACTATCCCCCGGTGCCGGGCTATTCCGATTTACGTGAGGCTGTTTGCCATAAATTCAAGAGAGACAACAACCTCGAGTTCAAGCCCGAGCAGATAGTTGTTTCTACAGGTGCCAAACAGAGCATCTACCAGCTGGTCCAGTGTTTGGTCAACCCCGGCGATGAGGTGATTATCCCTACTCCTTTCTGGGTCTCGTACAAGGAAATTGTCCGTGTGGCTGAAGGTAAATGCGTGTATGTGAAGACCGCTATCGAGAACGATTTCAAGGTTACTCCCGAACAGCTCGAGGCCGCCATCACCCCCAAAACCAAGCTCATCATGTTCTCCAGCCCCAGCAACCCTACCGGCATGCTCTACACCAAAGATGAACTTAAAGGCATTGCCGAGGTTGTGGCTAAGCATGAGAACCTCTTTGTCATGGCCGATGAGATTTATGAGCACATCAACTTTGTTGGCAAACATGAGAGCATAGCCCAGTTCCCCGAGGTCAGGGATCGTGTTATCACCGTCAATGGTGTTGCCAAGGGATTCGCCATGACCGGTTGGCGTATCGGTTTCATCGCCGCCCCGTTGGCCATTGCCAAGGCTTGCAACAAACTGCAGGGACAGGTCACCAGTGCCACCTGCTCCATCGCTCAGAAAGCCACAGTCCGTGCCATGATGATGGATCCCGCCACAAGCAAGGACATCATCAATATGCGCGAAATTTTCCGCCAGCGCCGCGACATGGTCTATAAACTTCTTTGCGACATCCCCGGCCTCAAAGTCCGCCTGCCACAGGGTGCTTTCTATTTCTTCCCCGATGTCAGTTCCTACTATGGAAAAAGCTTCAACGGAAATAAAATCGAGAACTCCACCGATATGGCATTCTACCTGCTGAACGAGGCCAATGTGGCCACCGTCATGGGCTCTGCCTTTGGCGACGACTCCTGCATCCGTCTCAGCTATGCCACCAGCGAGGACCTCTTGCGTGAGGCTCTCCGCCGCATCAAGGAGGCTCTGGCCAATCTGAAATAGTCCATCCCCCGCTTTCATCATCCCCGTACTGCTTTGCCGTGTAGTGCGGGGATGGTTTATTCACTAACTGAAGGTGTTTTCACTGTCATACCAATACCTGAAACGATTATCCAGTCATCATGAAAATAATACACACTGCCGACCTTCACCTTGGGCAGATACTGTATCAGAACTACGGCCGGGAGGATGAGCACAATTATTTCTTCCAGCAGCTCCAAGAGTGGTGCCAGCAATATAGCCCCGACGCCTTGGTGGTGAGTGGCGACATTTTCGACATCCAACACCCGGTTATCTCGGTCAAAAGGATGTTCAACGATTTCTTTGTCCGTCTCCACAGGTCCGTTCCCGCCATGCGCATCGTCATTGTGGCGGGCAATCACGATTCGGCCATGCGTCTCCATGCCGACAACTCCATTTGGGGTATGGGCGACGTTGTTTTGGTGGGTATGCCACCGGTCTCCAATAGCCATGAACTCCCCGATGGATGGCAAAACGACTACATTGTCCGTCTCCCTCAGGGGTATATTATCGCCATGCCCTACTACTTTGGCTCCCGCAGTCAGGCTGTCCAGTCGATACTCGACTTTGTGGCCAACGAGAACACGGACAACAAACCTGTCGTCCTTTTGGGCCATCTGGCTGTCAATGGCATGGACATTTCGGGTCTGGGCATGGATGTGGGGCGCCTTCAGGTGCTCAATACCGACGAGCTTGGCAAGGGCTATGACTACATGGCTCTTGGACATATCCATCGTCCCCAAACTCTTGGTTTCAATGATGAGTTCCAACCCGTAAGCACCTATCCCTCCGGCATCATTCGTTATTCCGGCAGTGCGTTGCATGTCAGTTGCGACGAAAAGTTCCCTCACTCTGTCAGTCTGGTCACTATCGATCATCATGGTGGGCCGGTTACCGTGGAACGCCTGCGCATCCAACAGCTCCGCCATTTCTTTGAGTTGCCAGCCGAGGGTGTGGCCCAAAGTGTTGAAGAGATATTCTCGTCCATCATGGAGTTTGCCGAAACCAAGCAGTCGGGCTATTTCCGCTTGAAGATAAACTACGATGTGGAGCTCCCTCCCGACCTGAACCAACAGATATATAGTCTTATTGAACCTTACAACAACGAGGTTCGCTACAATCCCAAGGCCATCTACTTCAATGCACCCGAACAACTCAGTCATACTGACGATAATGCTTTAGGGCTGGCTGTCATCCAGCAAATGACCGACCCCATGGACTTTATACGGCAAACCATCGACCAATACCCCGGTTTGGATATCGACATGTTGGCCGAGGCCTTCAAAGAAGTGGAAGACTTTCTGCGCACTCAATCCAATCAATAGCCCCTTGCCATGAAAATTAAAGAACTGCATATACGTAATATAGCCTCCATCGAGACTGCCGACATCGACTTTGAGCGCGATTTAGTCGATATTGATAACAATTCTCCTTCTCCGTTGTTTCTCATTTCGGGCGACACTGGGGTGGGTAAATCCGTCATTTTGGACGGCATTTCGTTGGCTCTCTACAAAACCACACCCCGTCTGGACAGTGTGGTAAACCCCGCCAGCAACACCTTTAATTGCGGCAATGGCGAGCTGATGAGTGTCAACAGCATCCAGCAGTACACCCGTTTGGGCATCTCATCTAAATCCCCATGCTACAGTGAGGTGGTGTTCGAAGGCAACGACAATGTAGTTTACCACGCCAAACTAGAGCTGGGCATTAACCGTAATGGAGCACACCGCGACCCGAAATGGACTGTCAAGATGGGCGACCAGGATTGGGTGAAGGTAGACAACAAGCACAACCAGATTCTTCAGGCCGTAGGTCTCAGTTTCCAGCAATTCAGCCGCATGGCCATGTTGGCTCAGGGACAGTTCGCCTCGTTTCTTTGTGGCGACAAGAAAGAACGCGAAGAGATACTGGAACAACTCACCAACACCGAGATGTTTTCCCGCTACGGCCTCGCCATCAAGTCCATTTTCGACAATACTAAAAAAGAGAAAGAACTGGCCGAGCAAAAGCTCGATACCGAGTCGGGCCACCTACTCACCGACGAGGAGGTTGAAAGGCTTAAAACACAGCAGTCCGAAGCCGGCCAGACAATAGAGATTCTATCCAAACAGGTGAGCGCTGTGGACAATATTATTCTCAAAACCACTCAGCTCAACAGTTTCGTGCACACGCTCAGCGATGCCAATCGACAGTTGGAACAGACCCGTCAAATCATGCAAACCGACGATTATCGCAGCCGCGTGCTTTTGGTCAGTGATTGGGATTCCACCGAGCAGGTGCGCAATGCGTGGACCAACAGCGTGAAAGCAGAATCGGATTTGGCAAAGACAAAAGACAAAATGACCCGTTGTCACGACCGTTTCGGTGTGCTCTCCTCTCATCTGGGGTGGGTTAAAAGCCAGTTGGACGAGATGGACAAACAACTGGAAGCCGACAGGCTATGGCTTGATTCTAAAGCTCCCGTTGCCGACATCTACCTTAATTCGGCGGCCATCAGGTTGCTTCTCGAACAATTTCAGAAGTGTCTGAACGACATTGCCGACCACTCTCAAAAACTGAAAGATGCCGAATCGAAAACCAGTACTTTGGCCCAACAGGAAAAAGAGTCGCTCCAAGCCCGTGTAGATGCAGAAAAACAAGTGGCCAACAAGCAGACCCAGATAGACGCTCTGCGAAAGCAGCAGGCCGACCTTAATCCAGACGACATCAACAATCAATTGGCCGAGTGCGGCAGACAGAAACAGCTTATTCAGAGATGGATTGACACCGATGTTCAACTCACTGCCGCAAAAAAGGAAATACAAAATCTTAGAGGAGATATCGACAACAAAAAAGTCCAGCTGAAAGAACTGACATCAAAGATGAACCAATCACGTGAGGCAATGGATTTGGCCAAAGAGAAGTATGAAGCGGCCCTCCGGCGCTACACAGTGATGAGCAGCAGTGTGGACGATGTGCTGAAAGGCCTGCGCTCCCAACTCAAGGCCACACATGTCGATACTTGTCCACTTTGCGGCCAATCCATCAATCACGAGCAGCTGGATTGTCAGTTCGAAAATTTACTCTCCCCACTCGAGCAGGAACGCTCCGACACAAAAAAAGTCTATGACGATGCCACCGAAGCTTACAACTCGGTCAAAACACAATATGATAAGCTCGAAGGCTACCTCCATGAACGTAGTGAGTCTCTCTCCAAGCAGGAAAAGCAAATGCAGGCTGACGAAATAGCCCTGTCCGATAGTCTGACTACTCACGGCTTTGCCTACTCATCGCAAATATCCAGTCAACTGGACCAATCACGCCTCGATATTGAGCAAAAGGAGAACCTCTTGACCCAACGGCAGTCCCGGGTCAACCAGCTTACGTCCCAAATCAACGGGATGCAGGACGAGAAGAAAAAGCTCGACAGCACCCTCGTCGCGGCTAATGCCAAGTGGAACGAGGCGGTTTCGCAGTCCCAACTGAACCGTCAGTCCATCGACACGCTGAAAGACCAAATCAACAAAGCCACTGCCGAACGGGATGATATGTCCGGCAATATTTCCAAACAGATAGAAGCACTCTATCCCCAATGGCGGCAGGACGTAGCGCAAACCATACTCAGCCTCGACAAGGATTCTTCCGAGTATATGGCCCGCAAGACGAAGTATGAAACATCGCTCACCCGTCTTACTGCCGAACGCGGCAACCATGACCAGATGGACCAAATGCGACAGCAGCTCGCTCAACGCTACCCCGATTGGGACCTCACCTATCTGCCAAAACAACTCCAGCAGCCTGCCGGTTTGAACGAATGGAGCACCCTCCTTACAATTGTTGCCAATATCCAGGGACAGGTGGACAGCCTTGAGCAATCCATCTCGGCCAGCAACGACATGCTGCAATCGTGGTATTCCAGTTCAGGTCACAACGTCGATTACCTCGCACAACTGGTGGGAAGAAAGAACGATGTGGAACAGGTTCGTGATTATATCAACAAAACTCTCGCCCAGGAGCAATCGTGCAAAAACACCATCGCTACCACTTCGGGCCAAATTGCTACTCTCCGCGCGGAATTGGGTCTGGGCGACAATGACCCCATGCCCGAAATCAGCAAACTTGAAGAAGCTAAAACCGCCCTCAATACCGAACTCCAGCAAGCTGTGGCACGCCATGCCCAAGCCAAAAACCTGCTGGAGGTCTATAACCAGAATGTGGCACGCCTAGCCCAGGCCCGTGCCGAGTTGGACCAGGTCACGCTTCGCTTCAACCGTTGGCACCTTATCAATAGCCATTTTGGCGGAACCCGTTTCCGGACTCTGGCCCAGACCTATATCTTGCGACCCCTGCTCAACAACGCCAATATCTTCCTCGAAAAGATTACCGACCGTTATAAACTGACCTGTAGCGAAGAGAACGAGAAACTTTCCATATTGGTGATAGACCGTTACAACAAAGATGCCGTCCGCAGTGCCACTGTGCTGTCCGGCGGTGAGCGGTTTATGGTGTCGCTGGCCCTCTCTCTTGCCCTCTCCTCGCTCAACAAACCCGATATGAATGTCAACATCCTTTTCATCGACGAAGGTTTTGGAACGCTGGACGAAAAAAGCCTCGAAAGCGTCATATCGACGCTGAAAAAGCTGCCCACTATCGCAGGTCAGTCCAATCGTCGTGTAGGCATTATCTCGCACCGCGAAGAGCTCATAGAGCGCATCCGCACCCAGATATGTATTACCCGACAGGGCGAAGGCCGAAGCCGCGTTGAGATTGTCAATTGACAGCCCTCCTCCAATACGGCGTTATAGAACAATTGTGACACATATTCCCCAATAATCAGCCCGTGATTATTGGGGATTATTTCCCATACTCATTGATGGCAAATCCACCACAATTGTTGGACCAGTGCCCCATCCCTTAGGCATTGTTCCAGCACCGTTATATCGACACTTGTTCGACGCTCGTTCTTCACTTTTAAAGCGAAGAACGACCGAAAAACAAATGTTGGACAACTGAAGAATGAACGAGGCTAGAATGTTTGCAGATATGGTGAGCAGGAATGTTTCTGGGTGCTTAAGAATTGATGTCTACGTTTACTTGTCAGACTTGATTTTAGTTAAAAAATCCTAAATCTCAACCCCTCGGCTACCGTATTTTTAAAAAGTTGGTTATTATATGGGCAAATAGCTCTTTGCATGGCTGATGACAGGACAAAATACGAAAGATATGACCTCCTGGTAGAGCGTCACCGCAGACTGATACGCAAATTCTGCTGGTGGCGTTCGTGGGGGGACGAGAGCCTGTGCGACAACCTCGTGCAGGAGTGCTACATTGCCATGTGGGAGCATTTCGACTCGCTGCGTCCCGAAGTCCACGCCATGCAGGAGACCGCCTGGGTGGTTTGGCAATGCCGCAGTGTCTTCTCCCATCGCGACCGCGAGAGTGAGAAAAACCTTCCTTCCGTTGACGAGAGCCAATTCGACCATTTGCCCGCCCCCGATGCCTCCGAGACCCGCGAAATCCTCGACGACCTAGCCCGGACTTTGTCCTTTGACGAGCAACGCCTCTTTGCCCTTATGCGTCAAGACCTCACGGACCTTGAAATTGCTGAACGACTTGGACTCAAACCACGCACCATCCGTGAGAAACAACGCAGGATAATCGAAAAACTGAGACAAGAACACTTTAATAACACGAAACTATGACCGAGAAAGAGATACTTCAACGTATAACCCGCCAGGAGACCGACATTGACCATGTGCGTCGACTCGCTGACGGACACAACGCCGATCTCTCACGTTGGTGCGCCCGTCGCAAGACGATGTACCGTCTCTTGACCGACACCGTTGTTGCAGTCTCTGTCGCCATCTTCGTGGTCGTCACCGTCCTGCCTGACCCCGACGGCCACTATCTAAGCAACGCCCAAGCACGTAAGGATGCCCTTCAAAATATCGACCAAACATTGATTGCCAGCCTATGAAAGTCCGTACAATAATAGCACTCTTGGCCCTGCTATTGGCAGGTGGCGCTGCAGCGTGGAAGTTCATTCCGCATACGTTGAGCTACGACGAGTGCAGCGATGTTTACCGTCACTTTGCTGATATGCAGCTGGAGGGGGTGTGCATCACCTATGTACAGGACAAGGTAATCAACGACACCCTGCGCCTCCCTGTCACCCTGCTCAAAGCCGAGACCGATGAGGGTTGGGAGGCTATAGACAGTCTTTTTGGACACACTCGGCATGTTGAGGAGATACTCTACGAACTCGGCCTCCCGGATTCGGTCAAACATGAATTTCTTGAGATGCCGTACAGTTTCTATACCTTCCGTGCCCATCGTGAGGCACCCGAAAAGAGAGTCAAATCAGGTGACATGCGTTCCAATGACCTTTTCGTCTTCATCTTTATCAACCTGCGTTGCGTGACTATTTATGAGCCAATAGACGCGAAGACTATGCGTGACGCAGTCAGCAATAGGGCAATTAAAAACCAAAAAGAGATGGAGTGAAATGTGAATAATAATCAAATACAGATAATGATGAAACAGATGAAGATTCTTTTTACTTTTGTTGCGATGCTGGTTTTGGCCTTCACGACAAAGGCGCAGTATTTTGAGGTAGGCGGCATCGTGTATGGCATCACTGCAAATCGGACAGCAGCGGTGCAGCCGCACTATACACTGCTGGAAACCCCCTACAGCGGAGCCATCACCATCCCACAGACAGTGGAATATGGTGGCATCACCTATACTGTGACAGCATTGGGTGAGTCGGCTTTTGAGAATTGCGGAGGGGTCACCAGCCTGACCCTGCCGCCAACAATCTGCAGCATCGGGTCGTATTGTTTCTATAACTGCAGCTTCACCTCGCTGCAGTTGCCTGATTCACTCCGATGCATTGGAGATCATGCTTTCCTTTATTCCTGTGTGGGGTCGCTTCACCTTCCGGCACATTTTGAGGAATATGGAGATGCTGCTTTCTGGGCACGGAATCTCACAGCTATCACTGTGGACGGGGAGAACCCCCGTTACTGCTCTATAGGTGGATGGCTTTACAGTAAGGACAGCCTTGCGCTCTGTGTGGTGCCTGACGGGGTTGCGGGTGTAATCAACGTACCCCCGTTTGTGCGCTATGTCGGCAAGATGGCCTTTGGATTCAATAGTCGTATGACATCCGTGTCATTGCCGGAAGGGTTGGTCTCCATCGGTGACTTTGCTTTCAACTGCTGTTCAGTGGTCAACAATGTGGTAATTCCTTCCACTGTTTCCAGCATTGGCATTTGCCCTTTCTCCTATTGTCCGCAGCTCACCAATCTCACTATAGCCAATGGCAACACCCATTACGTTATGGATGGTCTATTGCTATATAGCAGCGGTTACGACACGTTGGTTTCGTGCCACAAGTCGGGTGTTACTGTCACGCTGAACCCTAACGTAAAAGTCCTTGGTGGCTTCGAGAACAACACGTGGGTGCGTAATATCACCATCCCGGCAGGGGTGACCGACATCACCGACAACTGCTTCAGCGGGTGCTCGTTCTCTACCATCACGTTGCCGACACACATGAAGTCGATAGGCGCACACGCTTTTTCTGAAAACAACCGTCTCACCAGCATCGTTATGCCACAGACACTGTATACTATGGGCGAAGGGGCTTTTGCTTGGTGCGAAAGTCTCACTGCCATTGTGATTCCTGACTCGCTCCGCGTCATCCCCAAAGAGGCCTTTAACTCCTGCCCCCGTCTTGCATCCATCACATGGGGCAACGCCGTTGAAGAGATTGGCTATGCGGCCTTCTGGGCCATGTCTGCCGTCCATATTGACCTCCCACCGAAACTGAGGAAACTTGACGACCTTGCCTTTGCCGCTTGCGAAAATCACCTGCGCACCGTCACCATACATAGTCAACTCGACACGATGGGGGAGTCTGTGTTTCGTCACGCCAACCTCGACTGCATCCGCTTTACTGCTGCTGTTCCCCCTGCCGTAAAGGGTGAAGGTCCGCTCTATGATATAGGCCGTCTCGACAGCATTGTAATCCCCTGTGGAAGCCTCAATGCCTGGTTGGATGATAACTACTGGGTGCAGTTTGCCGACCTTTACGTCGAAGACTGCAATATGGATATCGTTGACCACGAAGTAGAGAACAGCAACATCTATTCTATTGGCGGTCGCATTATCGTTGAAGGTGCAGAGGGGGATACTGTCCATATTTTCGACATATTAGGACGCAGCGTCCGTAATGATGCAATCCCCACAGGAATCTATCTGGTCAAAGTGGGTAATCATCCCGCCCGGAAAGTCATTGTAACATACGGTGGAGAATAAGAGATTATTGAAAAACCTGTCAACCAAAATCAGGGAAAGGGCTTTGAAGGAATAGGAGTCGCTGGAGAGGGGAAAAAGAAAGCCGGTCGAAAGGTCGGCCGGCTTTACATACAATATATGGAAAACAAATTATTTCTGGACTTCTTCCTTGGCGGCATCGAGGGCGGCACGTTCGCCGGTGACCTTTTCAAGCCACTTGACCATGCAGAGCATGACAATCATGGAGAGGAAGCAGACGGTCATGAAGACGATCCAGCACTTCCAGATAGGAATCTTGTTGTAGAGGGCGGGGCCGATCCAGAGGAAGCCGTTGCCCACGGCGGTAGCACCGAGCCAGAGGCCCTGGCAGAGGCCGAGGAGGTTCTTGGGGGCAACCTTGGAGATGAAGCTCAGGCCCAGCGGGCTGATGAAGAGCTCGGCAACGGTCATGCCAAAATAATAGACGATGAGCACCCACGGGGCAGCTTTTTGAGCGGCTGCGGTGGTAGCGTCGAGGGCGCGGAACTCGGTGCCCGAGGGGTAACCCTGGATGTTGCAGAAGATGGAAAGGAAGAGGTAGGCGCAGCCCGCTATACCCATGCCGATGGCAATTTTGCGGGGTGTGGAAATGCCTTTGCCGCGACGGGTGAGACCTTCAAAGAGCCACATGATGGGGAAGGTGAGCAGGATGACGAAGAAGGGGTTGACGGCCTGCCAGACCTCGGGCGGGATGGCTGAGGTGATGACGAAGTCGCGGGCGAAGAGGGACATGGAGGTACCGTTCTGATGGAACGACCACCAGAAGAAAACGGCGATAATCAGTACTGCAAACATGGCATAGAGGCGCTGTTTGAGCTCTTTGGCCATGGCGAGTTTCTCTTCGGTAGTGTAATGGACGCTCTCCTGAGCGGCTTTCTTGGCGGGAGTGGGGAATTTCTTTTTGGTGCAGAGGAAGATGGTGAGGGAGATGAGCATGGCGGCCACAGAGGCGATGAAGCTGTAGTGGACACCGGTGTTGAAGACGTTGAGGTAGTTTTGGCAGAGTTCCTGTGCGGCCACAGTGTCGGCGGGAACGGTGACATTCATGGCGGCGAAGAGTTCGGTCATCTTGGTCATTGCTTCGTCGCCCAGAGCACTACCGGTGGCAATAAATTGATGGCAGAGGGCGGGAAGGTCGGCGTTGTACTCAAAGCCATTCTGGCCCAGCCACCAGCTGCGGAGCAGGGGGGCGACAAAAGGAGCAATCAGTCCGCCAACGTTGATGAACATGTAGAAAATTTGGAAACCGCTGTCGCGTTTGTTTTTGGCAATGCGGAGGGCTTCTTCGCCGTGTTTGGCAGCTTCGATTTCGAAGTCGTCGTACATTTGTCCTACAATGGCCTGGAGGTTGCCTTTGAACAAGCCGTTACCGAAGGCGATGAGGAACAGGGCTACGCAAGTGAGGGGGAGCAGCCAGCCAATGTTGCCGGCGGTGGCCAGGATGGGGATGGCCAGAATGACATAGCCGGATGCCATGATGAGCAAACCGGTTTGGATAGTCCCTTTGTAGTTTTGAGTGCGG
Source organism: uncultured Bacteroidales bacterium (assembly GCA_900319865.1). GTDB lineage: Bacteria > Bacteroidota > Bacteroidia > Bacteroidales > P3 > Colimorpha. The sequence continues at coordinate 59,447 of ONQD01000001.1, read as the reverse complement.
TCGGCTATGATACCGCCAACCAGACTCAGGATGTAGATACCCATATAGAATATGGAGTAGATTAATGTTGCTTTCTCCTCGGCAAGACCGAATTTGGAGCAAAGAAACAACACCAGCACAGCGTTCATAATATAGTAGCCGAAGCGTTCACCCATATTACTCAAGGCTGCTGCGATAAGACCTTTTGGATGTCCTTTCATGAGTGTAATGTTTTAATGATTAATATTTTAATTATAAACGTTTGTTTGCTCAGTATACTTTTTATCTTGCAAAGATACGAAATTTTCTGAATAAATCGTATCTTTGCACCAAAATTTAACTAAATGGAATTGTTTGCTGACATACTTGCAACTGCTTTTGAAGCTTTGAAAAATGGGCGTACACTGCTTTATCCGACAGATACGATTTGGGGAATTGGATGCGATGCCGCCAATGGGGATGCGGTGGAACGTATATATGCTATCAAGGAGCGAGACCACGGCAAGGCGATGTTGTTGCTGGTGACAGCATCGATGCTCTCGCGGAATATGCCTGTCGAGGTGAGAGGGTTGTTGCTGGAGAGTGAACGCCCCACTACGGTAATTGTTCCTGCCGATATGGTGTGCCGAAAGGTGGCGGAGAATTTACCGGCGGGCGACGGAACGATAGGTGTGCGAGTGCCGCGGATGGACTTTTGTCAGCAGTTGTTGGAGATGTTGGATAGCCCTATTGTGAGTACTTCGGCAAATTTCTCAGGACATCCGTCGCCGCAATGTTATGGTGATATTGATGAGTCTTTGAAAGGCAGGGTGGATTGTTGCTTGCCCGATTCACCGCTTTTTTGGCATCCGTCAGTAGGTTCAAGCAGGATACTTAAGGTTGAACCTGACGGCCGTGTGACGGTTATTAGGGGATAGTGTTTCTTAGTTGTTGGCGAGGATTGATATTTGGGATAAAAAGAAACAGCCGTATTCCATCGAGATGAAATACGGCTGCGGTATTGTTAGTATTTACGATTGTCAGGCTTTGCCTAAGATGTCGTAGGGTACTGTTTTTGCATCCATAGGGGGTTGAGGCTCGACAATGGCGCCAAAGTTTTGTTCATACTTTTGAATGTTGTCGTTGAGAGCGGCAAGCAGACGTTTGGCATGAATGGGGTTCATGATGATGCGTGAACGGACATTGGCGTTGGGTGTGCCGGGAAGCATCTGAGCAAAGTCGAGTACAATCTCGCTTGGGCTGTGAGAGATGATGGCGAGGTTGCTGTAGGTGCCCTGGGCAACGTCGGGTGTCATGTCGATTTTCAAATCCTTAGGTTGCGGATTGTCTATTCTGTTGTTAGCCATAGTCAATGATGTTTTAGTTGTTTGCATTTTCCATCTCATGGATGTTGCCAACAATGAGGTTGTTGTATTCGCGCAAACCAGTACCGGCAGGGATGAGGTGACCCACAATGACGTTCTCCTTCATGCCCTCGAGGAAGTCCTGTTTGGCATTGATGGCGGCTTCGGTAAGTACTTTGGTTGTCTCCTGGAAGGAAGCAGCCGAGATGAAGCTCTTGGTTTGGAGAGAGGCGCGGGTGATACCTTGCAGAATCTGTTTGGCTGTAGCGGGACGGGCATCGCGAGCGGTGATAAGTTTCTTGTCCTGACGACGGAGGATGGACATTTCGTCACGCAAGCGGCGTGCGGAAATGATTTGACCGTTTTTGAGGGTCTCGCAGTCGCCACAGTCTTCAACAACCTTCATGCCGAAGATTTCATCGTTGGTTTCGTGGAAATCAATCTTATTGACCAGTTCGCCTTCCAGATAGCGAGTGTCGCCGGGATCTTCGATTTCGACCTTGCGCATCATCTGACGTACGATGACTTCAAAGTGTTTGTCGTTAATTTTCACACCCTGGAGACGGTACACTTCTTGTACTTCGTTGACGATGTATTCCTGGACCTTCATGGGACCCTTGATGGCCAGAATGTCGGCAGGGGTGATGGCACCGTCGGAGAGCGGAGTACCGGCCTTGACATAGTCACTGTCTTGGGCAAGGATTTGTTTGGATGTGGGTATGAGGTAGGTGCGTTGTTCACCGGTCTTGCTGGTAATGGTGATTTGACGGTTGTTGCGTTTGAGCTTTTTGTCGATAGTGACAATACCGTCGATTTCGGCCACCACAGCGGGATCGGAAGGATTACGGGCCTCGAAGAGTTCGGTGACACGGGGAAGACCTCCGGTGATATCGCCTGCTTTACCGAAGCTGCGCGGGATTTTGACCATGATGTCACCAGCCTTCAGCATTTGGCCTTGCTCAACACCGATATGGGCACCGACGGGGAGGTCGTATACCTTGAGGACGACACCTTCATCATCGACAATGTTGAGGGTGGGGTTTTTGGTACGCTGACGGGATTCGGTGATGACTTTGTCCTGCAGACCTGTCTGTGCATCGCTTTCGACACGGTAGGTGATATTTTCGATGACGTTTTCGAACGAAACACGACCAGCGACATCGGAGATGATGACAGCATTGTAGGGGTCCCATTCGGCGATAAAGTCGTTTTTGGACAGGTGTTCACCCGCTTGTTTGTAGAGTTTGGCACCATAGGGCAGGAGGGCTGAGAAGAGGGTGACGTTTGTGTTCTCGTCCACGATTCTCATTTCAGCGGAACGGCCCATAACGATGTGGTAGCTGTTGCCATCGTTGTCGGTGTAGGGGATGGAACGGAGCTCGTCGATTTCGAGACGGCCTTCGTGTTTGGCGGTAAGTGTGGAGTCGGAACCGATGTTGCCACCAGCCACACCACCGACGTGGAATGTACGAAGGGTAAGCTGGGTACCGGGCTCACCGATAGCCTGAGCGGCGATGACGCCGACCGATTCGCCTTTCTGAACCATTTTGCCGGTAGCAAGGTTGCGGCCGTAGCATTTGGCGCAGACGCCGTGTTTTGCCTCACAGGTGAGAACGGAGCGGATTTCCACTTCCTCCAGCGGGGATTCTTCGATGATTTTGCAGATATCTTCGGTCAGCTCCTCGCCAGCACGGACGATGAGTTCGCCAGTGTGGGGATGGTAGATATCGTGAACCGAGGTGCGGCCCAGGATTTTCTCGCCGAGTGAGACGACCACGTCTTCACCTTTCTTGAGTGCAGTGGTGGGCAGGCCGCGAAGGGTGCCGCAGTCTTCGGAGGTGATGATAACATCGTGTGCCACATCGACCAGACGACGGGTAAGATAACCGGCATCAGCAGTTTTCAGAGCGGTATCGGCCAAACCTTTACGAGCACCGTGGGTTGAGATGAAGTATTCGAGCACCGAAAGACCTTCCTTGAAGTTGGAGATGATGGGGTTTTCGATAATCTCGTTGCCAGAAGCACCGGCTTTTTGGGGCTTGGCCATAAGGCCACGCATACCGGAGAGCTGACGAATCTGTTCCTTACTACCACGGGCACCTGAGTCGTACATCATGTAGATGGGGTTGAAACCTTGGTTGTCGGCCTTGAGCTGTTTCATCAAGGTTTCGGTCAAGCGGTTGTTGGTAGTGGTCCAAATATCGATAACGTGGTTGTAACGTTCGTTGTTGGTGATAAGACCCATGGAGTACTGTCCCAAGACTTCTTCGACCTCTTCGTTGGCTTTGGCGATGAGTTCTTCTTTCTCGTTGGGGATGATAACATCGCCGAGGTTGAAGGAGAGGCCACCACGGAATGCTTGACGATAGCCCATATTCTTGATATCGTCGAGGAAATTGGCAGTAACGGCGTTGCCGCAGGCGGTGAACAGGTCACCGATGATGTCGCGCAGAGATTTCTTGCCGAGCACCATGTTGACGTAGCCGTATTCTTTAGGGACTACTTCGTTGAAGATAACGCGACCCACAGTGGTGCGGATACGGTCAGTCTTGATGAAGTGGCCTTTGGAGTCAAGGATGGGGTTGCCGTCCTTGTCGCGCTTGATTTCGTACTCGGTGCAGCAGCGCTCCTTGATTTCTGCAGGTGTGGAGCAGTCAATGTCGGTGAGGATGTTGCCATCTTTGTCTTTGATGGTCTCCATGAAGGTACGGTCGGTCTTGATGAATTGGAATTCGTCAAGTCCGTTGGCGTTAATCTTGACACTGATGCAGGCATTGAGTGATACACGTTTCTCGTTGTATGCAATGATGACTTCTTCGGCAGAATAGAAACGTGAACCTTCACCCTTAACAATCTCATCGGGAGTTGTGTGGCGGGGTTTGGTCATGTAGTAGAGACCGAGAACCATGTCCTGAGAAGGCACGGTGATAGGAGCACCGTTGGCAGGATTGAGAATGTTGTGGGTGGAGAGCATGAGGAGCTGAGCCTCGAGGATGGCAGCATTGCCCAGGGGCACGTGAACAGCCATCTGGTCACCATCGAAGTCGGCATTGAAACCGGTACACACCAGCGGGTGGAGTCGGATAGCTTTGCCTTCTACCAGCTTGGGCTGGAATGCCTGAATACCCAAACGGTGCAGGGTAGGAGCACGGTTGAGCATGATGGGATGGCCTTTGAGGATATTTTCAAGAATCTCCCATACCACGGGGTCTTTGCGGTCGACCACGCGTTTGGCGGATTTGACAGTCTTGACCAGTCCGCGCTCGAGAAGTTTGCGGATGATGAAGGGTTTGAACAGTTCGCTGGCCATGTCTTTAGGAAGACCGCATTCGTGCATTTTGAGTTCAGGACCCACAACGATAACCGAACGACCGGAGTAGTCGACACGTTTACCGAGGAGGTTTTGACGGAAGCGGCCTTGTTTGCCCTTGAGCGAGTCGGACAGGGATTTGAGTGAGCGGTTGCTGTCGGATTTAACGCTGGAAACCTTGCGGCTGTTGTCGAAGAGAGAATCGACAGATTCCTGTAGCATACGCTTTTCGTTGCGCATGATGACTTCGGGAGCCTTGATTTCGAAAAGACGTTTCAGACGGTTGTTGCGGATGATGACACGACGATAAAGCTCGTTGATGTCGGAGGTGGCGAAACGGCCACCATCCAGCGGTACCAAAGGACGAAGGTCGGGAGGAATGACGGGGATGATGGTCATAATCATCCACTCGGGACGGTTGTCCATGCCGCGGGCTTGCATGCGCTTGCGGCTTTCGCGGAACGATTCCACTACATTGAGTCGTTTCAGTGCTTCCTGTTTGCGCTGATTGGAGGACTCTTTGGAGGCGCGGTCGCGGAGGTCGTAGCTAATGCGGTCGAGATCGAGGTCGCAGAGGAGTTTGTACAGAGCCTCTGAGCCCATGCCGACGATAAACTTGTTGGGGTCGGAGTCTTCCAGTTGGTCGTTGCCTTCAGGAAGATTCTCTTTAATCATATAGTATTCCTCTTCGGTTAGGAGGTCATTCTTTTTGACAGGGACCTCGTTGAGGACAGCCTTACCGGGTTGGAGGACTATATATTTTTCATAATAGATTACCTGCTCAAGCTTTTTGCTGGGGACATCAAGGAGAGTTCCGATTTTGTTGGGCAGGGAACGGAAAAACCAAATATGGGCGACAGGGACAGTGAGTTCGATATGTCCCATACGCTCACGACGCACTTTTTTCTCGGTGACTTCCACGCCGCAGCGGTCACAAACGATACCTTTATAGCGGATGCGTTTGTATTTGCCGCAATGGCATTCCCAGTCGCGGGTAGGTCCGAAAATCTTCTCGCAGAAGAGTCCGTCGCGTTCGGGCTTATATGTTCGATAGTTGATAGTCTCAGGCTTGGTAACTTCACCATAGGAGCGTCTTTTGATAGACTCGGGTGAGGCCAGACTGACGGTTATCGATTTAAAATCATTCCTTAATTGTGATTCTTGTTTAAAAGCCATCTTTTTATTATTGAATTAAGAATTAAGAATAAGATTTTGTCTTTGGGTACTTAATTCTGAATTAATCAAACGTTACCTCAAGACCCAAGCCACGCAGCTCGTGGACCAACACGTTGAACGATTCGGGAATACCGGGAACAGGCATGTTGTCGCCCTTGACGATAGCTTCGTAGGCTTTTGCACGTCCAATAACATCGTCGGACTTGACGGTGAGCACTTCCTGCAAGACATGCGAGGCACCGAAAGCTTCGAGAGCCCATACCTCCATCTCTCCGAAACGCTGGCCACCAAAGTTGGCTTTACCACCGAGGGGCTGTTGTGTGATGAGGGAGTAGGGACCGATGCTACGAGCGTGCATCTTGTCGTCAATCATATGGTGCAGTTTGAGCATATAGATGTAGCCAACGGTTGCAGGCTGGTCAAAGCGTTCACCAGTTTCGCCATCGTAAAGGTAGGTACGACCGTTTTCAGGCAGTCCGGCTTCACGCATGTAGCCATTGATTTGCTCGAGTGTGGCACCGTCGAAAATGGGGGTCTTGAAACGTTTGTTCAATTTCTTACCGGCCCAACCGAGAACAGTTTCGTAAATCTGTCCCAAGTTCATTCGAGAAGGCACACCCAGAGGGTTCAGTACGATATCGACAGGGGTGCCATCAGCGAGGAATGGCATATCTTCGCGACGTACAATTTTGGACACAATACCTTTGTTACCGTGACGGCCAGCCATCTTGTCGCCGATGCGGAGTTTACGCTTCATAGCAATGTAAACTTTAGCCATTTGGACAATTCCACTCGGGAGGTCATCGCCCACAGTGAGGGCGAATTTCTTACGGGTGAAACGGCCGTTTATTTCGCGGTATTTGATATTGTAGTTGTTCAGAAGATCCTTGATAAGATTATTGGTCTCCTTGTCGGAGGTCCACTTATTGGGGCTAACTTCTGTATAATCTATAGCTTTAAGGGCCTTGGAGGTGAATTTAACCTTTTTGGGGATTAGTTCTTCTTTGTGGTTGGTGTAAACACCGTTGGATGTTTTACCAGCCAAAATAATGAGCAGACGGTCGACAAGTTTCTCTTTCAGCTCGGCAAGCTCGTTGTTGAATTCCTCTTCGGGTTTGGCCAAGAGCTCTTTTTCTTTCGCTCTCTGTTTACGGTCACGAACTATGCGGGCAAAAAGTTTCTTGTTGATAACAACGCCACGTACTGAGGGAGGTACTTTCAAAGAGGCATCTTTTACATCACCAGCTTTGTCACCGAATATGGCACGCAGCAGTTTCTCTTCTGGCGAGGGGTCAGACTCACCTTTAGGAGTAATCTTACCAATCAGGATATCTCCTTCCTTAACCTCGGCACCGATACGGATAATACCGTTCTCATCCAGGTCTTTGGTTGCTTCATTGCTTACATTGGGGATATCGCGGGTCAATTCTTCCAAACCACGTTTTGTTTCGCGAACCTCGAGGGTGTATTCTTCCACGTGGACCGAAGTAAAGATATCTTCACGTACAACACGTTCGGAAATTACTACAGCATCCTCAAAGTTGTAACCTTTCCAAGGCATGAAGGCAACCATCATGTTGCGGCCAAGTGCCAGTTCGCCGCCCTGTGTGGCATAACCTTCGCAAAGTACTTGTCCTTTCTTTACCTTGTCGCCTTTCTTAACAATAGGACGCAGGTTGATTGAGGTAGAATGGTTGGTACGTTGGTAGCGAGTGAGCTTATATTCACGTACATCATCATCGAACGATACGAGACGCTCGTTCTCAGTGCGGTTATGACGGATAACAATCTTGGTAGAGTCTACATATTCCACAACGCCATCACCAAGTGCATTGAGCAGCACTCGGCTGTCTTCTGCAACCGATTTCTCGATACCAGTACCCACAATGGGGATTTCCGGATTCAACAGAGGAACTGCCTGACGCATCATGTTGGAGCCCATCAGTGCACGGTTGGCATCGTCGTGCTCCAGGAAAGGAATCAGCGAGGCGGCAATGGATGCAATCTGGTTAGATCCCATATCAATCAAATCGATCTCTTCGGGCGAAACGATTGGGAAGTCGGCCTGACGACGTGCTTTTACACGTTGTGCAAGTATGTTGCCTTCTTCATCCTGTGGGGTGGTTGCCTGTGCCACAGTCTTATTCTCTTCCAGCTCTGCTGTGTAGTAGGTAGGTTCCTCATCCCACATTACCTTACCGTTCACAACACGGCGGTAGGGAGTTTCGATGAATCCGAGATTATTAATCTTGGCATATACACACAATGAGGAGATAAGACCAATGTTAGGACCTTCAGGGGTTTCAATGGTACATAAGCGACCATAGTGCGTATAGTGTACATCGCGGACCTCGAAACCTGCACGCTCACGCGACAAACCACCAGGACCTAATGCTGAGATACGGCGTTTGTGCGTCACCTCGGCCAGAGGGTTGGTTTGGTCCATGAACTGTGAAAGCTGGTTGGTTCCGAAGAAAGAGTTGATAACCGAAGACAGAGTCTTGGCGTTGATGAGTTCGGTGGGTGTGAACACTTCATTGTCACGTACATTCATTCTTTCGCGGATAGTGCGTGCCATTCGTGCCAAACCTACGCCGAATTGGTTATACAGCTGTTCTCCAGCGGTGCGAACCCTACGGTTCGACAGGTGGTCGATATCGTCCACCTCAGCCTTTTGGTTGATAAGCTGTATTAAGTATTTTATTATGGATGTGATGTCAGTCTGTGTGAGCACCCGGACTGAATCGGGAATATCCAGGTTCAGTTTGGTGTTGATTCGGTAACGGCCCACTTCGCCAAGGTCGTAGCGTTTGTCCGAGAAGAACAGTTTCTCAATAATGCCACGTGCAGTCTCCTCATCGGGAGGTTCTGCATTGCGCAACTGACGATATATGTATTCAACAGCCTCTTTCGAGTTGTTGGAAGTGTCTTTCTTAAGAGTATTGTAGATGACCGAATAATCAATTCCATCATGGTCTTCCACTTTTACGAGTATAGTCTTGACATCCAGATCAAGAATCTTCTCGATGTCGTCTTCGGTAAGCTCTTTGTCGCGTTCTATGACTACTTCAGTACGCTCCATTGAAACAACTTCGCCAGTATCCTCGTCAACGAAATCCTCTGTCCAAGTGTCCACTACTCTGGCGGCCAATTGCTTTCCGATTACTTTTTTAAGGTTGGTTTTCGACACCTTCACTTCCTCAGCAAGGGAGAAGATATCCAAAATGTCTTTATCCGTCTCATAACCGATTGCTCTCAACAATGTAGTGATAGGCAGCTTTTTCTTTCGGTCAATATAAGCATACATTACATTGTTGATATCGGTGGTGAATTCCATCCAAGAACCTTTGAATGGGATGATACGTGCAGAATAGAGCTGTGTTCCGTTGGAATGGAATTGTGTTCCGAAAAACACACCGGGCGAACGGTGCAGCTGTGAAACAACTACGCGCTCGGCACCATTGATGACGAATGTGCCCTTGGGCGTCATATAAGGTATCATACCTAGATAGACAGGCTGCTCTATAGCCTGAAAATCTTCATTTTCTTGATCGTTGCACGAGAGTTTCAGTTTGGCCTTCAGAGGTACACTATATGTGAGGCCACGCTCTATACATTCCTCGATAGAATAGCGGGGGGGGTCAATATAGTAGTCGAGAAACTCTAACGTGAAATTGTTGCGTGCATCTGAGATGGGAAAGTTTTCTTTAAAAACCTTGAAAAGACCTTCGTCCAGTCGATTGTCAGGGTTGGTTTCTATCTGGAAAAAATCCTGGAACGACTTAAGTTGTATATCGAGAAAGTCGGGGTAACCATATTTGCGTACAGATGCAAAATTTACTACTTCGATAGGTTGATTGTTATCCAAGGGGCTTAATAATTAATATTTCACAATAAAGAATGTAAACTGTTGAGTGTTACTGCTCTTTTGAGAGGGATTAGATACCTTTATTATTATTATTGCAAAATCTTGTTTGTCAATTAACTTTGCATAGTAATGAGGAATAGGCACTCCGGCATAACCGGAGGCCCTATTCCTCGCAGAAATCTTATAGTATCAACTATTTGATCTCAACTTCGGCACCAGCCTCTTCGAGAGCTTTCTTCAGAGACTCAGCCTCGTCCTTGCTCACACCTTCCTTAACGGGCTTAGGAGCATTGTCAACGAGTTCCTTGGACTCTTTCAGACCCAGGCTAGCCATATCCTTAACGGCCTTCACAACACCAAGTTTCTTGGTTGCATCGGGAACACCCTTCAGGATAACGTCGAAGGAGGTCTTCTCCTCGGCTGCGGCGGCACCAGCGGCAGCGGGACCAGCAGCAACGGCAACTGCAGCAGCAGCGGGTTCAATACCATATTCTTCTTTCAGAACATCAGCAAGTTCTTTTACTTCTTTAACGGTTAAGTTTACCAATTCTTCAGCAATAGCTTTAATATCTGCCATGACTTTATTTTTTTTATTGTTTTACAAATTAATTAATTGTTTTGTGGACTTTTATGGAGTCCTAACCATTTTTATTCAGATTTTTCCTCTAATGTTTTCAGGACACCTGTAATTGTGTTGGCACCAGACTGAAGCTGCGAAACCACATTCTTGATGGGAGACTGCAGAAGTGCAACGATATCGGCAATGAGTTCGTTCTTGGACTTGATGTTGACAAGTTCGTCAAGATGTTGCTCACCAATATAGAAACACTCTTCTACATAAGCACCTTTAAGTATAGGCTTTTGTGCTCCCTTCTCATTTGTGCGGTACTCCTTGATCAGTTTAGCAGGAGCGTTATTGGTGTTTGAAAGCATTATGGCTGTCTCTCCTTTAATCACGGGGAACAACTCGGAATAATCTATTCCGGTGCGCTCCATAGCCTTGATCAAAAGAGCGTTCTTAACAACTTCCAGCTTCACCTCTTTGCGGAAAGCAGCACGACGCAGTTTGCTAGTCTGCACAGAGTTCAAACCTCCGATATCAGCAATATAGATAAGCGGATAGGCTTTAATCTCTTCGCACAGGCGGTCAATCAGCTGGTCTTTTAGTTCTTTTCTCATAATGACCTTTCCTTAATTTTTAATTACACTGAAGCGGCTTTTGTGTCAACTTTCACTCCCGGGCTCATGGTGCTGCTAATGCAGATGCTCTTTACATAAGTACCTTTTGCAGCAGCGGGTTTCAGCTTGATGATAGCTTGGAGAACCTCGCGGGCGTTGTCAACAATCTTGTTGCTGTCAAAGGAAACCTTTGCAATGGCGGTATGGATGATACCAAACTTGTCGACCTTGAAGTCAATCTTACCGGCTTTGGCTTCCTGTACGGCTTTGCCAACTTCCATTGTAACGGTACCAGTTTTGGGGTTCGGCATCAGGCCACGGGGACCCAATATACGGCCGAGCGCACCAACCTTGGGCATTACGTTAGGCATGGTAATGATAACGTCTACATCCGTCCAACCGCCTTTAATCTTGGCGATATATTCGTCAAGACCGTAATAATCAGCTCCGGCTGCTTTAGCCTCTTCCTCTTTGTCAGGGGTGCAAAGTACCAAAACACGGACAGTCTTACCAGTGCCGTGAGGTAAGGTAACACTACCGCGAACCATCTGGTTGGCTTTACGGGGGTCAACACCCAAACGCACATCGATATCTACAGAAGCATCGAACTTGGTGTAAGTGATGTTCTTTACAATATCAACGGCCTCTTCCAAAGAGTAAAACTGGTTCTTGTCGAATTTGGCTAAAGCTTCTTTCTGTTTCTTCGTTAATTTTGCCATGAATCTTGTTTTTTGTGGTCATCGCATTGCTCGTTGGCTTTGCTACCACTGTTAATACTTTACTTTTTACTTTGTCAGGGGATTCTCGCCCTTGACGGCGATACCCATGCTGCGGGCAGTGCCAGCCACCATGCTCATTGCTGATTCAATAGTGAAGCAGTTTAAATCGGGCATTTTGGCTTCGGCAATCTGTCGCACCTGTTCCCAAGTAATAGAGGCCACCTTCACGCGGTTGGGCTCGGACGAACCTTTAGCGGCTTTGGACATCTCTTTCAACTGAACGGCAACAGGGGGTGTCTTAACTACAAAATCAAAGGACTTGTCAGTATACACAGTGATGATAACAGGCACAATCTTGCCGGCCTGGTCCTGTGTACGGGCATTGAACTGCTTACAGAACTCCATAATGTTCACACCCTTGGCACCCAGAGCGGGTCCCACGGGAGGAGCGGGGTTAGCAGCGCCACCTTTGATTTGCAATTTAATCAATCCTGCAACTTCTTTTGCCATTAATTTGGAATTTTAATAAGGTTGATTAGTTTGTTTTACTATTCTTTCTCCACCTGGTTGAAACTGAGTTCCAGAGGCGTTTTTCTTCCGAAGATTTTGACCGTAACTTTCAATTTCTTCTTTTCGTCATTCACCTCTTCGACAATACCGGAAAAACTGCTGAACGGCCCGTCAATTACCTTGACAGTCTCGCCCACCAAAAATGCCTCTCCGTTCCCGTCCAGTGCCTCAATTTGATCATCCATCTTGCCGAGGATTCTATTAATCTCGTACTGGCGCATAGGGATAGGTTTGCCGCCACCCGATTCACGCAGGAAGTCCAAAACATTTGGAACATTCTGAATCACTGGTATGATTTCATCGCGCAAGTCGGCCTCAATCAATACATACCCCGGAAAGTAGTTGCGATCCTTCACAACCTTCTTCCCGTTTCGTATGGCATAGATTTTCTCTGTGGGAATAAGAACTTGGGGCACATCTTCGCTCCAGCCTCTTTTGGCCATTTCGCTCTCGATGTATTCCTTAGCCTTTTTCTCCTTGCCGCTTACTGCTCTGACGACATACCATTTTTTAGACTGCTGTTCCATGCTGTTACTAAAAGAATAGTGGGTTTATACTCATTCGCCTCATCTTCGCCGAGGGCGAACGTCTTTTCTTGGATATCATCGGCAGGCTTTCGGTCTCAAATTAATTTGGGAAGCAAGACCAATGCCTTACTCGCCGTTTTTATCCAATCAAAGCATAAAAGTATCCAAGTAATCCTTTCCAGCCCATGCTCTGCACACCGAACACTACATCCATGCAGAATACTATAAGGGCCAAAATCAAAGCTGCCACAGCCACAACCACTGCGCTGCTCTGCAACTCTTTAAACGTCGGCCACGACACTTTGTGCACCAGCTCGTCGTAGCTCTCTTTTACGTAATTACCGAACTTAGACATTGTTTCAATTATTTTTTTGCAGGGGCAGAGAGAATCGAACTCCCAACTGCGGTTTTGGAGACCGTCATTATGCCATTTAACTATGCCCCTCTAATAATCTCCCTCCCCGTTGGAAGGGAGATTATAATTCTTAGATTATTCAAGAATCTTGGTCACCTGACCGGAACCAACGGTACGGCCACCTTCGCGGATAGCGAAACGGAGGTTCTCGTTCAGAGCGATATCGGAAATCAGATCAACGGTGATAGTCAAGTTGTCGCCAGGCATAACCATCTCGCGGCCTTCGGGGAGAGTAATCTCACCGGTCACATCGGTGGTACGGAAATAGAACTGGGGACGATATTTGTTGTGGAAAGGAGTGTGACGACCACCTTCTTCTTTCTTCAGGATGTATACGGCAGCCTCGAATTTGTGGTGAGGATGGATGGTCTTGGGAGCAGCAATAACCATACCACGACGAATCTCGTTCTTGTCGATACCGCGGAGCAGCAGACCTACGTTATCACCAGCTTCACCTTCGTCAAGAATCTTGCGGAACATCTCAACACCGGTAACGACGCTGGTCAGTTTCTCAGCACCCATACCGATAATGTCAACGGGGTCGGAGGTGTGGATAACACCAGTCTCGATACGACCGGTAGCAACGGTACCACGGCCAGTGATTGAGAACACGTCCTCAATGGGCATCAAGAAAGGCTTATCAACTGCACGGGTGGGCAGAGGAATCCAAGTGTCAACGGCTTCCATCAAAGCCTCGACGCTCTTCACGCCGCTGGGCTCGCCGTTGAGGGCTGCCAGAGCAGAACCGCGGATGATGGGGATATTGTCGCCATCGAAATCATAGGAGTTGAGGAGCTCGCGGATTTCCATCTCAACGAGGTCGAGCAACTCGGGGTCGTCAACCAGGTCGCACTTGTTCATGAAAACAACCAACTGGGGAACACCAACCTGACGGGCGAGCAGGATGTGCTCACGGGTCTGGGGCATAGGACCATCGGTAGCAGCCACAACGAGGATAGCACCATCCATCTGGGCAGCACCAGTAACCATGTTCTTAACGTAGTCAGCGTGACCAGGGCAGTCAACGTGTGCGTAGTGACGGGTCTCGGTCTGATACTCAACGTGAGCAGTGTTGATGGTGATACCGCGCTCTTTCTCTTCAGGAGCGGAGTCGATAGAATCGAAGGACTTAACTTCAGAGAGACCTTTTTCAGCCAAAACCTTGGTGATAGCGGCGGTCAGAGTGGTCTTACCATGGTCAACGTGGCCAATAGTACCAATGTTGACGTGCGGTTTAGAACGATCAAATTTTTCTTTTGCCATTTTAATACGTATTAATTGTTAACAGTTTGTTTTCTACTTTTTAATGAGGGCGGAATCCCTTCCGTCCTCAAATTTTTGCATAAAAAAAGAGCTACAGACCGGATTTGAACCGGTGACCTCATCCTTACCAAGGATGCGCTCTACCAACTGAGCTACTGCAGCTTCTTACTTTGAAGCGTAGGCGTTTCTCTTGCCCTTTCCCGCTTTTTTGTTTGAGCGGAAGACGGGGCTCGAACCCGCCACCTATAGCTTGGAAGGCTATCGCTCTACCAAATGAGCTACTTCCGCTTCTCTGTAGGTTGTGGGGAAGAGTGGACTCGAACCACTGAACTCCGAAGAGGACAGATTTACAGTCTGTTGCAATTGCCACTATGCGACTTCCCCATTTTCATGTTCCCAGTCGTTTGTCTGGGATTTTTTTCGAGCCGATGAAGGGACTCGAACCCCCGACAGGCTGATTACAAATCAGCTACTCTACCAACTGAGTTACATCGGCTTTTTCAGCTTTGTCAAACAACTCTTTTTCTGTTTTGAGGCTGCAAAAATACTACTTTTTTTTTATCCCGCAAAATATTTTTTCTTTTTTTCTCAATATTTTTTCTCAATACTCAGTAAATCAATATTTTTTCTCAAGGTTAATTTCTTGTTGATATCTTCTTTTTCCATTGCATATCTTTCTTTTCACCACCAAAATACTCCATTTCTTCAATGCTTTTCTGCTTCCGAAATGTCTTTTTTCTTGTATTTCTCTCAATTTGAGTGCAATATGTTGTTTTCAATAGTTCTCCTTCACTCTTTCTATTTCCGATAAATTGTTATGTTATAATTAGATACAATCATTCTTCCAGACTTCAACTATTCATTGCTAATTCATATTGATTCCCTATCACATCTTATGTGCACGAACATAAATCATCATCAGATTTCTTTTTATATCATTTTTTTTTCCGAAATTTGCATTTTATTAATTCAATATACATTTCATAATATGAGTTCAAAGACATATCGTTCATTGACATCTTCCGAAATCGCCCAGCTCCAGCAAATGGGCAATTATGCAGAAGATTGGAGTGCCATAGAGGTATCTGGCACCGTCAATGCTAATCTTATCCGCAACAATACTTTCCTCGGTAAAGTCAGTATTGGTGTAATCGAACCCCTTACCATCCATGATGGAGACCTTCCATTGCCTGAAGGAATCTATAATTCTGTCATTTGCAATTCTACTATTGGGGACCATTGTGCCATTCACAATCTCCACATGCTCAGTGGCTATGCAATTGGCAATCATTGTCTGCTCTTCAACGTCAACGAGATGACGGCATCAGCTCCATCTCTCGATGTTGACTATTCATGGCTGAGTCCCATGAATGAGAACGAGGGTCGTAAGATTCTTCCTTTTAATGGTATGACTATTGCCGACGCCTATCTCTGGGCCAAATACCGCGACCACCCTTCGATGGTGACAAAACTCGAACAGATGACCCGGCGCTTCCTCTCAACCTCCGAGGGCTGCTATGGCAATGTAGGTGACTGCTGCGTTATCAAAAACACGCTCACCATTCATAATGTGGCCATTCGTTCCGATGCCAAAACCCCTACCCGTATCGAGGATTGTATCGTTCTGTCCGACGGAGTTGTGGGATATGGCTGCAAATGTGAGTATGGCTGCATTGTCAAGAGTTTTGTTTTGGGCGAGAATGTCCATTTGGAGTTTGGGGTGCGACTGAACGATACTGTTGTCGGCGACAATTCGACCATTGCCCGGTGCGAAGTGGGCAACAGTCTCATCTTCCCAGCCCACGAGCAACACCACAACAATTCTTTCCTCATCGCCTCGTTGGTGATGGGTCAGAGCAACATGGCCGCCGGATGCACCGTGGGCTCCAACCACAACGGACGTACCGCCGACAACGAAATAGTTGCAGGCCGCGGCTTTTGGCCTGGCCTTTGCACCAGCCTCAAACACTCCTCCAGTTTTGCGTCCTACTGCCTGCTGGCCAAAGGCTCCTACCCTGCCGAGCTCAGCATAACCCTCCCATTCGCCCTCGTCAACAACAACACATCCAAGAACCGTCTGGAAGTCATGCCGGCCTATTGGTGGATGTACAATATGTATGCCCTCAACCGCAATATCACCAAGTTCGCAAAACGCGACAAGCGCGACAAAAAAGCCCAGCACATTGTGTTTACTCCTTTCGCCCCCGACACCGCCGAGGAAATAGTCAACGCCCGCATGCTTCTGAAATATTGGACCGAGCAGGCTTATCTCAAGTTCGGCAAGGACAAGGACCACGTGGAAGTCCTGGCCTACGGAATGGAGAAGGGCAAACGTCCTGTTGTTGTTCTCAAAGCCGCCCAGGGATATAAGGCATACGAGGAAATGCTCATATACTATGCTATGCTCACCCTGCTGGATTCAAATGCACAGGAAGACCGCACGCTCCCCAATCCCACATTGGGCGATGGCGAGCGCGTTCGCGAGTGGGTCAATCTGGGAGGACAGCTGGTGCCCCAGCAGTCGGTTGACGAGCTCATCCGTCAAATCGAAACCGGCGAGGTCGATTCTTGGGAAGCTGTCCATGAGTGTTTCAACAAGTGGTGGAATGACTATGAATTGCAAAGCAAGGCTCATGCCTACCACATACTTTGCGACCTCTGCCAATGCCGCTCCATCGATGCCGCTTTGTGGCAGAACCTTCTCCAGCGCTACGACACCATCAAGGCCTATGTCGCCGACCAGGTACGCATCACCCGCCAGAAAGATGCCGACAACCTTTTCCGCCAGATGACCTATCGCAACGATGCCGAGATGAAAGCCGTGCTGGAGTAAATACTTTACCCTGCATCGGTATTCGTCCGGGCACTCGCAAGATACTGCACTCATAGCTTATCACATCGATTCAATCCTACCCTTCTGCCGATACAGGGCAACGGGGTAGGATTTGTTTTATACCAACCCGGCCAATGGGTATAGTCATGAAAAACCAAGCAATATTCATTATAGATATCATACGAATTACTTATAACGGGTAGATTACAATATAGTTAAATGTATATTATTCTATTCCGCATTCCTCGTTATGAAGATTCACCCATCAGGAATCAATCATCTTTGCCCCACCTCCCTTAACCCCACACGGTGTACAAACTCCATCACAAACATTATTCAACCACTGAGGTGGAGAAGATCTCAATAAGAGGTGACTATGGGCTTAATAGAAAGCGAAGCTAGAAATAACCTGAATTGGCTATCATGCAAGATTGCATTATTGGATGGGTGAAGTGCATGTGTGTATTGGACATTGATGGTGACTTCCAGTAGAGGAAATACATATCGTATGTAATACACTAATAATAAATGTACGTATTATGTAATGTAACGAAGACCTGTATAAGCGAGAAAGAATATAAAGTCGGTCTAATGACCGATTTGGGTTGATCCATTGAAAGACAGCACATGGCTGTTATCATTGTGTATGGGGTGAATGGGGCTATTTTGAGGCGAAGGAGCGAGGGCAGGTGCCTGTTTGACGTTTAAACCATGTGCCGAAGGTTGATTGGTTAGGGAATCCGAGTAGGGCGGCGACCTGTTTTACTGGTGTGTGGGATGTGCGCAACAGTTTGCAGGCTTCGATTAGACGATGACGGTCAATCCATTCTGTGGCAGTTTGACGAGTGGTTTTATGGACACAGATGCTTAGACGTTTCGGGTGGATATTAAGTTGCTCCGCATACCAGGTAAGTGAGTGAGGTTCGCGGAAATGCTTTTCTACGAGGCGAAGGAACTCTTCTGTATGTTGTTCGGCTGCTGTAATTACTTTTTGGGAGCCACTATTATGCAGATAGGGGCCAATGCCGTAGAAATAAGCTTCGAAGAGTAGACGAACCACTTGTTCAATGTGTGGGTGTGACGGTTGTTGCAGAATGCCACCTAGCATTCCGAACAGGTTTCGAAACGAGTCGGTCATTCCGTTTGGGAGTTGCACGGTGGGGCGCCGCAAGATGAAAAGAAATGTTCTGAATGGGTTTTCTATATTGAGGCTGTTGGTGAACTTTTCGGACAGGAGTATTGTCATTGCGCGGAAATCGTTGCTTATTGCCAGTGTTTCGATAATCATCCCGGGTAATACTATCAATGCGTTGTCGGTGCTGATGTGCAGATGGTGATAGTTTAGCCGGAGGTCTACACTACCAGCAACGCAAATGAGGAATACTATCTTGTCGGTCATCACTTCGCGCTCGGCAACTAAGGGAAACAATGTGCGTCCGTTGTCCTCTTGTGTGACATCGAGCAAGTAGATATCGTCGCTGAAGTGCCAGTACGATGCTGTTTGTTTGAAAGATTCATGCAGTTCGTTCATGTTATGGATAACGCAGATTAGTGTTGCAAATTGTTCTGTAGGGTATATTGTTTGTTAAATTTGTAGCGAATATGGGCGATTTATTGTTATTCTGTGTACTTTTGCACCGGAATAAAAAAATAACAGAAATGAATCATAAAACTAAGTCATCAATCTTGCTCATTGCTTTCGCCTTGATATCGGGTGTGGCAGGAGCTCAAACAAACAACATTATGGAAAAAAACAAAATGCAACGGTTGGCCGATACGGTCAAAAATGGTTATCAGAAAATTGAGGATGGTGTAGTCAGTGGCTACAATGCCATCGAAAACGGAGTAGTCAGTGGTTACACCACTATTCAGAACGGTGTTGTGGAAGGATTTACCCGCATCAGCGATGCCTTTGTGAAGAAATTCCTTATGCGAGAAAATGAGACTCTCGAAGAAGCCAAAGCCCGCATTGCCCGC
Organism: uncultured Bacteroidales bacterium; assembly: GCA_900319865.1. Taxonomy (GTDB): domain Bacteria; phylum Bacteroidota; class Bacteroidia; order Bacteroidales; family P3; genus Colimorpha. Next base: position 40,288 of record ONQD01000001.1, on the reverse strand, counting down.
GAGGAGGAGCTTCACCGTCAGGCTAAGGAACGGACCTCGGGCAGCCGTCAAGCCAACAAGTAAACTTCTAAGTAACAGTTAACAATAAAACAAATAATCAATTAAGAAGAAAACGTTTTTCGGACTGAAGGTGGGCTATGTGTGTTTTCCTGAAATCGCTTGACAGATTTTTGCTGGTTAAACTGATTGGCTTGTCAAATAATCTGGTGCCGTACTGACTCGCTTGACAGAGGGGGTGACAATGGATAATGCAGAGCCATCCCTGACTGTTTGGCAAAGTCGGGGCGGGGCTCGATGCCCCGTCCGATTTTTAGGATGACGATGGCCTAAAGCTGTGTTTTTCTGAAATCGCTTGACAGAATTTTGCTGGATGATCCGATTAGGTTGTTGGTCAGTTTTGGTCTTGTGACCTGATTTTCGGGTGTCACATTTGTGTCCAGCTAATGGTTTGAGTTGCGGGTTTGTGTGGAAGCTGTAGGGATGGGGTAGCTTGTTGGGCTGGGGAGGGGGATTAGAGGTAGTCTTTGAGTGTGAGGAGGAATTGTTTGGCGTCGTTGAGGGTTTGGGCAATCTGGATGCGGTCGTCGAGGGTGTTGTTGTTGAGGCGGAGTTGCTCTTTTACGCCGTCGAGGGTGTAGCCACAGTCGCGGGTGAGGTGGTAGATGTGGCGGAGGAGGGCGATGTCGCTTTCGGTGTAGTAGCGAGTGCCTTTCTTGTTTTTGTGTGGGCGGATGGAGGGAAATTCTGTTTCCCAGTAACGGAGCAGAGAGGGGTTGACGTTGAGCATTTGGGCCACTTCGCCGATGGGGTAATAGAGTTTGTCGGGCATAGGATTGGGTATTTTGTTGTTGGGTTGGTGACAATGGGTGATTAGTAGGAGTAGTAGCCTTGGTTGTCTTGGTAGGATTGTTGTTTTGTGTATTTTACGTCTTTGAGGCTGCTGGCCTTGATGTTGATTTGGAAGTTCCAGCTTTTGTAGAAGCCGAAGGGGACCCAGTTGAAGCGCATTTCCCAGCAGTGGAGGTCGCGGTAGATGTCGATGGAGGTGTAGGAGAGGCCTTTGTTGACGAAGTCGTAGCCGGAGGAGAGGGCGATGCGCCAGTTGGGAGTGAGTTCGAAGTTGGCCGACAGGCCGAGGGTTTGGATGATGTCTTTTTTGTAGTTGTATTGAGCGGCGACAAAGGAGTTGACGTAGCTGAGGGTGTAGTTGAGCGAGATGTTCCAGGGCATGGTGAAGTCGGCGTAGGTGCCCATGAGGAGTGCGGGGTTGTAGTTGTAGGGAGATTGCATGATGGGTGCCACGATTTGTTCGCCGGCGGGTTTGGAGCCGGGTTTGACATTGGCGTTTTTGTTGAAGGTGTTGTTGTTGATGCTGTAAGAGATTTGGGTGCTCCAGGTGGAGCTGTTGCGGTGGAAGAGTTTTTTCTGTTTTTGCCAAAGGAATTGGTTGTGTTTGCGGCCGGCGCTGTCGATGTAGTATGGGCTGAAAGAGGCGGAGTAGTTGAGTACAAGGTTTTTGAAGAGGGTGGTACGGCCGTTGACCGAGAGGTCGGACCAACGGAGGGAGTCGCGGGCGAGGTCGTAGCTCATGTTGAGGGTGAGACTTTCGATAAGGGTGATTTTGCGGGTGCCGTTGACGGTGTCTTTGCGGTTGGCGACTTTCATTTCGAGGTTGTTGCCGATGTTGATGCTGACGCGACCGGAGCGTCCGTCGGCGGGGCCGCCGTAGAGGCTTTGTTCGAAGATGGAGTAGCGGTGGACATAGCCTGTGTTGTCGGTGTAGGATTGCCACCAGCCGAATTTGGGGTTGCCGAAGTCGGGGCGGTAGTTGAAGGAGATGGAGGGATTGATGACGTGGCGGATGGCTTTGACGGGGCCGAATTTGAAGTTGAACATACCGTAGATTCGGGTGGAGAGGGAGGAGTTGAACGAGATGTCGCGGTTTGAACGGAATCCGCGGACGGTATCGATGGTGGTTTTGTTGTTGTCGGGGTCGTAGGTTTTGCGGATGGTGGACCAGTGCCAGCGTTCGTTGTAGCTGGCCGAGTTGGTCCAGTTGAAGTATTTGAGTACTTTGACGGAGAGGCTCAGGGGGACGGTGTGGTGGACGCCGTATTGCATGCGGGAGAGGGTAGCCAGTTTGAAGAGGTCGGAGTCCTGAGAGGTGATGTTGTTGTCGGCTGAGAGTGAGTAGGAGAGGGATATTTTTTCGTACCAGCGGTAGGAGCCGGAGACGTCTTTGCGGCGGAAGGGGTAGAAGGTGGTGGAGCTGAGGGAGACGGAGGGGAGTTTGAGGTTGATGATGCCTGTTTGTGCGTTGTAGGATTCGCGGAGTGAGGCTGCCAGATTGAGTGCGGAGCCGATACGGGCGGTGTAGGAGATGCTGGAGGTGGTGGTGCTGTTGAAGTAGTCGTTGCGGTTGGTGGTGTTTTTGTTGTAGTTGCGGCTTTGTAGGTTGACGTCGGCAGTGAACCGGCTGTAGGGGTTGGCTTTGGCGTCTTGCTCGTGTTTCCAAGCGAGTTTGAAGTCGCTGTATTTCTTGAATGTGTTGCTGTCGCCGGGGATACCTTCTTTGGTGATGCCGTAGCGGATGTCGAAATTGCCTTTGAATTTGTAGCGAACATAGTAGTTGCTGCGTGCTTCGGCGGCCCAGCTGAGGTTGGTGTAGATTTCGCCGAGGAGGGAGAGGTCGATGTTGTCGTTGATAGCGAAGTAGTAGCCGCCGTCTTTGAGGTAGTATCCGCGGTTGTTCATCCAACCATAGTTGGGCATGAGAATGCCGGAGGTGCGGTCGTGAGTCATGGGGAAGAAGGCAAATGGGAGGACGAGCGGAGTTGGGACGTCTTCGATGGTGACGTAGGCGGGGCCGGTAAGAATTTTGTCGCCGGTGATGAGTTTGGAGTGGGTAAAGTTGATGGCAAAGTGGGGGTGGGAGTAGTTGCAGGTGGTGTATTGGCCGCCATTGAGGTACATGACAGAGTCGCTTATTTTTTTGACTCTGGAGCCGTGAAGGAATCCTTCGCCTTGCTGGGTGATGACGCCGGAGATGAGACCTTTCTGGGTGTTGTAGTTAAAGACAATGGTGTCGGCAACGTATTCGGCATCGCCTTGTTTGAAATAGGGGCGGCCGGAGGGGTTGTTGGAAGAATCGAGAACGGGTTGGGCGCGAAGGAGCTGGCTTTCGAAATCCACACGAATGTCGTCGGCGGTGAGTTCCATTCCGTCGTATTCGATGATTCCTTTGGTGTAGAGTTGTGCTTTGCGGTCTTTGATGTTGATGGCGATGGAGTCGGCTGCTTTATAGTGGACAATGCTGGTGAGGGCATTGGGGGAGTTGTTGATGAAAGGGAGGGAGTCGGCAGGGACGGTAGAGAGCTGGGCCGAGTCGGATACTTGTGGATTATGCAGGGAGTCGGAGGTAGGGAGGGCGGTAGAAGAATCGGGAAGAGTATTGTTTTTTAACGAATCGGGGATAGATGTGGGGGTGTGAATTGGTGTTTTTTTGAGGTGATAATTGCCTTTTTCGATAGGAGAAACAATGGAATCGGATTGTGCAAAAGCATCCTGAGTCAGTCCGATGGATAAGACTAACAAACAGATGTTCAAAAGTTTCCATATATTTCTTTTCACTTTCCGAATTTACTCGTATCTTTGCAATTTGAATTTGCAAAGATAGCAAATTTTATGCATTTGAGAATAATAAAAAAACGCCATTGAAAATGAAACGCTTATTCGCCTTATTTATTGTGTTGGTCTGTATAGGGGGGAATGTTTTTTCGCAAAAAAAATCACTTGGACAGGTGAAAACTGTAGTGATAGATGCCGGTCACGGCGGGGATAAACCCGGTGCCATCGGGCGTAAATCGAGGGAAAAAGATTTGACGTTATCAATGGCATTGAAACTGGGAAAACTGATAGGGGACAATTATCAGGATGTGAAGATTATCTACACCCGCACGACGGATGTGGATATCACTTTGGCCGAGCGAGCAAGGATAGCCAATAAGGCAAAGGCTGACTTGTTTATATCGATTCATTGTAACTCGTGGACCAACAGTACACCGACAGGCGTGGAGACGTATGTGATGGGATTGTCGCAAAGCAAGGCGAATATGGAAGTGGCAAAGAAGGAGAATGCTGATATTTTGTTGGAGGAGGGATACAAGGACAACAAGGATTATCAGGGTTTTGACCCCAATGCCCCAGAGAATTTTGTGTTGTTTGCAATGTACCAGAGTGCCTATTTGGACAGAAGTCTGGATTTTGCAGGATTTATTCAGGATCAGTATAAAAGCTCGATAAAGACGATAAACCGCGGGGTGAAGCAGGCAGAGATTTTTGTGTTGTATAAAACAGCAATGCCAGCGGTGTTGACCGAGGTGGGATTTATAAGCAATGCCGAGGAGGAACAGTATATGATGTCGGATGAGGGGCAGGCCACCATAGTTGTGTGTCTGTTCAAAGCTTTCGCAAAATATAAGAGTACGGTTGAGGGTACTAAGCCTTTGGCCAATCCGAAAATAGAACTGAAGGGTTATAAGAGCAAAGACAAGAAGAGCGAGACGACAAAACCGGTGAAAGAGAAGGTGACAGCTGAGAGTCCGAAAGAAACCGAATCCGCACCTGTGAAAGAGGAGAAAACAAACGAGGCTCCCACCGCTGACGAGCCGACCACTTTTGTGCCTTCGACCGAGCGCACGAATGTGGAACCGCCACTACCGAAGGATGAACCGAAGATGACAGAGCCGGTGAAGGAACCGGTGGCGGAGGAAACAGCCCAACCAGCAGTGGAGAATCAGCAACCTTCAGAAGCGGTGCAAAAAGGGGTAGAATATAAGGTACAGTTTATGACCAGTGATAAGGAATTGAAAAAGAATGCCCGTGAGTTTAAGGGCATTAGCGATTATGAGTACTATTTACAGCGAGGAACCTATTGCTATACAACAGGTTCGTTTAGCAATGTGAAAGATGCGGTGAATCTGCAGAAGAGTGTTCGGGAGACTGGTTTTAAGGATGCCTTTATTGTGGCGTTCTACAACGGTGAAAGAATTACCTTGCAGAGAGCCAAGGAGTTGGTGTCGGGGAAATGATTGTGACTAACAAAAAATGTATTATCAATATGATTGAGGTAAACAATATTACTAAGATTTATGACGGTCAGAGGGCGTTGGATAATGTGAGTTTTTCGATAAATGAAGGAGAGGTGGTTGGTTTGTTGGGACCAAATGGCGCCGGCAAGTCTACGTTGATGAAAATTCTGACTTGTTATATTCCCCCAACTGAGGGTGAGGCAACGGTGTGTGGGCATAGCATTTATGAAGACCCACTGGCCGTTCGGAGAGAAATAGGTTATTTGCCAGAGCATAACCCGTTGTATTTGGATATGTATGTAAGAGAATTTCTTGATTTCTCAGCGGGTATATATGGTTTGAAGAACCGACATGACAAGGTAGAGGAGATGATAGAGTTGGTGGGTCTTACACCGGAAAGCAACAAGCGCATAGGGCAACTGTCAAAAGGCTACAGGCAACGTGTGGGGCTGGCCCAGGCTATGATTCACGACCCTAAGGTGCTGATTTTGGATGAGCCTACGACGGGACTTGACCCGAATCAGCTTGAGGAGATTCGAGGAGTGATAAAGAATGCCGGTAAGGATAAAGTTGTACTGCTTTCAACCCACATTATGCAGGAGGTGGAGGCAATGTGTACCCGTGCCATCATTATTAATCATGGCCGATTGGTTTCGGACGACCATTTGAAAAATATTACATCGCAACAATTGACGGAAAAGTTCCATCATGTTACTATGTAGTAATTGTAAAAACCCAAGAAAAAAATAAACAATAATATTGAGAATATGAAAAGAAAAGAGTTAGTGGATTTGATATTTGCCCGCAAGTCGTTTTTATGTGTGGGTTTGGATGTGGACAAGAATAAGATGCCTGAGCATCTGAGAAAAGAGGAGGACGGAGTGTTTCTCTTCAACAAGGCTATTATTGATGCTACTATCGATTATGCTGTGGCCTATAAGCCTAATTTGGCATTCTATGAGGCAATGGGAATAGAGGGGTTGATTCAGTTGAGGAAGACGATGGATTATTTGCATTCGCTTGAGAAGCCGGCTTTTACTATAGCTGATGCCAAGCGAGGCGATATCGGAAACACCTCGCAGCAGTATGCAAAGGCTTTTTTGGATCCGAATGGGGAATTCGGCTTTGACTCAATGACGATAGCCCCTTATATGGGTGCTGATTCGGTGCAGCCCTTTACAGTGTATGATGGCAAATGGGTGATATTGCTGGCCTTGACCTCTAATAAGGGTGCTTTCGATTTCCAGTTTCTACCTGTAGAAGGAGAGAAGAAATTGTTTGAAAAGGTGTTGGAGACTTCAAAACAATGGGGCAACGAAGAAAATATGATGTATGTGGTTGGAGCCACCAAAGCCGATATGTTGACAGACGTGCGTGCAATAGTGCCGGATAGTTTCTTGTTGGTACCCGGAGTAGGTGCCCAGGGTGGTAGTTTGGATGATGTTTGCAAATACGGATTAACGAAAGATTGTGGATTGTTGGTCAATTCATCCCGTGGCATTATTTATGCTTCGACAGGTACTGATTTTGCAGAATGTGCCGGTGCCGAGGCACGCAAGTTGCAGGAGCAGATGTCGCAGGCATTAAAGCATTATTGTCACTAACGAGGATAGACTGATATAATTTTAAAAGTAGAATGGAAGACAGAAGATACAAGTCTAACAAGTCTAATTTGAGGACATTGAGAATATTGCTGGTCATCAGCTTTGTGGTGACGGGCTATTTCTTGTTGTCGGAGTTGGTAATGGGCTTGTCTCAGCCAATGATGAAGGAGAGATTTGAGCAGGATCCCGAGACCTTCTTGGCTCCTTATACCGGGTTGATGGAACAATATGGAAAGATGTCACCCGATACACTTAAAATCATGTTTGAGCGGTCAATGGAGGTTCCACAATGGTATTATCTGTTATCTGCATTGTTGGATGCGGTTTCGTTTGCCGGATTGATAATGATGTGGAAATTACGGAAGAGTGGTTTCCACTATTACACTATCTCAAAACTATTGTTGATGTTGTTGCCAATGCTTTTTTTGGATCGTTCGTATGTTGGTATCGGAGATATTATGCTGGGTGTTTTGTTTATAGCATACTATTTCTTTTTGTTACGAGCCTTGCAGGTGTTCGGTAAACAAGATCAGGATAATCAAGAAGAATCTCAGATCACTAGTTGAACTGAAATGAGTAAACCCAAATCGGTCATTAGGCCGACTTTTAAATCAAACTTGTCTTTTTTAGGTCTGTTTAACTCAAATCGGTCATTAGGGTTTATGACAGATTAGTATTTGCCCCCCCCTGGTGTAGGTTCGCTGTAGGTTCGCTCTAACTTCGCTCTCGTTCCGCCCACCAGAGCGAACCTAATGCGAACCCCAAAGGGGGTTTCAATGGGATTGGGAACTCCCCGCGCTACAGCTACAGTTGCTACAGTTCCATTCACCCCCAATCGGTCATTTGTGTTTACCTCCGTTGCGGTACCCCAAAAGAAGGTTTTCGAACTGTAGCAACTGTAGCGTAGCATCCGCCACATCGAGCCACCTACTGAAACTGGAAAATACTGTACGGGACTTCTATAACTCACCTCAAAGGATAAAAAAAGTGTCCGGAACTTTATATTCCGGACACTTTTTTTATTGTCATCATCAGTTGATGTTAGTTACAGAAGCTAATCTTTCTATTTTTTTTGATATCGAGTTACAGGTTTCTTCAATTCACACTTGATATCGAATATGGCTATAATGATAGAGCATAATTCGACACTTGTGTATTTCAATTACGCCGTTTTGTTGATATAGACCATATCGGCAGATATGTTGTCAAAGAAATACAAATACAATCAGTTATTGAGTAAGGTTGATGACAGACTAATTGACGATTAGTTCTATAATACGATTGATATCGTCGGAAGACAGTTCGTGGTGCATTGGGAGGCAAATAACTTCGTTGGCAATGCGGGTGGCATTGGGTAAATTGTCAGGACTGGCGCTCGGCAATCCACTGTAAGTACTGAATGTGCTGATGAGTGGATAGAAGTATCGACGGCCTAGTATGTTGTGGTCTCGTAGTTTGAAATATAGTTCATCTCGAGTCATTCCATACTCCTCAGCATTGATAAAGATTGGGAAGTAACTATAGTTGTGTTTCACTCCGATCATATCATTGAAAAACCGGATGCCTTTAACGTTTTGAAAAGCCTGCCGGTATTGGATGGCTACTTGGTGACGAGCGTTAATGGCTTTATCGACTTGCTTAAGGTTAAGAAGGCCATATACGGCACGAACCTCGTCCAATTTGCCGTTAATACCTGGAGCTACTACTTCTGTTTCGCTTGCAAAACCAAAGTTCTTGAGGTAGTCGATACGTTTTTTTGTTGCTTCATCGTGCATGACGATTGCTCCACCTTCAATGGTAGTGTATACTTTGGTTGCATGAAAACTTAGTGTGGACATGTCGCCCCAGTTGAGCACTGATTCGCCATCCACTTCAACACCAAAAGCGTGAGCGGCATCATATATTACTTTGAGACCGTATTTATCAGCGATAGCCTGAATCCGTTTATTGTCGCAAGGTTTCCCGTAACAATGTACTGGCATGATTGCTGTTGTGCGTGGAGTGATGGCGGCTTCTATTTTATCGGGGTCAATGCCACAATTTGAAGGGTCAATATCGACGAAAACGGGCTTAATGCCATTCCACCAAATGCTATGGGTTGTGGCCACAAAACTATATGGGGTAGTGATTACCTCTCCACTAATGCGTAGGGCTTGAAGTGCTGTGAGTAAAGGAAGAGTACCATTAGTGAAAAGACTGATGAAAGGGACTTTGAGGTAGTCACAAAGTGCCTCTTCCAATTTCTGATGGAATTGGCCGTTGTTTGTTATCCATTTGCTTGACCATATTTCTTTTAAGAGACTGTGAAAGTCATCAAGGTCTGGGAGCAAAGGTGTTGTAACAGTGATTGTATTTTCCATCTTTGAGAAGAAATAAGAGATTCAACACCCATGTGGGGTAGGGTGTTGAATCTCATGGGTACTATTTCCGTTTGAAGATGCTTTTCTTATTGTTTGAGGAACTCTTTTGTTGTGCGGAGTTGTCGCTGACAGAGTTGTTAGAGTCGTCTCCATAGCCGTAGCCATAACCATAGCCGTAACCATAGCCATAGCCGTATCCGTAGCCATAACCATAGCCGTATTGACGACCATAGACAGGCTGTTTACCATATTTTACGTCGTTGAGTATTATGCACATGTTGGGGAATGCATTTTCGTTGTATAGACGTTCTACTTCGAGAAGCATTCGTTTGTCGAATTTGCGTGCACGGATTATGAAGCATGTATGGTCAGCAACATGTTTAATGATATCAGTATCAACAACCATTCCAGCAGGTGTGGCATCAATGATGATATAGTCGTACTTCTTGCGCAGATGTTCAATCATAGCGTCGAAACGAGGAGTGCTGAGTAATTCGGCAGGGTTGGGAGGTATGGGGCCAGAGAAGAGAGCATCAACGCCGGGAGCAAGTACTTCATGCTGGATTAGAGAGTCAATATTGTTCTCCTTACCAGTAAGATAGTTTACAACGCCCGGTTTATGACGGCTATAAAATTTACGAGACAGAGAACCTTTGCGGAGGTCAAGGTCGATGATGAGGACGGATTTGTCGGTTAAACCAATACTAGCAGCGAGGTTGCTTGTAGTAAATGTTTTACCTGATCCAGGCATCAATGAAGTGAACATGAGAATCTTTGCTTCATCAGGCTTGCCGCTGAGAAAGTCGATTTTGGCTCGTAGGTGACGGAACGATTCGGCTATGCCGTCATGCTGCTTGTCATTGATTACAATGGTACGTGTGTCGTCTTTAGGAAGGGCAGGAATCTCGCAAAGGAATGGAGCAGAGATGGAGGATTCAATATCGGAGTAGAATTTAACTTGAGTGTCGAAGAGGCGACGCAAAAGATGGAAGATGATAGGAATGAGAAGACCGATAAGTACACCAAGGAAAGTGAGATGGGGGGTATTGGGAGAGACAGGGGAGTTGTTGACGGGTGCTTCATCAATGATTTTAGCACATCCTTCAAGGGAGGGTTGGCTAATCATCAATTCCTCACGACGGGAAAGTAAGGATACGTAGAGCTGTTCTTTGATTTTTTGGTTACGTTCCATGCCTTCAAGGAATATTTGCTTCTGAGGTACTGAACGCACTTTGGCGGTTGCCATATTGGCCATATTGCGTTCGTTGATGATTCGTTTCTCAAGAGAGGCCATGTAGCCCTCTGTCATGATGGCAAGTTCTTGAAGAGCTTGACGTTGATTTTCGATTACTTTAGCAGCAACAGGGTTGTTGACAGTTCCCATTTCCATGTAGCGAGCAACTTCCTGGGCATGGTTATTGTAGGAAGTAAGGTAGCTGACAACAGCACTGTTGGAAATTGTTCCGATGGGGATTACGCGGCTTCCATCACTGGATTTGATTGCGCTGAGGAGAGAACGAACCATCTCTAGTTCATCCTGTAAACGAATAACTTCGTTGCTGGAGTGCATACTTGTGGAGATATAGCTCTCTCCGATGCTGGAAGCTGTGACAACATCATTGATACTACGATAGTTTGCCATAGCCGACTCCTGAGCATCGAGGTCTCCACTAATGATGTTAATACGCTCGTTGATATAGTTGTATGTATCGGAGATAATACGCTTTTTATCGTTAACAGCACCATCATTGTATACACGTACTACAGTGTTAATGAAATCGGCACATCTTTGGGCTGAACCATCTTTCATGGTGAGGTTCAGGATTGTGTTACGTTCGTCATTGCGTCGAACGATTAGTTTGTTGCGGTAATAGTCGGTAACAGCAGCAATGTCTCTGTGCTCTACAGTGATATCTTGGCCAATGCTATGTTCGTCGAAAGGCCAATTCTTATGTACGATACATCTGCCCATAGGAGTGATGACAGGAACATCGATGGGGACATATAAGGCAGCTTTGTCAGAACGGATAATTAATACATGGGACTTGTCGATGATTCTCAAGGTGAGAAATCTTGGATGTTCCAAATCATCGTCAAGGAATTCAATTTCTACAGGAGATGTTCCGTAGAGGTCTTTGTTGCGGTGGAAGAAACGGGTTTTAGTTGAGTAAACAACATTTAGATGAAGATCTTCAACAGCCTTCTGGATAGTAGATTTTGATGTGAGAATCATCATCTCGTTGTTAATAGTACTGGAATAGAATGAGCGTAGACCCAGTGCCGAGCGAATAGATGCTTCACGGGTATCGTCGTCGTTGATGCCCAAATCGTTACCACTTCTAATGAGGATGCGGGCAGTGCTTTGATACACTTTTTCCTGACGACGAGCAATAAAATTGGCAATCAGACCTCCTAAAACAGCAAAGATGACGAGCCAGTGAATGTTCCGAATCAGTAAGAACACCAAGTCTTTAATGTGGAAAGAGACAGATTGCTTATCGTCGAGAAATGATAAGTTTGTCTGTGAGACATTGGTGCTATTGTCGTTAGTTGATTTATTGTTTTCCATGATAAACAACGTTGTTTTTTATTTTTTCAATAGGTTCATTATTGTCAAAGCAAGTGTGAGGGTTGACATTGCTGTTGAGACCCACATTGTGACGAAATTACGTGCTTCTTGACGTGTGGTGGATGTGTTGTAGTTCTGGGTGATAATGAAATCGTTTTGTTGGAGCATGAAGAATGGGTCTTGGAATACGGAAGAAGAACGCGGGTCTAGATAGCGCATGACCATTTTGCCGTTCACTTCTCGCATAACAGCAATTTTGTTGCGGTTTGTGTAGACGCTGAGGTCTCCACATAAAGCAAGTGCTTCGAGGAATGTGCAACGTTCATTGCTTATAGTGATAGACTTGCCTCCTTCTGCCCCGAGGAAGAATATTTTGAAGTTTGCAAAACGGACCATTACAACAGCACTCTTAAGAAGATTATCGGAATCAAGTCGATTGGTAATTGCGTCTTGCAACTCCAGTCGGGTCATTCCTGCTACATGCATAGTGCCTAATACAGGGAATTGAATGTTGCCATTCACGTCAACAAGATACGCACCCCTGCGGTTCATTGTTCCAGCACTGATATTGGAAGAGCTTATATTGAATGGTTTAGCCAACTCTTCTGAGCCAGATGGGCCGAACACATAAATGTCCAATTCATCGTAGGGACAGATTTTGGCTTGAAACTTGTTTTCAAGCTCAATTTGACTTCCGTGTCTCATGTCTTGCAGGTAGTTGACTTGACTTGGAGTCACACATGATGTGAAAGCAACAGTTGCGCACAGGGCAACCAATAATAATCTGTAAATTGACTTCATAAGTGTTACGTATTTAATTAAAACGTAGAATATTTCAATATATTGTTGTCTTGTATTTTTTTTAATGTTGTTTTACAATCATTTTTTTTACTATGTTCTTAATTGATTGTGTACAATACTCTTTAATGTAAATCATCCCAAAATTATTCCATCGTTGGGGGTGAGTGGTAATGAGTAGATTAAGTTTTGATTGTAGGAGTTCTGAATTAGGATTCCGTAATTGAAAAATAATTTGATCGGTAGTATGAAATGTTAGTCCCATCTGTTCCCAGCGGTCTTGAAATTGGGGTATCTTGTCTCGAACGCTTACATGGAATCCATCCCATCTACGTCCGGTATCGGTGAGGTAGAGAGTTTTAGAGAAGTCTGTATCAAAATATGGTTCGTAGTCAATGCCGAGCGCTCGGTAGTCATAGTGTTTCCAAAGGTCTCGACTATCCCATGGACTACGGGGAGATCCATGCATGCAGATGCTCTTGATTGGTGCTAGAGTGCGAAGCTTTTCAAGATTAGTGCAGAAATCTTGATAGGCCGATTCTATATTGCCATTACAGGTAGTGAGTGATTCGTAATGGTAGCCAATCTCGTGATCGAGAGCGTAGATTTCCTTGATAATTTTTTCGTTGTAACTTTCTGGAACACATCGAAAATAGTATGTGGCTTTTAGGCCTAATTCGTTCTCAATCAATGCAGTTTGATATGAGTTTTGAGGGAGAAGGTCCACATCATGACGTAATTTGAAAGTAATACCACTCTCGATCAATGCTTCCAAGAGTTGTCGGTATTTTGTTAGGGTGAAATCCATTGGTGATTAGATGTTTGTGAGTAAAGAAACAATGTTGGCATTGATGTCGCCAACTTGGGTGTAGTAGTCTTTCTGTTTATTCTTCCAATCATTTTTTTGAGAATGGGCTGACCATTCTGCTGCCAGATCGATAGCATCTTGTGGCTTTGCGATATTCCTGAGAAGACCGTATTTACTCTCGAGAATTTTAAAATTGGACATATCGTTGGGCCCAACAAAAGAATTAGAACGGATAGAGGGAGTACCTAAAAGGGCTGATTCGGCAGCCATAGTTTGGGAATCTCCCACATAGAGGTCCGCATAGCTAAGTACATCATGTATTAATGATGCCGGTGTATTCAATTTGTATTGAGAAAGTGGTTCTGGCAGTGGCTTTTCAGAAGATATATAAACAGTCATGTTTTTAGCAATGGTCTCTACCAATTTGATTTTTTCTTCAAGAGTGAAACCATTGTTTCCTACATCATGGTTTGCAAACCAACCGACAAAACGAATTATGGCATAAGGCCTTTTCAACTCATATTTTTCAATTATTTCTGGATTTGGTTGGAATGCTTGGGGAGAAAGGTAACAATCTTCGAACAGACCATTTATTCTACAATGCTTTTCTCCGAAATCGAGTTGAAAGGATTGTGGAGTAACTACTTTTGTACAAAGTGGTACAACAAAGTTATTGGTGACTTTGACTACTTCCGAATCTGGGAAAATGACCGACTTTTTCCCCATAAGCTTTGCTGTGAGGGTTCCATACAAAGATCCCTTGGACACTATTATATCTGGTTGATATTGCCTTACAATAGCAATATAGTTCCGAACCAAGGCAAATGTACCAAATATCTTTGCTGACATAGACTTGTTATGTTTGCCAAAGATAGTGTAATCTACCCCTTCTTCTTTCAGCACATCCAGTAATACGTCTTTATCTCGGGCAAGTACTTTTATCTCATGTCCTTGCTTCCTAAGAGATTGCATTACATATTTGAACTGATAGTAATGCTTCGGGTGATTGAGTTCAAAAATGTATTTCATTCTTCGCTCCTACATTATCATAACTGGTTATTTATTGTTTTCGCCAGTTTCCTTGTTATCAGTAAATGTTCTTATTACTTTTGCAGGTGCTCCTACAGCCACGCAATAAGGCGGAACATCATGCGTAACAACACTATGAGCACCAATAACAGCTCCTTCTCCAATTGTAACTCCAGGCATGATAATTGCTCCAATTCCGATGTGAGCACCATCTTTGATTACAACCTTTCCTAACTTGAAAGGACAATCAATGGCATACATACCAGGGTGATAATTCGAAAGATCGCGTTGGTGGCAGATAATTACTACCCCCTCCGTAATTCCAACTCCATTTCCTATCTCAATCAATTGAGGACTGTGGTCATCAAGATAAGCACCTCGGCAGATATGAGTTTGTTTTCCAATTTTAACTCCTCGCATCTTATGGCAAGCAACTGTTACAAAATAAGGAAATGTGAAATTAGTCAAAATCGACAAAGATCTAATCCAGATACCCTTTATTATCGCCCAGGGGGAGCGTTGATCAAAATTTGGCATAATATGAAATAAAGTAGTTGTTTATTAATTTTTCAGTTGTAATATAACAAGATAGCTGATGTGAGTAAAAGAATATTGTTTTATATATATCACCACTACTGTCTATGTCTCAGGTTGCTGATATTTTGTTATTTATCATATCGGCGATAGTCTGAGACACAATAATCCTCCTTTCCAGAAGGCAGGCAGGGTATTTCATCAACAATGTCGAGAACCACCTTCGAATCGACAAAATGATTTTCATAGTTTGTAATTATATAATCAAATTGTTCTTTCGGTTCAGTTGGATCCTTTAATTTTAATAATATTCGAATATCACCCTCACTATCTTGCCTAATTTGAAATTTATCTATTTTGTTGTATACTTTTTGATATTCGGGATTATGATAGTCTAGTTCGGGATAAAACATCATTGGAAGGACAGTCGGAGAGATTGGAACACCTTGCTTATTGTATAACAGTCTTCCAGCTCTACCCATCACTTCGCCGATTAATCTAGTCTGCCGTTTACACGAACACTTTTCACACTTCAGATAAGCCATGTCGCCTACATGATAACGTAGGAAGGGAAAAACATAATTGTCCAAATCTGTTGTACATACATACCCTGTTTCCCCTATTGGCAACACTTTGCCATCTCTATTTGTTATTTCAATAATACAAGACTCTTCAGTAATGTGAAAACCTTCTCTTTTGAGGCATTCATGCGATAATATTCCACCATCTCCTGCACCATAGGCATCATAAACCGGAGCACGAAACACTTCTTCCAGTTTCCGTCTATACTCGGGCATCAGCACTTCACCTGTCGTGAGTATCACTTTGATAGGACATACAGGTAATTTCTTCTTTTCAATATATCGGGCCAAAATATAGAGTGCCGAACCATAACCTCTCAAGGCTTTGGGCTTTAATCTCATTAATGCCTCATAGTTATACTGCATACCCTCATCTGTGACATCCGCACTACTATACTTATAGTTACGCATGATAATCCTATCATATAAACCCTTATAAGAAAACAATCCTTTTTTCTTATTGATAGAAGTACCACCCAATGAAAAAATCTTATCACCTAAGTTCAATCCGTACCATGTCCATGCTCTGAGTGTAGATGCTTTCCAGCTACTCCATTCGGCCCAATCGGTAGAGAACTTCAATGGTACTCCCGTGCTGCCTCCTGACGACGATTTACGTATCCTTTTAGGGTTTATGGCAGTACTAAAGAGGTCATCATAATTCTCACGAATAATTTGTTTAGTAAGTACAGGCAACCTTTGCAAATCCTCTTTTGTTTTTATTTCCTCAGGTCTGATTCCCAATGAATCGAAAAGACGAGTATAGTATGGAACAGTATCATAGCAATGCCGTACCAGCCGTTGTAGTTTCTTATTCTGTATCTCAATCAGTTCTGCCTCAGAGAGCATGTCATTTCGAAGCAGTTCTTTATACTTTTTCACTACACAACTCCCATATATTAAATCGCCTAATGGGAGCAAAACATATCTGTCTAGATAATTATAGAGTGTCATATATTGTTTTTATTTTTCTTGCCACTGATTCAATAGTGAGCCCTAAAGTCTTGATACGCTCACGACCCTGAGTGCGAGAATGGAATGCAAGGGCAGAGCATAGACCCTTTCGTAAGGCCTCAACATCGCCATAAGGCACCACTATTGTGCCTTCAATTCCACCGGTAACCCAGTCCACATCTCCCACATCGGTACTCACCACAGGACAGTTACAAGCCATTGCCTCCTTAATCACATTGGGTGACCCCTCGCAAACAGATGTAAGCAACAATACATCGGCTGCACACATATAATCCACAACCTCGTCGTGTACCTTATCGAAAACTGGATAGAGAATAACATTTGGGTCATTCAATGCTGTCACGGCCTCTTGGGCAAGAGAAAAACGCTTCTCGCTTCGTGAGGGGTGGGAACACCAAATGACGTATTTCTTACCCTCCTCAAAACCGCATTTTTTACGTGCCTCCTCCTTGTCAACCAATGAAAACTGATCAAGATTGACGCCGTTAGGCACTACGGGCAAGTCAATGCCCAACTGGTTTGCCGTTCGTTTCGACTTTACTATTGTAGCGTTCCACACATGTTTTATGAAAAAGCGTACCCAACGCCATTTAAATGAATGAGTGGGGAAACTTCCCAAAATGGACACAACCACTTTGGTCTTAGTTCCCAGAGTTGCTAGTGCAGCTACTACCCCACAAACTGAATAGTGGGCATGAACAATGTCGGGTTTCTCACGACGCACTAGTCGATGTAGCCGTATCATTGCCTTTGCATACGATTTCCACCCCTTTCCAATAACGGGAAAGAGAATCATGTCAAGCCCTTCTCTCTGTAACGACTCATACTGTGAACGTACGAATGCACTCACAGTCCCTACTGACTTATTACCGCTAGCAATAAATAATACCTTCATCTATTTAATATTATTCCAATACCATTCGCATGCTTGTTCGAAACCCTTAAAGGCATCAAAATGGGGTTGGTATCCCAACACCTGCTGAGCCTTTGCAATAGAAGCTTGCGAATGTGGGATATCTCCGGCACGATTCTCACGATAGATGGGTTCGATTGATGATATTTTTTCATCATATTGGGCCAGATTCTTTCGTAAGCAATTGAACAAATCATTCAATGTGGTGTTACCGCCGTAGGCAACATTAAATACTAAATCCATCGGGGCATTCTCTGGCAAAGACTTGTTGTATTGTGATGCTCTCTTTCTTATTTCTACCGTAGGTATTGTGGCAGCTAACTCGTTTGCTTGAATCACATTATCAATATATGTAAAATCCCGCGAATAACTGCCATCACCATTAATGAATGGAGACTCGTGGTTTATTAGTGCCTTTACCCACAGTGGGATTACTGCAGCATAGGCACCATTGGGGTCTTGACGGCGTCCAAATACATTGAAGTAGCGTAAACCTATGGTTTCTAATCCATAGAGCTCGGTAAATACATTAGCATAAAGCTCATTCACGAATTTTGTAACCGCATATGGTGATAAAGGACGTCCTATTTTGTGTTCAGTTTTTGGCAGTTCTTTGCTATCTCCATAAGTGGAAGAACTGGCAGCATAGACAAAACGATGTATGCCGGCATCGCGTGTTGCAACTAACATGTTGAGGAACCCGTCAATATTATTGTTGTTTGTGTTGATAGGGTCGTTGATGCTTCGGGGTACGCTGCCTAATGCTGCCTCGTGCAGAACAATATCATTCCCTGATACTGCTTCTCGGCAAGTATCCATATTACGGATGTCTCCTTCGATAAATCTAAAGTTGGGCTTGTTTAGTAAATGTTCAATATTGTGCATGAATCCTGTCGAAAGATTGTCCAGACATGTAATGTCGTGACCTTTGTTAACAAAGTATTCACACAAGTTTGATCCAATAAAGCCGGCACCGCCAGTAATGGTTATTTTCATTTAATTAATTAGTTTAAATGTGAGGTGTTGTATATCAATTTCGGTTTTGAAATGCTATGATGCGGGGATCCAAAATTGTACCCTTTTCTATATTATGACACCCCCTCAATACAGGATTGTCCAATGGGTGATCTTCAATGAGGAAGTCAATAAATTTCACAAATTCTGCACTAAGAGTCTCGGTGGTTGTTTTCCAAAACAGAGATGGAGTATGGTCTACAACATAATGTGTTACACCATCTACCACATAGGTGGGATTCTCTATGGTTGTTGGTATACTGGTTTCTACACCGCCGTTCCTATCACAAGAGATATCAATAATCAACGCATTGTGTTTCATGCGTTTTAAGTCTTGGCGATATATGATGTGGTCTTTGCGGGAGGTGTCCCAAAGTATTGCGTTGACCACAACGTCAAATCTGTCCAGTTCACGTTGGAATAGTTTCTCGGTTTTCCGGTCGTATTGAATTACCTCGGCACCCATAAAATTTAGTGTTTTGATTGCACCTCTGGCAATATTTCCTCTTCCCAAAACTGCTGCTTTTGTATTATATGGGAAAATCCCGTGGCACATATAAGCATGGAAAACAGCTGCTTCGCCGGCTATTTCATTATTGCGCCAAAAACTATGTCTTCCGTCTTCATACATATCCTCCCATGCGTAGCATGATAGTTTCCCGGCAATAATCTTATCGGTTATATCTTTATTCTGGACCGCATGAATCCAGCCAAAGATAATCTGTTCGGAGAGGTGTTCCAAGTACTCTGCATCACCTATTTTGGGGTCTGCAATGATGTCTTTTTTGAGTACTTCTTCGCGGGTGGCGATATTGACACCATGTTGGCTATAATCATTATTGCTGTATCCCAACACATCACCATACCCATCTTCAATAAATATTTTCTCGGGGTGTTTTATATATTGAATATCATTCGGGACGAGTGTCCTTCTTTTTTCGTTTTCTTTGTGAGAGATTGGTAATCCAACAGTTTTCATATTATATCAATTGTTGTTAAGGATACTATAATATGCGGGAATATTCATTGTAAAGATTGGTGGCATGTTGTTCTATGCTATATTCGTTCTTCACTGCTGTTGCACTGAGACGGGCTTTCTGGTAGTATCTTTCAGGGTCCTTGGTAAAATCAATAAATAGTTCGGTTAAAGAATTAATGTCACCGGTTTTGTATAACCAAGCGTATTGACCGTTTCTAGTTACTTCTTGCATCACACACCAGTCGTTAGTGAAGGTGGGGAGCCCTGAAGCGATTGCTTCAATTACTGCAATACCAAAACTATCATGACGTGTGGCATAAACAAACGCATCCATCTGTCCCAGTATTTCAGGCACATTATTGCAGAGACCTGCAAAAGTAACATATTCTTCTAAAGTATGTTCTTTACAATATTTCACACAATCATCGTACAGTTTCTGTTCGTTGGGTCTGGCGGCACCTACAAAGGTGAAATGGAACCGGATACCCCTTTTTTTAAGCTGATTAATAAATTCACATACAAACATGTGATTTCGTCCTTCTCCAAAACTGCCCACCATGCATAGTTGTAATGGGTGTTGTTCTGAACCATCGTTTTTTTGTAGTTTTGGGTGGGTTTTGTCGAATTTTGAGAAATCTATTCCGTTATAAACAACCGAACTTCTATTTTTTGTCCCAAAATCACCTTTACTGAAATACCCTTGTCTGAGATACTCGCTTACAAATATAATCCGTTTACTTCCATGATAAATAAACCAGCGAAGCGGCTTTGGGGCATTTACATATCCAAAGCCATGAAATGTAGTAACAACTTTCACCTTAGTGAAAGCAGTGCAGATGATGGCTATGATGGCGTTGAGTGATGTTTGGGCGTGAAGTATATCGATTTGCTCTTTCTTGATAAGTCTCCTTAAGCGAAAAATATAAGCCAACCAGCTTTTCCTTTTGCGAAGTTTCAGCATCGGGGCACCGCTTTGACGAAACATCTCCGACAGTGTGCCCTCATCCCGATATATGCATACTGGCTGGAATGGTATATTTTCGTGGCACATCAGAAGGTCGGCCACCAGGGTCTCGGCACCGCCACGGTTTATTCGACCAAAATAATATGCAACCTTCATCTCATTGATAGTTTGACACACTTTTTGCTTACAAAATGCCTCGAGAACCTAATTTGAATACAGCCCATCCAATTACCATTACTGGAACCACCCAATACCATAGTTTCACCCATTTGAAGTAGCTTTTGTCTAATATGGATATACCATAAGCTGCCATGATTAGTAGAAATGGTAATCCTGGCAAGAGAAATCGTTCCGAATTGGCGAATCCACTCATACAGATTACTCCCAAATATGATATGACAAAAGAACCCAATAGTGACAGGTCCCTCCAGTTTTTTCGCCGCAGAATAGCATCAAGAACTGCAATGATAACAAATATACCCATGAAGTTTTTCACAAAGTTACCGGCATGTATTAGCTGCTGGTTGTATTGTTCATCCACATCCACCATTGTCGGGAAAGGCAATACAAACATCATAGGTGCCATAACCGTTCCTGTAGCGTATTTTGCCCATTCTACACCTTTTCTAACTTGCCAGTCGCGTTTGGCAGTCTGGTTCTCGCTTCGGTGTTCCCATAGTGATTGTGCTTCGTTAGCAATCGTACCTCCCGCCATCACCATTATGGCAATTATGGCCCATGTTATTAATACTACACGATTCCAACTGCTCATCATGGTGCTACTTGAAAAAACGAGGGATGTACCTATTGCAAAGATGACAGTTACACCTAATACAGTTCTGAACGTGAACAAGCTGATGACCAGAGCTGCCACCAGTAGGACTTTCCAGAACGTCACTTTGGTACGCAGCAAGTTGTCCGCCCGTTCCAGTGCTGCAATGGTCAAGAATATCATCTCGATTTCTTTAAGATGCAGGCCACAATACATTATCAGATTAGGCATTAGACAACAGAAGATACCTGCCATACGCCCGGCCTCTTCACCTACATTCCGGGATGCTAGTTTATATAATAAAACGCAGCTCCAGGCTCCAAGAACAGCCTTAAGTATACGTACAATTAAAACACTGTCGCCAAATATTGTATATAATATGGTGAGGTAGATGGGATATCCGGAGTCTGCGATTGACTTTGTGGACAGGTAATCCATGGTTTGGCTCCATCCTATTTCTTTCATCCATATTGCTGCATCGTGATAAGCCAAAGCGTCACTTGATCCGAATTCAAAAGGTAACCCTGTTTTAATGAAGTAATAAATATAGGAGAATAACACCCAGACAATCCTGAATGTCAGTGCGGTAAAGAATAATTTTCTGATGTAGTTCTTTTCTGGGATATCTGCCCATTTGCGGGTGTATCGTACAGAAAGTAGAAAAAAGAGCAATATCCACGCGATGCCGATGATTAGAAAATCAAACTTCATCATGTGATTTATGAAGATAATACTAACTATGGCCAATGATATGAAGTAAATCATTATGGCCTTATTCGATATTTGTTTTGGGAAGAATGGTACCACGATTTATCGCGATTTGATTGTTTACAAGTTTCTGATTTTCTGCTTCAATTGGGCTCCAATACGTCGAGCTTTATAGATAATACGTTGTATTGTTATAGATGAGTGATATAATCTATATGTGGAAGAGGGAACATTGTTCCAATCAATTTTCCTTAGCTGTTCCATCGCTTCCGAGTGATATTTATGTGAAAGGTAGTAACCAAATAGGCCGCTTGCTCTCAAACGGTCGAATAGTTTCTTTACATCTTTGTTGGTCTTTTCGTAATCTGAATATTTGTTTAGATTCCACAACATGTGTTGTTGGGGTGGGTGAAGTTTTCGGGTAGCGCGTTGACTGACCGGGATGTCTTGGAAATAGTTTGATAATGGAGTGTTCACAAGGGCAACTGGGCCTTTTAGGGCTAAACGAATCCACAAATCAAAATCCTCTCCCAATGTTAGTGATGTATTGAATTGACCGACTTCATAAAATGCCTTTCGCGACAAGGCTACCGAGCTGGATGATATCGGCATGCAGAGTGTCTTTGCATATGTCTGATAATAGTTGATATATCCTTCTTTGAATTCTTTGTCTACTCCAATAGGGGCTATTCTTTTAGTTCCGTTTTTAACTAAATAGAAACTGCTGCCATACATCAACGCATTCGGGTATTTCGAAATAAGGCCGTCAATACACTCCAAGAACTTGGGTTCCCACCAGTCGTCTGAATCAAGAAAACAGATATATTCACCCCTTGAAAGTTCTACTCCTTTGTTTCGCGCCGATCCTACTCCAGAGTTTTGCTGTTTGAAAATGATGGATGACTTACTATCTTGTTTTAGTATACTTTCCGCTTTCGAATACGAACCATCGGTACTTCCATCGTCAATAACAATAATCTCGTAGTTCGTGTATGTTTGCGAGAGTATGCTTTGCAATGTTCGCTCAATGTATTGTTCTTTGTTGTATAGAGGAACAACCACCGAAAACCTTATTTTTTCAATCTCTCCCATTTAAATAGACACCGTTCAATGAATACTGTTATTTTATATGCCCATGGATGGCGATGCAGTCGTTGCATGATTTGTATATCTCTGCTGTATTTGTCATAATCAGCAAGAATCATTTTTGGGACATTCGCTTCCAATGTTCTCCTGCGTTCCTGTCTCAGTTTTGTTCGGTTTTGCCCCCCGCTCTCGCTTATTCCGGTCATGTCGAAATATACGGTATCGAGGTCTATATATCGCGGTTTCACCTCACCAAATACAACTACTTTAAGAAACCAAGACCAATCGGAACAAATACGAAGGGTTTCATCATATAAGCCATACTTATCGAAAAGATTCTTCTTAATACAAGTACCCACATGATCCAATGTGCCTCGGTAGAATGAAAGCATAGTATATGTATGGTCTTTCTTTTTGTTCTTCAACATCCTCCCATCCGGCCAGACTTTGGTAATGTTGCCATATATTATTTCTGCATCTCCGTAGCCCTTTATCATCTGAATCATCGCTTCCACCACTCGGTCATTCACCAACCAGTCTCCAGAATTGAGAAACATCAGGTACTCACCTTCGGCCATCCCGATGCCTTTGTTCATGGCATTGTATATTCCGTTATCCCTCTCCGAGACCCACTTCAGATTCCTCCAATCCGCATATTGTTGGATAATATCTACACTCCCGTCACTACTGGCCCCGTCAACAACAATATACTCGAAATCAGAGAAGGTCTGCGAAACAACGCTCTGCATTGTCTTCTGCAAACCGGCCTTATTGTTCCAATTTATTGTTATAATGGAGAGTATCATGATTGTATTATGACAGGATGCTATTCAAGCATCATTCTGGATATTCCGTTTCTATAATGGTAGTTCAACTGCCCGTCGCATAACACGGGGGTAATCATCTCTTTTTTTAGAATCTGTTGTGTGTCAGAGTTAAATCTTCCCCACGTATATGCAAAATAGGGTATATAATTAGGGTATTTGCTTAATTGTGCGACACATTTGGTAACAGAAGACTCGAACTCTTCTTTTGTCTGCCTTGTAGCGTCCAGATGTTCAAATCCGTGCATACCAATTGTCACTAAAGGCGACTTTATTCCATCAAGTTGCTCGTTTGTTATATATTTGGGATGAGGTGCATAACCATTTCTGATATGAATGCCGTCGAGATAGAGTGGATTGAGGAATAATGTAATGGGTATATTCTGTTCTATTAGGAAAGGTAAGATATCTAGTATAGACTCAAAGCCATCATCACAGGTCAACACGGCATATTTTTTTGAACGGACCAAATCCTTTTCTAATTTTGTGTGAGCCTCTTCAAGGCTAATAAATGTATATCTGTCCTGCAGTGTTTTTATTTTTTGTTTGAAATAGTCAGTTGAGAGCCAATCTATCTTCTTGTTCAATTCGGGGTCGAAACTATCCGAAACGGCGTGAAACACGAACACATTAATAGGCTTGAACCGAATCCTGTCAAGTCTATTATTTAGCTTTCTGGTAATGACGGAACAATGCATTGGTACGAATATTCCCAGTGTTAAAGAAATGAACATAGTCGAACAGCTCAAACCATCTGGCTGACTCGTTCATTAATCCATATTTTAAAATATCCCCTTTATGGTAATTGGGGTTTGTAATGGCAAAAACCGAAGGATTGTCTGGGTAGGCTTTCTTTGTAATGATAACTTTGTTCTTGTAAGGCAAATTATTGAACTCTCCCACAATCCGGTCCGAACAATTGTCCCCGTCCATAATGATGAAGATGTTATTATAGTTAATTCTCTTTTTCCGCTTCTCCCATTGCTGGGTAATCTCGTTCACGCTGTTAAAGTGGCCGAAAGTAAATGTAATATCACCATACTTCCCATGCAATTTTGTATTGAAGAAATGATTGTCGGGTGTTGGCCCTATGAGTTCGTGTTCCAGTGTCATGTAGTATTTCAGGTGTTGACACAAAGTAAAGAATTCCTCGTTGTTGAATACTCCCACATTCACCGTAGGCGACAGGAACTTCAAATTAAGTTCGTGCGATAGAATTCCCCCGATACATGTATTGGCAATGATAGTGAAATCCTTATTTCTCAATCTTGCCCTGTTATACAACTGCAGAAACTTCTTATTGAATTTTTTACTGAACATAATCTATTTTCATAGTATTAGACAAAACTGTCCCCATCGCCACCCTGAATCATTTTTCCATCTTCGGCATTCAATTGCTGAGGATGGCTGAAAGATATGTCTATCTCATTTCTCTTGTTGAATATATTCAGTCTGGATGTATAATCGGCCAATACGGGATTCCGAGTACTGAAATTGGTCACATTTTGATTGATAATGTGCTCCATGATAGAGTTAAACACCTCATCCTGATACGACTCGTCGTAGTACAGATATTTTACTGATAATTCTGTTTGCCTTACCCTAAGGATGTAGAACCCGATGATTTGCTCACCTTTCTTAACCGTTACACCACTTAGCCAATAGTTCTCTACCTTGTCGCTAAAGATGTTGTTATGATGGACTCTTTTTGTGCTAGGCATGGAACGCATGAAGGGATAAGTCAGTATCCAGTTCAACATTGCTTGTGTACGGGTGAGAATGTAGTCCGAGGAGTTGCGTTGGATAAAAGAGTATGTTTCGTCACTAATAAATTGGGTGTATTCTAATGAGTAGTCATAGTTGGCGAAGGTTCTATTCAGTTTTGAGTAGGGTATAAGGTTCTTTATTCTATAAAGTTGAAAGGCTGCCTTGCCTTTCCAATTATTTTGTTGAAGTTTAGGTCCAAAATGGAACTCGGTGAAGTAGGAGCTTTTCAGTCCTAAATAATTAAATATCTCTACTGTTTCGGGTGCTCCCCACATATCAAGGTAGTTCCCATCTCCATATTCCTCGGCCAAACTGCCTACTGCAACAAGCGGGTAGCCTTTTCCCCTATAGTTGGAGTGGCACCATAATGTACTAAACCACCATTTTTTCTCTTCCTGAATCATGTCGGGGAAAGCGGCTGTATATGCAATTGGTTTCAAATCCTTTTGCGGGTCGCGAATGTATACGGCTGCAATCACGGGGTCGTCATTCTCAACGTATGGGTTGTTTATGAAGGCGTATGCTCTTGACGTGGAAATAATAGTACTGCTAAGTCCATCTATGTGTTGGTTGTGGATAAGCCAGCTACGAAGGTCTTGGACTGTGAATAGTTTTATTTCAGGGTCGTTATTCGCCATTAGTTCAGGTGGTTGAGCGTAGTATCGATGATGGCTCCCATTTTCTGCATTTTGATGATTTCCATCATTTTGAATTTAATATTGAGATGGTTCTCTATTTCGGTTAGGAACTGAGTGAAGGTAAGGGAAGTCCAGCCGGGTAATGTTTCGGCGCTGAGGTTGTCTTCGATAATTAATTCTGGCTGTGAAAAGATGTTTTGTGCCAGGGGTTGTATGATTTCGATTAATTCTGTGCGTGTCATATAATGGTGATTGGGTAAAATATTCTAAAATGGTAGGGATTGAATATAGTTTTATTTAGAGAGTAATTGTTTTAATTTATTACGGTCTATCTTGTCAGAATTATTGAGAGGGAAGTCGCTAAGGAAGTGTAGTTGGGAAGGAATCATGTAGTTGGGCATTTTTGATTGTAGATATTTTGTCAATTCACTTGAATCGATTGGCTCAGATTCTATGAACAAGGCAATCTCGTCCAGTCCGCGATTGTTTGTATAGGTGATGGCGACTGCACGGTTTTTGTTGTTGAAAAATGTGCGTGTATGATACTCTATTTCGCCCAATTCAACCCGGAATCCTTGTATCTTGGCTTGTTGGTCTATTCTCCCAAGATAAATGATATTGCCGCTCGCATCCCAGTTACATAAATCTCCGGTGTGATAGAAACGGACAAGGCTTCCTTTTATCTCCTTCTCAAAGAATGAAGTATTGTTTTTTTCAGGGTTGTTCCAGTATCCTTTTGTTATTTGGTCCCCCGCAATACACAGCTCCCCTTTTTCATCTGTGTTCAGGATGTTTCCTTTCTCATCGATAATAATGGCAGTGACATTGTCCAGAGGTTTACCGATGGATATTATTCCATTAGCGGATAGATTGTTGCCATTGCGGTTCAGTTTGTAATAGGTGCAGTATATTGTACCCTCGGTGGGACCATAGAAGTCGTATATCTCGGTGTTTGTGGCGCATTTGTACCAGTCTTCGATTAAGTCTACCGGGCAGGCTTCAGCAGTGAGGATGCAGGTTTTCAGTTGGTCGGCTTTTATTTCATCGAAATAGGGCCGCAGATATGTCAGCATCGAGGGAGCCATTGCAGCAAAGGTTATGCCCTGTTCCATGATCAGAGAAGCAGCATGAAGGTACTTTACTTGTCCGTAGGGAATGGTGCACACACATGCTCCACGTATCAGGCCAGTAAGGAATGACTGTATGCTTACATCGAATGTGAGGTCGAATGCTTGTAGGCATCGGTCTGTGGTATCTATTGTGATGCCGGTTTTCCAGAATGAATCAATGAATGTAGCGATATTCTTTCTTGTTAGGCATACCCCTTTGGGGGTTCCGGTGCTTCCAGAGGTGAAAAGGATATATGCCAGTTCCTCATCGCCAATACTATTCCATTGATTCTGGGAATGGTCGCCACACCAATTGATTTCATTGGTGTGGATAATTTCTGTTCTCTGATTGTTAAGTTCTTTGTCGAATACGGATTGTTGTGATGAGTCGATGATATAGTCTGTCCCGACCTGATTGATTATGTTTAGATTGCGTTCTATGGGTTGGTTCGGGTGAAGTGGTACGTAGGCACATCCTTCCATCCATAAGGCTATTATTGAGGCATAAGTATCAAGGTCGTCATGAATGGCAATAGCATATATTTGTTTCTGGGAAGAGACTTCCGACGAAGAACGCTGATGTATGCATTGACGTATGGCGTAAATGCGTTCTCCGAATTGACGATAGGAGTATTCTACCCCATCGATTAAGAATGCCGGAAGGTTGGCATTCTCAGTTAGGTTGTTAAAAATCGGAGTCAATATGTTTTCTTCAAATATGCTGTGGTCCATACAAAAACGATAGTCTATTTCTTTTTGGATAGGATTTGGGAAAGGAACTTGACTGTTGCGGTAAAGTCAAATGATAGGTTGAAAAATGTGAATAGATATTTGAATGCTTTCCATTTATCCTTTTTAGAATAATAGTTTATACATTCCTGTAGAGTATAGAGATAGTTGTTTTTGGTCAGTTTCGAGGGGTTTACGTGGTAGAATTCCTTGTCTATGGGGAGCGATGTTGTGCAGTAATCGGCGGTTGAAATCATGCTATTGATTCCACCAGAGTGATAACGGTATATGCCTCCAATGAAAGAGAAGAGATATCCTTTTCCTGCTTTGAGGAGATGGAATATTTCGTGCATATCGCGGTAGTATTGATATTTGTCGTGCCATTGGTAGTTAAACACCTCTTTTCGGAATAACATTGTTAAAGGTTGAGTTATCCATTTCTCAAAGAACATTTCCATGGTGATATCGATTCCTTCTTGTCCTTCTTTGAATAGTCCTCTACAATTATCGCTACTCAATCGGCCAGTTTTGGAGTTTAGATGTTGGCATCGATGGAAACAAACAGAATAATCGGGATGCGACTCCATGAAATCCACTTGTTTCTGTAGTTTGTGTGGGTCGGTCCAGTAGTCGTCGCATTCGCAGTATGCAATGTACTTTCCTCGGGCTCGAGGGTAGTTAAAGACGATGTCCATTTTCCCTTTGTAGCCGTTGGAATAACGGTTTTCGGTTTCATAGAGCGGGAAGATAATGTCGGGGTGGAGTGCTGTATATTGTTTGATAATATCCTCTGTTCCATCGGTTGAGGCATCGTCATGGATGAGAATCTCGATGGGGAAGGTTGTTTCCTGCATGAGAATCCCATCAAGACATTGCGAGATGAAATCTGCGTGATTATATGAGAGACAGCAAACGCTGACTACAGGTGTCTCCGGCATGGGTTAGATGTTCTTTTGCAGTTCTGTCAATTGCGACATTATTTTTTTGTCTACAATATCCTCTGTTAGGTATTTCTTTTGGCAGACAGTGTCGAAAGTGGACATTTTAAGTGTGTCAACACAATAGAACCAAATATCTTCCTGCAGTTCGATGAATTGTAGTTTGCTTATTATTTTATCGTCTATTTTATCTTTCGGAATCATTACTACTCCGCTGTCATCGCAGACCATGATAGCACCGTCATATTTTTCTTTTAGTTCCTGTAGTAATTTGGGATCGATATCAGGACCATTAGGTTGGTTTACGCAACCGATGGGGCTTACATCGTTCAGCCATATCGGATACTTTTCTTTTATCAGTCGGTGAGCATCGCGCAGTTTACCGTTTATTACAATGGCTTTAGCCCGTTTGTAAAGCATGATGTATTTGCTTACCAGGTCGCCAAATACTGCACGGTCGCAATTAACATTGTAGATGAATAATATTTTGTCCTTGATGTCATTTGATTCAGCCAATTGGCGGTGTACGTGCCAGTTGCTGTTGTTGATGGCATATATGAGTTTGACCTCTCCAGCACGGAATAATCCTTGGTTAAGTGCGTGGACTCCTTCAATCTGACCGGTCTTGCCGAGCACATCGGCAACTTCAGTTGTTGATATTTTATTAGTTTCTATTAGGTTGATGGCCTCTTCTAAAGTATTCATGTTAATGAGAGTGTTCTATTCTACGTTGATTTTGACGTTTGTCTCAACTAGGTCGATTACTTGTTGCAATTTCTCTCTGTTATCGCAAGTAGCGATAAAGAATCCGATACGTGCCGAGTCGTTCAAAGCGTCTTGAATGATATCACCGGGTTTGAAGTTGAATCGGAATTTTGCTATTTCAGGTGTTTTCTCTAACCAGTCAATACCTTCTATTGATTTCACACGTCCACCACCGTGTGGGGTGGGGAAAAATTGGAGTACTGCTGCCCGTTCTTTATATTGTGGCCTAATGGAAAAATCTTCGTCATGGATATCTCCTGTAGCACATTCAATCAGGTATTTATAAGTGTCGTAACCTGACATGAATTGGGTGATGACTGAGGAAATCATGTTTCCACCTCCACGTGCGGCAATCTCTATGAGATAGAATTTACCGTCTTCGTATTTATATTCGGCATGGGTGAAGCCGAATTGCAAGTTTGTTTGATTCACAAATGCATTATTGACTCTCCTTAGTTCATCATAGTCATAATTAGGGTTATCGTGAGTGAAGAACAATTGATTTGCGATATTAGGATTGTGTGCAAAATGATGTTTTTGACTAATGGCAAGAGGATAGTGCCCATGGGGAGTTTTTACCGAGTCGATGGTGAATTCGGTTCCGTTAATAAATCTTTCGGCCAATACGTATTTCTCAACTCTGGAGAACGACATGGAATCATCGAAATGTTTACGTATATCTTCTGGAGTTTCGCATTTGAAGACCCCATGACTTGCATTGCTGTCGAGAGGTTTTATGATTATTGGCTTTCCGATGCGAACTAACAATTCAATTGCTTCATCAGCTGTTTTACATAGTTTATATTCGGGATAGGGTAGTTGGTGCTCGCGACAGAATTCTCTCATCTTGAACTTGTCAGTGAATAGAGAGGCGGTTTCCGTATCGAGTGTGGGTACTTTGAATTCTTGGCCAAGTTCTGCTATTAGGTTCATTGCTATGTCGCACTGGTCTGACATTACTCCATCTACATGGTTCTCTTTCCCATATTTAATAACTGCAGGACGGTTGAATATGTCGGACTGGAGGTGGTCGTCGGCATGGCTGAAAGCTGGTGAGTCGGGGGCTGGATTGACAACGATAGCCCGGTGCCCTAGTTCTTTAATCTTATCGATCAGGGCCATTTGCCATAATGTGCCTGGTAACACCATGATGGTTTTACTCATAATAAATAATTTAGTGCCGGTTGTTCTTTTTTGATGAATTGTTATGTGGAAGTATCTTCTGCACGTATCCAAGATGCCCTTTCACTATATTCTTTATTCTGTATTTAAAAGGAATAGGGAAAGGTGGTTGACTGTGAGAATCTAATTGTTTATTGTAGTTCTTAATGTATGGATGACAATAACTTGGAAGCAGGGGCTCCAGTTCTTGCAGTGACCTTTGTTGGGATAATTGTTTGTTCTTCGATGTGAGAGAAGTCCACTGGCCTTGATCGTTTATGCGATATGTGGAAGTGGACTCTCTAAGCAATGCTATGGGACCTTTCAATGCCATCATAATACCCAATTCCCAATCGGCATATTTCAATTTAAAGAAATCATCAGGAAGTTCATGAAGAAAAACACTTCGGAATACACATGATGAAAGGTTCCCGATTTGATTTCCCCAAGAAATTTGGGCGCGAAGATTAATGGTTATGTGGTCGAGGTCATCGTAGGGCCATCTCATCACAGTACTTTTACCATTGTTTTGGAAATAGTTTGTAATGAGATTAAATGACATGGAATGCCGTTTGTGCTTCTCAAGAAATTGTATGTGTTGAGACAGATGATTCTCTTTTTGCCACCAGTCATCCCCTTCAAGTATAGCAGTGTATTTTGCCTCTACAGCTGCAAAAGCACGACGATAGTTAGCATGTAACCCCAAATTCTTTGCATCGTTCAGATACACAAACTTGAATGGAGACAACGGTTCATACTTCTTGATAATGTCAATCGTATGGTCTGTTGAACAGTCGTCCGCAACCAGAATACGAACCGGTGCATCCACTCTTTGCTTTAGGATACTCTCAACCGCCTGTGCTATATAGTCTTGTTGGTTGTAGCAGCAGAGGATTACATCAACTGATTTATTTTTAGACTCTTTCATATCCTTTAATCCACAATTCGCGGATGATGGATGTCTTGATGGGTAGATTTTCGCTAAAGACGTTTATATTGCTTGTCGGATCGACAGAGACTTCAAATGTGAGAAGTGTTTCATCTCCACTGTAGCTGCGAACGGCTTTTTCTGCAACATCAAAATTGATGGTGTATTCGCCATTACTGAGTGTATTGGCAGGTATTTGGAAGTGGAACACGTAGGTTCCGGGTTCTAACGAATGTCTACCATCCAAATCGTTATAATCCGTCCGGGCTAACGGATGCCGGAAAGAGCTTATAAGATTGAATCCAACTACAAGATCCTTTACAGGCTGATTCACTTCAACGCACAAATCTACGTCTATCGGGGTAGAAGAATAGAAAATATTGCCCAAAGATGATGCGACTTTTGCCCATAGCACATTGATCTTTTCTTTGGGGTTAGGATTGGGATTTCGGTATTCAGACTGAACAACCTGGTCATTCAGGTAGTTGTGTATGGTGTCCGAAATGTTACCCATAAATTTTACTTGTCCATTCTCCAGAAGTACTCCGCGAGTGCACAGACGCTGAACACTGGCCATGTTGTGGCTGACGAATAGTACTGTTCTCCCTTCTCCTTGGCTCACGTCCTGCATCTTTCCGATTGCTTTCTTTTGGAATTCCGCATCACCTACTGCCAACACTTCATCGACAACCAATATTTCTGGCTCAAGAAATGCTGCAACGGCAAATCCCAGTCGCACAGTCATTCCTGAGCTGTAACGTTTAACAGGGGTGTCAATATATCTTTCACAACCGCTGAAATCTACTATCTCATCCAGTTTCTTGGAGATTTCTGATTTGGTCATTCCGAGTATAGCGCCATTCAGAAATATGTTTTCTCTTCCTGTCATCTCAGCATGAAAACCTGTTCCCACTTCCAGTAAGGAACCAATTCTACCCCTTGCACGTATGGTTCCGGTTGTGGGACCAGTCACTTTCGATAATATCTTTAGCAAAGTACTTTTCCCAGCTCCGTTCTTCCCGATAATACCTACTACATCTCCCTCTTCTACTTTGAAATCGATATTTTTCAATGCCCATACGTATTCGCTGTCTCCTCGAGTAGACCTGTCATTGGTATCGCCAATTTTCAGATAGGGATCTTCTTTACCCATAATGTTCATTGCCCACCAACGCTTCAAGTCGTGGTTTAGGGTACGGGTCGAAACCAATCCCAGGCGGTATTGTTTGGAGATGTTGTTGAATTCAATAGCTGTTGACATATTTTTTGAATGTGTGATAGAGGAGTTTTTTCTGGGCTGAGACTTTTCCTTGAGTGCCTTAGTCTCTTGTGCAAACCAGTCAAAACGCCATTTATTACTAAATTCTATATTCTAGAGTAGATGAAACAAAAATACTTTTTCCATCTGTTATCTTTCAGCCCGTGTGGGATTTTCCAGGAAATCCTTATAAGTTAATCGTATGCCATCCTCTAACTCAGTGCGGTATTTCCATCCCAGTTTAGCGGCTTTCGATACATCAAGTAGTTTTCTTGGGGTACCGTTGGGGCGGCTTTTGTCCCATAATATGGTTCCCGAATATCCAACTATCTGAGCCACTTTCTCTGTCAGCTCTTTTATTGTCAGCTCCTTGCCAGTTCCTGCATTCACGGTTTCGTCGCCACTATAGTTGTTCATCAGAAACACACAAAGGTTGGCCAGATCGTCTACATAAAGGAATTCTCTGAGTGGAGATCCGTCGCCCCAGCAGGTGACACTCGGCAATTGCTGCTCTTTCGCCTCATGAAACCTTCTTATTAATGCAGGTAACACATGGCTGTGTTCGGGATGGTAATTATCATTAGGGCCATATAGATTAGTGGGCATTACACTGATGTAGTCAGTGCCGTATTGTTTGTTTAGATATTCGCAGTATTTCAGTCCGGATATTTTTGCCAATGCGTATGCCTCGTTGGTCTTCTCTAGTTCAGAAGTGAGGAGACAGCTTTCTTTCATGGGCTGAGGTGCCATTCTCGGATAGATGCAACTCGAACCGAGGAATTCTAGTTTCTTGCAGCCGTTTTTCCATGCAGAGTGGATCACGTTCATTTCTAAAATCATGTTATCGTACATGAAATCAGCCAACGCACTTTGGTTTGCTATTATGCCGCCCACTTTGGCTGCAGCCAGAAAGACATATTCGGGTTTCTCTTCAGCAAAAAACTTCTCAACCTGCTCCTGACGGCATAAGTCTAGCTCTTTATGGCTTTTCAAAATCAAATTATGGTATCCCTGTTGTTGTAGCTCGCGAACTATGGCCGAGCCTACCATTCCTTTGTGTCCGGCCACATATATTTTTGAGTCTTGTTTCATTTTACTATTCCTTTCTCTAAATATTCTTCAAGGTTAATTCTCACTCTTGCTGCAGCATCGTCCGACGCTACTTTGGCCATGTCGCTTTCCACCATCAGCTTTATAAGTTGATTGAATGTGGTCTTGGAGGGATTCCATCCCAGTTGGGCTTTTGCCTTGCTTGGATCTCCCAGCAGATTTACCACATCCGTGGGTCGGTAGAAGTCTGGGCTGACCTCTACAAGTATCTGCCCAATAAGCTCTTTGTTTACATTTTGCGATTCATCCACTGCAGTGCATATACCCTTCTCATCTGCGCCTGATCCTTCCCACGATAACTCTATCCCGGCATAATGGAATGCTTTCTCGCAAAATTCCCTTACCGTATGTTGTTCGCCTGTGGCGATCACAAAGTCGTCAGGTTGATTGTGCTGCAGTATCATCCACATACATTCTACATAATCTTTCGCATACCCCCAGTCTCTTAGTGATGACAGATTGCCTAAATAAAGTTTCTGTTGTTTGCCCTGACGTATGCGAGCTGCAGCTAATGATATCTTTCTGGTTACAAATGTCTCTCCTCTCCGCTCGCTTTCATGATTGAACAAGATACCATTACAGCAGAACATACCGTATGCTTCTCTATATTCCTTCACGATCCAATAGCCATATTGCTTGGCAATTGCATAGGGGCTATACGGATGGAATGGGGTTTCTTCGTTCTGAGGTACTGATTCCACCCTGCCGTATAATTCCGAAGTGCTGGCTTGATATATGCGGCAACTCTTTTCCAACCCACATTGCCTTACGGCCT
The DNA here is from genome assembly GCA_900319865.1 of uncultured Bacteroidales bacterium. Lineage (GTDB taxonomy): Bacteria > Bacteroidota > Bacteroidia > Bacteroidales > P3 > Colimorpha. Next base: position 5,502 of record ONQD01000001.1, on the reverse strand, counting down.
CCAGAATTCTCAAAACTCCTGTGGCATCGATGTTGGCTGTATATTCCGGGGAGTCAAAACTTACCTGTACATGACTTTGGGCAGCAAGATTGTATATCTCATCGGGACGTACTTTACTTACTACTTGGATTAGGCTTAAAGTATCCCCCAAATCACCGAAATGCAGGTGGAAATTCTTATGACCTTCCAAATGGGCAATGCGTTCCCTGAAATCCACCGATGACCGCCGGATGATACCGTGGACAGAGTACCCTTTCTCCAACAAGAACTCTGAGAGATAGCTTCCGTCTTGTCCAGTAATACCTGTGATTAGGGCTGTTTTCATTTTCTATTTGTATTTGAGATACTAATCTTTTCCACAGGCTGTTTTATACAGTGTCCATAAAGCTCTTCTGTGTCTTGTTGAAAATAACAACACCGAACACAAGCAGCACAACCATGAAGATAAAACTATAAGCCAGCCATCCCCATCCGATAAATTCTCCTGCGCCCAGCACACCGTATTTAAAGGTTTCCAATACGGGAGTCACAGGGTTGAGGTGCATTATTGTATACAGATCCATACCTGCTGCGGTCTTTCCTTTCACAAGGCTCAAAGGATATACGATAGGTGTGGCGTACATCCACAATTGCACAATAAAAGAGAAAAGGATTTGTAGGTCACGGTACTTGGTTGTCAGGCTCGATATCAAGATACCAAAGCCTAATGCAAGACCGGCCATCATTACAACTAATACAGGGAAAAGCAGTGCATACCAGTTCACCGTGGCTTCGCATCCAATAATAGCGTATACGATGTATACCACTATGAAAAGGCTAAGCTGTATTCCGAACCTGAGCAGATTTGAAGTCACATTGGCTATTGGAACTATAAGCCGGGGGAAATAAACTTTTCCAAACAAACCGCTGTTCGACACGAATGTGTTCGATGTTTTGTTCAGGCAGTCCGAAAAGTAATGCCACATACATGTTCCGGCCAAATAAAATAACGGTTGCGGTATTCCGTCAGTTCCGATACCGGCAATTCCGCCGAATACAACCATGTACATAAATACAGTCATTATCGGCTGTATCACAAACCATAATGGACCCAGGATGGTTTGTTTGTACTGTGTGATGATGTTACGCTTTACAAATAGCGTTGTCAAATCACGGTATTTCCACAACTCTTTAAAATCTATTGACCAAAATTTGTCTTTTGGCTTGATGACAGTTGTCCATTCTTGTATTTCGCTCATGTATAATTGTAGTATTTCGTTTTGTTGAAAGGATGGGCTTTTAAACCCACTCCGGTTGCTATTAATGTGAATGCTTGCGTTTCAGTAAGATGTTCCCTACAATTCCCCAAAAATATTTCCAATCTGTTACAAACGGATGTTTCAGATATGATTCAATATAACGTCGCTCCGATTCTTGTATTCCTTCAAGGGTTTCGGGTTGCTCTTTCTCGTAATAGAGGGGGGGCAATAGTCCTGGTTTGGTTTTAATGCGTAGTTCCTGCATTTCAGGGGTGTATAGATTGAAGAACTGCTGCGACAACGGTCTAACCCCCACTAACTTCATCTCACCTTTCAGCATATTGACCACCATCGGGAGTTCGTCAAGCCATGTCTTCCTCAAAAAAGCCCCTATTGCATTGACTCTATAATCGTGGTAGAATTTCCCGGTTTTGTCCAATCGGCGGTGCTGGTACACATATTCCTGTATATATTCGCTGTAAGAATACATAGTGCGGAATTTGTACACAGTGATTATTTTACCCCCTTTGCCAACACGCCTCAGTTTGGCTATTGGCGAGGAACTGGGTATCCCTTCCGTTATGGGCTCTTTCACCTTCTTGGCCACCACTCTGAACTCTCCGTGAGCCGTGTTCTCATAAACCACCGAAAAACCGGCATGATACATCCTGCCTAATATTTCAACACGGTGGAATGTTCTGTTCCTCCCTTTGGTCACGGCAAAGTAAATCTCTTTCAGCCCCTTGATTTTTGGGAACACCCGGTGCCAAATATAATGCACACCATAGTAAATCCGGTTAATTCCTTTGGGATATCGTCTGTAAATAACGGCTTTTTTCACCGCCGATGTCCTGCAGTTGCATACCAAATACCCTCCATTGTCCAGATTTCGGTTGGCATTGGCGAGAAATACGTCCAGTTCGTATATGGTATGTAGGGGGCGTTGAACAAATATGGCATGATACAATCCGCCATCCTCCCTCGGTGGGATAGGATCTCCTCCGTTGTGCTTCATACTCCACAGAAGAGTTGAGGGGGCAAATTCGTCTTTGTGGTCCAGAAACCACCGGAATACTTGCTTGATGGGTAGGGTTTCAACGTTCTCGAAAACCTTTCTCACATCGGCATCATCTATTGTATCAAGATCCAATTCGTTGCATCCTTCGCTCCCCTGTTCAACAAAATGTCTTCCTGGGTAGTAAAATTTCTCTTTAATAGGGTCGAGAGGAAATAATGGTCGCCTCATACCTTAACAGTTTCTAAGAATTGTGGGTGAATGTATGATGTGGCTACTGCGGCTATTCCGCTGATGCTAACTATCAATCTTCTGTCTTTTTTTATTCGTTTTATGTGACCCACCGCTCCTTTGAAGGGTCCTTCAGTCACTCTCACCAAATCGCCTTCGTGATACTCCGGTTTGTCATCGCCCAGATAGGTCAGTCCCTCTTTGCCTGATGAGCACACGAAGATGAATATGTCCATCTCTCTCTCTGGAATTGCCGATGGTTTTTTCGTCAGCAAATCCCGGTAAAACCACAAACGGTCGTAGTTTCTTTGTTCTAATTGTTTCACATAGCTCTCGGTCGATTGGATGAACAGTAATGAACTGATTATTTCAGGTATGTAGTAGTTCACTTTGTCAGTTATCAGCTGTTCTGCAATGGGCCGTGTCCGGTTGTAGTGAACCTTTGCGGCAAACCAGTGTATGTCTTCCGGAATCATCCTGAGGTAGTCTTTTTGTTATTAGTTACAATTCTTCCCCTCCTCCAATCAAGTAGTTGGAGTTTCTGGAAGATTTCAGGCTATAAATGCTCCTTTTCAACGCGCTTCCCTATCCAAGGTCGCTAACGTAATCCACCAATAATCTGTTTATTATATATATATGACACAGATTATACCAAATGCAAATTTACACTTTTTTTTTTATTCAGTGTCTTTTTTGGTATATTTATTTTTTGATTTTTAACTAAACGTAAATCGTGTTGTAATATAGCTATCGTTTGGGTGCTAACAGGAGTAGAAATAAAGAAGCCGCCATTCGGCATTCCCATTTTTCCTGTATGGGAATGGATGGCGGCTTTTTGAGTCGTCTTTTGGGTCTGTGCGGACCTAATAGGGCGACTTATTTGTCAAGTCCCAGGGCTTTCAAACCTTGGTTGTAGCGAATGTCGCGGGGAATATTATGAGTGCGTATCGTCTCGAGGTCTTTCTGAAGGTCGGCACGTATTTTGCCGTTCTTAGCCGAATAGCTCTTGGCAAACTCTATATCGCCTTCGCCTTCTACTTTCAGAATCATAGCGGCCCAGCTCTTCATGGCCTCTTCTGCCTTGTTCACATCAATAACATATTTGCCAGCTTCGTTGCGGGTGAATGCACCATTGTCTTGCAGGTAGTTGAAGCACATCATGTTGGCAATACCGTGAGCCTCAGTGGCACCGAAGCGCACACTGCGCAATATGCCTGCTATAAAGGTTACAAAGGCATCCTCTTTGGTGCAGTTGGTTATCTCGCCCATTTCAATCAAACGGGTGGTCAGAAACAGTCCGCAAATGTCAGCCTTGGCTTCTTCCCAAGCGCTGTATTGGCTCCCTAATGCTTCGCGGAGGCTTTTGCCTTCGTTCACGGTCTCTTTGATTCCCAATCCATGGGCCACTTCGTGGAAACACACGTTGCTGAAGAAAGCGTTGAAGTTTACATTGTCCAGCTGGTCTTCGTTAATCAACAAGTCGGCTATGGGCATCAGGATGGTCTCGAACTTGGCCTGCATGGCGTTCTTCAGTTGCAGACGGCGGGCACCCTTTTCTTTGTGGATGCGCTCGTCGTTGGGCAGGTTGATGGCAATGGTCTTCGAACCCGCATTGCAATCACCGGCATAATAAATCACATCATACACATTCAGGTCGCTTTCGGCACCTGCCATTGCGGGTTTATATTTCGGGTCGCAAGGCAGTTCGCTCTGCAACTGGGGCAGCATCTTCACGAACTTGGCTAAGTCGTTGCTCCATTTCTCGTCCTTCACCAGTATGAACGACTCGTATGAAGTCTTGCTGCCATAAAGGGCATCGTCGTAGTTTTCAATAGGGCCAACCACAAAGTCCAGACGGCTCTGTTTCATATCCATCCATGCAAGGTCGCTGGCGTAGTAGTCATCGGTCAAAAGGGCTTTCCTGCGCTCGGTCAGATATTTCTTCAGTCCGGCATCCTCGGCCAAGTCGATGGCCACACCCATCAGGCTGTCCACTTTGGCCAGACGGTCGGCATACTCCACATGATAGGGCACCACTATCAGGTTTCCTTCAGCATTGCGGCGTATCACGGTATATTGGCTGCTCTTCTCCGGGTCTGCCAATGCGTCGTATTCCTCGGCAGTCATATCCAGCGGATAGAAGTTGCAGCCTGCGGGACGTTCACCATATCCTGGTATGAACGGGCGCTCCTCGCCCAAACGGTCCCAGGCCCCGTATTGTATCATGGCAAAGGCTTTCACCGCGGGGTCTGTAATGGTGTCAAGGTTCTTCCGGTTTTCCGGTCCGAAATACTGGTCCCAATACAGGTCGTCCATAATGTCGGCAATCTGGATAAAGACAGGAATCAACTGCTTCTCTTTTTCACTCAACACACTCAAATCGGTGGTCAAAGTGAACTCGGCATATTCGTCAACTTTCTGTTGAATTTCCGATTTTTCTTCCGTTTTGTTGCTCTTGCAACCCAACGTGGCGAGCATTGTGATCGTCATAATTGAAATAGCTAATCTTTTCATCTTTAATTGTTTTAGTGTAGCGTTGTTTATTTTCTTTTGATGCAAATATACATTTTTTTTTGCTATTTCTAAAAAAAGGTGTACTTTTGCATCCGATTTCGCGAGGGAAAAATGCTCCTAAACGACTGAAAAATTCAAATCACGGAAAGGTGCTCGAGTGGTTGAAGAGGCCCGCCTGGAAAGCGAGTAAGCGTTAAAAGCGCTTCAAGGGTTCGAATCCCTTCCTTTCCGCTCCCCAAAGAACGTTGCAGCAGTTGCCGCAACGTTTTTTTTGTTGAGCCTGTCTAATACGATATTTGTAATCTCCAGATTACATTTTTTTTGTTTTTTGTAATCTCAAGTTTACAAATTATTCGTATCTTTGCATCCGTAATAATATAGTTATGGATAGTCTATTTAGTGTATTGACTTTCCCTAGAATTGGTTGACAGATTTGGGACGGTTAAACTGAATTGGTTTACAATATTTAGGCCATATCCCTAATCCGGCTTACACCATCACGGT
>ONQD01000037.1 GCA_900319865.1 uncultured Bacteroidales bacterium | reverse complement strand
TGGCTGTTCTGGGTTGACCTCCCTTTACATTGGGAATTCCGTCACATCTATAGGCAATGATGCTTTCAATGACTGTTCTGGGCTTACGTCTCTCACCATCCCAAATTCCGTTATATCCATCGGAGGCAGGGCATTCTATGGATGCAATGGGATTACATCACTTACTATCGGGGAAGGAGTCGATATTATTGGAAATAAGGCTTTTGGTGGTTGCATCAGTCTTACCATTGTGTATTTCAATCCCCGTGAGTGCTTTTATGCTGGTGGTGAATCATCTAATTTAGTCTTCTATAACTGTCCGAATATCTCTTCTGTGTATTTAGGTGACAGCATCACAACCATTCCCCCATATCTCTTTTTTGGATGCAGTAGCATTCCGTCTCTTATCATTCCCAATTTTGTCACCACCATAGGTGGTTATTCCTTCTTTGGCTGCTCAGACCTGACATCCATTACGATTCCCAATTCCGTCACCACAATCGGCAATGGAGCTTTCGCTAATTGTACTGGGCTATCCACAGTAAACTTTAATGCCCATAATTGCACTTCGGCGGGAAATAGTGCAATGAACAGGGCGTTTTACAACTGCTCCAATATCTCAACAATCAACATTGGAGACAGTGTAACATTTATTCCTCCCTATTTGTTTTCAGGATGCAATTCTATCTCTTCCCTTATCATTCCTAATTCAGTTAACTCTATTGGTAGTTATGCTTTTTCCGATTGCAGCGGACTGGAATCTGTATCTTTGCCTAATACCATTACATCTATCAACGACAATGTTTTCGCTAACTGTAGTGGAATACAATTCCTCACCATTCCTAACACTGTTTCTTCCATTGGAAATTATGCTTTCTCAGGTTGTAGTGGTTTGGATTCTCTTACCATTCCAAGTTCAGTTAACTTTATTGGTAGTTATGCTTTCGCTGGTTGTAGTGGATTGGAATCAGTTTCTTTGCCTAACTCCATCACATCAATTAACAACAATGTTTTTTCTAACTGCAGCGGACTTCAATCCCTTACTATCCCCAACTCCGTCACGTCCATCGGTAATGCCGCTTTCTCCGGTTGTACAGGGCTACAGACCATCAATTCTCTGAGCATTATTGCCGCCACTTTAGGTAGTGGTGCTTTCTCCGGCGTAAGCAGTGCTATTCCTATATCTATCCCTTGCGGTAGCCAAATGTCATACTATTCAAGATGGAATTACTTCTCCAGCTTCATTGAATCAGCTCAAGGATCATTCTCTGCTCGATCAGCAGATACTTCCCAAGGTACGGTCACCGTATTAGTCACGCCCACATGCACCTCTCCAACTGCAGTAGTTTTAGCCACAGCAAACAGCGGGTATCAGTTTGATCACTGGAACGATGGCAACACTGACAATCCCCGCACACTGACACTAAGCACAGACACTGTCTTTTGGGCTTATTTTGTTGCCAGTACTTCCTCCGGTAGTGATACGGTATATATCCATGATACTATTTATGTTACTAGAAATGTGTACGATACTGTATTTATTAATAACTATATCCACGATACCGCTTATATCACTCAATATATCCATGACACCACTTTTGTAAACAACTATGTGCATGACACGATGATTGCTTACGTGAACCAGTATGTCCATGACACCACTTTCATTACCCACTACATTCATGATACCAGCTATATCTATCGCACACAATATGATACTGTGTTTGTAAACAACACTGTCCACGATACGGCTTGGCTTACTGCCTACGTCCATGATACTGCATTTGTAAATAATTACATCCATGACACTGTGTGGCTTACGCAAACTGTGTGGGATTATATCCATGACACGGTGATCCAGTATGTAAACCACTATATACACGATACAACCTTTGTCAATAACTATATACACGATACCGCTTATCTGACACAGTATATAGACCGCTACATCCACGATACTGTGATGCAATATGTAAACCAGTACATTCATGATACTGCCTTCGTTAATAACTACATTCATGACACAGTAATCAACTATGTAAACAGCTATATACATGACACTACTTTCATCAATAACTATGTCCACGATACAGTGTTCTACCCTGTTTACATTCACGATACCACTTTTGTCAACAACTACATCCATGACACTCTTTTCTGCACACGTTATGTATACGACACCACCTATATTAACAACTATATCCACGACACTGTGCTAGTGTATGTCAGTGCAGGCGATGACACTACTTTCATTAACAACTATGTACATGATACGCTGTATGTATATCGCACGTTGTACGATACCACCTTTGTCTATACCCATATACATGACACGACCTTCCTCACTCAGTATGTTCATGATACGGCTTTTGTGAACCACTATATCCATGATACACTATACCTTACTCAATGGATGTACGAATATATCCATGACACATTAATACAAATAGTGACGCAGTATGTGCATGACACTACTTTTGTCAATAATTACATTCATGATACAACCTACCTTGACCGCTACATATACGAGTATCTACACGATACAATTTTGCAGTACATCAACCACTACATCCATGACACCACTTACATTAACAACTATATCCACGATACTGCATACTTAACACAGTATGTTCACGACACTGCGTTTATCTACCAGTATATCCATGATACTATAGTCAGTTATGTGAATCACTACATTCACGATACCACTTTTGTCAACAACTACATCTACGATACAGTTTATCTCTACCGCTACATTTACGACACAATCTATATTCACGACACCATATTTATCCAGGAGGGCGAGGGCATAGACAATATCGCATTGCTCAACGCCAGAATATATCAGCGCAATGGGCAGATAGTTGTGGAGGGTGCAGAGGGATACCCTGTTTACCTTTACGACGTTGTTGGGCGGCTGTTGGCCACTAAGCGAGAGGTTGTAGAGGAAGTGATTCTTGATGTTCCGGCATCGGGTGCATACCTTGTAAAGATTGGTGATACTCCTGCCCGACGGGTGGTTGTGAGGAGATGAAAAAGGTTGTTAAGTCTGTATGACTCAGTCAAAGCGAGGTGGTAGGCCTCGCTTTGACTATATAGGTGGGGGATGGGTGGCTATTGCCGAAGGAGGCTGTCGGTGGGCCAGTTTTGGTACCAGAGTTCGCAGGCGCCGTTGGGATTCTCTTCGAGGAAGACGCCGACACTACCGTTTTTGAGTAGTGTCATGGAGGAGTAGACCGAAGGGCCGTCGAACAACAGCACGGGGTCTTGCCACGTCTCGCCCTCGTCATAACTTACAAAGATGCTCACGTCGCGGCGTTCCATTGAGTTGGGGACGCAGTGAAGGAGGATGTTGCGGCTGTCGCCGCGGTCGGTAGCGGCCACTCTCAGCATGTCACCGTTGCAGGCGTTGGTCTTCAAGCAGTCCCAGCGGCCCTGGGAGCCCCATGTCTCGCCGCCATCGGTAGAATGGTTAAAGCCACGGGCGCCGTTTTGACGTACACTTATCAGTATCCGTCCGTCCACCAGTTCCATCAGTTTGGCCTCGTCGCCTCCGCTGTAGGCGCGGTTTGACACATGCCAGGTGTGCCCGTTGTCGTCGCTGTACACTACGAAGTTGTCTAGCGTGTTGCTGTTCTTGCGGCACATGGCGGCGGCAAACATAATACGTCCAGCATGTTCGCCACGGGTCAGCCGCAGTCCGTTGCCAGACCCGAAGAAAGAGGCTTTATAGTTTCGGCAAACGGTGTTGGTGGCCGCCGAGCCCCACAACTGGGCTGTGATGTCCTCGGGTTCGGACCATGACTGGCCTCCGTCGCTGCTGCGGCATACAAAACTGCGGATGGGGTCGGATTCGGTGGAGGCGAACAAGCCGTTCCCGCCAACGAACACGCAAACCACTTCACCGTTTCCGCACACCACCAGAGCCGCATCGCCGAAGCCGTGTTTGCGTCCGGTGCCGCGGGCTATGGTGACGGGTTCGCTCCAGGTGCGGCCGTTGTCGGTGCTGCGACGCGACACGATGTCGATGTCTTCGGGGAGGTCGGTCTCGTTGTATTTGCGGCGGTCGCAGGTAATGAGCAGCGAGCCGTCGGGCAGGCAACAGATGGCGGGAATGCGCCAGTTGGTGCTTCCGTAGTCACCCGGGCGGAAGAGGCATTGTTCGAAATAACGGATGGTGTCGGCTGGTGGGGGAGTCACGGGGGCCTCAGGCTGGTTTTTCTGGCATCCGACAAAAGAAAATGCCATTGCGATGGCCATCATTAAATACTTTATCATAACTTTGATTGTTTTATGAGGGTATTGTATATGTTTTTTAATGTTGAGTCTGTTTGAAACGCAGATGATTCGTGGGCTGATGGACACCGTGCTGAGCATGTGGGGTGAGTTCATGATGGTTTTGCCGCTTCGAGGATATTAGAAGAAAATTCTTATGGGTGAGATGCTTTGTTTCGGTATTATTGTGACTGCGTTTTATTGTTGAGAGATAATTGAAGCGACGGATGGGAAGAGTTGGGGGTGGATGAAAAAAATGGTTAACCCAAATCGGTCATTCGGCCGACTTTTATACACTTTCTCACTTTTTCTAGTCTCTTTATGCCATATCAGCATTTCTTTCGGCATCTTGTCCACATCCCTGTCTCGCCGTAGCCCGCTACGCCTTCGCCAGTGATGCGGCCAATCTGCTCGAAACAAATACTAATCTGGCATAAACCCTAATGACCGATTTGGGTTTAATGGCGTGGAGAAAGGTCTTCGGCCATTAAACATTTTCTTCTATGAGATATTGTTAATACAGTATTGCTTTCAAGGACGGAAGCGGATGACATCGATAAGGCGGACGCCGTCGAGCCATACCGCGATGCACCCTACTATGCCTTCGGCATCGTCCCAGTTGTCGATGGGCTGGAGGGTGATGTCGTTCACGATTTCGAAATATTCGGGGTCGAAGCTTAGTTTTTCATCGAGACCGTTCACTTCGTGGAAAGAGCTGAGGGTGTCCATCACCCAGAGTTGTACGGATTCCACATCCTCGTATTCCGACATTTCGACGGCCTGTTGCAGGGTGGCGTAGATGTTGGGGGCGATGGCGCGAGCCTCCGGGCTGAGACGCATGTTGCGGCTGCTGAGAGCCAATCCGTCGTCGGCACGCACTATGGGGCAGGGGACCAACTCGATGGGGTATTTTATCTGTTCCAGCAGGTTGCGGATGATGGCTATTTGTTGGAAGTCTTTCTCGCCGAAATATGCGCGGTCGGGTTGGGTTAAGTCGAACAGGCGGCGCACCACAACGGCCACACCGGAGAAGTGGCCTGGGCGGCGGGGACCCTCCATCACCTCCTCGAGGGGGCCGAAGTGATAGACGGTTTCGACCTTTTCGGGGTACATCTCCTCGACCGAAGGCACAAAGGCGATGTCGGCACGGGCGGCGGTAAGCTTCTCGAGGTCGGCATCCACGGTGCGGGGATATTTGGCAAGATCCTCTTGGTTGTTGAATTGTATGGGGTTGACGAACACGCTCACCACGACGATGTCGTTTTCTTTTCGGGCACGGTTCACGAGCGACAGATGGCCTTCGTGGAGGGCCCCCATGGTGGGTACCAAACCAATGGTTTTGTGTTCTTTCTTGGCTTGTTCTATGGCTGCGGTAAGTGCAGCGACGGTGGTGTATGTATTCATGTTTGTTTATTGTTTGTTTTCGTCAGGGTTTTGGTCGGTCACATCCTCGTAGGGGCTGAAACCGTCTTCATCGGTATCGGTGTGTGGGTCGATGGACTGGCGGTCGGAGGGTTGGTATTTGGGGCGGCGGGTGAGGCGGTTGGGCAGTTCCAAGAGATAGTTGAACAAGGTGAGCAGAAGGCTGAACAGCAGAGCGTCCCAGAAAGTCGTAACGTGGAAGCGGGGCACCAGGGCGGATGCAAGCAGGATGATGACGGCATTGATTACCAAAAGGAAAAAGCCCATGGTGAAGACGGTGAAAGGCAGGGTGATGACGATGAGGATGGGGCGTATGAAATTGTTGAGCAATGCGATGATAGTGGCGGTGATGATGGCGGTGAGCACATTGTCGATAGTCACACCGGGGAGGATGTAAGTGGCCAGGATGGTGGCCAGTGTCATGACCACGACCTGGGTTACAAAACCCCCAAAGCCTGCATACATATTGCCGTTATTGCCCAAGGTTATTTTCATAGGTCTATTTCTCCTTTGCCATAACGTATTACTTCCATTTCGCCTCCGGCGCAGTTGACCACTGTGGAGGGTAGGTCTTCGCCAAGGCCGCCGTCTACAACCAAGTCCACGCGCGAACCCCAGGAGTCATGAATCAGTTCGGGGTCGGTGAGATATTCGGACTCGATTTCCTCGTCCACGCGGCGCACGGAAGTGCCGATGAGGGGGCAGCCCACAGCTTCGACTACGGCCTGCAGAATGGTGTTGGAGGGGACCCGAACACCGATGGTTTTGTTCGGGTTGAGATAGTTTCGCGGCACATTGGTGTTGGCATCCATCACAAAAGTGTATGGGCCGGGGAGGCATTGCTTGAGCAGGGAGAAAAGATCCTTGCTCATGGGGCGAACGTACTCCGAAGCCATACTGAGCGAACTGCACAGCATGGAATATTTGGCCTTTTTCAGAGAGAAACCTTTCAGTTGGGCGATGGTTTCGACTGAACGTTTGAATTCCATGCTGCATGCAAATGCATACAATGTATCGGTGGGCAGTACCACTATGCCACCCTGTTGCAGCAGGTCTGCTACCCGCCGCACTTCCCGTTGGTTGGGATTGTCGTTATATATTTTCGTAATCATTTGAGCCTGCAAAGATACAAACTTTTTTGTATATAGAAGCTTTTTCGCTATAATAAATAATTGTTTTTTCCGTTTTGGTATCATTATGAAGAAAATAATTGCATTATTCTTGTTCTTTTGTGCGGTGGGTCAGTGGAGTGTGCTCGAGGCACAGAACATAAGGTTCGGGAAGTATTTTGAAGATATGACTTTGCGCATCAATTATCACCGCATAGGCAACCGCCAAAGCGACACGATAAGGGTGCTTTCGGAAGAACGTATATGTGTTTGGCCGGGGTCGCTGACCCAACTCGTTGACCCATTTGACAATGGTGACTACTGCATTGTGGTAAAGGATTCCAAGAGTGGCAAACTGCTATACAGCAGGGGCTACAACACGCTCTTTCACGAATACCGCGACACACCTGCGGGTGCCGACAGCGTGGCCACATTCGAGGAAGTGGTGCGGGTGCCGTGGCCCAAGAAAACGGTGGAGATTTGTTTCATGAAGCGGGGCGTCGACCAGCGGATGGCCATACAGTATAGATATCAATTCAATCCCGACTCAGCATTGACCCAGATGAAGCGGCGTTCGGTGCTGAGGGTGGAGAATGAACCGATAAAGCTGCAATATACTGGCGACCCACATCGTAAGGTTGATGTGGTAATAGTGCCAGAAGGCTATGGTCCGGCCGATAGCGCCAAGATGATGGACGACCTTCAGAAATTCTGCGGATACTTGCTGGGGCAGGATCCTTTCAGGAGCAGGGCCAACGACTTCAACGTGTGGGGAGTGGCCAGCATGGGAGAGGCAACAGGCATAACTGACCCGGGAAAGGGTATCAAGGTCAACAGTTTGGTGGGTTCCAGCTACAACACATTCGGGGCCGACCGCTATTTGATGACAACGCACCTTTTTCAGCTGCATGACGCCATAGGGTCAACCCCGTTCGACCACATCATTATCATGGCCAACAGTACTACTTATGGGGGAGGGGCTATCTACAATTTCTATGCTATGAGTTCGCTCAACGAGATGGCATACATGGTGTTGCCGCACGAATTGGGACATTCCATAGGAGGATTGGCCGACGAGTATGTAGACGAGGATTTGAGCTATGGCGATATGCACACACTGACACAAGAGCCAACAGAACCCAATATCACCACATTGGTGGATTTTGCGAGCAAATGGCAGAATATGCTGCCGGAGGGTACTCCGGTGCCCACACCCGCGGACGAGACGGTGCCCCGTCGCGAGAATGGGCCGATGGGAGTGTATGAAGGAGCGGGCTATCACGCCAAGGGAATATACAGGCCCACCATGAGGTGCATGATGCGCGACTATGCTCCTTTCTGTCCGGTATGCAGTCTACGACTCAACCAAGTGTTCGACTTGTATGTGAAATAGTGTGTTCCGGTATTGGAGATGATGAATGCAGTCTGGGTTCGAGGAATTCGAAAAAAAGAGAAATCCCTCTCTGCTCTCCGCCCCAAAGCGGAACGAGAAAAAAATGTGTTGGAGATAATAATAAACCCCTGCCTTTCGCGTTATACACCAATATGTCACAACGGAAGATAAACATAGTTTTGATATTGCTCATGCTGCTAATGGTTTCACTGGCTTCGTGCCGGAAGGAAGAGCAGCACGGCGGTGATGTGGAGAGACTTCAGTTCTCGTGTGACACTTTGTCCTTCGACACGGTATTTACACAGATGGGCACTACCACACGCCAGTTCAAGGTGTATAACCGAGGCAGTGAGATTGTGGTGTTGGACGAAGTGACACTGGAGGGAGGGCGAGCCTCGCGGTTCAGGCTCAATGTGGATGGTGATACCAGTCTTAGTGCGCAAGATGTTAGGATAGACCCGGGCGACAGTATCTTTGTTTTTGTGAGGGCCAATATTAATCCTAATTTGGCAACTGAGCCATTCCTGATAGAGGATGCCATACTTTTCCGCAAAGGAAATAATGAACGCCGCATTCCCCTAACAGCGTATGGCCGTAACGCTGTGTATCACGTTCCGACAGACACGATTCACTATGCTGACGGTACCTACCCTATTGACAATTTCGGCAAACCGTATGCCTACAGCGTGATAGATTGCGAGCATTGGCAGCACGATATGCCGCATGTGATAGTGGGTTATGCCGTAGTCGACTCGAGGCAGACGCTTCATCTCAGAGAGGGCGACGAGTTATATTTCTGCGAGGATGCCGTGCTGTGGGTTTATGATAGTGCCACACTCGATGCCCGCGGGACAGAAGGAAGCCCGGTGCTTTTCACATCTGTGCGCCACGACGGATGGTATGGACAGTTGCCCGGGCAGTGGGGCTATATCTGGCTCTCGGCAGGAAGCCGCAATAATGTGATGATGAATACAGTTGTGGAGAATGCATTTGTGGGGATACTGGTGGATAGTTGTGTCAATGCCAACCCGACACTCAACATACGCAATTCGCAAGTGAGGAACCATTCTATGGCCGGTATTATTGGACAGACATCTCGGATATACGGGAGTAACTTGCTGGTAGTAAACTGCGGCCAGGCCACGGTAGCGATGCAATATGGCGGCAACTACCGTTTTGAGGGGTGCACGTTTGCCGACTACTGGCGTTATGATGCCCGCAAGACTCCATGTGTGGTTATTTCTAATTCGTGGGAAGTGAACGGAGTGGAATATGTGCGGCCCATGCAGGCGCAGCTTACCGACTGCATTATCTATGGCAACCGCACGGACGGTGAGCTTGGACTATATCTCAACTACAATGGGCCGGCCTCGGCTGTGTTCACGAACTGTCTGGTGCGTGGCGGAGAATGGGATGAAGACCCCAAGTTTATTGACCCTCAGGGAGGAGACTTCCACCTGATGGAAGACTCGCCGGCATGGGGCATTGGGTACCAATACGCGCAATCGGTTCAAGAGAAACACTAACAATTAAAAACAGAGGAACATGTACGAATATATATCCGGAACACTGGCCACATTGACACCCGCCACAGCTGTAGTAGACAACGGTGGCATAGGATACATATTGCAGATCACACTGAACACCTATACCGCTATCCAGCAGGAGAAACAGGTGAAACTCTGGGTGCATCAGGTGATACGCGAAGACGCTCATCTGTTGTATGGATTTCATACAATGCGGGAGCGAGAGATGTTCAGACTGTTGCTCGCAGTGAATGGTGTAGGTGCTGCCACAGCGCGCATCATGTTGTCCTCCATAACGGTAGACCAGCTTACTGCTGCCATTGCGTCGCAAGATGCAAAGACGGTGCAACGCATCAAAGGTATTGGCCCCAAAACCGCCCAGCGCATAGTTTTGGAGTTGCACGACAAGGTGGCATCGGACGGTGAGGGCATAGCAGTGGCGATGCCAGCTACTAACCGGAACAAAGAAGAAGCACTGGGTGCATTGGTGATGCTGGGCTTTCCGAAAGCGGCAGCCGAAAAGGTACTGCAGTCGCTTGACAGGGAATTGTCGGTGGAGGAATTGGTAAAACAATCGCTTAAACGCTTGTAGAGTTACGAAATAATAACACTATCAGAAACAGGAAAGTGAAACATAACAGAACAATGGACATGGAGCTGGCGCAGCCGGCATGTGTTTCCGGACCTTACGGGGGACGGCGGCATACTCTGTTGTCGTGGGCCAAGATGATGGCCTGCATGTTTCTGTTCCTGTTCATGGGTGTGGCCAATACCATCTATGCCCAGACCCCCGACGAGGTGACCACCACAGTGGAATATGACGCAGAGAGCGGAGGATACACTAAAGTGACCAAGTTGGGAGATATGGTTATCAGCCGTGAGTATATGACGTTCGAAGAGTATCAGAACTATCAGATGAACGAGCTGATGAAGAAATACTGGAATGAACGTTCGTCGGTGGGCGATACATCGTCGGACGACGGGTTTCTGAGCCGCATACCCGGATTCAACGAGATAAGCAAGAAGGTGGACGGATTGCTGGCCATCCCCAATATCAGCATCAATCCTTCGGGTAGTGCCGACCTCACATTCCAAATAGTCAATAACTACCGCAATGACCCTGTGCTCGATGCAAACCGGCGCAGCGTCACTACTTTCGACTTTGATGAAAATCTCCAAATCAGCCTTAATGCAAAGATAGGTGACCTGTTCGATTTCGACATTAACTGGAACACTCAGGCCACTTTCGACTTTGAGAACAAAATCAAGCTTAAGTACGAAGGCAAGGAGGACGATATCTTGCAGTTGTTCGAGGCTGCCAATATCTCTTTCCCACTCAACACCACGCTTATTCACGGTAGCCAGGAACTATTTGGTGTGCACACCAAGTTGAAGTTCGGCAAATTCACGGTCGATGCAGTGCTCTCGCAAAAAGAGACCAGTACCGAGAATATGAGGGTGCAGGGAGGCGCCTCAACCCAGGAGTTCCAAATAAGGGCCGACGAGTATGAGGAAAATCGCCATTACTTTGTGGCACAATACTTCTACGATACCTATAATAATACTATGTCCACACTGCCTACACCCAACACGAATATCAAGATTATCCGAATGGAGGTGTGGCGCACCAATGTGGGTGCTGCGGTTACCAATAACCGCAATATCCTTGCCTTGACCGATTTGGGCGAGAATAACCCAAGCAATCAGCAATTGGTGGGAGGCTATTCGGTTAAGCCTACCAACGGCAGCAACAACATCTTCGATTTGATAAACAGAGGGGCCATCAGGAGTGTGAATAACGTCACCTCGTATATGCAGAGTATTGGTTTTACGGCGGGTACCGACTACGAGAAAGTGGAAAGTGCACGTTTGCTCAACAGCTCGGAGTATACTTATAATGAGCAATTGGGCTTCATAACCCTGAACCAACCGCTCAGTGCAGACCAGGTTCTGGCTGTTGCCTTCCAGTATCAGGTGATTGGCGACACGACGGTGTATCAAGTTGGAGAGCTGACCACTGATGGTATCAACGACCCCAACACGCTTGTGGTGAAATTAATAAAAGGAACAGGAGTGGATACCAAGAGTCCTTTGTGGAAGTTGATGATGAAAAATGTCTATTTCCTGCGCAGTACTCAGATAGGAAGGGAGAATTTCCGTCTCAACATACTGTATGAGAGCCGTGAAGGAGGTGTCGGAATAGGCTATTTTACCAGTGGTCCCAAGGAGGGTATTCCGCTGATTGAGCTTTTCGGGCTGGACCGCATGGATGCCTCTCAGAACTACTATTATGCCGACGGTGTGTTCGACTGGTTCGATAGTGCCGCGTTCAAAGGCGGAACCATCCAGGCTTCATCGGGTCGTATATTCTTCCCATACGTCGAACCTTTTGGTAAAGACTTGCGTAACCTTTTGAATAACGACGAGTTTGCCAACGAGTATTGTTTCGATTCGCTCTACACAATGACTAGGACCTTAGCTCAGCAGTATGCGGACCGTAACAAGTTCTATCTGGAAGGCTATTTCTCCAGTACGGTCAGTGGGGAGATTTCGCTGGGATACAGTGTCTCCCCGGGTTCGGTCACTGTGACAGCCGGAGGTGTGCCATTGATCGAAAATGTGGACTATACGGTGGACTACACAATGGGAACCGTGCGTATTGTGAACGAAAGCATACTTTCGAGCGGCACTCCCATTAGCGTGAGTAGCGAGAATAACTCGTTCAGCATGATGACCAAGACTATGGCGGGCGCTCATATCAACTATGAAATACAGCCCGACTTCAATATAGGGGCAACTTTTATGAATCTGCGCGAGAAGCCGCTGACACAGAAGAATAACTTCGGCGACGAACCAACAAGCAACAGCATCTGGGGGTTCGACCTGAATTATAGACATGAAGCTCCTTTCATCACCAAGTTTGTCGACATGCTTCCCGGCATCGATACAAAGGCTCCCTCCAATCTCACCCTCTCGGCCGAATTTGCTCAATTCATCCCTGGCCTTGCATCGACAGGCAATAAAGAAGGGTCTGTAACCTATATAGACGATTTCGAAGGAGCCAAAAGCAGCATCGACCTCAAAGGCATCACCTATTGGCATCTGGCCAGTACACCACAGGACTATATGCTCTCGGTCCCCATGTTCCGCGAATCTCATCCAACCAGTGGGCTGGCTTATGGTTTCAACAGGGCCAGATTGGCTTGGTACCGTATTGACAACACTTTCTATACCAGTGACTGCCCCAGGAATATCAATGAGGATGACCGTTCCCGCCCTTACGCCCGACGCATTGCAGAGCAGGAGGTGTTCCCCAATAAACAGTTGGCACAAGGCTCGGTTACCAATATTTATGAGCTCAACCTGGCATTCTACCCCGAAGAGCGCGGTCCATACAATTACGATGTTTCGCCCACGCCATTCAGCGCTGGCCTTTCTCCCGATGGTAAACTGAACAGGCCTGAAAGTCGTTGGGGTGGTATTATGCGCGAATTGGACTATACCGATTTCGAGACCCAGAACATAGAGACATTGGAATTCTGGCTGATGGACCCCTTTATAGAGAATCCGGGTCACTCGGGTGGTAAATTATATATCAATCTGGGTGATATCAGCGAGGACATTCTCAGGGATGGCCGCAAGAGTTTCGAGAACGGTTTGCCCACAAGCGAGGAAATCAGAGGCGTAGATACCACCATCTGGGGACGTGTGCCCAATACTCAACCTATAGTGAATGCATTCGACAATAATGAATATTCCCGCAAGTATCAGGATATTGGCTACGACGGTTTGAGCAGCTCGTTCGGTAGTACCGATGAACACTCGTTCTTTGAAGATTACCTGAACGAGATAGCATTGGTGCACGGCACCTCGTCGCAGGCCTACCAATTGGCCTCTGCCGACCCCTCGGCTGACGATTTCCACTACTATCGTGGCACTGACTACGATAATGCTGATGTCAAAATCAACGACCGCTATAAATATTACAACAACCCAGAAGGCAACTCTAAAGTGGATGCCGACAATACTGAGACCTATACTACTGCCGCAAGTCCCTACCCCAATGTGGAGGACATAAACAAGGACAATACCTTAAGCGAGGGTGAAAACTATTACCAGTATGTTATCGAGCTCGATCCCATGAAGATGGTTATCGGGGAGAATCATATTGTTGATATCCAAGAAGCCGAAAATATTATGTTGGCCAATGGCTCAACCACTTCGTGCAGATGGTACCAATTCCGTATTCCTATTCGTGAATACGAACAGCTGATTGGTAAACTCAACGGTTTCCAGTCGGTGCGCTTCATGCGTATGTTTCTGAAAGATTTCGAAGAACCCATTATCCTGCGTTTTGCCACTCTGGAATTGGTCTATTCCACTTGGCGCAAGTATAGTGAAGACCTTCTGCAGCCTGGCGACTACCCCACAGGAATCGGTGCCAACACCTCATTTAGTATCAGCACCGTGAATATCGAAGAAAACGGCAGCCGATATCCTGTTCCCTATGTCCTGCCCCCCGACATCGAGAGAGAGTCTTGGTATAGTTCCTCTTCTTCTTCTATTCTTTTGAACGAGCAGGCTCTTTCTTTGGATATCAATGATTTGGCCTCTGGTGATGCGCGTGCCGTATATCGCAGTACACAATACGACCTTCGCAACTATGGGAAACTCAAGATGTTCGTCCACGCAGAAAAGAAAACGGAAATGGCTCAGATGGAGGACGACGACTTGGTGCTTTTTGTCCGTCTGGGCAGCGACTATACCAGCAATTACTATGAATATGAGGTACCACTGAAATTCACCAATTGGGGTATTGGCAGGGATGACCCCTACGCCATCTGGCCTCGGGAGAATAATGTGGAGATAGACCTCACCAAGCTGGTTGATATCAAAACCAACCGCAATCGTCTCATTCGTGGCGGTGACCTTTCGTATAGCAGCCAGTTGCTGTATAGCGAATTCGTGGACGGCCACAAGTATACTGTTTTGGGAACTCCCAATCTTGGAAAGGTAAAGGTGATTATGGTGGGTGTGCGCAATCCCAAGAAGGAAAGTCTTGACGACGGGAACAACATGCTTCCCAAATCGTGTATTGTGTGGATCAACGAGATGCGTCTCACCGATTTCAACAACAGAGGCGGTATTGCCGCTATGGCTTTGGCACGTACCAATTTGGCCGATCTTGGCAACCTCTCCCTCTACGGCTCCTACCGCTCGGCGGGCTTTGGTAATCTTGAAGAGAAACCCACCTCTCTGGAGTTGGTCAACACTATGCAACTGCAGTCTACCCTCGACCTCGAGCTGGGCAAGTTTTTGCCCGAAAACTGGGGCTTCCGCATTCCTTTCTATCTTGATTGGAACAAACAGGTGGGCAATCCCGAGTACAATCCGCTGGATCCCGATGTCAGACTGCGCGATGACCTGAAAACCTATCATACTTTATCCGACCGCGACAGTGTCCGTGCAATGGTTCAGGAACGCAAAACCACTACCAACATAACCTTGACTAATGTGCGGAAAGAACGTGTTGGAAAGAGTTCATTAAAGCCTCATTTCTACGATCTCGAAAACTTCTCGTTCTCGTATGCCTATAGCGGCGAACGCTCGTCGGACGACGAAATAGCCTACTACAACAAGGACCAACACCGGGGCGGCTTCACCTATTCCTTTGTCCCGTCCGATCCGGGCCTATTTGCTCCTTTCGCCAAATCGTCCTCCAAGTTTATCAATGGCAAGAACGGAAAGTTTATCAAAGAATTCAATCTCTACTACAAACCCAAGAATATCACTTTCAGCACCGAAGTGTTCCGCGACTACGAAGAGACCCTTCTGCGCAACAAGGGAGCTGCTTTGGTTATTATTAAACCCACTTATTTCAAACAGTTCACCTGGCGCAGGGAATACGGCCTGCAGTGGGATATTAGCAAGAGTCTCCACCTGCAATACAATGCCACAG
Organism: uncultured Bacteroidales bacterium; assembly: GCA_900319865.1. Classification (GTDB taxonomy): domain Bacteria; phylum Bacteroidota; class Bacteroidia; order Bacteroidales; family P3; genus Colimorpha. The sequence continues at coordinate 10,064 of ONQD01000037.1, read as the reverse complement.
CCAATGCCCGTGTGGACGAACCCATAGGCCGAGTTGACACACGCGACAGCCGTGATAGTATCTGGCGCTCGTTCTCTAGCGGAGGCACTATGCAAAACTTCCAGCAAACGGTCAATGTTACATGGGACGTTCCTATCAGCAAGCTGCCGTTCCTTGACTTCCTGCGTATGCCCATTTCATATCGTACCGTCTACAATTTCATGGGAACCACTCAGGCATTGGCCTCGCAGGGTAGCACCCTGAACTCTGCCACCCAAATCCAGGCTTCCCTTTCGGGCACCATGCAAACGCTCTACAACCGCATACCCCTCATCAAGAATGCTTACAAGCAGAAGAGCGTCGTCCCGCCCAAGGATCCCAAACGCATGACCCGCCAGGAACGAGAAAAGGCAAAACAGGATTCCATCGCTCGAGCCAAGAATCCCGATTCGGTTCGCCGTGCCCAGATAGCCGAATTCCTTGGCGAGGTGGCCAACTTCAGCATCCGCTTTGTCACCTGCCTCAAATCGTTCGGCATCCAGTACAGCAACTCTACCGGCTCTATTCTTCCGGGTTACATGGGTACAGCCAACATCTTGGGCATGGATACAAAGAACGGATGGATGCCTGGTCCCGCCTTTGTTATGGGATACAACGACGGCTTGGTGGAACGCCTGCGGCGTATGGATTTGCTCAGTAAGGATTCGCTGCTCAATACCGCCCACCAAAACACGATGAACCGCCAGCTCTCATTCCAGGCTTCGGTGGAGCCAATCAAGGACTTCCGAATTGAGATTACCGCGTCGCAGAACAACCAGTCGCGTGAAGAATATTACTATAAATACTTCAGCCAGTGGCAGGAGGTTAACGGTCCTCTCTCTTACACCATGTCGGGCAACTATTCTACTTCCTGTTGGGCTTTTGCCACTTCGTTCATCTCTTCCGACGAGTTGTTCGAATCCTTCCTGGCCAACCGCTCCATAGTGGCCGACCGTTTGGCCCACATGAACTCCGACCCCCGATGCGACCAGTTGATACGGGACACCATGAACGGCAACTATTACCCCTTCGGCTATGGTGCCAACCAGCAGACGGTACTTCTCACCAGTTTCCTCTCCACCTATTTGGGCAAGGATGCTTCCACCTACGGATTCTCGCCGTTCCTCAGCCTACCGTTGCCCAACTGGAGCGTCAACTACAACGGCCTCAATAAAATCAAGGCTCTCAAAAAGTGGTTCAACAATATCTCCATTTCTCATAGATACACCTCTACCTACACCATCGGCAACTACTTCACCGACGCCGCCATCTCTGGCCGCGAAGGCTATGACTATGGTCATGAGACGGTGCTCAACGGCACAGACGACTTTGTGGCCCCGGTCAGTATGGAAGGTGTCCAAATCAGCGAACAGTTCAATCCCCTTGTCCGCTTGGCTGTGAGCATGACCAATAGCATACAGCTCAATGTCTCCATACAGAAAAACCGCACACTGGGACTCAGCTTCTCTAACAACCAGCTTACCGAAACCACCCGCGACGGAATCACCTTTGGCGGCGGCTACCGTTTCAAGGATGTGGCCTTCGATGTCAAGGTGGGCGAGAGCATTCATCATCTCAAGAGCGACATCGTGTTGCAGCTTAACCTCACCTACAACAGCAACAAGACCAACATCCGCAAAATCAACCAGAACATCAGCCAGATATCGTCGGGCAGTGAAGTGTGGATGCTCGAGCTGTCGGGCGAATATGCTATCTCCACCACGCTCACCCTCCGTGCTTTCTTCCAAACGAATATCAATACTCCCTATATTTCCAACTCCTATCCCAATTCCACTACCAAGGGTGGTATAACAGTTAGATTCAGCTTCTAATGAAAAAAGACCGCTTTGACAATTTCGACCCCGAGGTTCGCCAGTTGGTTCTCTCTTTCGAAAACCAGCTCAACACCCATATGGCCTTTATGGATGTTGAAAGTCTTGAGGTGATTGCTGATTTTTACCTGGAGATGCATGATGTGCAGGGATTGGAGGCTGTGGTTAAATACGGCGAACAGCTTTTCCCAAACAACAGAGCTATCAAGTTGCGTCGGGCCCAGCTGCTTACCATCACCAACCAATTCGAGCCGGCCTACAACCTGCTTGTCCAGTTGGTCGATGAAAATCCTCAAAATACCGATGTGCAGTTTGCTATGGCCATTCTCTATAGCATGATGGGTAAATCCGACAAGGCAGTGGCCTGCTACCTTAAAGCCTCCAAGGACGGCTATGATCTCGATGCCATTTACAGCAACATCGGTGACGAGTATTACAAGCAAAAGGACTTCGACAAGGCTGTGGAGTACTATCTTAAAGCCATTGCAGACAACCCCGACGAAAGCCGTTCGCTTTACAACCTCTGCTACATTTGGCAGGAACAACATAAACTCGAGCGTGCCGAGCAATTTTTCCACAATCATGTGTCCGAGCATCCATTTTCCTCGGCAGGCTGGTATTGTCTGGGACGAATATATTACCTCGAAGGCCACTTACAACAGGCCGTCGATGCTTTCGAATACTCTCTCGCTGCCGATGAGTCCAATATCGACACTTATTTGACACTCTCCGATGTTTGGCGAGACCTTGGCGATTACGCACGCGCTGTGCGCACCCTCCACGAGTCCATCCCTTTCTCCGACAAGTCCGAACGCCTTTCCGCGCTCTACCGTATCGGCTATATCTACATGGAGCAGAACAATTACCACACGGCCTCCACTTATTTCAAACATGTGGTGACCGACGACCCTTCCGATGCCGAATCATGGTACCACTTGGGCTTGTGCAACCAACATCTTGGCAATCTCGACGATGCCATTGAGTGCTACTACCGCGTCATCGACCTCTACCCGGACAACGACCAACCTTGGCTCACCCTCATCGACCTCTATATTGAAAAAGAGAATTACCCCAAAGCTGTTGCCCTTCTCGAGAGTGCAAGTGCCGAGGCAGACTTCCCCGAACATTTCGTTGCCCGCCTCTGCTACTGCTATTTCAAGTTGGGACTCCGCAACCGTATGTTCAATGCTATCTACAAAATGGCATATATTTATCCTGAGAGTCTGAGCACGCTACTCGTTACGTACCCCGACATGGCTCTCGACTCCGAGGTGGTCAATACGGTCAATAATATGTTAAAGAAATAAATTAGTTGTATATGAAAAGATTGATTATTGTTTTTCTCCTCTGCTTAATGGGATGTCATGCTGCCTTTGCACAGACTCCCGTCAATCAGGACATGAACAATGTGGCCGAGCAGGTGCGAGGCAGCGACGACAGCTCGTCCGGTTTTGTGGCCGACGTCCTTACATGGTACGATGCCCACATGAACTATTGGGCTGTTGGGCTGCTCATGACACTCGAAAGCTCGTTCATTCCCTTCCCGTCCGAAGTTGTCATTCCTCCTGCTGTATACGTGGCCAGCAATCCCGACACCCGTAGCGGCATGTCGCTTTGGATTATTGTCCTCGTGGGCACTCTCGGAGCACTTATCGGTGCCTATATCAATTATTTCCTTTCGCGTTGGCTTGGGCGTCCCATCATCTATGCCTTTGCCGAAAGCAGGGTTGGCCATCTGCTCCAACTCTCCCGGGCCAAGGTCGAACGTGCCGAAGTCTACTTCAATGATCATGGCAATGTCTCCACGCTGGTGGGCAGGCTCATTCCTGTTATCCGCCAGCTCATCTCCATCCCCGCAGGCCTGTCCAAAATGAATTTCGCTTCATTCTCGCTCTACACCTTCCTTGGTGCCGCCCTCTGGAATTGTGTTCTCGCCCTCTTGGGCTATCTGGCCTATCAGGCTGCCGACATCTCTGTCATCACCAAATACAGCCACCAACTCTCCGTCATCATTCTTGTGCTCCTTGCCCTTGTGGTGCTGTTCTTTGTGATTCGTGCCATTGTCAAGAAACGTAAGAAGAAACAATAAACAATAAACATACTCCACGATATGCCCGACAACCAATCCGACACCGACCGCAAAATCGACATGGCGTGCCTGTTCATGCGCAAGGATCGCCCGTTGCCCAAACCGGGCTGCAGCTGGGCTTTCTTCATTTTCCTCGGCCTCCTCACCATTGGGCTCGTGGTGATGTATTTGCTTTATCGAAAATGATTCAACGATGCGGCCACTGCTTTGGTTGTGCCGTCCCGTACTTTTAATAAAACAGTAATAATTATCCCAACACCCCAAAGACAATAATAACATGGATTTCCCCATACTTAATACCACTGCCTACGGCCACCCACTGGTCTATCTCGACAACGCTGCCACCACTCAAAAGCCACGGCAGGTAATCGACACTCTCACCAACTATTACCTCACCCTGAACAGCAATATTCACCGTGGTGCACACTATCTGGCCGAGCAGGCCACCGAGCAGTACGAGGCTGTACGCCCCCAGGTGTGCCAGTTTGTTAATGCCCGCCAAAGCTGCGAAATTGTCTTTACCCGTGGCACCACCGAGAGCATCAACCTGGTAGCCTCCTCGTTTGGACAACGCTTTCTTGGGCAGGGCGACGAGGTGATAGTGTCGGGCATGGAGCATCACTCCAACATAGTACCCTGGCAGTTAGCCTGCGAGCGTGCTGGAGCCTCCCTGAGGGTCATACCGTTCAGCGACGAGGGAGTCCTCGACCTTGAGGCTTATCGCCAGCTTTTCACCCCCCATACCCGCATCGTGGCTTGCAATCATGTGTCCAACACCCTGGGCACAGTTAACCCCGTCAAGCAAATCACTGAAATTGCGCACCTCCATGGCGTCCCCGTTCTTATCGATGGCGCGCAGGCCGTTGCCCACATGGCTGTCGATGTGCAGGAGATAGGCTGCGACTTCTATTGCTTCTCCGGCCACAAGATGTACGCCCCTATGGGCGTAGGAGTAATGTACGGCCGCGAAGAGATACTTAACCAACTTCCTCCTTATCAAGGTGGTGGTGAGATGATAAAGACTGTCACCTTCGAACGCACCACCTACAACGAACTCCCTTTCCGTTTCGAGGCTGGCACCCCCTCGGTGGGTGATGTTCTGGGTCTTGGTGCCGCCATCGACTTCATGCAGCAGCAAGGCATTGAGAATATCGGAAAGCATGAAGAAGAACTGCTTGAATATGCCACACAGCGGCTCTCGGCCATTCCCGGCATCCGTATCTACGGCACAGCACCCCACAAGGTGGGCGTTATCTCTTTCCTGCTGGGCGGTGCCCATCCCTACGACGTGGGCACCTTGCTCGACAAACTCGGCATTGCAGTCCGCACCGGCCACCACTGCACCCAACCCATCATGGACCGCTATGGTATCCCGGGCACCGTCAGGGCCTCGTTTGCTTGCTATACCCGCACCTCTGATATCGATGCCCTGGCCGATGCCTTGGTGCGCATCGCCCCCATGTTGCTCTAACCCTACTGCCTAACAATTAATATAACACGACAAACAAGATACACCATGTTGCAGTCACTTCATATCGAGAACTATGCCCTTATCCGCGAAACTGATATCTCCTTCCACGACGGTTTTGTGGCCATCACGGGCGAAACCGGTGCCGGCAAGTCCATCCTGCTTGGTGCCTTGGGTTTGCTGTTGGGTCAACGTGCCGACACCCAAGTGCTGGCCGACAAGGAACACAAATGTGCCGTCGAGGCCACATTCAATATCTCTGCACTTTCTCTCCAGCCTCTCTTCGAACAATATGATGCCGACTACGACGACACTCTGATTCTGCGTCGAGAAATCCTCCCTTCGGGCAAAAGCCGAGCTTTCGTCAACGATTCTCCGGCCAACCTCCAGTTCCTCAAAGAACTCGGTCAGCATATCATCGACATCCATTCACAATACCAAACACTCACCCTCACCACCAGTGCGTTTCAGATCCAGCTTCTTGATACCTTCACCACCGATTCGCCACTTAATAACTATCAAAAGAGCTACCAGCTTTATATGTCTTTGAAACGTGAATTGGAACGGCTGACTGCGGAAGAAACCCAGAATGGAAAGGTACTCGATTACAATCGTTTCCTTTTTGACGAATTGACGGCTGCAGCTCTTGTTGACGGCGAGCAGCAGGAGTTGGAGGAGGAAGCACACTTGCTGGAACATACCGAGTCGATTAAAGAGGCACTCGGCACTGCCATGTCGGCATGCGATGGCGATGAGGGTGACGGTGCTTTGTCGCGCCTGTCGCTGGCACGAGCCAGTTTGTCGCATGTGGCCACGTACCACAACGAGATAGAGTCGCTCTACCAACGCCTCGACTCCTCGATTATCGAGCTGCAGGATATACTTTCTGAGGTGGCGCGGCTTGACGACAAATTGCAGTTTTCTCCCGAGCGGCAGTCTTATGTGACAGACCGTCTTGACCTTATATACCGCCTACAGAAGAAACATGGAGTCGATACAATAGCCGCCTTGCTGGATATTCGCCGACAACTTGAAAGCCAGATACAGGATGCTGAAAGCCTCGACGACCGGATTCGAGAAGTAATGGAGCAGGTGGACCGTGCATTCGAACAGATGCAGAAAGCGGCCGAACAACTCACCGCCAAGCGCCGCAAGGCCGGGACACTGCTCGAAAAGAGCCTGTTGCCGGTACTGGGGCAATTGGGCATGTCGTCGGCGCAGATTGTGGTGCAGATTGACCCGTCAGCTGACTATACCCCTATGGGTCACGACGATGTGCACCTGCTGTTCAATGCTAACTCGGGCGGCACGCTACGGCCGTTGGCTGACGTGGCGTCGGGTGGTGAACTTTCGCGCCTCATGTTGGCGGTGAAGTCGGTGGTTACGCAGCGCAGTCTCCTGCCTACTATCATTTTTGATGAGATTGATACCGGTGTGTCGGGCGATATCTCGGTATCGGTGGGCAATATAATGCGTCTCATGGCTGCCCACATGCAGGTGATAGCCATTACCCATCTGCCTCAAATAGCTGCCAAGGCCGACCAACATTTGAAGGTGGCCAAAGGTATTGAGGCTGACCGCACGGTGTCGCGCATACGCGAACTGGACTCCGACGAGCGTGTCAACGAAATAGCCGTTATGCTTTCTTCCAATCCTCCCACACTTGCCGCCTTGCAAACGGCCCGCGAGTTAATGTCAATTTCCAATGTATAATCAAAATCCTACCGCCATGTCTTCCATACGTTCATTATTGTATTTGTTTTATATCTGCTTCAGTTTTCTGTTGCCGGCACAGACGCTTCAGCCGCCCCAGATGTCAAGTCCGTTGAAGTTGCCGGCGGCCCCGTCGGGCACTTTCGGCGAAATACGCACCAACCATTTTCATGGAGGTCTCGACCTCCGTATTGGGGGTGACGAGGGTGTTGGCACCCCGGTATATGCTCCGGCCGACGGTTATGTGTCGCGTCTGCGCATATCTGCCTATGACGGTGGGAAAATGTTGTATATCAACCATGCTGGCAATATTACGACGGTTTATCTGCATCTTGACGGGTATCATGGCGACATCGCAAGATATGTGCGCCGCTTTCAAGCCGAGCACCAGTGCTATACATTCGACACCACTGTGGCCGAGGGTGTGTTGCCGGTCAAGAAGGGGGAGTTGATAGCTTATGCCGGCAATTCGGGCATGAGTGGCGGGCCGCATCTGCACTATGAGGTGCGCAATACACGTACCCAGCAAACGCTCAATCCATTGAAATACGGGATAACCCTCAACGACACGATTGCCCCCTCGCTCCGAGGCATCCGGTTGTTGCCAGTTGACAGCAAATGCCGCATTGACCACGGCGAAAAACCTTTTCAGGTAGATCTCGGCACAAAGTCCTCCCGACTGGGCACTGTAGAAAACCCCATAGCCATATTGGGACGCTTTTATGTGGGCGTGTATGCCGCTGACCGTTCCGAGGGTTCGACGATGAGTAATGGATACGAGCGTATTGACATTTGGGTGGACGGACGACCTTTTTTCCAATACAATTTAGAGAAAATTACATTTGGCGACAGCCGTGCGGTGAATGCCCAGCTGGACTACGACTATTATCTGGCTACCCGCAAGCCTTATATCATTACACGCCGGCTGCCCGGCGACCCTATGCGACCCGCCCGCACTTATGGCGACGGGAGTATCGGATTTGTGGAGACGGACACTTCACTTCACCGTATCACCGTGGCAGTGTCGGACTACAACGGCAATCAAACGGTGCGTTCTTTCTATGTGCGCAACAGCCTTGAGAAACTGGTGCCGATGCACACAATACCGGAGCATGTGTCCTATAATCTTTTCACTGATAGTTTGCAGGTAAGATGGCCTTTCAACCTCAGTCGGGGCGACTATCAAATCGACATGCCGGCGGGTATGGTTTATTATGACGACTTGTTGGTGCATGGCATATTGAAAGACCGCCGGTATATTTCGCCTATCTATACCGTAAAGCCTTGGCAGAGCCCTTATCCTCCCCATCGCACTTATCAGCTGCGTGTACCGTTGGTGGTGGGATACGAGCCGGAGCAGCTGGTGCTTTGTACCCTCAAAAACGACAAACTCTCGGCACTTCCTTCCCGTGTGGTGGAGCGTAAGATAGAGGGGAAACCAGGCCGATGGCTGGAGGCCGATGTGCGTGTGTTCGGCACATTTGTGGTGGCCTGCGATACGGCGGCTCCATATATCAAACCGCTCAACTTTAAACAGAATGGAAAAGTCAGTGCCTCAGTACTGCGGATGAAGATGGGCGACAACTTGTCGGGAGTGCGCGAATACCGTTGCTTTATCAACGGGGAGTGGGTGTTGGCCGAGTTTGACGGCAAGAATGCCTTGCTCACGATAAATCTTAATCAGATAGACAGCAAAGAGCAAAACATCGACCTTAGAATATTCCTTACCGACTGCTGCGGCAATTCGAAGGAGCTTTCGTATAGGCTCAGAAGATGAGAGGGCATTGCATCCTGAATGTGGTGGGGGCGGAATGTTGATGTGTTTCATTGTCAACTTCACGGTGTCACCCAGGTGAAGACAACCCCGGAAGTGGGCAGGCCTGTCCCGTTTTCCAAGGCTGTCCGCACTGCTGTCGGGCACGTGATGGTACAGGCACCGGATTCGGTGGAGAGGCCAAGGCACACGCCTAGTTTATTGGACACGCCACTCATGTCAAAATGAGAGAGATTCAAGTTTGTCATGTTTGTGCAATTATAAAACATATAGTTCATGTACGTCACCTTTTCGGTGTTGAAATTGGAGAGATCCAAGCTCGTCAGGCTCCAACATGTATGGAACATCTCGCTCATATCTGTCACATTCAATTCTCAATTCTCCCCAACCCCCTCTCAATCACCCACATCCAAAAAATCTCAAAAAAAATTTTCATCTCAACCGTTACTTTTTCGTATTTTTGCGTCTAATATAGCAAACGGGGACGGATTTGCCCGCCCGACAACCCGTCTCCGCAACACCTAATATGTACATATGAAACATCGCCACGGGCCATACCACGCTGCAGATGCGACGCCGCATAAGTCCGAAGCAGTGCAACACAACTCGCATTGCCCCGACCAACCGACGCTGCCCGGTATCGGACACCTCTCCAGCCCTGATGAAGTCCGTGGCAAACACGAAGAAGAATACAGCGAGTTCCTTGAAATGTTCACCAACAGCCAGCGCACCATCTTCCAAATCTGCTTCCACTTCACCGACCGACAGCCCGACAGCATCCGCGACCTCTACCAAGAAATCGCCGCTGCCCTTTGGGAATCTTGGCCATCCTTCCGTCATAAATGCTCCACCAACACTTGGGTGCGTCGCATTGCTCTCAACACCGCCGTCACCGAGATTCGACACCAGAAACGAAAACCCTCTTTCGTACCCTTCGAAGATTGGATGTACGACTCCATCGCCGACGAAGCCTCCGCTGCCCCTCCCGACTACTACCGCCTCATCTCTGCTCTCGACCCCGACGACCGCTCCTTCCTCTACCTTCGCCTCGACGGCCTCTCCAACAGCGAAATCGCCGAAACCCTCTCCACCACCGAAGCCGCTGTAAAACAAAAATTCTACCGCCTCCGTCATAAAATAGACACCCTCAAAAGCCAGTTAAACGATGAA